>DASYSD010000076.1:0-22852 GCA_036003745.1 Pyrinomonadaceae bacterium
ATTCAGCACTCGGCCGGTCGCAATTGGAGGCGGTGGTGGCACGTTGCGCACCGTTTTGGAGAGCGCTGGACCGAACGGAGACGCAACCCCCTGTTCCGGCATTTCACCAAGCTGCTGAGCCGCCAACAACTCAATGTCGTAACCCTCGTGTCTGACTCGTTCATCAACGTAGAGCAGCGACAAACCAAGCATCCACACCGGCGCCAGCAAGATCGAGCTTAACGTAACCAGGACGCTGTAAGAAATCTGGTACCAGGCTGGCGATTGAGCCGACACCATCGGGCTAATCCCAATTACATACGCATACCAGCCCAGGGGAACTAACAGGATCATCATCGCTGAATAGGTCGCAAAGGTCGTGAATAAGGTCGTTGCCATCAGGCGTCGCACGTTACCTCGAGCGAGAGAAAAGCTTCTGCTGAACGCATCGAAGATACTCTTGCCCTCCACCAACATTACTTGCGGCACATAGGCCACGCGTCCAGCAACAAAGAAAAAGCACCAGAGCAAGACGACGGCCGAAGCGGCGCCCGCAATGACACCGAGCACCGCTATGAACCAGGCAGGCAGCACCAGCGAGAGAAACATCCCGGCTATAACCATGACGACCACTGCGGCATACCATCCGGTGAACGCGGCAACCGATGAAACCGCTATCCACGCAAGGACCAGCACTGAAGCAAACAATAATCCCCAGAAGCGTGCGCGCACCGCGCTGTACGCTGCTCGTGCAGAAACGGGATCATTGTGCAGAAGGTGGGCCACTAAATTCCGCGTCGAACCACCCATTACAACTAGCGTGAACAAGTGCCCGCCCAAAGCGATGACCAAACCAAGAAAGGCAAGGAAGACGTAAAAAAGAAGTTCCGATGTTTCCGAGACAACAAAAACCTGACGAATGCCGATGTTGAGAATAATCCCACCGAGGGCTGCCACCATTACTGGTGGCGCAGCTGTACGAATCAGAATGAATAAATGACGTCGATAGAGTCGAACGGCGCGATCGATCAGATCGCCGGCGCCGAGCGGGGCAAGTGACAATTGTCTTACTGTTGAATCAGACATTTACCAGTTCTTCGGTTAGTCTTAAGTAGATTGGATGGTACCACATTGAGGATAAGGCATTGATCGGGTTTGCGGCGGGGGATTTAACCAAAAAAGACGTCGCCGATTACACAGCAACGTCTGTCGAAGCTAATCAATTTCTTTAGAAGTCATTAGAAGTTATTAAAGATCTCCAAAGTCACTCATTCGATTCTCTTAGCTGTCGGATTTTTTCCCTTAAGTTCTCAGCGTCCGGCGTATCCGGGGCCACTTTGAGGTAAGCCTCTAATTGCTCTGCAGCCAGTTTTTTGGCTCCCCGAGAAATATAGATGATCGCTAGGAGTCTGTGGGCTTCTTTAATATCTTCGTTTCCAAGTGTCAGCGAGGCTACAAGTTCCTTTTCTGCATCTTCAAACAGACCCAGATTGGCAAGAGCTTGCCCGAGGAAATAATGTGCTACAGCGGACTGGTCATTTTTCTTCACGGCTTTACGAAGAATTGGTACCGCCTCGCCGTACCGTTTCATCATGAAATTTGCAATGCCGCGGTTCATAAGCGGTCCAAATGCATCGGGGTCGATCTTTAGTGCACCTTGAAAGGCCTCGTCGGCGTTTTCCAATTGATTCAATTTGAGATACTGAACCCCGAGTTCATTGAAGGCAAGCATAAAAGCCGGATACTCTTTTATCGCAAGCTTCAGTTCTTCGATCGCTGCCGGATGGTCATTTTTCCTGGCTTGTTCCGCCGCATTGTTGTAATGAACTAGAGCAGGCTTGGGAACATTCGCAAGTTCCGCATTCAGAACCGCGGGCTTGACCCGAGCTTCTCCCTTCAACTCCAGTCGAATATTCAAAGTGTAGACTTGTGGAGGAAATCCCCGGAATTGCCTGATCTCGACCGACTGCGAATAAGGTTCGAATTCCTTTTCTTTGTCGATGACAACTCTGTATTCGCCGGAGACAAGCCCCCGAAATGCGAAGTTTCCGTACTCGTCGGTCGTTGCCACACGGTCGCCCTTGGTCATGGTTTGTAGACGAATGGAAACGCGCCGCTGGAGACGCTGTCCACTAGATAGAAGAATCATCCCAGTAAGCGCGTTCCCTCCACCCAGACCCGTATCGGTTGCTCCAGGCGGAGTAAAAACCTGAGCAGTTACGGCAATTACAGAGGACACGGCAAATAGGGCAACGAACAGTGGTCTGAGGATCTTTCTCTCTAACATGTTATCTACCTCGGAGCTTGGGCTAATCAGATTCGGTGCATTTGGATTTTCGGCAGTCTAGCAATTCGAGGTCCGGGGTCGGACAGTTTGATAATGGAAATTAAAGGGCGTTGCCGAAATCTCCGACAACGCCCTTCATTGGATCGAACCTCGGAGGCAGATCCGACTTATCGACTTTCGTCGGACTAGAACCTCAGTTGTCCGATAAAGTTCACACTACGCACGTCCCCACGCTGAGCGGAGATCACACCGAAGGTGTTTGCATCAAAATTCTGAGTGCCGTACACGAAATTGGGATGGTTCAAAACGTTGATGGCCGTGACCTTGATCTCAAACTTAACTGTTTCCGTGATCGGGATCCTCTTGGTCAGACTCAGGTCGAAGTTAAAGTACTGCGGGCCGCTGAGGCTGTTTATCGGAAAATTCCCGAATGTACCCGGAGCCGGAGCCGCCATCAAGCCTGGCTTAAGTCTCGACGCTGTGATCTGGCCGGCCGCATTGAAGGTGAGATCCAGGAGACTCGGGTTAACAAATAAGACTCCACCCGGCACCTTGAACAGGCCGATGTTCTTTTTGAACTCCTCGAAGCTTATGCCGACGAGTTGCGCCCCATTATTAGCCGTGGCACTGTTGAAAGTCGCTCGGCCCGCAGCGACATGCCAGGGAACCCCCGTCGTCCACACGACAATAGCTCCCATGCTGAAGCCTCCCACGATCCTGTCCACAGCCCCGTGAGCACCGCTAAAGAAGCGTCGGCCCTTGCCGAACGGAAGTTCGTAAATGCCGTTTGCTACGAACCGTTGTGTCTGGTCATCTCCCGACCGGCGATAATCCAGGCTTGGGTCGCGAAGTGTGAGCCGATTAACCAGATCGCTCTGGTTGTTTCCCTGGGCATCGACCGCGTCACCCATTGCCTTGCTCCAGGTGTAGTCTGCCTGGAACTGCAGTCCGTTTGAGAACCGGCGACGCACCTCGATCTCTAAGGCGTTGTAGTTGGACCGCGCGTCATTGGTCAAGACCCTGGCAAAAGTGGCGTTTGGATTTGCGACGAAAAAGTTGGCGGCTATTCCGCGTGCTGGGTTTTCACGGTTGGCCCTGTAGGCAGAATTAAAAGCAAGCGTACTCGCCATCGTACCGACGTTGTTATTGTTCAAATTGCTGACGAAACTGGTACTGGCAAAGCCGCTCCCACTTGCCAACGACAAACCGCTAAAGAACGCTGACATAATGGACAAAGGCACCTGTCCGGGCAGACCAAAGTTGGCAAAATTACTAGACGTCTGGCTAGCCGTAGAAATACCTGCCGCCCCTTGAGCGGCGCGGCATGCGGTGGCATTAGCAACACAAATGTTCAGGTTGTTTTGCGCTCTCAGGAACTCCTGCAAGAAACCATTTTCGAAGATGTTAACTTCGTTAATGTCGAACGCACGCCAGGTATTGGGGGCATAGTTGCCCTGATATCGGATCTCAAGCGCCGTGTTCTTAAATATCTCTCGCTCGATCCCGAAACTATACTGATGCACGTAAGGGCTGCGCAGGTTTGGATCGGCAGTCCAGAGACCATTGGCGGAATTGGCCAGGAAATTCTGCCTGTCTGTGATCGGAATTTGAAACGTTGGCGTCACCAACGGCACGCCCGCACTCGTCAGCACGCCGGGCGTATTTGAACTCGGTGGGTCGGCGAGCGTTGTCAGATTAGCCGCCGCAATCAGTCCAGGGTTGGTGGTTCCGGTTCCCAAAAGGTTAGTGAACGTTGTGATTCCGTCGTGCAAATAGCTGACCGAGTAACCACCGCGGATTGAGCTCGTGCCCCCATCGCCAAACAAAAAGTGGAGCGGTCCAGACTTAAAGTCGGGCGAATATGCAAAACCAACATACGGGGCAAAGTTGTTCCAATCGTTCTTATATAACCCAATGCCGGTCTCACCACTGACGAACTGCTGCGTGGCAAAGCCCTGTGTTTGACTTCCGGGAGCAGCGGTTGGTTGGAAGAGATTTCCAAATCCCGATATACCATAAAGATCACTAAAGTTCGGCTGGATCGCAAGTCCATTTGGAACGGTCGGAACACCCATATAGTCCCAGCGCACGCCATAGTTCAGCGTAAAGTTACTCTTCATACGCCACTGGTCCTGAGCGAAGAGAGCTAGGTCTCTTCCCCGCACAGTTCTGAATCGCGTAGCTTTGCGTACAAAACCGGATGTGGGGCTAGTGACATTGAAGGTCTCGGTTGACGAGCCCAAAAGGCCGGTGATCGTGGCATAAACGGTCGTTGCAGCGGTCACAACTGCGTTGCCCGCTGTGTTATTGGTTAGACCTGTGAAGTTCGCCAGTGCGAATCCGACACCATTCGCGCTATTGGTTCCCAAATTGATGGTCTGGTTGATACCGGCGTCGTTGTTGCTTGTGCCCAAGACTTGCTGCCAATCGCCCCCAAACTTCCAAATGTGATTGCCGTTGGTCCACGAAACCGTATCGGTTATCTGGTTTACGATCGTGTTTCGAGGTTGGGGCATGAAGGTGTTGTCATAGTTGGTAAGCACCCCTGCGAGGGTGATGAATGGCGCTGTCGGTGGCGTGTCCCGATTGAAATCTACCGGAGCCCATTGACGGCCATACCTGAGAACATTTGTCCAGTTATTGCCAAACGTTGACACCAGTGCCGGCGTGACTAGATTTCGTGTCGATGCCTGAAACGCATGAACGCCGCCCGGAAACGGAGCGTCGATGCTGTTTGTAAAAACATCAGGGTGCGTCCTGGTGGTGACCTTGCTGTAAACAAATTCAAGTTTATGCGAACCCAGACCTGTGTTTTTTACAAGTTCGTGATCGTACCTGAAAACGTATTTATCGTTATCGGTGGTTTGGGTCACATTGAATGTGTAGCAGCTGATGTTGAAGCCATCGCGATTAGCGCAGCTTGAGTTGTTGGGAAGGGGTATCTGAGCGAGATGTGCCGTCATGATCGGGTTTAGCCCAAACCCGCGAGAACTCAAGGTCAACAGGTTGACCGTCTGGGTGACACCACCTGCGGTGTACCTGAAGATACCGTTGCGCGCGTCCTGCGTGAGAACGGTGCGATTATTCGCCCTGCCCGTTCTCTGGCGAAGCGCTTCGTAGGAGAAGAAGAAGAACGCCTTGTCCTTCCCGCTGTAAACGCTCCGCCCACCTTCGCCAAACCTAGGGAAATACATCGGCCCCCCAACGTCAAAACCATAAAACTTTTGCCGCAGCGTCGGTCTTGGCGTACCGTTGTAGTTGGCAAACCACGTATTGGAGTTAAGACTTTCATTTATGTGCTGATAGAAAACGCCGCCATGGTAGTCGTTTGTACCACCCTTGGTAACGAGATTGACCTGGGCCGCGCCGCGTCCCGCATCCGAGCTGACTGTGCCAGTCGTGATACTGAATTCAGCCGTCGAATTGAGTGACGGTGTGGTGATCGCAAAGAACGAGCTGGTCTTTACGAAGTTGTCCATCGCGTTGATGCCATCCTGGGTAAGATTGACCGCAGTTTGCCGAAGGCCGGCGACCGAAGCACCTCGGACGTTTGTTCCGACCACCGCGATACCGGCTTGCAATCCAGCAAGCGCGACAGGGTTTCGATCACCAAGCGGAAGATCAACGACCTGTCTGGTGTTGATAACATTGGTAAGGGTTGGGTTAGAAGAGTTGATGACCTCTTGCGCGGCGGTGACTGTGACCGTTTCACCCGCCGGACCGACTTCTAACGGTATGTTGACTTGAGAAGCAGATCCAACCGAGACAACAATGTCGCGGGCCACGGCCTTTCTAAAGCCCGCAGCGTCGACAGAAATCGTGTATCTACCAGGCTGGAGAGCCTGAAAATCGAATACTCCCGAACTGTTGGATACTGCAGTGCGCTCGGCTCCCGTTGAGGTGTTAACAAGCGTGACGGTCGCACCAGCCACATTTAAGCCACCGGGATCGGTAGCACTGCCGGTAAGACTGCCCGTTGTGACTTGTCCAAGGGCGGTCATTGTTAACAAGCAAGTCAAAAGTATCGCAAAAACTGTCGACTTCACTTCCATAGAGCGAAACTTGGCAGTATTAGCAAAACCTCTCAGTTGAAACTTGTAGCTTCTCATTGTCGGCTCCTGTTTAGTTTTTTGAGGCTCGACTGAGCTCGGCGAAGAACCTTTGCCAAGGCCAAGTCCAGTTGTTCCGTACTTGAAGATTCACTTGTCGGTGCTAGACAGCGCAGAAAACGCTAAAAAGAACTACAGCAATAGACGTTCCCCGAAAGAATTATCTTTAGTTGGAATTTTCGAGCCTTTTTGAACTTCTACTTTATATATGATTTAAAATTTTGGATATTGTTCAAATACTTGGAGACTTGGACATGTGATGTGCATTCGCGACTTGATCTCGAAGGGCGTCTAATAGAATGCCAATCCATAAACGCAATTGGTTCGTCTAGCCAACTTTGAGAACTATAATTGCTCAGCTTTCCTGCTCGCAAAAAGGAGTCGAATTATGAAGTCCTTTCCGACTGCCAGCTTGGCCGTCATTGTTTTGTTAGGTGTTGTTTCCGCACAAACACCAATCAAGAATCAGAAAATAAAGGAAGACGTCCCCGAAGATGTAGTGCGAATCACCACCTCTCTTGTCCAGACCGATGTCGTGGTAACTGATAAGAACGACCAGATTATTCCCGACCTGAAACTGGAGGATTTCGAACTCTACGACAACGGAAGAAAACAGCAGCTGAAGTTCATGGAGTTTGTTGGAATCGAAAGCGGCAGAAGGACTGAAGGGAAGAGGCCCGGCAATGTTGCAATCGCTTCCGAAGCTGAGGCTGACGTGTCCGCGGGAATCACCGCTCGAAACGTAAAGAGAATTGTGGCCTTTGTGATTGATGATTTGACCATACCGTTTGAAGACCTCCCAAGCGTCCGCAAGATGCTACTCGATTATGTTGATAACAAAATGGCTGAGGGCGATCTAGTCGCTATTGTGAGAGTCCTTGGAGGCAAAGGTCTTTTGCAACAATTCACTTCAGATCGACGGTTATTGAGGCGTGCGATTGCGCAGATTAAGATCACTATTAACCCTTATATGGCGTCTACTGAACCAGATCCAGTAAAGACGGTTAACCCGATTGGAACAGCAGCAACAGACTCACCAACCGCTTTTGAAGCGGCAGATGCCCCACCGGAGATTTATAGTTCCAATGACGACCAGGTACGTCTGGTTCGTGGGCTTTCCGCGCTGACGACGGCGGGCTTTGTTCTGGACAGCTTGAGAGAAGTGCCAGGCCGTAAGAGTCTCGTCATAATCTCGGGTGGTGTTCCTATCTTTGAAATCGGAAGCTCAGGCTCTGCTTATTCAAACATTACCTACCTGCTCAACGTGCTGAGTGACAAAGCCGTCAGATCTGGAGTAGTCATCAACACGTTGGATCCGCGAGGATTAAAGGCGACTCCAGGAGTGGTCAGTTTCAGGGCAACGCCCGCGCGAAGTGCCCTGGGTGGGAGTGATCCGAACGACTTCACATTTGGTCGTGGCGGGGCCTTGGATCAGGCAGCTTTTGGTCCCCTTTTAGCCGGTGCATCTGAGCATTTGGGCTTGAATACTGTCGCAGACGTAACCGGTGGTGTCTCAGTAATCAATACCAATAACTTCGAAGGAGGACTAGATAAGATTCTGGCTCGCAGTAGGGGCTACTACGAATTGGCATACTCAACTGGCGACAAGTTTGACAGTAAGTTTCACAAGCTAGAAATCAAAGTTAAGCGCAGTGGCGCAAGAGTCTTTCATCACTCGGGCTATCTTGCGAGAGAAGAGAAAGCTAAACGTGAACGTACCTACCAGGAACAAATTGCGGCCGCCGCGTTATCACCATTAGCGAGTAGAGACATCGATGTCTCACCAAACGTCACGGTAAAATTAGCTACCACCAGTCCCGCGCTGGTAGACATTCACATGCTAATTGAAGGGAAGTCACTACAATTTGAGAATGCGTCGGATGGCAAACATCAGACTACCCTCGATGTTGTGGGTTTTGTCTTTGATGAGTTAGGTCGTCAGCGCGGAGGGTTTAGTGAAACGATAAACCTGAATCTTACGGAACAAAACTACAACCGCGCTTTGAAGGAGGGTCTTACGTATTCGGCAAGTACGCAACTGCCACCGGGCTATTACCAAATAAGGTCCGTTGTGCGTGAAGGAAAATCGGGTTTGATGGGAACGTTTTCGAAATACATCGAGATACCGGATCTGTCAAAAGGTCGTCTGGCTGCGAGCAGTCTCTTCTTATTCGGCATCGATCCGGCACAACCAAACGCACCGACTCCGTTGTTAGCACTAAGACAGTTGACCCGCAAACAAGATCTCCGTTATGCGTTGACCGTCTACAATGCGAACGTGAAGGACAGCAGGCCACAAGTTAAGTCTCAGGTGATCATTAGTCAGGGAGGTAAGGTTTTGTTTACAGAGCCAGAACAGCTGCTGGAACCTGGTAAACAAAGTCCGTTGACGAAAATGGGGCAACTTGGATTAGCCAAGGTGCCGACGGGTCGTTACGTGGTGACGGTGGTGATTAGTGATGCCAACGATAGTAACGTAAAGATCGCTCGCAGTATTGATTTCACATTGGTCGACTAGCGTCTCACCTATATCAGGAAGAGTTCTACCTACGCGGCAGGCAAAAAGAGAGAGGGAGAGCCATGGGGCTCTCCCTGTTCTTTTCTTCCTGGTGATGATTTAGAACATGAACTTCAAACCAAATTGGATAACACGTCTGGCTTTCGCTATGTCGCCAAAATCTGCAAAGCCGTTTCCTTTAACGCCAGCGTTCTCCAAAGTGATGCTTGGAAGATAGCCCGCGGCATTGACACCGTATCCAGGATTCGGGTGGTTGAGAACATTGAACGCTTCTGCGCGGAACTGCACTGTCACGCGTTCACCAACCTTGGTGTTCTTGAAGACACTCATGTTCAGCTGATTGATGCCGGGACCTCGAAGATAATTTCGCGGCATCGAGCCGAAAGGAGTGCCCAGGATCTTAGCGGCTCCTGGTCCATTGATGATGAATCTGACGTCACTCAGATTTACTGGCGTCCAAACTCCAGTTTGATTGCGGAGCGTCAGATTGTAGAAGGTTGTGGTTGTGTTTGTGGCTGTCGGAGCACCGGCGAGACTCGAAAGATAAGCGTCGATACCGCTGATAGCGACTGAGTTCTTCGGAGCGTTTGGATTGCTAATAAATGCTCGATCGCCCGAAGTTAGATATGCGGTACCAAGACCAATGGATCCGTTAGTGTTTTCAAACGGCGTAAAGGGGTTGCCAGTAGTGGCGACGTGTACACCATTGATTTGCCATCCACCCAACACATGACCCACAAATCCATGCTGCTCCTTATGGAACGGAACATCATAGATAAAGCTCATGGAGAACGCGTTTGGTCTATCAAGGTTAGAGAGCGAGCGTTCAGCGCGGTTGATATCAAACGGGTTCTGAGCGTTTGCTGAACCAATGTCAGCAAAGGCAAAGATTTCGCTGGCATTGTCGATAGTTTTACTAAACGTGTACGACGCATTAAGCGAGAGCGCGTTAGTGAGAAAGCGTCCGGTGTAACGCGCCTGCATTGAGTGGTAGATAGACTGTGCGGTGTTGGCTCTCGTAGTGATACCCGCTTGCCGCTTCTGTCTTCCGTTGCATACCGATTCATTTACAAAAAGCGTTGTAAGGTCGTCCGTGCAAACCTGCGCGACTGTCCCTGCCGGGAGCAACGACGCAAAAGACGGAAAGTTAATGCCGGTACCAAAGACGTTGGGAACTCCATTAACCAACGGCCCTGTAAAGAAATTGTCGTTGATGTTTTGGAACAAGCTAACACCGTGAGTGCCAACATAACGCACTTCAAAGACCTGGTTGCGATTGATCTGACGCTGAATACCGAACGAGAACTGTTCGGAATAGGGTGAATGGAAATCCGAAGCAACTTTCGTTTGCGTCAGGTAGAGTGGGTTGAGTTTTCCTAGTGGCAATACGCCGGAAGCAGATGCAATAGCCTGAATATTGTCTGCTCTTGGATTACCGGGCAGCGGCAATGGCGAAGTCGTCGTCGAGGCTAACGCGTTTGCACTTGTGAGCGCCAGCGAAGCCGAGTATGGGGCAACATTCTGCAAGTTGAGCAGGATGTTGTAGAACGCCGGATCGTATGCGATTGCAAAGCCGCCTCTGATCACGGTTGCGTCCTCGCCGAACAATCTCTTCCAGAAATGTGGCGTGTATGCGAAACCGACGCGCGGCGCCCAATTGTTTTTGTCGGGCTTTATGAAAGGAACCGTGCGAATGCTCAATGGCAGCGCCGGATCAAAGAATGGCTTTGAACCGCTTTCCCGTGCCGTGGTGATCTCGTTGAGCTGGTTGATTGGTTGGCCGGTGTATTCGTATCTGACACCAAGATTCAAAGTCAGATTTGGCTTGATCTTGAAGTCGTCCTGGAAGAAATAGTACTGATCGTCTTCCTTATAAGTGGTTACCGGGTCGCCCGCCGTTAGCGATATTGCCGATGGCGCATTGTTCAGCAACCTCGTCAGGGCGGTCCCGGTACTATAAGTAAACTGTCCCTGATAGAGCGGGAGGAACGGAACCGTGTTCACGAGGTGTTTGTATTCTGCGCCAAACACCATGCTGTGACGGCCCTTGCTCCACGACATGGTGTCAGCATACTGATATACCTTAACCAGTCGACCTTGCGGGATGTTGGTCGCGGGCCCAATCGTCGCCAGCTGGATGCTCTTCGTAACTCCAACAAGGGCTCCGCCGAACGTAATGTTAGCCACGGTGTTCCCGATGCTTGCAGGAGCTGGTACCGCAAAGGCTCCAAAACTCGAGTCGGCGCCGCCGAATTCAACATTCAAATCCTGGGTTGTAATCTTGACTTCGTTCACGAACGAGTTCGAGATTTGACGAGTCCAGGTTCCGCCGAGGTTCTTACTGGTCGCCGGCACGTCGTAAACAAAACCGTTGGCACCAGCGCCGGTATTGGTGAAGAGTTGGACTTGTTTGAGGTGACGGAAATCAATGTTGTCCTTATCCGTGGCCTTGTACGTTAGGCGATAGCTCCATTCATTGTCGGTGAAGGGCTCGGAGATGTCGCGCTCAGCAAATGCTGACTGGAAAAGGATTGGCGATCCAGCGGTGCCAAAATTGAAGACGTCATATGGGCCACCAGTCAAGAAGGCTGAGCCAGTCGATGGGTTGATGAAGGTAGTGTACGTACCGCAACCAGCGGCAGGCGTGGCTCCAACCGCAATAGCACGGACACATCCAGAGGGCGCACTCAGATTCAACTGAGATGCGAAACCTGCCCCCTGATCAGTCCTTGGATGAACACTGCCTACATTCGAGGCGGCGAACCCGCTCAATGTCGAGATAGCGTTGATAGCGCTGTTGCCGGGGAACGTGCTCTGCAAACGCGACAGGTCGGTGCCGAGAATGCTGAGCGTTGTAGCCCGCGCAGTGAAAGTTTGCGGATTCCTGATTCCCTCGTAAGTAAAGAAGAAGAACGCTCGATCTTTGCCTTTCCAAATCGCTGGTTTGCCACCACCGCCCGGGCGAGGTAACCAAATCGGACCACCGATTGAGCCGCCAAATGCGTTATAGATGTTCTGATTGGGATCTGTTCTTCCGCTGCGTCTCTCGATGTTGTTCAAACTGTTCAGCGGCTTCCAATTCTGATGATACTCGAAGAGGTCGCCATGGAATTCGTTCGTGCCGGACTTGGTGATGATGTTCACCACGGCGCCGGAGTTACGACCATATTGAGCTGAGAAGTTATTGGTGATGATTTGATATTCCTGGACCGAGCTCTGGTTGTTGACAAAGAATGACGGTCCACCGATGCTCAGGTCGTTGTTATCTGAGCCATCAATTTGGAAATTGTTTGAACGACCGCGATTACCGTTAACCGATAGTCCCGCGCCGTCTGTGTTCACGCCGCTGTTTCTGGAAGCAACCACTCCGGGAGCTAGAAGGGCCAACGTATCGAGGCCGCCACCTGCGCCATTAGAGGGAAGGTCCTGAATCTTTCTGGATTCAAAGACGGATGAAATCTGGGATTGTTCTTTGTTAACTAGTTCTTCACCTGAACTCGTAACAGTCACGGTTTCTGATGGTACGCCGACCGCGAGTTCCACTGTCAGGTTGGTAATTTCACCAAGCGAGACCTTCACGCCAGTCGTGGCCTTCTTACTGAATCCGGTAGCCTCAGCAGTCACTGTGTAAAGACCGGGAAGTAAGTTAGAAACAACGTATATGCCCTCATCATTCGTTGTGGTTGGGGTACTAAGTCCGGTGCCTTCGTTCTTCACGTTTATGGAAGCGCCCGCAACCTGACCGCCATTCGGGTCAACGACCGTTCCGCGCAAGGTTCCGGTTGTAGCCTGTCCAAAAACTAAAAGGCTGGGTATGAGAATCAGCGCCGTCACTGCTAGCAGATAACCTAAGAAGCGTGCGGCAGAATTTGCTTTCGGAAGTCTTTTCATAGTGTCTCCTGCTAATTAGTCCGAGGCCCATCCAGCGTGAAATTTGACGCCCTCTCTGGAGGTGTTCTTCAGTCGCTGTTGAACTATTTATCGATCTTGATTGGCTTCTGGATGATCCTTGGTTTAATTTGGTGCATTTCCAAGCGATCCATCAGTTTTCTTCGATTGCGATTCGTCATGAAAGACGAGAGGGTGAATTGAGATGCCCTGCTTGACAGCAGGCAGTCGGCAATATGCATGCCAGCTTTGGGTCGGAGAAAAATGCATCAACTTACTGGCACTTTCAGTTTGGAGCCCAAACGGTCTTTACGAATTTGGATTGTTTTACGAATCTTTGGATAGAAAGCTCTAAGGGGCTGTCTATTGAGCAGGGCCGAGTCTGGCTATTGCAGGAGAGCAATTTGACGCTTTGCTTCGCCAACGTTTGGACCTCTTGGGGCGGCGGCCACGTATCTTTCAAAGGCCTTCCTAGCGCCGCTACGATCTCCGGTTTTTAAGTAAACATTTCCGAGATGAAAAAGCGCGATAGCGTAGTCATCCCCGCCCAACTCGAAGGTTGTGATGAACTCCTTAGTTGCTGCGGGAAGCTCGTTCAGACCTTCGAGGGCCTGGCCTAAATACAGCCGAGCGGATGGGGAATTCGAGACTTGAGAAACCGCCTCCGTCAAGATCTCTTTTGCTTCCAGGTAACGCTTATTCTTAACCAACACAATTCCGAGATTCAAATGCGGATTAAACGCCTTTGGATCGATCCCGATGGCCGTTCGCAATTCCGCTTCAGCTTCGACAAGTTTGCCTTGTTCCAACAACTGAGCACCCAGATCATTGTGGGCCATCAGGTATCCGGGATAATACTCGATCGCTTTTCGCAGATGCAGAATTGATTCTTCAGCCTTGCCTTCGAGGCCTGCATCAATCGCCCTCTCGAATTCTTTTCGCGCTCTCGGAGGAACTGAGACTTCCAGCTCAGTTGCGGAAATAGCTCCACCACCGCTATTGGCAGACGCCTTTCTCTCTCGCAGAACAATCGTCAGAATCGCAGGAGCGCCCGGAAAGACTTCAACACTGGCAGCAGTTGTTTCCCACAGAGTTCGATCACCCTCTACGATGACCTGATAACTACCGGGAGCGAGGGAGCGAAAAACAAAACCTCCTTGATTATCAGTAAAGACATTCGCCTTTACCCCACGCATCGTCTCGAGAGAGATTCTGATGCTGTGTGTTATAGCACCACCGTTGGGCAGTACTACTCGACCGCTTATACTTCCCGGACTTGAGCTCTGCGCCATCACAGATGAAGAGCAGAGGACAAACAATCCTGCTAGAGCGGCGACTTGTCTGAACAAATAGGTACTTACGCGGACAGGTTTGCTCATGAGGCAAGAGACTCAATACTCGAGCTCTTCGTTGTAAATCATATCGGATACTTTGAAACGTCGATCAATCTTCGGGCCTCTGGGATACTTGGCATAGAACCTGACATCACCAACGTTGTCTGCTATGAAAGGCTTTCCATCCAGTGTTCTCAGAAAGATGAAACGAGCGCTGAAGCCATCTTTGCCTGGGGGTATATATTCTTCCAGAAACAGACGCTTTCCATTGCGCTCAAGATAGGTCTCGTTCTTCAGCGTACCAGTAACCGCACTGTTAATTGACTGCATAACGGGTCGTTCTGATCGCTGATCGGATGATTGAACAGTCAAAGTAATAATGATTGATTGGAGGACCTTTCTTCCCAGATTGAAGACATCGAAATCTGAACTCCTGCCTTAGTACTCCAACTTACCTTCGTACATCATATCTGATAGCTTGAACGTTACGTTCAACCTGATCTGAGGTGTCAATTCACAATAAAAACGGACTGAGCCGCTATCGGCACTCAAAAACAGCCGCTCATCCACCCGACGCGGAAAAATGAACTTAGCTCCGAGGCCGTCACTGATTGGCGGGTGATAATCCATCAGAAAGACTCGCTTACCATCTTTGCGCTCCAAGTACGACGCGTTTTTTAATGTCCCAATTCGAGCTGTAACGAACGATTGCTGGGCAGGAGCGGAAAAACGCGCGTCAATCGAGTCAAGCGCTACAGCAACCACAATATAGTCTTTAAAATCGCGTTGAACGAACGATTCTAGTCCTTGCAGCAACTCTGCATCGGGGTTCTTCTCAGTGAGCGATATCACGCGCATAAATGCCTGGCGTACTGGTTTTGCAGAGAGAAGGCGAACGTGATAGTTGACGGAGATGGCCTGGTTTGTTGCTCCTCGATCCGCACGGTCATTGTTTATAGATTGCTGATCTCCAGTGCGCCCCCTGCTAGCATCGGAACGGCCAACCGAACTAGTGCCGCGGTTAGTGGGTGAGTAGACCATCTCTGAAGTATCAGTTTCAGTCTGCGTTTGTCCCCAGGCTGAATGGTTCAAAATCTTTTCGGCGTCGGTCTTGGACCAACTGAGCCACGACTGGTCTTGCGCGATGCCGGCACTCACCAAGAGGGCCGGCATGAGTATTAGAAAAAGCCACTTCTTCAGCTGGGTTAGTTTTAGCTTTCGGATCGACTTCATCGGCGCAGAGTTAGTATTCCAACTTGCCATCGTAGAGCATCTCAGACAGCTTGTATTTGGTGTTCAATTTCATCTTCTCGTTGAGTTGCGCGAAGAACCGAACGCTGTCGTTCTCACCAAGGAAAGGCTGGCCATCCACGACTCTTTGAAAGACAAACTTGGCGCCCATACCGTCTTCGATCGGCGCCCGGTACTCCATCAGGAAGAGCTTCTTACCATCTTTACGTTCCAGGTAGACTTTTTCTTTTAGGGTTTCGGTCGTAGCAGCCGAGAATGCTCGCATCAGGGGCACCGCCATCTTCTCATCACCAACCTCGACTCCTACCGAGACCACAATGTAGTCATTGAAATTACGATCCACGAAGGCTTGCAGTTGACCAGTCAGATTCTCATCTGGCTGCGTTTTAGACAGCAACACCATCCGGGCAAACGCGGCTCGAACTGGCTTTGCCGACAAAAATCGTACGTGATACTTCACTGACGTCGATGGTTTAGTTTCGCCGGATTCCCCTGTGCGGTTTATTTCACGTTCGGCCGCTCTGATTGCTGCGACCTGGGTGATTGCACTCGAGCTACTAGATTGCGAATCACCCCCTTCTGACTGAGTTTGCCCCCACGCAGAGTCATTAAGCGTCTTCTCGATATCCTTCTTGCTCCATTCGGTCCAGGGTTTCTGTTTTTGTGCAAAAACTGAGACGCTGAGCACGAGTAACACAAAGCACGCAGATATCACTGTTCTCATCACTGTGGGCTCCTTAACGATAAAACGATAATAGGTTATTTGCACGACTAAGCTTTCGAATCGCAGGTGAATTCACTGAAGGTCGAAAACCTGTCTGAACCGTGATCTGCTGCGATGTCACGGCGTCCAAAGTCGAGGTGCAAAACCGACATCAGCAGAGTTGTATTTTCGTCGACGAGTCGTAGGCTTAGGTCGTTCGCTCGAATTTTTTCAGATAGCAATTCGGAAAGCAAGTAGTGCCGACAACTAAACCCAGGTATTTTTTCGAGCTTGATTCGCGCAACAAAACCACGAGAATCGAATACTTCAAGAGTCGGTTGCCCGGCGATGTCTTTGTCGTCAATATTTATTATGGCAATCACTTCGTCGCGGAGTATTTTCCCGTTTCTAAACTCGAGCCAGGCGCCAGATACAACGTAATCAGTGGCTAGGCCCGCGCGTGGTGCTGGCTTCTGGTAAGCACGAGCTGCAGCAAGGCCTGGACGAAAGTGTGTGAAAGCGGTGGCGTTCCATTCGACCGCTCGGACTTCCACCTTCATGAGGGTGTGATTTGAGAGAGGTGTAATAGCTAGAGACAAACCACCGGAAAAGCCTTCTGGAAGATCCATCTTCGAACAATCGAGAATACAACTCTGTTGTCCACCCAACCTTATAGCGTCACGCTCGATCTGCCTTTCAGATATTGAAGAGGGAAGCTTCGAGCCACCACCCGTTTGCCAAACCACATTGCCGTTGGCGTCTGTGATCAAAGGACTCATCCAGAGAGCTTCCTCCATAGGCGCACCGGAGCTTAGGTGGAAACGCGAATCGAGAGTGATACCCCCGATCTTTCTTGATCTGAAGACCAGTGGTGTATACAGGACGTTCTGTGCCTTGAAGCCACCTGCGGAATCAAAAGGTAGCCGGGCAGGCAGGGGGTTGTAGGGTGGTTGGTGAATTGGGTGCTCGATACTAAACCGTGGAGTATTTGCCTGCTTGATCAGGAGATAGCCGAAGTTCTTTACCGAGCCTTGCAGATTTGTAACCGCGATCGTGCCACCATTAGCTCCTCCACGCATCATATGGTTTCGCTCGGAGATTCCTTCAGTTGGGTTGAACGTACTCTGGATATTTCTTGTGTACTCACCTTTGCGCAAATCGACGAGCACTGACGAGTGAGGTTTCAAGTCGTAAGAGAGAACTTTCAGCTTTACGCCAAGCGGATCGTAAAGCGTCAATGCACCGATGCTGCGGTGCGCGTAAGGGTTGAAGAGGCTATACACACATTCGTAATCCTGAAGCGGTGGAAAGGGCATCGAGTAGAAGAAACTGTCTGCACGTTGCCACTCCAGCGGGTCTGGGTTTGCGTGCACGTTCGTAAACGAATCTTTCGTCTTCCAACGGACAAACGCTGAACTAAAGAGATCGCTTGCGTGCGTAGCACTGCGAGTCTTTGCTCGGAGACGAATTCTCATTCCACCCCAGAAGCTAGTTTTGGGTCCCACGATCTCGCTCACGCTGATAAGAGTCGTTTGCATTGCCGGAATGGTCAAGCGGCGCGCGACGCCACCTTCGCCAAACGGCTGGCCTTCCGAGTCGTAGATGTAGATCTCGTATTCTGTAGCGTCGATGCCTTCAGAGTATCCCTTAGCTCCGACGAAGTTGTCGGAAGTCAATAGAATCTCAGACTCTATTCCGATCTGTGGGTCTTGAAGAACGAAAGGAGCACAGACGTCGAGCCAGCACGAAGTATTAGCGCCGGCGCCGTGGTAAATAGGCTGGCTGGCGGTTGCGTGATCGGAAGGATTAAGTAATCGAAGAAAGGTGCTTCCGGCTAGTCCGCGGGAACAAAGCGAAAGAAAACTGCGCCGCCCAGGAGAAGTCTTCATCGTATGCCTCTAGAGTAAGCTTGAGGGATACCGTGGCAAGCTGTAAAGGCTATTAAGATAAGAGGAGAGCAAAAGATCTGCTCTCCCCATCTTTTTGGTTTGGAAAACTTCGTTAGAAGTTAAACCGGACTACTAGTTGGACCAAACGGCCACCGGGATCGTTGGTGGTTGAGAGGTCCTGATAGGCGGCAGTAAAGCGGCTAAAGGTGGTCGCACCTAAGCCACCGAGAGTGTTCACGTCGTTACCGGCGTTGCCCACCAGGAAGTTGATGTTGTTAAAGGCGTTCAAGAACTCGCCTCGCAACTCCAGGTTCATGCGCTCAGTAAACTTGATCCTCTTAACGATGCTCGCATCTGTTCGGAAGAATGCCGGACCGTGGAGCACGAGGTTAGCGAAGCCGCAATCCCCCTGAACCGCCTGTCTGCAGTTTCCGAAACCTGCCGGAGCAATGAAGCGCCCAGTAGGAGCACCCTGCGTAAACACCGCACCGATCGCCGCACCGCTGGTATTAAACGCAATGTTGTTGGCCTTCCAGGTGTTCGTACGAATATCCTGAGGAAGCAGATAGACGTTTCCGCGGTAGACTCCATCAGCATCCTGCTCCCGGCGGATTCCAACGGCATCCTGAAGTTCTTTCAACGTCATGCCCACTAGCTGAACATTACCGAGCGAGAACGGTGAGCCGCTTTGGATCCGGATATTTCCGTTCAGACCCCAGCCGCCGAGAAGCTTCTCACTCCAGCCGTTGATTCCGCTCAGGAAGGTTTTACCCTGACCGAAAGGCAATTCGTAAATGAAGTTCATCTTTATCCCGTGGGTGATGTTGAATGGCGCTTCTCCCTTTTTAAGTTTGGGATTAAGGAGGTCATTCGGTTGATCAAACACGCCCGAACTATTCGCGTAGGTGTTGGCCAGAGCCTTGCCAAAGGTATAGCTGCCCTGTAACAACAAGCCGCGCGTCATGCGACGCCGGAATTCAAAAGTGAATGCGTCGTAGTAGCTCTGAGCTCCGTTGTCGACTACGAACGCGCCGCCGCGCTTCCCGGCATTGACCAGGAACATGTTGTACGGAAACAGTCCCAAACCGCCCTGAGCTACTGGTGTTCGACGATTGTCGAAAGACGTGCTGGAAAGCAGTGACGCTAATCCAAGCACGCTGGGGTTGAGTGGGTTTAAAACGTTAAGGTAAGACGTAGCGGCCCAGTTGTTAACCAGGACCGGGGAAGCGACTGTTCCTGTGTTCGTTGATGCATAAAGCGTGTTGCAGGTGGCGGGATTGGTGCAATTGGCAGCATTCGCCTGTGGCTGACCCTGACCAACTAGATATGAAAACAGAATCGGCAACGGAGACGTTCCAGTGCCTGGTCCCTGATAGCGGAATTGCGCTCCACGGCCGGCCGCGATGTTTGCCAACAAGTTTGCTTGAGCAAGTGAAAACTCCTGCAAAAGACCATTGTTGCGAACGTTCAATTGAAAGATGCCGCCGCCCTGGTTGCCATTGAGGTCGTACTGCCTCCAAAGTCGATGGCCGCGGTTGCCGATGTAGCGCACTTCGAGCACGTTGTTGGAATCGAGCTCACGCTGGACACCTACGGTCCATGACTCAACGTAACCCGTCTTCAGATCGGGTTTGAAAGCATTCACGCCGTCAGTTAGCAAACCCGACCTCGGAAAAACCGAATCACTGGGAAATGAGGGAGGCGCAAACGGTCCCTGACGAAGGTAAGTTCCAACCGGCAAGTTTCCCAACGTCAAGTTCCGATTGGTTGTAATCGTTCCACCCGGATTACCACCTACGACCGATGTGAAGACACCCGTTCCTTCGCGGACGCTGGCCATCGAGAAGCCCAACCGGATTACTGTTTGGCCCGACTCACCCATCAAACGATTAAGGAGCCCGGCGCGGAAATTGGGGCTGTACACGAGACCGAAGCTCGGAAGGAAGGTACCGAACTCCTGGTCGTATGACTTCGTCCCTTTTGGAAATGCGATGTACTGGGAAGCACTACCCGCCAGCGCTGCACCGGGAGTGCAGGTAACACCATTGGCACAGTTTGGCGTGTAATTGTTCAACCCAGACTCACCGAAGATCCCCGCGTAACTCACGGCGGCGAAAGTGTCGTTCTCCGACTGGACTGGAATTGCACGTTCTAGTCTGAGACCGAGTGTCAGTGTCACATTGGGGCGAAAGCGCCAGGTATCTTGAGCGAAAACGCCCATTTCTGAAGACTGAGCTCGGCTTTTTAACGAGCCCAGAAAGGAATACTTTAAAGTATCTTCATCCAAGCGTGCGTTCGCATTAATGGCAGACAGCCGACCCGACAACACGTAATAGAGGTTTGCTGCGCCACCTTGCGCTCCACCTGAACTCAGCGGTGCAAAGGCGTTGAAACCAACGGGATCAAGACTTGAACTTGGGACAAACGCGGCACTCTTCACGACCGTTTGTGCCTGGTTCCAGTAGTTAACTCTGGTGAAGTTAAAACCAAAGTTCCAAGAGTGACTGCCTTTTACCCAGTTGATGGTGTCGCTAAACTGCTTCACGGGACTGTTCCTTCGTGATGGTGCTGTGCTGACAGTCGCGCTGGTAATTCCGGCTTGACCAATACCTAGGTTGTAGCCGTTCTGGTTTTCGAATTGCCCAGCGTTGATGTCCGAGAAGAAAAGAACCGTTCCACCCGTCAAACCAAAGCGGGCCTCATTGACCATGTTCTGGGTAATCGTAGACCGCAATGCAGTGACGTTAGACCAGCGGACCGATGCCTGGGCGCCATGATTGGGAAATCCGGGAAACGCCGGGTCGACGCCGTTGAGGAAGTCAACGCCCCCACCGAATGATTGATAGTTCCAGATGTTCTCAAGGTGGTGGTTTTTCGCGAGATTGAAATCGAGTCTCACGGTTGGGAAACGACGAAGTTGGCCACCGGTATTGTTGAATGAGACCTGCTGTAGACTCGGGGTACCGGTCGCATTGATGGTTAGACCCGATATTGAACTCCGAATGCTGGCCAGCAAACTACTGATAGTAGGATCAGGAGTTCCAAACGCGAGCGGAGTCGTAAAAGTAAAATTTGGACCAGGCCTCGCAGTGGTTGCTAGAGTGAACACATTTACCGAGCAGAGCTGGCCAGTATCCTGGGCTACACAAGTTGTCAGAGCCTCGGGAGGAGGGACATAGCTTGCACCTGCTGTGAACTGGTAAATCCCTGACTGTGCCTGCGGACTCAGGATGGTTCTGGTGCGGAACGTCTTCTCAGGTAAACGAAACTCTTCATAATTAACGAAGAAGAATGCTTTGTCTTTTCCGTTGAATAACTTGGGAATCGAAATTGGCCCGCCAACCTTAACGCCAGGTTGATTCAGCAGGATACGAGCTTGCGGCGCCTTTTTTGTTACCGGGTCGGGCGCGCTGTCTCGGTTGCTGAACCAATAGTTGGCGTTTAGAGCCGGGTTGCGGTGATACCAATAGACACTACCGTGATAGTCGTTACTGCCACCCTGAGTAACGAACTTGATCTGAACTGCCCCCTCTGACGAACTCTCAGAGCCCGGTGTAGTAGTCGAAACAGTTACTTCGCTGATCGCGTCCGTGCGAGGGCGGATATACGTAAAGAAACCGTCACTCGATTTCAGCAAATTGTCCTGGACATTGACCCCGTCAATAGAAATATTCAGCGCACCCTTTGGCAGCCCATTGACTGAGGACGTTCGAGGACGTCCAACGGTCGTGGTACCTGGAAGGGCTAGCACCAAATCCAGCGCATCACGTGATGCCGTCGGAAGGTCGGTAATCTGACGACCTGTGAGGGTGGTCCCGATCGTGGCTGATTGGGTTTGCAGCAATTCGCCACCGCCGACTACGGTTACTATTTCGTTTGCCGAGCCTATTTCCAATTCGACACTGATGCTAGAAGGCTTGCCTACGTCAACTTTGATTTCCGTTACTACGGCCTGTTTGAAGCCTTTCGCGGTAATTGTCGCCGTGTAGATGCCAGTAGAGAGCGCCGGAACATTGAAAGTCCCGTCACCGCTTGTCTGAGTTGTATTCTCTTGGTTAGTAGCTGTGCTTTTCACAACCACTGTCGCGCCCGGCACCACCGCGCCTTTAGGATCTACAACTGCTCCTGAGATTGAACCAGTGGAGCCTCCTTGCGCTAACGCGTTTAGTGCCGAGATTGCGAGCATCAGGAGTACTAAACAGTACATCCGGAAAACTTTTCTCATCACGTAACCTCCAAAATGGTTTTAGCCCTTACCCATTCAGAGAAGTTCAAACTTCTCTGACGAGTAATCTGAGTAAACCGAGCAAACAACTTTTACGGGTAAGATTCGGAACGGCCCGTATCCAAAAAACGGGCGTGTTGTACGAATTAATTAAGCAAATACTGAGCCAGCAAGGCGTCAAGCTTAAAGCCACGAAATTAACAGTCGCTTGATCACCTTGAGGTTCGACCGATTTAATTTTCTGGATTTCTATTCAAATAATTGAACTGGCGGCGGGTATATTGCGAGAAGAGAAGCAAATTGGCAAGGTCTCCAGCGGCTGAAGCGAATTCCTACTTCACCACTTCCAGCTCAAACGAAAGCTCCTTACCCCGAAAAATTGTGGACAAGTAAAACTCCCAGAACTTGCGAGCGAATCGAGTGGCCGGCCAACGCTGGTCGAGATTAACGAGAAACTCGATGCCTACTGCTCGCCATAAATTGGCCAAGCTCACATAGGTGCTAATTGGTCGCAGCTCAACGTCGGTATAAAACGGAAACGGTGTTCGCGAGGGAACAAAGCAGTTGAAGGAGTAGCTATTGAAGTGATTGCGATGAGTCGGATCCGTGGCCCAATCCGGATTTGAATAGTGTGGTGTGACAATCTTCAATCGACCACCTGGTTTGGTG
>DASYSD010000077.1:0-15262 GCA_036003745.1 Pyrinomonadaceae bacterium
ATTCAGCACTCGGCCGGTCGCAATTGGAGGCGGTGGTGGCACGTTGCGCACCGTTTTGGAGAGCGCTGGACCGAACGGAGACGCAACCCCCTGTTCCGGCATTTCACCAAGCTGCTGAGCCGCCAACAACTCAATGTCGTAGCCCTCGTGTCTGACTCGTTCATCAACGTAGAGCAGAGACAAACCAAGCATCCACACCGGTGCCAGCAAGATCGAGCTCAACGTAACCAGGACACTGTATGAAATCTGGTACCAGGCTGGCGATTGAGCCGACACCATCGGGCTAATCCCAATTACATACGCATACCAGCCCAGGGGAACCAACAGAATCATCATCGCTGAATAGGTCGCAAAGGTTGTGAACAAGGTCGTTGCCATCAGGCGTCGCACGTTACCTCGAGCGAGAGAAAAACTTCTGCTGAACGCATCGAAGATACTCTTACCCTCCACCAACATTACTTGCGGCACATAGGCCACGCGTCCCGCGACAAAGAAAAAGCACCAGAGCAAGACGACAGCCGAAGCGGCGCCCGCAATGACGCCGAGCACCGCTAAGAACCAGGCAGGCAGCACCAACGAGAGAAACATCCCGGCTATTACCATGACGACCACTGCGGCATACCATCCGGTGAATGCAGCAACCGATGAAACCGCTATCCACATAAGAACCAGCACTGACGCAAAGAATAATCCCCAGAAGCGTGCGCGCACAGCGCTGTACGCTGCTCGTGCAGAAACGGGAGCATTGTGCAGAAGGTGGGCCACTAGATTCCGCGTCGAGCCACCCATAACAACTAGTGTGAACAGGTGTCCGCCCAAAGCGATGACCGTACCAAGAAAGACAAGGAAAAAGTAAAAAAGAAGTTCCGATGTTTCCGAGACAACAAAAACCTGGCGAATACCGATGTTGAGGATAATCCCACCAAGCGCTGCCACCATCACCGGCGGCGCGGCTGTGCGAATTAGAATGAACAGGTGACGTCGATAGAGACGAACCGCGCGATCGATCAGATCGCCGGCGCCGAGCGGGGCAAGTGATAATTGTCTTACGGTTGAATCCGACATGATCGTGGGAGCTGATTCTAACAGAGACCTGACGCGGTTTGCGCGTACATCTGGGTGTCGGAGACCAGCTAAGAATACGTCATTCCCGCCAACAAAAAGGGGGCAACCATCGGCTGCCCATCAAAGCTGGCTCCCCTGATAGGAACTTCAATTGCAGCATTCTTGCAACCACGGAAACTAGAGACTCTTATGAAAATAGAATTGCCTCGAATCAGATTGACGACTCTTGTTCTATTTTCATTCGCGGTGGCGAATCGAGATTCATGATTTACTGTGTCAAAACTCGGATCGCCGCCAGTCTCTTGTTCGTGTTAGTTAGTGTGATTTCGTGGATCGCCTGTTACGCTCCGAAGAAAAGCGATCCACGAAATCACACTAACTAACAACAACGAAGTCCCAAGCCAAACTAGAGTTTTGACACGGTCTCACTAAGGGTGGGTTTTGGTTCCGACACCGGTGCCGGCGCATCCGGGCTCTTTAGCTTCAGGATAACGTTGCGAAGCTGGGCTGCATCCGGGGTCGTCGGAAACAGTAGAAGGTAAGTTTCTAATTCCTCTATAGCGTGTTTCTTGTCTCCCCTGGAACTGTAGATGATTGCCAATAGTCGATGAGCTTCCTTCATCTCGTCACCGCCGAGCTTGACGGCAGTTGTTAGTTCTTTTTCCGCTTCGTCAAAGTTTCCGAGGTTGGCGACGGCTTGTCCGAGGAAGTAATGGGCAACCGCCTGATCGGCTTTGATCTTCACCGCTTCGCGGAGCAACGGTTCCGCATCCCCGTAACGTTTTAGCGTAACGAGCACGATTCCGCGGTTCATAAGCGGCATAAAAGCTTTCGGGTCGATCTTAAGTGCCGCTTGAAGCGCTTCATCCGATTTCTGCAAATCGTTTAGCCTCATGTACTGAACGCCCATTTCGTTGTAGGCAAGCATGAATTCAGGATATTCCGCGATCGCCGCCTTCAGCTGCACGATAGCCTGCGAACTGTCACCGTTTTTTGCGAACTCTTGCGCCTTATTAAACAGATCCAACGCTGGCTTGGGAATCTTTGCCAACTCCGCATTGATTACGCCGGCCTTTGCTGCTGTTGCAGTCTTTGGTGTGAGCCGAATACTCAATGTGTAGGTTTGCGGTGGAAACCCTCGTGGCTGAATGATACTCACGACTTGAGAGAACGGTTGAAAGTCCTTTTCCTTATCGATAACGATTGTGTAATCACCTGATCCAAGCCCCCGAAAAGCAAAGTTTCCGTAGTCGTCGGTCACTACTACGCGATCGCCCTTAGTCATGGTCTGTAGACGAACAGTAACGTGTCGCTCCATTCGTTGCCCGCCTACAAGAACGGTTCCGGTGATGGTGTTAATTCCACCCAGACCAGTATCGCCTGCTCCCGGCGGAATCATCTGAGCTCTAACTGGAATGAGGATGCACAGGGCAAACAAGACGACAGATGTGAGTCGGAGTACCGTTCTTTCTAACATAGTATCGACCTCAATCGCAGCTTTTGCTGGTCTAGTAGGTAAGTTTTGGGTGGGGCTGCCTTGGGGTAGCCCGCTGACATTCTGATGTCCACAATGAAAAAAGGGCGCTGCCGATATCTCCGACAACGCCCCAGAAATTGGATCGAACCTCGGAGGCAGATCCATGAGTTATCAACAATCGTCGGACTAGAACCTCACTTGTCCGATAATGTTCATCGCGCGTGATCCTTCACGCTGCGAGGTAATACGACCGAACGAGGTCGAATCAAAGTTTAGAGTCCCGTAAACGAAATTGGGATGGTTCAGGACATTGATTGCTGTGCCCTTGATTTCAAACCTGATTCGTTCTGTGATCCGAATTCTCTTGGTAACACTCAAGTCGAAGTTGAAATAACTTGGACCGTCAAGGCTGTTTATCGGGAAGTTGCCGAATGTGCCAGGCGCTGGAGCCGCCATCAAGCCTGGCTTAAGTTTCGCTTGGGTAGCCTTGCCGTTTGCATCCAGGGTTAGGTCAAGGAGATTCGGATTGACGAAGAATATGCCGGCCGGTGTCTTAAATAGACCAATGTTCTTCTTAAACTCCTCGAAGGTTATACCGGTGAGCTGAGCGCCGTTATTAGCAGTGGCACTATTGAACGTCGTCCGGCCCGATGATACGTGGAATGGGGTACCAGTCGACCACACCACAATAGCTCCGAGGGTCCAACCTCCCACCAACCTGTCAAGGGCATCGTTTGCGCTACTCAAGAACTGACGGCTCCTTCCGAAGGGAAGGTCGTAAAGGCCGTTCGCGACAAATCGCTGCGTCTGGTCCTGGCCCGAACGGCGATAATCCGCTTCCGGTCTGCGGAGTGTCAGGCGAGAGACCAGATCGCTCTGGTTGTTTCCTTGAGCATCCGTAGCGTTACCCATGGCCTTGCTCCAGGTGTAATCCGCCTGGAACTGCAATCCGCTTGAGAACCGGCGGCGAAGCTCGATCTCCAGTGCGTTGTAGTTGGAGTATGAGTCATTGCTCAGGATATTCACAAAAGCTGCATTTGGATTTGCCACGAAGAAGTTTCCTGCCAATCCAAGTGCTGCGCTCTCGCGGTTAGCCCTGTACGGTGAAGTGAACGCCAACGTATTGGCAAAGGTGCCGACGTTGTTATCGGTCAAGTTGCTGATAAACGTCGCGTTTGTAAAGTCGCCCGGGCGACCGGTAAAGAACTTGGTGAAGATGGGGAGAGCTACCTGTCCCGCCAAACCACTGTTCGCAAAGCTGCACGCTGGTTGGCCCGTACCGCCGCAAGTACCAGACGCTTGGTGAATAGTTAAGTTCCTCTGAGCGTTCAAAAAGTCGTTCAGGAACCCATTCTCGAAAATGTTCACTTCGTTAATGTTGTAAGCACGCCATGTATTCGGCGCATAGTTGCCAACATATCGGATCTCGAGCGCCGTGTTCTTAAAGATTTCGCGCTCGATACCGAAATTCCACTGGTGCACGTATGGGGAACGCAGGTTTGGATCAGCCGTCCAGAGACCGCTGTTAACGTTCGTCAGGAAGTTTTCTCGATCGGTGATCGGCATTTTGAACGTCGGGAAAATCAAAGGCACGCCTCCGGCAGTCAATTGGCCGAGAAGTTGATTAGTAGGCGGATTGACCCCGCTCAGCGTCGAGGTGTTGGCCGCCTGAATCAGTCCGGGATTGGTGTTCCCGGTTCCCAGGAGGTTAGTGAAGGTCGTGACCCCGTCATGCAAAAAGCTCATCGCGTAACCGGCGCGCATAGAACTCGTGCCCTCATCGCCAAACAAGCGGTGGAGCAGTCCCGACTTAAAGCCAGGCGAATAGGCAAAACCAAGAAAAGGCGCGAAGTTGTTCCAGTCGTTCTTGTAAAGACCCTTGCCGGTATCGCCGCTGACGAAGTCTAAGGTAGCGACGCCCGCTGTTTGACTGCCCGGAGCCGCTGTCGGTTTAAAGAGATTCCCCGCGCCCGAGACACCCCAGATGGCGTCGAAGTTTGTAGGTTGGATGGCAAGCCCATTCGGAACGGTTGGAACTCCCATATAGTCCCAACGCACGCCATAACTCAGCGTAAAGTTACTTTTCATGCGCCACTGGTCCGACATGAACAGCGCCAGATCTTTTCCCTGGACTTGCCGATCTCGCGTGAAACCCGGCACAAAACCGGAGGTCGGAGTTTTGACATTTAAAGTCTGGCTCGAGGTACCTAAAAGGCCGGTGATCGCGCCATAGACCGTGTTAGCAGCAGTTAGGTTTGCAGCAGAAGCACCGGGCAAATTAGCAGTCGCACCGGTCCTTGTTAAATTGGTAATGTTAACCGTGTTTTGGGTAACTGGCCCAATCTGGTTCAACTGGACGGTACCGGCGTCATTCAGGCTCAGGCCTATCACATTCTGCCAATCCGCACCAAACTTCCAGAGGTGATTACCCTTCACCCAGGAGAGTGTATCGGTTACCTGATTAACGATTGTGTTTCGAGGCTGGGGCAGGAACGTGTTGTCATAGTTCGTGAGCACCCCCGGCAGCGATATGAACGGAACGGTCTGCGGGAAGTCACGGTTGAAATCTACCGGAGCCCATTGACGGCCATAGCGGACGACGTTCGTCACATTATTTCCAAATGTCGACACCAACGCCGGCGTGACCAGATTTCGTGTTGAAGCCTGGAACCCATTTACACCGCCGGGAAATGGCGCTTCGAGTCCGTTTGTGGTGACATCGGGAAACGTACGCGTGACTACCCTGCTGTAATTAAATTCAAGTTTATGCGAACCAAGTCGCGTGTCTTTTACGAGCTGATGGTCATACCTGAATACGTATTTATCATTTGAGGTAAGTTGTTGGGCGTTGAAAGTGAAGCAACTGATATTGAAACCATCGCCGCTGCAGCCTGAATTATTGTTCGGAAGAGGGATCAGTCCCAAATGGGCCGTCATGATCGGATTCAGCGTATGGAAGGGGACCTGAGCCTGCGTAAGAAGATTTACCGTCTGTACACCATTTGAACAATTTGGATCCGCCGGGGAGGTTGGACAAGTCCTGTTGTACTTGAATATGCCGTTCCGGGCAGTGTCTGTCAGGACTGTGCGGTTACGCGAGCGCGAATCACTCTGGACAAACCTTTCGTACGAGAAGAAAAAGAACGCCGTGTCCTTTCCGCTCCAATATGAGGGCCCACCTTCGCCAAATCTAGGGGCGTACATCGGACCGCCAATGTCAAAACCATCGTAATGCTGCCGCAGGATCGGCTTTTGCGTGCCATTGAAATTATTGAACCACGTATTTCCGTCGGTCCAGTTATTGATTATCTGAAGAAAGGCTCCACCGTGGAAATCGTTTGTACCACCCTTGGTGACCAGGTTAACCTGCGCAGCTCCACGCCCGGAATCCGAGCCCACCGTGCCCGTGGTGATGCTGAATTCAGCTGTAGAGTTCAGCGAGGGCGTGGTGATGGCAAAAAACGAACTCGTCTTAACGAAATTGTCCATTGCGTTAATGCCGTCCTGGGTGAGATTAACGGCGGTTTGACGAAGCCCACTGACTGACGCGCCTCTAACGTTGTCTCCCACCACCGCAATACCGGCCTGCAATCCAGCCAGCTGGACCGGGTTTCGACCACCAAGCGGAAGATCGACGACCTGTCTGGTGTTGATGACGTTGGTGAGGGTTGGGCTGGAAGTGTTGATGACCTCTTGGGCGGTCGTGACCGTAACTGTTTCACCCGCCATGCCGATCTCTAACGGGATATCAATTTTAGTAGCCGACGCAACCGAGACACCAATATCGCGGGTCACAGTGCGTTTAAATCCTCGTGCCTCAACAGAAATCGTGTAAATGCCGGGTTGGAGCGTTTGGAAATCGAATGTTCCTTCACTGCTGGATACTCCAGTGCGCTCATCACCGGTTGCCGTGTTAACCAACTTTAACGTCGCCCCAGCCACAACTGCGCCCTGGGGATCGCTGACACTCCCGGTAATACTGCCCGTTGTGACTTGTCCAAGGGCGGTCACTGTTAACAAGCAAATCAAAAGTATCGCAAAAATTGCCGGCTTCACTTCCATAACGCGAAACTTGGCAGTTCCCTTCAAACCACTACTTCTTCGCATATTGTGCTCTCCTTTATTTGGTTTTAAAGTCAGCTTTCTCAACTGCCAAGGGCCGTTAAGTCGACATCAGTTGAGGGGCGACTAAACTCGGCGCAGAACGCCTTGAGCCAAGACCTAGTCCAGTTGTTTGGTACTTCAAGATTCACTTGTCGGTGTTAGAAAGCGAGAAAACGCTAGAAAAGACCAGAGCAATCAACGTTCCGCGAAAACTCGAAACATGTGTTCAATTTACGGGAGCGTTTCGAACAAGCGGCATTCCATGAGATTTGAGAATTTGGATATTCTTCAAATACTTGGATACCCGCAGCGGATTTATCCCTCGTCTAGCGAGTGCTTTCGACTGACTCCAACGCTAGCTTTAAGGCAAAGACTGGAGGAGTTTCGCGCCGTCGAGATCACGTAGCTCTCAACCTGGAATCTTCGCTTGACAGTTGTATTCGCCGAACGTTGAGAACCTATCCGATCCGTGATCCGCTGCAATGTCACGCCGTCCATAGTCCAAATGTACGATCGACATCAGAAGAATTGCGGTCTCGTCGACTAAACGAAGGGTTAAGTCAGTTGCTGGAGTTTTTCCAGATAGCAACTCGGAGAGCACGTAGTGTCGACAGCTAAACGCAGGCACTTGACCAAGTTTGACGCGACCAACAAACCCGCTGCTGTCAAAGATCTCCAGTGAGGGATTTCCGGTGGTCATTTTGTCGTCGATGTTGATTATTCCGATGATCTCATCCCGCAGGATTTTATTGGCTTTGGATTCCAAACGTGCTCCTGAGGCAACGTAGTCAGTGGCGATTCCACCTCGATGTTCAGGCAACTGATAGCTTCGTGCCGATCGTAGTCCTGGTCGAAAATGCGTGAACGCGGATGCGCCCCACTCTCGCACCGTAATCTCCACCTTCATGAGCGTATGATTTGAATTAGGCGTTATTGCTAAACCGAGGCCGCCTGAGAAATCTTTCGGCAAATTTATTTTCCCGCAATCGAAGATACACGACTGCCGTGCCCCGAGCTTAATGGCCTCGTGCTCTATCTGTTTTCGCGGTATTGTAGCTTCCAGACTCGCGCTTTCTACTACCTGCCACGCAACTTCACCTTGAGCGTTCACAATGAAAGGCTTTAGCCAGAGATGTTCTTCTAACGGGGCACCGGAACTGAGGTGGAATCGGGATTCAAGCGTAACGCCAGCGATTCGCTTTGAGCGAAATACAAGTGGCGTATACAAAATGTTTTTTGCAGCGAACCGACCACTCACATCGAAGGCACTCGTCGCCGGCAATGGACTAAAAGGTGTCTGGTGAATCGGATGCTCGACACTAAACAGTCCTCGATTTGTTTGGACCATGAATAGGTAGCCAAAACTCTTAACCGAATTCTCATCGTTGCAAACTACGACAGTTCCACCCTCTGATTTGATTAATTCGCTCTTGACCGCTCGAGAGTCATTATCCATGCGACGCAGCACAGTCTTGATATCCTTTAAGTACTCTGTTGTGCTGAGATCCAGGATCAGTGACGAATACGCTAGTAGCTCATAGGGTATTTCTCTGAGTTTGGTTCCAAGGGGATCATGAAGAGCAACTGTCCCGCGACTGGTCGTTGAATTGGGATTGAAGAGACTAAGAAAGCAAGCGTACTGGCGCAGTGGTGGAAAGGGCAGCGAATAAAAAAAACTTCGGGCAACTTGCCATTGCAAAGGATCGGGGTTCGCATGCACGTTGGTGAAAGAGGCATTGGTTTTCCAGCGCACGAAGGCTGAACTAAAGAGATCGCTCGCGTGCATCCGTTGGCGACAACGCGGTCGCAGGCGTATTGTCAACCCACCCCAAAAACTCTTTCGAGTGCCGATGAGTTCCGAAACCTTGATCACAGTCGTTTTCATTGCGGGCACCGAAAGACAATTTGCCTGCACATCAGTTCCAACTCTGCGCCCCATTGCGTCATACAGATAGAGTTCATACTCGGTCGCATCAACTCCATCTTCGAATCCTTTGGGCCCGACAAAGGTATCCGACGTCAAGACTATCTCTGACTGAATTCCGACCTGTTCGTCTTCCATTATGAAAGGAGCGCAAACGTCCAGCCAGCAGGATTCATTGTTTGGGTGAGCAAACAGAGGTAACTGCCAACGCGGCTTGAGCATCCCTCGAGGGATGTTCGCCAGTAATACAAGCGAACTCGATGTCAGCGATAGAAAACTGCGTCGATCGATGCGGCTCAAAGGGCTGACTCAATTCTGGATTACTTTTCGATCTGTTAGAGGTCAATTAGTTCCGTTTTCAATACTCAAGCTGTCCATTTAAGACCATCTCAGCTGTTTTGAACTTCATATCAAGACGAAACTTGTAAGGGCTTTCTGGCTGATTGGAAACGCCTGAGATCCGGGTTGTGGTGCTGATTTGACCAGCTCTGCTCACTGTCGGGTCAAGGGTTGTCTTTTGCTCATACTCAGAATGGAATCTGACACTGCCACTTTGTTCGTCGAGCAGCGGACGCTCATCGACGGTGCGCGGAAAAATGAACATCGCTGCACCGAGAGAGTTTTGCTGAGGCGGCACATACTCTTGCAAAAAGATGCGTTTTCCATCTTTCCGCTCGAGGTAGGTAGTGTTCTTTAGAACCCCCATGTTTGCGCTATTAAATGCCTGCATTACTTTGGCGCCAAAACGTTGGTCATTTGCCTCGAAGGTGACTGCGATCACTACTCGCTTTTCGGACGGTCCTTCGGCAAAAAAGCGCAACTGTTCACTCATTGTGCCAGTGTCGAGTTCAACCTGCCGCGCAAGTGCCGCGCGAATAGGTCTGGCGGACAACCAGCGAATCCGGTAGATAACACTAGTCGCCTGGTTCGTGGCTCCCTGTTCTCGCCTGCTCGAACTATCGCCGGCGCCGGCTTGTGTGGTGGGTGTGTAGACGAGCTCCGAAGTATCCGTATCAACCTGTGTTTGACCCCATGGAGACTTGTTGAGTATGTTCAGCGCGTCCTTTTTGGTCCATTCTGTCCAGCCCTTTTTTTGGTTCTGTGCAAGCAACGCGGAGCATGAGAATATTACTAACATGCACGTAAGTGAATATTTCCGCATTGCTTACCGTACTCCCTGATCAAATCAATCCAGAGATCAGTATTCCAAGTCACCGTTATAGATCATCTCTGCGACCTTAAACTTCACGTCAATCTTAAACTTGGCACTATGAGATCCGGAAATGGCGGCGGCAGCCGACGGCGTTGCATTGGCTGACGTCTCAGGTGCTTTTGTTTGCAGTTCAGCATGAAACCGAATCACGGCGCTGTCAGATGTTAGAAATGGTTGGCCATCCAGTGTCCGCGGAAACTTAAAGCGCGCTCCAAATACATCCTTAGACGGTGGCACATACTCAGTCAAATAAATTCTCTTGCCATCTTTACGTTCGAGATAGACCACATTTTTGAGAGTGTCTGTTGCGGCACTAGTTAAGGCTCGAGTCAGCCCGGCGATGGAGGCTCTATTGGAACCTTCGTATGCTACCGACACGATGATCTGATCGTCGGCCCGAAGATTGGCCCAGGCGTCTAATTTTTGTGACGTAGCTTCGTCAGGTGGCTTGTCACTTAACTCGAGCATTCGAACGTAGCTCTGCCGAACCGGACGAGCGCTAAAAAATCGGACATGAAATTTGATGATGGAGGGCGCCGTTACATTTGTGATGCCGCTCTCTCTCCCGCGCGTATCACCGAAACTTTTCGTCGATTCTTCGGGTGCTCTTTCTGTCTCCGTTTGGGTTTGGCTCCAAGGTGAATCATTCAGAGTCTTCTCTGCTTCTTTCCGGGTCCATTCTTTCCACGGCTTTGTTTCCTTTTGCGCGGTTATGCTGCTGCAAATTGCCGTTGCCATCACAAACGCTGTTAAGGCTTTACGCATTTTCACCTCGAATGGGTCGAATTTGTGTCTCCAACGTTTCAATGCAATACGAAAGAGGGAGAAGAGCGGACCCGCTCTTCTCCCCGAAGACTGAACTGAGTCGGAGTAATTAGAAGTTGATCCTGAGTACTATCTGGATCATGCGCCCGCCCACATCATTGGTAGTTGAAAGATCCTGATAGGCTGCAGTGGTCTGGCCAAAGGTTGCACCACTAAAGTTTGTAACGCTAGTGGCTTCTGCAGTTTGGCTACCTACCTTGAAGTTAATGTTATTGAAAGCGTTCAACAGCTCTGCCCGCAATTCAAAGTTCACTCGCTCAGAGATGTTGGTTTTCTTGACAACGCTAATGTCAGCGCGATTCAACTTTGGTCCGTAGAGCACCAAGTTTCGGAACCCGCACTGGCCAACAAAGGTTTGCACACAGCCATTGCTTCCGGCAGGAGCAATGTACTTGCCGGTTGGAGCTCCGAGACTGCTGTAGCCAGTTGCGGTTACGTTAAATGCGCGCCGCGTGTTCAGGATGATGTCGTTGGAGAGGAAGAACACAACGCCGCTCGGATCTTGCCGAATCTCAACCGATTTCTGTAATTCCTCTTTCGTCATACCCACGAGCTGCACGTTGCCGAGGTTGAATGTGGAACCACTTTGAGATCGAACCTGTCCATGAATTGCCCAACCTCCAATCACCTTGTCAAGCAAGTTGCTCGCACCACCGGCCAACCACTGACCCCTGCCAACAGGAAGCTCCCAGATCCAATTCGCTTTGATACCATGCCGGAGATCCCATGGAGACACGTTCCGGTCCAGGCTCTGATCGCGAAATGTACCTGGTTGGAAGAAGACGACGCCGCTGCTTGCGTACATGTTGCTCAAGGATTTTGAGAACGTGTAACTTCCCTGGATTAACAAACCACGAGCCATCCGGCGGCGCAGTTCAATCTGCAAAGAGTCGTACCAGGTGTGGCCGCCGTTGTCGACAAGAAATGCGCCACCACCTATTAGGTTTGGATTGACCACAAACAGATTGGAAGCCAACCCTGCTGCTGCCGCATTAGCTCGACGTGTTGCATCACCGTAGAGACTCTGCGCGAAGCCGCGAGCATTAGCGTTATTCGGGAACAAGGGGTTCACAAACGTCGTGCTGGAGAAATTCGACGATGTGTAGCTAGTAGCAAGATTCGGATTCACATTACCGCTGAAGTAGCGAACAATTGTCGGCAAGGGAGAGGTACCGGTGCAAGCAGCAGTGGCTCCGGAGGGTGTAGCACCAAAGTAACGGAATGTGTTACCGCAGCCGTGCTGAATGTTCAGTAGCAGGTTTTGTTGAGCCAGCTTGAACTCATTAATGAACCCGTTTTCGGTTATGTTTGTTTCGTTGATGTCAAACTGTCTCCAGAGCTTGAGCCCACGATTACCCACATAACGCACCTCTACAACAGTGTCTCTCGTCAGCTCGCGCTGGATGCCTGCCGACCATGATTGAACGTATCCGGTCCTGAGATTTGGGTCGAATGCGTTGACAGAGTCATTGACCGAATACGGAGGAATCGACGTAGGGGTTATTGGGAATACTGGCGCACTGGGAATAGCTGGCGGCGCCAGGTCCGCACGATTGCGGAACAGTGTCCCTGCTGTCAGATTACCCAGGGCCACGCTGCGAGTCGCGTTAAGTGTACCGCCGGGATTGCCTCCAGTAATGGAGTTCATGACGTCGGTGCCTTCGCGGACAAAGGCGATCGAGTAGCCACCGCGAAGTACTGTCTGGCCTGACTCTCCGATCAAGTGTCGCAAGAACCCGCTCTGGGCGTTTGGACTCCAGGCAAAACCGAAACTTGGACCGAGGTTGTTCCAGTCAGTTGGAAACGCATGCGTCTTTTGCGGAAACTTATTGAACTGAGTAACGCTTCCCGCCAGCGTTCCAGGTTTGAAGAGGTTTCCAACGCCCGAGACACCCCACACCCCTGCGTAACCAGCATCCGTGAAATTATCGTTCAAAACTGTGAAAGGAAACTGAATTTCCCATCGCAGTCCGGCATTGATTGTTAAATTGGGTCTAAATCGCCAGGCATCCTGGGCGTAATATCCCATCCTCCGCTGTCGGACTCGTTGTACAAAATCACCGAGGTAGGTGTATTTCCCTGTATCCTCACTCGTAAAAGCGCTGGCTGTAATCGTAATAACTCGACCCGTTAGGAGCGCATACAGGTTCTGAGCGTTCGTGATATCAGTACCCGAAGCACCCGGAAAGTTTGCAGCCGCAAACATACCGCTCATTTGGGCAGGGTCGTTGGTGTTCAAGCCAAAAGTGATAGCCGGCACGACGCGGGATAGGTTCTGGCTCCACGGTTTGTACTGAGCATAGTCCGCGCCAAAATTCAACGAATGCTCGCCGCGGACGTAGGAAACGTTGTCGGAGAAAACTATCGAGGGTGCGTTGTTCCGCGACGAACCGCTACCGGAAAATATACTGCTCGTCGAGTTACCCCCTGGAGCGAAAACCGTAAACGACGGCGCAAAACCGCCCAATGGTGCAAACGCGCCGGCGTTGGTCTCGGGGAAGAACAGCACTGTTCCACCAGTACCGATGCCTGCCCGAAACTCATTTACTAGATTTGGTTTAAGCGTTGATCGCAAGCCGAGTGAATCGGAAAAACGAAGGGAGTACTGACCTCCAGTTCCAATCCCCAACCCCGGAAATATCGGGTCCCTACCGTTCAATTGATCCGGACTTGACCTAAAGACGTTATAGTTCCAAACGTTATCCAAATGGTGTTTGCTCGTGAGATTGAAGTCCAACCTAACCGTGGTGAACTTGCGAACTTGAGCCGCCGGGCTATTCCAAGTGAAGCGCTGCTGATTGTCGCCCAGTGTCGTCAATCCACCCTGACTCAAACTTGCCCGAATTGCGCTCAAGTTAGTGGCGATGGTCGGATCAATTGTCGAGGTTTGTCCCTTGGAGGCCGCCAAAGTCAAAAGGTTAACTGAATTGCTACCATATCTGAAGATTCCTTGTTGGGCGTCAGGCGTCAATACATTCCGTTGGCGCGCAGTTGAACCAGGCAGGCGAAATTCTTCATAGTTAACAAAGAAGAAAGCCTTATCGCGACTCTTAAGCAGTTTGGGAATCAGTATTGGCCCACCGACGCGCCCGCCGGGTTGATTAAGCAACATCGCCTGGCGCGGTTGTCCGGATATGTTATTAAAATAATAATTAGCATTGAGCGCAGTGTTGCGATGATACCAATAAGCGCTTCCGTGATATTCGCTGGTACCGCTTCTAGTGCTGAATTTTATTTGGATCGCGCCATCGCCTGAACTTTCGGCGCCTGGTACCGCACTTGAAAGCGACACTTCTTCTATAGCATCGATGCGGGGTCGCACGAAGGTAAAGAATCCATCACTTGATTTTGAGTCCTCAGCCTGATCGGGCAAGCCGTCCAACGTAATATTCAGTGCACCCTTGGGGAGTCCATTTATCGTCGACGAGCGTGGCCGTGCTGGCGTCTGAGTTCCTGGTAGCGTTAGTACCAGGTCAAGAGCGTCACGCGAGGTGAATGGCAATTCCGTTATCTGTCGGCCGGTGATCGTGCTGCCTACGTTCGCCGTCTGAGTTTGCAATACCTCACCGCCTCCAACAATAGTTACGGTTTCCTGCGGCGGACCGAGCTCCATTGTGACCTTGACAGTAGTTGGGCTGCCGACGTTCACGGTCACATTGGTTATTTCGGTCCGCTTAAACCCGGAAGTGGCCTGGACGGTAATCCGGTATGTACCGCGCTCAACCCGGGGAATAGTGAACGTGCCATTCTCGGAGGTCGTTGCTGAGTTCTCGATGCCTGTCTCCGCGTTTTTCGCGGTGACAGCCGCATTAGCGACCACCGCGCCAGACGGATCTGTGACAGAGCCCGATATCGAGCCAGTGTTCGTGACCTGCGCCGAAACTGCGGCGACGCAGACTAGGGAGATGAGAACGGTGCTCGCGAATAAAACTAGTCTCTTCATTTTGTCCTCCATGATTGACTCTGAAAAATCCGTTCAGGAAGCCTGTTTCCCGCATTATCTCGGCATGGGAACTCGCTGAGAAGGTGGACTAAAACCGATTTTTAATCTTGAAGGGCTATGGAAACCCTGCGGCTTACGCTATATCGCTTTTCGTTTGTACTTGCTCTAGGCAAGAGAGGTGCCGCTAGGACTCCGCCAACCAAGACGCGTAAAGCCCTTTTAACCGCCGGAAGTTGAGGAGCCAATATAATAGAAACCGCGCGCTCGCGTCCAGATTTTTGAATATTTGTTTAGAACTGTGAACTTCAATATTTCTTGGAACGTAAGATAATCTGCTCTTGCCAAACAGAGCTGTCGTTCGGAGGAAAAGGTCAATCCTTAATCACTTCCAGCTCGAAGAATAGCTCTTTGCCTCGACAAATATTCGATAGATAGAACTCCCAGAACTTTCGCAGGAAGCGAAACGTCGGCCAACGCTGGTCGAGATTTACAAAGAACTCCAATCCTAACATTCGCCAGAGATTTGCGAGACTGACATGAGTTGTGATGGGTTTGAGTTCGGCTTCCGTGTAAAACGGAAACGGTGTTCGCGAGGGAACAAAGCAGTTGAAGGAGTAGCTATTGAAGTGATTGCGATGAGTCGGATCCGTGGCCCAATCCGGATTTGAATAGTGTGGTGTGACAATCTTCAATCGACCACCTGGTTTGGTG
>DASYSD010000078.1:0-138486 GCA_036003745.1 Pyrinomonadaceae bacterium
CGGTCCACGTGTCTTCGACAGTGTTGCCAACAGGTGTGACGAGGCCGAGGCCCGTAACTACGACACGTCGTGTCAAATTAGAACTCCTTGGATCTTTAGCCGCGAATGAACGCGGATTAACGCTGATCTGCGTTTATTCGCGTTCATCCGCGGCTAAAGACAACTCTCTTCCCAAGGAGTTCTGATTTGACACGTCGTGTCGTGATTACGGGCCTCGGCCTCGTCACACCTGTTGGCAACACTGTCGAAGACACGTGGACTGCCCTGATGAGTGGGCGCAGCGGCGCCGACTACATCAAGAAGTTCGACGCCGAGAAGTTCTCAGTAAAATTCGCCTGCGAAGTTAAGAACTTCGACCCACTAACATTCATCGCAAAGAAAGAGGCGCGCAAGATGGGCGCCTTTATTCATTATGCGATTGCGGCGTCGATCGAGGCGGTTGCCGACAGCGGCATCACGATGACGCCGGAAGGCAAGTTTCCGGACGACATCTCGGAGAACGCAGGCACGTACATCAGCAGCGGCATTGGAGATTTCTGGGCCATCGAGCGGGAACACTCAAAGCTGCTTGACGATGGACCAGATCGCGTTTCACCGTTCTTCATCGTTTCGGCGATCGTGAATCTTGCGGCCGGTCAGGTTTCCATCCGTTTCGGCGCCAAGGGACCAAACTCAGCTACCGCAACTGCCTGTGCCGCGGGCGCGCATGCCATCGGCGACAGCTTCAAGATCATTCAGCGCGGTGATGCAAACATCATGATTTGTGGTGGCGCCGAGTCGGCCATCACCCCGATGAGCGTGGCTGGTTTTTCTGCAATGAGAGCGTTGTCCACCAACAACGACGATCCGTTGCATGCTTCGAGACCTTTCGAGAGAGACCGCGATGGCTTTGTCATCGGCGAAGGCGCGGGAATCATGATTCTCGAAGAACTCGAATCCGCGAAGAGGAGAGGCGCAAGGATTTACGCCGAGGTCGTCGGCTATGGCGCTTGTGCGGATGCGTTCCACCTGACAATGCCTGACGAAACCGGCTCGGGGGCGCGGCGCGTCATGCAGCGAACACTCAGAGACGCAGCTGTGAAACCAGAGCAGGTGGGTTACATCAACGCTCACGGCACCTCGACGCCGTACAACGATAAGTTTGAGACGCTCGCGATTAAAGAGACTTTCGGCGCACATGCTTACAAGCTGGCAGTCAGTTCAACGAAGTCGATGACCGGTCACTTGCTCGGCGCTGCCGGAGGTATTGAGAGTGTCTTTAGCGCTCTGACGCTGCATCACAACGTGATACCACCGACGATCAATTACGTGAATCCCGATCCGGAATGTGATCTCGACTACGTTCCTAATGAACCTCGCGAAGCAAGAGTCGACTACGTGCTTTCAAACAGTTTCGGGTTCGGAGGCACCAACGCGGCGTTGTTGTTCAAGAGGTACGAAGATTAATGAAGATCATAGTGATGATGAAGCAGGTCGCTAACAAAGATGCGATCCTGCGGATTAATAAGGATGCCACGTGGATTGAGGAAGGCGACCTCTCGTTTGAAGTGAGCGAGTCAGACGGTTATGCACTCGAAGAAGCACTGCGCGTGCGTGAGAAACTTGGTGGCGAAGTCGTTGTCTGTTCGATGGGCCCGCAACGAGTGAAGAGTGTTATCAAAGACGCGCTCGCGCGAGGCGCAGATCGTGCAATTCATGTAACTGGCGACAATCTCACACATCTCACGCCGTATGCGGCGGCGACGGTTCTTGCCGATGCGATTCGCGAGGAGAAACCGGATCTCGTGATGACCGGGTTGCAGTCCGACGATTACGGCTATGGTCAAACTGGCGTGATCATGGCTGAGTTGCTCGGCTTGCCGCACGCCACGATCGTGATCGAGCTGGACGCTGCTGCCGACAAGCTTCGTGTGAAACGCGAGCTCGAGAGCGGCTGGTATCAATGGTACGAGATGTCACTGCCTGCCTTGCTGACAATCCAGTCCGGTATCAGCCAGATTCGCTATGCGACGCTGAAGGGAATCATGGCAGCGAAGAAGAAAGAGATCAAAGAAGTCACGCCGACAGCGGAGCTTGTCGGGCGACCGTCGCATCAACGTGTTGAGAAGATTTACCTGCCGCAGAAGATGAAACAGACGCAGATGCTTGGTAACGGCGATGCGAAAGCCGGGGCGGCGGAGTTGGCGCAAAAGCTGCACGTAGAGGCGAGAGTATTTTAGCCACGGATTAAACGGATGAGTAACGGATTACTGGTTTTTATCGAGCATAAAGGTGGAGTCGCGAACAGGAGTTCGGCTGAAGCGATTGCTGCGGCACAGGCGCTTGGATCGCAGTTACAGCAAAGTGTGAGTGCGGTGGTGCTGGGCGCTGATGTTGCGGGTTTGGCGCAGGAGATCGCGGGTTATGACATTGCAAAAGTGATCGCGGCGACGAATCCCAAATTGGCAGAGTACACGCCCGACGCTTATGCAGACGGAATGCAGCAGATCGTCAAGCAGGTTGATCCGAGTTTTGTTTTTCTGACGCACACGTATCAGGTGCGTGACTTTGCGCCGAAGCTCGCGGCGCGTTTTGGGAAGTCACTGATCAGCGATTGTATTCGCGCCAAAGCAGACGGCGGCAAGATCGGTTTCACGCGCAGAATCTTTCTCGGCAAGCTCGACGCGGACGTAGTTTCTGACGGTGAGGCGCCGGTATTCGCCACCTTTCAGACCGGAGCTTACCGGCTGGACCAGGCTGCAAAAGGTAGCGGTGCGCCGGTTGAAAACGTTCCGGTTGAGATTGGCGACGTACGAATGGTGCCCGAGGCGCCGTTTCAGGAAGCGAAGCAGGCTGTCGACCTTACCAAGGCCGAGGTCATCGTCGCTGTCGGACGTGGAATCAAGAGTAAAGACAATCTCTCGCTCGCAGAAAAGTTGGCTGAGGTCCTCGGCGGAGACCTGGCGGCATCGCGTCCAATTTGCGACGCCGAGTGGCTACCCATTGACCGCCAGATCGGATCGTCAGGACAAACGGTCGCGCCAAAACTTTACGTGGCGCTTGGCATCTCCGGCGCGATTCAACACCTCGTTGGCATGAAGAACTCCGGTACGATCGTCGCCATCAACAAAGATCCCGAGGCGCCGATCTTCGACATTGCTGATTACGGGATTGTCGGAGATCTGTTTGAAGCAGTTCCGGTACTCACCGAGGAGATTAAGAAGATAAAGGGCAGTTAAACCACAGATTACATTATCTGTGTAATCTGTGGATTACTTCCACGACTTCCTCCGGTTTCCAGTCGTTGCCCGAATAAATCTTCGCGATCTTACCGTCGGAATCCACGATCACAGTCCGCAACGCGTGGATGATCTGATCCTTTTCCGGGAAATAGGTTAGTCCGAAGTACGCTGCGATTTTCTTGACCTGCTCGGTGGTTCCACTTGCAAATTCCCAGTGTGCAAAAGTTTCGTTTTGATAGCGTTCGGTGTGAGCAGCGCCGTAACTGCGTAACACCTGCGGTGTGTCGTAAGACGGATCGATACTAATGCTCAGCAAATGAGTCTTTGCATATAGACCAGCATCCTGGCCGAGGGCGCGATCAATCTGTGCGAAGTTGTTGGACATCAGCGTGCAGTAATCCGGCACGGGACAACGTGTGTAAATGAAAGTCAGGAGCAAAGTCCGGCCGCGATAATCGTGAATGTGAATTTCCCGATTATCCTGGTTACGCAAGGCGAAGTTCGGGACTTCGTCACCCTCTTTTGCCATCGTTACACCGGGCATCGCCGGGGTATTGGCGCTCTGTCTCGTGATGATCAGATCTTCCAGCCATGAATGAGAGCCATCGATGACGAGCGTTGCTGTGATCTCGTCATCCGGAGCCAGGATCTGAAGGTCCGATTCGCTGCGCACCGTAAACGGCATCGTCATCGCGGGCATGTAGCCTTTGATGTCTTCGTGCGAGACTGTTACCAGATGCTTGTGGGGCTCGACGACCAGCACCTTGCCCTTCAAGTCGTAGCGCTGCTCACTACCACTTCGGCGACACGAGGCAACCAGGCAAACACAGATCATCAGCAGCACAGAAAGTGTGCCTTTTGTGCTTTTTTGTGGCTTCATTTGCTTGTGGCCGGTTGCAGTTGGGCGTCGTAGAGACGTTGATAAGTCCAGTAGTTTGCCATCACTTTGTAAACATAGTCTTTGGTTTGCGTGAACCCGATCTCAGCAACATAGCGATCGGGTTCGTTCGCGCGTGAGCGCGCGATCCAGCGCGCAAGATTGTCGGCGCCTCCGTTGTACGAACCGGCCACAGCCTGCGGCTGATTGGGGAACTGCTGGAAAAGATTTGAAAGATATTGGGACCCAAAAAGGATTGCAGTGTCAGCGTTGTAGAGATCGTCCTGGTTGAAATTGTTCAGTTTGATTTGCGCCGCGATCTCATTTGCCGTGGAGGCGATGAACTGCATCATCCCGCGAGCGGCTGCGATTGATTTTGCATCAGTCTGAAAACGTGATTCCTGTCGCGCGATTGATAGCACAAATCTCGGATCGACGTTTCTGCTGCTCGTGTGCTTCAGGAGTGACTCGCGAAACGGCGCCGGATAGAGAAGTTGGACCATCTCGCGTGGCGCCAGTTCAATTACAAAATCCGCCGGTACGGTTTTCCAGATCTGCTCGCCAAACCGGACGGCGCGGTTCGCAATACCACCGCGCAGAGACAATACGGCGATTGTGTAATCCTCGTCAGGACCACGAGATGTCTTGCGCGCCGCCAGATACTCGGGAATTGCTTCGTCATAAAGGCCGAGCAGCAGGAGGCTGTTGGCGAGTGCATCGTGCGGTCCGAGGTCCGTGTCCTGTTTCAGCAAGGATACTCTGCTGAACTGGGGTACGCGATAAGTGCTCAGTGCGCTGTAAGCGCTTTGCAGATACTTCAGTGCCTCAGCTCTTTGCTGTGGATCGTTAGTCAGTCTCAGGCTCGACTGCGCGGCAACGCGTGCCTGTTCAAATTGTCCAGCGGCGCTATTTACCTTACTCTCATTCTGCAGGTTGTTGAGACGCATGCGGACGAGCGTCCGCGATTTCTCATTCCCAGCCAGATCCAAAAGTTTCTGCGTGGCCCGCGTTCCGTAATACTCATTGCGGCCGTCGGGAATAGCCAGATAAGCATTGATTGCTTCTTCGGTTCGCCCCAGTTGTTCGAGTGCATAAGCGCGCAGGAAATTGACTTCTACAGGATTTGTGCCACCGGGAACGCGCGTCCCGCCCAGATCAGAAAGCTTTGACAACTCGTCTGCATCACGCACGACTGTGGCCCAACTCCCTTGCGCCATGTGAATACGGAGCTGTGCGAAGAGCGCGAGTGCGTTAGCCAGATCGGCTTTGAATCGTGCTCGCGTCTGTTGCACCCAGTTGAGTGCCTCCGGATACCGTCCAGCTTCGTGAAGCGCATCGATGATGTTTAGGTAAGCACGCTCAGGATATGGATTATCCGGAAAGCGATCGATGAGAAGCTTGTAGGCCGCGACTGCATCGTCAGTGCGTTTCATACGCACGTAACTCGAGCCCAGAAAACCAACCGCATCGCGTGCGCTCGTCGACTGCTGATACCCATCGACGACTTTTTGAAAGAGCTTAACGGCATCGTCGTATTTCGCTTCGTTGTAAAGCCCGCGCGCGATTTGAAACATCGCATTTGGAACTGTCGTGCTATGGGGAAAACGATCAACGACCGCCTGGTAGTGAAAACGCGCGCCGGCAAAGTCACGATTGAACTGATAGACCGACGCGCGCAGTAAAAGATCGACTTCCGCAAGAGTCGGTGTTTTGTTATCGAGTGCATCGAGTTGACGCACAGCCTCGAGTGCGAAGTCGTCAGGGCGCGACGCGTCGGGCATCTGCATCAGCAGCTTCGTAAAAACATCGCGTGCCTCGGTAGTCTTTCCGGCGCGCAGATACGATAGACCGATCAGCGTGGTGGCTTCACGTACGAGGGCAGAATTTTTCGAGAGTGTTAACGGTTTGGCGCTGTTTGCGGCGCCGCTGAAATCCCCACTTTCGAAGAAACTCTCGCTGAGCCTCAAGGTTGCTGGTTCAAAGAGCAGACTCGAAGGCGCTGCGGCCACGAGCTGCTGTAAGCGTTCGCGTTCGAGAACGAGGTCGCCGGTAGCACGCGCCAGCTTAGCGAGTCGCCACAAGGCATATTCCCTGAGTTTGGAATCGTTGGATGCGATCGCCTGATAACTTGCAAGCGCGGTTGCCGTTTCGCCGGTTCTTTCCGCAATGCGACCCAGCAGATATTCGTAATTTTTGTCGCGAAACTGAGCCTCGTTGGCGGAACGGACTTTGTTGATCTCGCTGCGTGCTGTTTGCCAGTTTTCTGCTTCTACCGCAGCTACGATTGGGTCTGGCGACTGGGCCAGGGCCACAAGCGAGGCGACGCAAACCACTGTGAAAAAAAGTATTAATCTGACGAATGACATAACTCGGATTATAATGAGACCACAAACAGGCACAAAGAGCACAGACCATTTAATTAATTCGCCAATCTCATTATGATCAAACTTGAAGCTGCTGAACTGGCAGCAAGAATAAAAGAAGAAGTGCGGGCGGAAATTGAGGCCGGTCTTCGCGTAACTCTGGCAGCAGTGCGCGTGGGTGAAGATCCGGCGTCGGCCGTCTACGTCAGAAACAAGATCAGGGCGTGCGAAGAAGTTGGTATTCGCTCCGAGCATCATGCGTTGCCGGAGTCGACCAGTGTTGCAGAATTGCTCGATCTGGTTGGTTCGTTAAATGCTCGCGATGACGTTGACGGCATTCTCGTACAATTGCCATTGCCGCGCGCGATCAACGAGACCGCGATTATCGAAGCAATCGATCCAGCAAAAGACGTCGATGGATTTCACCCGGTCAATGCAGGCAAACTAGCGATGGGCCGACCGGTCTTTGTTCCTTGTACCCCCGCCGGCATCATGGAACTCCTTGACGATCGCGGTGTCGAAATAAGCGGTGTGAACGCTTGTGTTGTTGGTCGCAGCCAGATCGTCGGTCGACCAATGGCGCAATTGCTCTTGCAGCGCGATGCGACTGTGACGATTTGTCATTCTCGGACTCGCGATCTCGCTGCCGTAACGCGTACCGCGGATTTACTCGTCGTCGCGATCGGGCGTGCAGGTTTTATCCGACGCGAACACATCAAACCGGGCGCAGTCGTGATCGACGTTGGCATGAATAAGGTATCTGATCCGGACGAGGTGCGTACGTTGTTTGGCAGCGAAGCCGATAAGCGACTTGAAGTTGTCGCCAAACGCGGCTCGACGTTGGTCGGCGACGTGAATCCGTCAGAGGCTGCAGAAGTCGCAGGCATGCTGACCCCCGTGCCGGGAGGCGTAGGTTTACTGACTGTGGCGATGTTGATGAAGAATACGGTTAAGGCCGCTAGTGTGAGACGACGGTGATCTATGTTACGTGTCGGACTGACAGGCTCCATTGGTGTCGGTAAATCATTCGTCGCTTCGGTTTTTGTGGAACTCGGGTGTCGCGTGCTGGACGCGGACCAGACGGCACGCGAAGTTGTAATGCCGGGCACGGACGGTTTGAAGGCCGTGACGGAAGCGTTCGGTGAAGAAATTCGCAACGCGGATGGAACGCTTGACCGAAAACGGCTTGGGGCACTGATTTTCGCTGATCAAAGTGAGCGTGAACGCTTAAACCACATTCTTCATCCGTTTATCATCGCGCGTCAGGATGAGATTCTGAATGGATGGGAAGCGGAAGATCCGGACGGCATCGGGATAGTTGATGCGGCGCTGATGATTGAATCAGGCGGTTACAAGCGCTTTGATAAACTGATCGTGGTCCACTGCCGGCCGGAAGTGCAACTCGAACGACTGATGCTACGTGACAAGCTGTCACGGGACGAGGCGCTGCGGCGAATTAATTCGCAGATGCCGCAGGAAGAGAAACAGAGCTTCGCTGATTATCTGATCGATACGTCCGATGGATTTGATCTCACCAGAGCTCAAACCGTCGAAGTTTATAACCAACTAATCCGTGTCATCCGTGGCTAAAAAACCTTTCTCCTGCGTCTGCGCACTCCTTCTCGCGCTGTGCTTGACGCACACAGGCTGTTTCAGCACCAGTGACCCGTCAACTTATTACGGCAAGGTCGTACCGCCTCGCTCGCAGGAGTTTCGTTGGAGTAACGGTGGATTGCCGCAAACATTCGATCCGGCTTTTGCGGCGGCGCCGCCAGACACTGATGCGGTTAGAGCCCTCTTCGAAGGACTTACCGATTACGATCCGAAGACGCTGGCGCCTATTCCGGCCGTGGCGACTCGCTGGGAGTCGTCGAACGATGGTCGCACATGGACTTTCTATTTGCGCGAGAACGCGCGCTGGTCTAACGGTGAAAATGTGACAGCGCAGGACTTCGTTCGTTCCTGGGAACGCACGCTCAAGATTGGTCCACTTGCGCCGCACACTGAGCTCCTCGCAAACATTGAAGGAGCAATTCCAAGCGTCTCAGCGCCGCATGGCTTTGGTGCTCGCGCGATCAACGAACACGTTTTGCAGGTGACTCTACAGCACGCGGACAGCAGTTTTCCCGCGCTCGTGGCCCATCCTGTGTTTCGTCCAGTTAAAGTCGCAACGGCGGAAAGCACGAATCGTCTCGAATCGCACGAGCTGATCTCAAACGGTGCATTTTTGCTCTCTGCTGCGGAGAGGGATCGCGTCCAGCTCGAACGCGCGAAAACTTACTGGGACGATGCTTCCGTGGCGCTCGATCGCGTCACGTTTGTTGACACCGGGAATGCGGAAGATGCTCTGGCCGCTTACCGCGACGGTGAAATCGATGCAATTACGAATGCGCCTTTTGAGCCGCTCGCGCTGAAGCTGTTGGCTCCATATAAGGATTTTCATCGCGCGACCTTCGGCGCTTTAACCTATTACGCGTTCAATACGGTGCGTGAGCCGTTTGACGATGTGAGAGTGCGCGAAGCACTTGCACTCGCAATCGATCGAGAACGTGTTAGCCGCGACGATCTCGGTGGTTCAACTGAACCTGCTGGAAAGTTTCTGCCGGAAGCGATGTCTGGCGAGAAGCCCGTGGTAGACAAAGCAGAGCTGCTTGAGCACGATGTCAACAAGGCGAAAGAACTCCTCGCCGACGCGGGTTATCCGAACGGCGAGGGCTTTCCGCTGATACGGCTATTGATCAACCGCAACGAACAACAACGCATCGTGGCGCAGTCGATTGCGGCGATGTGGCGTGCGACATTGAATATCGATACGGAGATAGTGGTCCGCAATTGGGAGGAGTATGAGGCTGCGATGAAAGCGGGCGATTACGACATTGTGCGTCGCGGCATCGTTTTACAGACGACGAGCGAACTTGTGAATCTCCGAATGTTATTTGAGCGCGAAAGCCATGTGGCGCCGAGTGCGACCCCGGCTCCTGAAGGTAATGCACGTCCGAGCCCGTCGCCGGAGCCGAGCGGTTTGGTGGATAGCGAGGCGCAGGCGTTGAAGGATCTCAAGGCCGTGCCAATCTATTTTGCGTCGTCGTATTCGTTGGTTAAGCCGTATGTTTCCGGGTTCGACGCAAACGTGTTGGATGTGCCGAGCCTCAAAAAGACACGTCTCGACACGAACTGGAGACAGCCATAACCGTCCATCTTTGTGATCACAGCTGAAGGATGAATACGTTTAGCGTGCTCTGTAAGGGCAGAGAGGAGACAGCGCGTGTTGCTGCTTCGCTGGCTCTGTTGTTACGTCCCGGTGATTCGATACTGCTCAAAGGTGCCTTGGCAGGAGGCAAGACTGCGTTTGTTCAAGAGCTGGTGGCTGTACTTGGATCGGATGCCGAGGTCACAAGTCCTACTTTTACACTCGCACAGTTTTATCCGATTCCGGCAGGCACTTTTTTGCACATTGACGCATATCGACTCTCGAGCGTGGCTGAGTTTCGAGATCTCGCGCTTGAAGATTACATCGCCGAGAGCATCAGCGCGATCGAGTGGGGCGACATAGTTGAATCAGATTTTCCGAACTCTTTGACCATCGATTTTGAGTTTGTCGAGAGCCAGGACAACTGGCGTAAGTTGAGTTTCTCTGCGTCGGCAGAGCGCTGGCAGCCGGTGCTGGCTAGTTTAAGAGCGCATTTGCGGGTATGAGTTTAGTTGTCGCAGTTGAGTCGTCGTCGAATGAGTATCGTGTCGTGATCGGACGCGATGGTGAAGCGATCTTCGACTCTGCCGTAAGTAACTGTGACCTGCCGTTCAGAACGTTGGGTGCACTGCTCTCATGTGGGCTTGAAACGATCGGTGCTCGTGCCAGCGAGATAAAAGGAGTAACGATCAATGTCGGTCCTGGCTCGCTCACGTTTGTGCGAGCCGGAATATCATTTGTGAATGCGTTGGCGTTTAGTTTGAAAGTGAATCTTCATCCGTTTAACTGGTTTGAGATCATTGCGGCACAGACGAAAGACGCCACGGAATTGCCGGTGATTGCTGCTGTGCCAGCGGCGAATGACAACGCATACGTTGGCTTGATCAGGGGTGAGTCTGTTGAGATTATGCGTTTTGGGCCTCTGGATCAGACGTTGCCGAAGGTCAGTAGTGGAGTTTCGGATGTCGCAGTGGTGGGACGAATCCGGCATAAGCTCGCCGCTCTGTTGGGAGAGGTGAGTGTTGTTGATACCGGAATTGAGACTCCCGACGCCAGAGTGTTATTGAGATTGGGCCATCAGGCGTGGATCGATGGAGATCGTTCCACAGTACAGGTCGAAGCGCTGAACGACCAATCGGACGTGTTTTACGCCACGGATTAAGCGGATGAAGAACGGAGTTGGTGTTGAAGATATTGTTGAATGTCTCGAGAGTGGCGGTGTGGTTTTGTTGCCGACAGATACCGTATACGGTCTGGCTGTGAGTCCTAACTTTGATAAATCGATCGATCGACTCTTTGCACTCAAGCGCCGCCCAAGGAATGTAAATCTACCGATCATGGTTTCGTCCGACGCTGAGCTTGAGCCATTGGGATTTGAAATCAGTGAGCCGGCGAGGCGCCTACTCCGTTCGCCATTGATTCCCGGGAGTTTGACGCTCGCTCTCGGTTTTCGTTCCGGGTACAGACCCGCATGGCTGGAAGGCCGCGACGAAGCGGCGGTGAGAATACCAGACGATGAGCGCCTTCTCGCCGTGTTGCGCGAGGCAGGGCCACTACTTGTCACGAGCGCGAATGCGCACAGTGCCGGAACGCCGGACAACGTCGAAGAGATCCTGGCCCAACTCGATGGCGCTCCGGATCTATCGATCGACGGTGGCATCCGGCGCACCACGGCCTCGACACTTGTGAATTGCAGAGTTGATCCGCCGGTGATCGAACGTGTTGGTGTTGTACCTGAGTCTGAGATTTTGAAGTATTTATCATGAGTCAAGAGGTAATTCTTGGGATTGAATCGTCGTGCGACGATACCGCGGCAGCAGTCGTCGATCGCGACGGAAATGTGTTGTCTTCAATCATCGCCAGTCAAACTCATATTCATTCACGTTGGGGTGGTGTCTATCCGGAGTTTGCTAGTCGTGCGCATGCCCTGACCGTCATCCCGACGATCGAGCGTGCGCTCGAAGAAGCGAATGTCAAAGGTCCTGATCTGAAGGCGATTGGAGTGACGAGAGGTCCGGGTTTGATCGGTTCGTTAATCGTCGGTGTGAATACAGCGGCAGGTCTGGGCCTGGGCTGGAATGTGCCGGTGCTTGGTATTAATCATTTGCGGGGCCACCTTCGCAGTGCAGATCTGGTTGAGCGCCGCGTTGAGCTTCCAGCGATCGTGTTGCTCGTGTCCGGGGGACATACTTTCCTGGCGCGAATGGAGAGTTTGACGTCGATTCAGCTTCTCGGATCGACGCGCGATGATTCAGTGGGTGAAGCTTACGACAAGGTCGCGCGGCTGCTCGGGTTGGGATTTCCAGGTGGTCCGGCGGTCGATAAACTGGCGCAGACCGGCACACCGTCGATTCCGTTTCCAAGGCCCATGTTGAACGAGGGGTTCGAGTTTTCATTCTCAGGATTGAAGTCGGCGGTCGGGAGATTCCTGGACAAGAATCCTGACGTGGACCACGCAGATGTAGCGGCTTCGTTTGTGAGTGCGTGCATGGAGATCATGATCACGAAGTGCAAGCGCGTGTTGGAAGTGTATCCGGCGGAATGTCTCGTGGTGGTTGGTGGCGTAGCCGCAAGCCCGCAACTGCGTGAGGGAACGGCGCAGCTATGCGAGCGGATGGGTGTGAAGCTTTGTCTGCCGCCTTTAAAATGGTCAACAGACAACGCCGCAATGATTGGATTGGCTGCGTGGGATTACCTGAATGCCGGGATCGCGCCGCCACTTGCCGCAACAGCGTCGCTGCAGATTACGGAGTTTTAAGAGGGGTTTTCACGCAAAGACGCAAAGGAAGACACCGAGCCGCAAAGAAATCCAAAACTTCTTCGCGTCTTTGCGTCTTCCTTTGCGTCTTTGCGTGAAACTCATCCTACCGACTCAAATTCCGTACAAAGCCCCAGTCGCCGCTCGCATTCACCTGAATATTCTGCACGTTCTTCTTGGCGATCACGATATTTGACTGATACCAGAGTGGGAACACCGGAACGTCGCGGCTGACGATGTCCTGGATACGCAGGTACAACTCTCGACCCCTCGTGCGATCGAACGTGTTCACCGCTTCATCGAGTAGCTTATCCAGTTCAGGATTGCTGTAACGACTTCGATTCCGCGACGGTCTGGTTTGTGTCGGTATCTCAGAGGTCGCAAAAAGATCCTTGTAGAAAATCGGATCCTGATTTCCACCGACCCATTGTGAATACGCGATCTGGAAGTTACCACGCCTGAGTTCATCAAAAAGCGTGTTCTGTTCCGGCGTTTGAATCTCTACTGGAATTCCGACTTCCTTCAATTCGTTTTGAATCACGCCCGAGTATTGTCTCCCAGCGATGCTCGAGCCCGAGACTTTGAATACAACGGGTTTGTCAAAACGCATTTTTGGTCCATCACCATCGGGATCACGAAATCCGGCTTCGTCCAGCAATTGTTTTGCCTTCGCCGGATCGTAAGAATAGATTTGACCCGAAGAATATGCCCACGACTCTTCCGGAATGATCGAGTGCGCAATCTTTCCGAATCCGCGTAACAGGTTCTTGATCAAATTCTCTCGATCGATCGCATACGCGATTGCCTGTCGCACTTTCACGTTATCAAGTGGAGGCGACGACGTGTTGAGGGTTAGTAAAACCAGATTTGATCCAGGAAACGCCTTTACCTGAAGGTTTGGATTCTGCTCGAGTGACTTGACAGCGTCTGGTGAGAGACTCGTCGGCATCGGCGCAATATCAACCACACCCGAAAGTAAATTCGATTGCAGCGAGTTCATTTCTGAGATTACACGCACTTGAACCGCCGGCAGTTTTGGTGGTCCCTCCCAATACTCATTAAACGCTTCGACATCGCAAACCTGCTGCGTGTTGTCGTAACGAATGAACTTGAACGGACCTGTACCTAACGGATGCGTTTTCTGCGACTCGTAACTGTCTTTCGGAATGATCGCGATCGGAACCAGATTCGAAAGCAAACCGACCCAGGGTTTAATCAGCGTCACGACGACCGTTTTTGCGTCAGGCGTCTCGACACTCTTGATGTAACTGTGTTTATCAGCGCCGACTCCTTCGTTAAAACTTGCAGACTTGGCGAACTCGCTGCGGAAGACGAGATCCAAAGTGTATTTGACGTCAGCGGAACTCAGCGTCTTGCCATCGTGAAACTTCACGCCGTCGTGCAGTGTGAAGGTGTAAGTCATTCCGTCGTCGGAACGTTTGACGTCAGAGGCCAATTCGCCTGTGTAGTCAAACCTTTCGTCCTTCTTTACGAGACTGTTGAAGATCAACGTGCGCACTCGTTCACTGGCCGCGTCAACTGACGGCGAGCCAATCGGATCGATGGTGCGAATGTTGTCGCCGAGCGCGATCACAAACGTGTCGCTGCGCCGCCGGCATGCGGGCGGCGCGAGCAACGCTGAAATTATAAAAACCAGCAGGATAAGCTTGCCCTTGCTCACTTAATCGTGCCTCCGTAGGTGTAGTTGAGCTTGGAATTGAGTTTGAGTATTTCGTCCGACAGCTGCTGAAAACGTTTGAGATCGAGTGGCAGTGATGGTTGAATGGTCGCCTTGGTTTTGGCAATCCGTGCGAGCGACTTGTCGATTCGTTCTTGCGAGATCAGGCCGTCTTTTGCGGCATCGAGCAGCCCGTGATAACCACGCCGGATCTTCTCCGGACTGGCACAGATTAGCAACATATCTTCACCAGCAAGCGCGGCGCGAACTGCAGCGTCCTCGATTTCACAGTGACGCGAAATCGCGCCCATCTCAAGGTCGTCAGTTACAACCAGATGCTTGTAACCGAGTTCTTCGCGCAGAAGCTTCGTCACGATGTTGTAATTGAGCGAAGCGGGCTCAAGTAAACCGCCGGTTACTTCTTCTCTGATATCGATGTTGGGAAACCCGCCATGGCTAACCATCACGCAGCGTACGCGATCGTCGCGTCTTTGAAAGAGTTCGATGTACGGCGCGAGATCCTGTGCGATCAGATCGTCGTGAGAGAGACGGACAACAGGCATTTGTTCATGTGAATCGACTTCACCGGCGCCAATTCCCGGAAAATGTTTCAAGCAGCCGAGCATGCCGGTGCCTTGTAAACCGCGCATATAAACAGTGGTGTAACCGAGAACTTCGCCCGGCGAGCGCCCGAAGGATCTGGAGTACAGACCGTTGGACAGCAGGTCGCGATCTTCAGTCATGATCGACATGACGGGCGCGAAGTTGATGTTGAACCCGAGCATGCGCAACACTTCGCCTGTGATTCTCCCGAGCGCGCGTGCGGCGGCGAGATCACCATGCTGGCGAATCGTGCGCGCGGACGGCATCGGAGTGAAGATGCGGCGGAGCCGGTCGACTAGCCCACCTTCCTGATCGATCCCGACCAGTGGCGGTACCGGCAACATTTCGTGGGCGCCGTCGAGCAGTGATCGTAGTTGTTCTGGACCAGCGACGTTGCGACCGAAGATAATGATTCCGCCCGGCTTAACTTCCTCAATTAAGGCACGTGTCTCGGCATCAAACTCAGTACCGGGAAGACCGATAAATAGGAACTGTCCGATTTGTTGTTCAAGGGGAAGTGCGAAAAGATTTTCTGGCAGCATTGCTTCGCGAGTGTAGCATGAAGTTAGTGCTTTGGAGTTGGTGCTTTGTAGTTGGGTTTTTGTACTTACTGCTTAGTTGAACCCTTCGGTTACCAAGAACAAAGAAAAAGAACAAAGTACAAAGCTCTAGTCGTTCACTCTTCGAGTGTAGTATAAACAGTCACATGCCACGCGAAATAACCGATCGGGGTCGCGTAGTTGAAGCCATCCAGCATCTTGCTCTTACCGCTGAACTATTCGAGGAACAAAATGGCAAACAGAAGTACGCCGCGGATCTCGAAGTCATAGTTCAGGGACGCGATTACGCGAACGGTAAGCGTGTCGGACCTTATGTCCGTCTTCTCACCTACGATGCCGGCGAAGAGATCATGCGCCAGGGTGAATGGGGTGGAAACACTTTCTATATCACCGTCGAGGGCGTACTTGATGTTTATGTTCGCGACGCCGCAGGACAGAAGAAGATAAATCACCTCGAACCGGGCTCGTGCTTCGGCGAAATGGCTTTGCTCGCAGGTATCGAGCGTAATGCAACGGTTTCGGTGCCACCCAATCAAACTGCGGTCGTGCTGGAAGTCACCCGGCCCGCTTTGCGCCTGCTTCGCAAGCTCAAAACCTTCGGCAACATTCTCGATGAGACTTATCGCATACACGGTATCGGGCGTCTTCTCGAAGACCTCTCAGGCATCAGCGGCAAGCCTCTAAGCCAGGCACTCATACTGGAACTGGTTCGCACGGGCCGTTACATGGTCTATGGCAAGAACCACGTTCTCTGCCAGGAAGATGCGCCGATAGACCGGTTGATTCTGATCAAGAGCGGTTGGGTGAGACGTTCTCACGGCGCTCCGTTTCATGCGGCCTCGCCGGAAGTCGTGCTCGGAATGGACGAGACAATCGGAGTCGATTTTCTTGGCGGTGGAAACTGTCTCGGTCTCGAAGGAGTTACCGAACCCGCCGTTTGGAGATTTCGTGCGAGTTTGATGCAGCGAACAGAAGTACTCGAAATTTCGCTGGACCAGTTTTCGAGTGATCCGCAACTTCGCAGGGAACTGGTTGACGTTTTTGCCAAACTCGCGCACGCAGGCAGCACACTTCCACTCACAATTGAAGCGCTTCCTGATTTGAATGCGCTCAAAGCCGCCGAAGAGGAGATCGCAACCGGAATCATCGACGGCTCGAACGTGCTTGTCATGGATATGGATCTTTGCATTCGTTGCGGCAACTGTTCGCTCGCTTGTCACAAAGTTCACGGGCAATCGCGGTTGCTACGCCGAGGCATACAGATTGAGCGGCCAGTCGCAATTGGAAAGAAGCGTCTACAGCATGCCCTCGTGCCGCAGGTTTGCATGCATTGTGCGGATCCGGAATGTTTGACAGGGTGTCCGACAGGTGCGATTTTTCGTGATCTCGCTGGACAGATCGACATCGATGCAAACACGTGCATCGGTTGCTTCGACTGCGCCACGCAGTGTCCTTACGATGCGATCACGATGGTGCCGCGCACGTCGCCGCCGGCTGACTCCGGTTTCGCGTCGAAATTGAGAAGCGCTTTTAGTTTTAGAAATACCCCTCCGGTGATTCCGGAGCCGTCGGACGATCCGGTCGCGATCAAGTGCAATCTTTGCGAAGACACACCACTGAATCCGGCGAGCGCAAAACGCAAGGCGTATTCGTGCGAAGAGAATTGTCCGACAGGCGCCCTGGTACGTGTCGATCCTATTGAGTACTTCAGTGAGATTGGACCGTCACAGGGATTCGTTTTTCGGGATCAGACGCACGCCGTCGGCCGCAACATTCACAAGAGCGATCCGCTTGCGCGCGCGTGGCATGCCGGCGGAACTCTCGTGACCATTCTGGCCGCCATTGCGCTGTTTTGGAGTCTATCGAAATACGGATTTGACACGGTGCTGGCCGGTAGTTGGTTGACGATGCGTTGGCTCACCGGACTGGTTGGACTCCTCGGCGTCCTTGTCGTGATGTCGTATCCGTTTCGGAAGAAGGTTTATCGCAGGCGTGCCGGAGCGTTGAGATACTGGATGTTGGCGCATGCATACGTGGGAGCGATCGCAGGTGTAGTGCTCTTGTTTCACGCCGGCCCCCGCACGGGCGGATTACTAACAAGTCTGCTTTATGTTGCGTTTGATTTAACGATAATCTCCGGCCTCGTGGGAGTGATTGCTTACGTCATAGCACCGAGAATCATGACTCGCATAGAAGGCGATCCGCTGCTGGTTGAGGATCTCGAAGGGCGCCGCGAAGAGTTGCGTCGTGAGACCCGATCAATTTACGAGAAAAGTGATGGATGGTTGAAGGAAGAACTAAGCGATCGAGTATATCCGCGGTTCCTGTCGTGGGGATTTCTCTGGCGACAAATCTGGCGTCGGGAGGAATTGAAGGGACTGCTCGCGCAGGCGCGCCAGGAGTTCAAAGATCGGACGACGCGTCTGACTACCGACGAAGAGCGCGATCTTTTGATCTCGGCGGTGGAGGCGGCGGTGACGCTGCGCCGGATTGATGCGCTGCTGACTCTGCATTGGTTACTCAAATTCTGGATCCCGATGCACATCGGTGCGACTGCGATCATGCTCGGGCTGATGGTGGTCCATATTGTTCAGGTGATCTATTTCAACGTCAGCTAGGTCCACAGATTACGCAGATGAACCAGTACGTCATCATACGTGACGATTTGCCGCTGGATCCGGTGACGATCATCAGCGAAGGGCTGCTGATTGGCCGTCTGCCGCAATGTGAGGTGATGCTGAATCACCCGTCTGTTTCTCGCGTGCAGGCGGGAATCAAGCAGTTTGAAGACAACTACTATCTTTTCGCACTACGTCCCAAGAATCCTGTCCTCCTCAACGGAAAACCGGTCGAAGAAAATGAAGCGCTCGCTGCGGGCGACATCATCGAAGTTGGACCATTTCAAGTGCAGATCGACACGGCTGACGAGAGCCTCGCGATTCGCGTTGAGCTGCGGCTCGGCATGAAGCTCTCAGAGATCGACGTCAGCGACCCGGGGTTGAGCACCGACAACCTGATCGAACCTGATTCGAAAGCGAAGAAGCCGCGTGCCGCGCCCATCGCCGGAACCAAAGCGCTCGATATTTTTTGGGACAAGAGAGTTCGCGATGCCGGCAAAATGGCGCGCCCGTCGCCACTTTCTCCCAAAGGTGGAAGGCGCGCGGGAAAGGCTCAGTTTAACTGGATACCAACGACGGATTTGATGTCGCGTTGGCCAGTCGCCGTTTTTACGTGGGCACTGATTTTCGTCGGATTGATTTCAGTGGCCGCTGCTTACTGGTACACAAGTGCTTTCTCACCTGCACCGGTTGCGAAAGCTCATACACTGACGCAAATGACCATGGCCCCCGCCATTGCTGCTATGCCAAATTCCGGCTCGTGTACAAATTGTCATTCGTTGCGCGCACATATGGAGCAGCGGTGCGCGGCGTGTCATACCACGGAGGCGTTTAAGTCGACGATGATCAAGCCACACGAGGCTGCGGGAATCAATTGCGTCGATTGTCATGCAGAGCATCGGGGAGCCGAGTTTAGCGCGACTACAGGGGCGCTCGAGTCGTGCACGCGGTGCCACAACGACAGCAACCAGAAACTCTATAACGGTCGCAGGGTCGGAACACCTCACGACGGCACGTTTGGTTATCCGGTAGTGAATGGTGTTTGGAGTGCTAAGTCGATTAACGAGGAAGATTGGGATCTACGACAACTCGGAACCTTGCGTCAGCCAACCGACACTGATGAGAAGTGGCGCAGCAACCAGTTTCATGCCTTGCACGATCAACGGGTGCGAATTGCGTCAGGGATGAAAGGGAATTCTGAAGGAAAGCTTTCGTGCTCGAGTTGCCATAATTCTTTCGACCCACCCGATCGCGAAACGCCGCGAACGACGTGCGCGAATTGCCATGTCAAAGACGGTCAGCCGAACTGCACTTCATGTCACGTGCAGCATGTGATTGATCCGAAACGCTGGAATGTTTCGATGCTGTAGGTTCGCTTCACAGGATTTAATCCTGTCTAACTATCCCGCTGGCTTGTGGCACGGTATGCAGTCGTTTGACCCCGGCACTTTTCCTTTGAGCGCCGGCCGCGCCGCGATTGCTTTGTCGTGGCAGAGATTACAGTTCAGGTGATACGCAACCTCGTTGGTCAGTTTTGTCGGCGCCGGTTTGTCAGGATACTGGATAGCTGGCATCGGCGAGCTGTCGTCACCTGCCTGGAGATGACAAGCGCGACAACTCCTCACCGGCTTTGCATCTGCTGCCGCCAGCGATTCAGTCGTCAACACCATCGAGCGCTCCGAAGTCTTCAGTGGCGCTTTTAAGTTTGCCGCCGGCTGGTCCGTGTGATGACACTCAACACACGTCAGCACGCTCTGACCATCGGGGCTGTACTTCTTATTCGAATGATTCTCGTGATTGAAGGGTACCTCGCCATACTTGTCTGACTGGCTGTCTTTGGAGAGCACGACTTCTTTAGGCTGAGTCTTGCTCTCTTTTTCCTGCGTGATCAGGCCGAGGGACACGAACGCCAGAAGCAGAATGACTAGTATTTTCATGAGGGAAATCTTGCCACAAAAAGCACAAAAGGCACAAAAAAATTCACAGGGGCATCCGGAAGGTTGAGCCGGAGTGACATCGCTTGCAGTCTTTGAAGGCCAAGTCCCCGCCAAAGGACCTTCTGCCGTTGTGACAGGTAAGACAGGTCATGCTGCGTGTGGTGACAAAATGTTCAGCCGCAGTTGGAGAACTCACCTGGCGTGTCTGTGGCGCGGCGGCTGTTAACCGGTGACAGTCAGCACAGGCTAATCTTTCTCGTGCATCGTGGTCTGCGTGACTGAAAGCGTAACGATATGCTCGCGCATTTGCCGGCGTTGGCCGATATGATTTTTGATCGTGACAGACGCCGCATGATGCGATCTCGCGTCCCGACGCTGACTTGCTTGAAGGTGTGTGACACGTATAGCAACCATTGTGTGCTGCCAGGTTTGTGGGGATCGATAGGCCAACACCGCGATTGATCGGCGAATTATGACAACCAGCGCAACCTCGCTGTGGTTTTGCGGCGCCGTTCATGTGTTGAGCATGATCAAATTTTACGTTGAAAGGTTCGTTGAAGCTTCCTGGAAAATTTTTCAACGGCGGATTACCGCCACTGGTATCCGTGTGGCAGATCTTGCACATCGGTATCTGCGGCGTAGTGAACTGGCTGCGGTGACAATCAGTGCAGGCCTTGTGACCTGGAAAGCGTGGTGTCGCGGAGTTGTCTGCGCGTTCGTGACAGGAATTGCAGGCAAGAGAATTGTGCCGTTGGCTCGAGTGGAGAAATTTCGAGTAATCGCGGTTTGAGTCTTGAGCCGATGCTGCTTGAATAAGAAGAATTACCCCCGCGACGGCACAAAGGCGCAACGAAAGCACTCGTACTGAGAACTTTCCGTTGCGCCGTTGCACCTTTGCGGGAGGAATTTTCATTTGATGTCTTTGCGTTTGAGCGGTGGTCGCTCCGCGATCAGATAGTGACTTGCCGGCGGATCGAGACTGCCGACATTTGGCGCGTGACAATAGACACACGTGAACGTGCGGTTCTTATCGATTGCCACCAACTCCTTACTCAAATCTTGCCTTAGACCATCTTTGTTATGACATTCAGTACACGCCGTTATTGGTACATCCGGTTTCAGTCCTCGCAGGGATGCAGACTTGGTGATGTTGATGTGGCAGGTGGTGCACTCCGCCACGTGTTGTTTCTTCTCGCCACCGCCTTCGTGCATATACTTGATCGAAATCCTGGTTGGATCTGTGACCGGCACGTACGGCGTCGCCAGCTTGTGACAGCCATTGCAGTTGGTGGCAACAGGCTGCTGCGCTTTCCAGTGACAGTTGAAGCACGATGAATGATTTGTGGGAACTGCTTTGAACGTCGTCGTCCGCGACGCATGACAGATCGTGCAATTGTTGTAACTCTGCTGTGCGTGAGCAAAGCGCAACTGCGCAATCACGTCCTGGTGCCTGTCATGTGGAAACGCGATCGTGAATTGCAGCCTCGAAGCTGGATTTCGAAACGCAAAGCGCGCCTCATCGCGTGGTGATGTTTTCGAGTGACAAACGGAACAGATCGGAGGCCGGGCCCCTTTGAAGAACTGCGGGCGATGACAACTCACACATGCGGCGTGCTCCGGATAGTCCTTGATGTCGGGAAAAGCGGAAGCTTTGGTCCAATCTTTTGTCGGTACTTTGTGGCAGGTATTACACGCTGCCTGGTGTTTGGCCGTTGAATGGGAGAACTTCGAATAATCAGCCGCCGATAAACACGGATGGACACAGATCAGAAAGAAAAACAAAAAGGCAGTAAATGTTTTGATCCGTGTCATCCGCGTCAATCTGTGGCGCAAACCGGCTTTGGCTTCTCAATGCCAACGCACTTCACATTCTTATCTCTCCGATTTGAAACGAGGTACGGTTTCTCAGTAGCAAGATCGCCGGGTTTGACCTGCACTTCACAGTTCCACGTCACGAACGTCTGTCCCAGCTCGGTTGGTATGAAATTCGATAGGACGTAAGTTCCTGGTCCCAGATCTGTGAAGTAAGCAGTGCCATTTCGATCCGTCATCACGGAGTGCACCTCAGCGCCGGCCTGCTTTAACAGCGCTTCGAGAGAAGTCTTTTGCACTCGATAGAAACCGTCACGCACGTCGGGAGTGAGGTTCGTCGTCAACCACTCTCGCGCCGTTCCATCGTTTCCAAACTCTTTTTGGCTTGCCGCGAAAGCAGTTGCAAATTCCGGCACAGCCTTTGGTCCAGTAACGAATTCCTGCTCGACGTTGCGACAATAGACTGATTCGCAATCACCGTCTTTCAACCAATTAATCAACGCCGCACTGGCGCCAATCTTCCGGTAGTAACAGTCCCGACTCGTTAGGGCCTGGCGCTCGATTGCATCGATGAGCGTGCGGTGTTGTTCAATTGTTCCCGGAATCAGAAAGAAGCGCTTGCGAGCGAGACCGCGCAACGGTGCCGAGTCGTCAGCTTTCACACGGACGCGTAATCGCAACACACCTGTTTGTTTAGCCGCCGGCTGCTGGCTCTGAGCCAACATGACGGTGACCATCAACAACAGCGCGAAGAGCACGAGTCTTTGAGCGCGCATTCTTTACAGGTTTGGACTACGCGGAAACTTCAAAAACGGAAGACGCACGCCGCGTACAAAGATTTGATCTGAACGGACTGCAGCCGCTGGCGAAAAACCATTCGCACCGCCAGCGGCGATCAGATCGTCCTGATCTACGCCGTCACCACTGATGCCAATGGCGCCAACCAACACACCATTCTTATACAAGGGCACACTGCCAGGGAAGATCTGAATTCCATTCGGCAGCGAGGGTATCGAAGAACATGGAACTGCTGGACCAACTACGGACGCTAAAAAATTTGTCTTGATGAGATCAAGTTGGAGGCCGACATTGAAAGGGCTCCAGTCTGCGATCGTGGTGCTGAATGGCCCGGCGGCAGTGTCGTCAATCCCGTCCGGAAAAAACGGGCGATGAAGAAAACCGGTGGCTCGATCGGAAAATGCAAACGCGCCGTCGAACCGCAGGCCGTCAGCCAGGGCACGATCGACATAAGCTCCAAACCCTGCGCCGCGTAAAACCGTCGCTGCATTGGCACTTGAAAAGAATGCCGCCGTTCGTGCTTTTTGGACCGCAACATCAAAGCCAAAGACCGGTGCATCCTGTTGCCTGAAAACTCCCAACACAACTCCAGCGGTGTCGACTACTGCGATTGATACGCGCGCGTTGCTGCCAAGTGGTTGTCTGATCGCGGCACGCGTGATGTTTGCCTGCTGCGCAGCATGCGTGATGATCGTCCCCACCTCGCCGGCTGTGAGTGTATTGGTGCTGGGAGCTGTTCCACCGATGAATGGAAAGAAGCGCGGGCTCACTTCGCCTGCTATGCCGCCGACGGTTTGTGGGACAAATTCTGAAGCCGGCGCCACTCCACCTGGTCCAAAACCAAACGTCGCCCCCGCAATACTTGCAGCACTACCAGACGCGGGCGGATTTGCAATGTTTGAGAACGGCAAGCGAATACCATCAACCAGAATGTTGTCGCCGCGGATGGGCACGGGTGCTTCAAAACCTCGGATTCCGGCAGCGGCAATCAGTTCTTCAACTGGCTGATCTTCATCTCCCGGATTGCGATCGACTGTGTAAAGCCCATCACCCTCGACACCGATGCCGCCGGCAGGCAGACCGTTTCTGTAAATTGGCAACCCACCCGGATCGGCTGAGAGACCAAGTCGCGCGGAAGGCTTTTTGATATCGCTGCAGGGAAGTGAAGAGAACTGGACACCGTAGAGTGGACCACCCGCGCGAAAGCTGATACCCGCCGGAAAATGCTCCTGAATGATGAAACCCGCGGTTCGCGTTGTGAAAGCATTGCCGGTCGTGCTGAAGAACGCCGCCGTTGCCGCTTTTGCTGTTGCCGCGTCTGCCGCTGGAACGTCGAGGCTTTCAAGGCCCTGGCCGGCGCGACCGACGCTGCGAATCGTCGACGTTGTTGGCGCACCGGGCATAGGTAGGAAACCGAGCACGTTGCCTTCGCGATCGGTGACGACGATGTTTACAGGTTTTCCGAGTGCCGTCGCGGCGGACGCTGCCTGTTGCAGGATAGTTTGTACGTCAGTTTGCGCAAGGTTGGTTGCCGTGAGACTTGGCGGCGGCAATGGCGACAACACGCCGGGCGTTGGCACGGCGTTGCTGTCGTCAGGTGGACCATCGCCCACGTGACCGATGCCGACGCGCACGCGATTACTCTCCATTTCGCGATATTTGATCCGCACCAGAACATCGCCTGCTTGCGGAAGATTCTCTGGAAGCCTCACGACAAGCGACGCAGCCCACGGTTGATCGGGAACGCTGCCGACGTGTTCGACGGCCAATGGATAAATCGTATGGCTCGCATCTTCTGCATCGGCTGTGACGGCGCTCGCAGTTTCGCCGGTCTGCAACTGCAGGTTCATCGCAAACAACATGATGCGCGTAGTCGAGTCGTTACCGAACTTCACCTGGACCGCTGTGGTGAATGGCTCACGCTGCTGGGTCACGGATTCGAAGGCGATGGCGCGGGTGGAATCGGGATGACTGATCAGTATTGGTCGCGTGGTCTGCGCACCGGCATAAGGAAAGCTAACCAAGCTGATCGCGAGGATCAGAATCGCCAGCAATAGGATGCCAAGCCGCATGGCGGACAATTTACCATCATCGCGGGCCATCGAGGAATGTTTTGTAGGGGCGGCACTTCGTGGCCGCCCCTTGCTGGTATTCAGGGGTTTCGATTGTGATCTCTGCCGCTCTGGGAGGTGACGACTCTTTCGAGGTGGTTTGTTTCCGCGAAGGGGCGGCCACGGAGTGCCGCCCCTACAAAAACTCTTCCGAAAGTCGTGAGTCGTGTGTTACAACGCCACGAACGTGATCCATCGCTCGGTCCAAACAACAGTGCTGACGTTGCTGGTCATGATGAGTTGGGTTGTTGTGTGTGCACAGCAATCAGGACGACTCAAAGGCGTGGTCCGTACTGCTACAGCTTCGCCGGCTCCCGGTGTGGTCGTCGTCGTTACAAACCAGGTGACACGAAAAGTCCACCGCAAACGCAGCGATGCCGACGGTAGTTACTCAATGTCATTACCAGCGGGTGCGTATCGACTGAGTTTGGACCAGCCGCATACAGCACAGTTTGATAAAGACAAAAACTACGGCGACTTTACGATCGTGCGCGGCGACACACTTGAGAATGTTGTCATCGAGCCTGGCAAGGACAATGTCGTCGATATCCCGCTTGCGCCGCCGCCAACGGGCGCTACGCCAACGCCTCAACGACGAGAGACGCCGGATCGCTGGCGCATCACATTTCCGGAATATGATCGTTATGGCGATCGTGGCGCGCGCGGTCGCGATATCCCTTTCAAACGCGGACGTTGGTGGGATCCCTACAATCAGAACGTTCTCAAAGGCGACTATCCAATCAAAGGCGACAAGCTGTTCATGATCCTGACTGCGGTGAGCAGCACCAACGTGGAACAGCGTCGCGCTCCGACTCCGTCGGGAGTCAGCAGCGTCGACCCTTTGAGTGCCGAGTTCTTTGGTCGTCCGGAACAATTTGCCGCCAGTGAGACGTTACAATTCAGTTTTGAACTTTTTCACGGCGACACGACGTTCAAGCCACGTGATTGGGCGATAAAGTTTTCGCCAACATTCAGCGTGCCCAATTATCTTGATGCGCGTGAAAATGGCGTGGTTAATATCGACGTGCGACGCGGCACAAATCGCACGGACTGGCATGCTTCACTTGAAGAAGCTTTTGGTGAAGTTAAGCTTGCGGATATCAATGCGAACTACGACTTCGTTTCCGTCCGCGCCGGTATTCAACCGTTTGTTTCCGACTTCCGCGGCTTCATCTTTTCCGATAACAACCTCGGCGCACGCGTGTTTGGCGCGTTTGACAACAATCGTTATCAATTCAACGGCGCGTACTTCTCGATGCTGGAGAAGGACACCAACAGCGGTCTAAATCGTTTCGACACGCGCCATCAAAACGTCTACGTCGCAAACATCTTTCGCCAGGATTTCATTCGTAAGGGTTACACGATACAGGGCAGTTTTCATTACAACGACGATCGCCGGAGTGTTGAGTTTGATCGCAACGGATTTCTGGTTCGCCCGGCCCTGATTGGCGACGTTAGACTACATGCGATTAAGGTTGGCTATCTGGGTTTCAGCGGTGATGGTCACCTCGGCAGGTTGAATCTGTCACATTCTTACTACTTTGCTTTTGGTCACGATGAGCGAAATCAGATCGCCGGTCGAAGAGTGCAGGTTCGATCCAACATGGCCGCGGTCGAAGCGTCAGTCGATAAGGACTATCTTCGTTTCAAGAGCTCATTCTTTTTCGCGCAGGGTGACAGCGATCCGACTGATGATCGAGGCACTGGATTCGATGCGATCTTCGACGATCCAAATTTCGTTGGTGGACAGTTTTCGTTCTGGGTGAGAAATGGAATTCGTCTCACTCAGACCGGTGTGGGCCTGGTCCAACCGAACAGTCTGTTGCCGAGTCTGAGAAGCAGTAAGACGCAGGGGCAGGCAAACTTTGTTAATCCCGGAATTCTTATTTACAACGGTGGCGTTGATGTGGAACTGACGCAGAGGATCAAAGCTGTGGTCAACATCAACTATTTGCGGTTTCATCGCACCGAGCCACTTGAGTTGCTGCTATTTCAAAATCGCATTCGGCACGACATAGGCTTCGATTACAGTTTAGGCGTAGCTTACCGGCCATTCCTGATCAATAACTTCACGCTCACATTTGGAGCTAATTCATTGCGGACCGGCCGCGGTTTTCGCGACATCTTCACCGACGCGTCACGCAACTGCCCACCGGGCGTCGAAGACTTTTGTCAGCCGAACGTGATCAGTCCGAAGAAAATGCTGTATTCGTTGTTCGGGCAAGTGAAGTTGATCTTTTGAAGGAGAAAAGCAATGAATCCTCACCTTAATACGCTCACTTATGAAACAATCGGGGCTGCGATTGAAGTTCACAAATTCCTTGGTCCAGGACTGCTTGAATCGAGCTATCGCGAGTGTCTTTGCAGAGAGCTTGCATTGAGAGGACTTAATTTTCGACGAGAATATGGGATACCGCTGAATTATAAAGGTATACATCTGGAATGTGGTTATCGTGTCGACCTCTTAATAGCGGATCTGTTGGTGGTGGAGATTAAAGCCGTGGAGCAATTAGCTCCGGTTCATGACGCTCAATTACTAACTTACCTGCGGATGGGAGGATGGAAAGTGGGTTTGCTAATTAATTTCAATGTTGTGGTGTTGAAGGACGGAGTACACCGGCGAATACTTTGATTTCTTCTCTGTGCTACCTCTGTGTTCTCTGTGTCTCTGTGGTTGTTGTATCTCACAATCCTATGACCACAGAGACACAGAGAACACAGAGGTAGCACAGAGAAAACAGTAGATGACGCGAAGTCTTCTAAATTTGATCGGTTTCCTGGGCGTGGCGATGGTCTGTATCGTCTGGCCGGCGACTGCGTCGAACCAATCAGCGCCGCGAAAAGTTGAAGGGTGTGTGAAGTGTCATGGGCAGATTGAGCCGATGCACAAGTATGGGACGACGGAGACGCTCGAGAAATTGAAAGATGGTAAGGATGCGGTGGGGCTAAGTTGTACGGCGTGTCATGGGGGAAATCCGGCTTCGGAGGTCAAAGACGAAGCGCACGTTAAGCCGGTGTTTCCGCGCGAGTGGCGCCGTGATGGTAGGTACAGTGGTGCGAATCCGGAACGGTCCAACACGCTTATCGCACGCGAGAGCTGGGAGTTTGTTCGGTTCATCAATCCCGGTGATTTGCGTGTCGTAGGAAAGACCTGCGCCGGATCGGCCTGTCACGACGTCGAATCGAAGAATGTCGCGCGCAGCATGATGACGCACGGCGCGATGCTCTGGGGCGCGGCGCTTTACAATAACGGCAGTTTTCATTTGAAAGACCCACGCTTTGGCGAGAGCTACAGTGAATCGGGCGCGCCGCAAACGCTGTTGCAAACGACCACTGAAGAGGAGCGACGCAGCAAGGGATTTCTGAGCCTGCTTGATCCGCTGCCGCGCTGGGAGATCTCTCAACCCGGAAACGTTTTGCGCGTTTTTGAGCGCGGCGGAAAACGGCGGCTCGAGGTTGGCCTGCCTGATAAGGAGGAAGATCCAGGCAAGCCTGACAAAGGACTCAGCGCGCGTGGTTTTGGTACCGCACAACGAACCGATCCTGTCTTTCTGGGAATACAGAAAACACGACTGCTTGATCCAACACTTAACTTTCTGGGTACGAACGATCACCCAGGCGACTATCGCTCCTCTGGGTGTTCTGCCTGTCACGTGATCTATGCAAATGATCGCGATCCAGCACATTCCGCTATCTACCAGCAAGCGGGAAATCTCGGACGTTCACAAACGTCCGATCCGTCAATTCCGAAGAGCGAATCAGGTCATCCGATCAAGCACCAATTCACGAGCCAGATCCCGACGTCGCAATGCATGGTCTGTCACATGCATCCGGGAACAAACATGGTCGCGAGTTATCTCGGCCTCACGTGGTGGGACAACGAGAGCGATGGCGCGAAGATGTACCCGGCGACGCAACACAACCCGAGTCAGGACGAAGAGCAGGAAAAACTCGACCGCAATCCCGAAGGCGCGAGTTTGCGCGGCCTGTGGTCTAACTTCGATTTCCTAAAGGATAGCGGCACACCATCCTTTAACGCGCTGCTGCGCAACACGCAGTTTGCAGACTTTCACGGTCACGGCTGGATGTTTCGGAAGGTCTTCAAACGCGATCGAAAGGGGAATCTGCTCGACGCGGAGGGCAATATCGTTTCGCCTGACGACCCGGCGAAGTTTAGCAAGGCTGTTCACCTGAACGACATTCATCTCGAGCGCGGCATGCATTGCGTCGATTGTCATTTCCGCCAGGACTCACACGGCGACGGCAATCTCTACAACGAGCCTCGTGCTGCGATTGAGATAGCGTGTGAAGACTGTCACGGAACAATCAAGCAGAAGACGTCGCTCTTTACCTTCGGTCCAGCTGCTGCGGTTGTAACAGGAACGGCAGCCGAGCGTCGTAAGTCACAAAACCAGCCACTGGCCGGCCAGGATCTGACCCGCATTCGTGTTCGCGATGCGGAAGGTACACGCATTCCATTATTCCAGCGCGTGACTCGAGATCGAAAACGGAAAAACGAAAAGGGTGTTGACGTCGATCTGAAAGCCGGCGACGTCATGCAAAACTCGATGGTCGTGCCCGGACGCTGGTGGCGTGTGCCGCAGACAGTCGATACCGTTACGCCCGGCAGTCGCGACTACAACGAGCAGTCGCGTTACGCGAAGACGATTCGCAAAGACAACACGACCTGGGGTGACATTCCAGCCGACACCAATCAACTGGCCCATCGCGACGCAAATATGACGTGCGTCTCGTGTCACTCATCCTGGGTGACGAGTTGTTTTGGATGTCACTTGTCCATGCAGGCGAATCGCAAGATGCCCAACCGGCATAACGAAGGCGGCAACACACGCAACTTCACGCAGTACAATTTCCAGGTTCTGCGCGATGACATCTTCATGCTGGGTCGTGATGGAACCGTGACCGGGAACCGTGTTGCGCCCGTGCGTTCTTCATCCGCAGTGTTGGTTAGCTCGCAGAATCAGAATCGCGAATGGATTTATTCGCAACAGCAAACAACATCTGCCGAAGGTTTTGCGGGGCAGGCATTCAACACGCACGTGCCGCACACTGTTCGTTCAACGGAGACGAAGACGTGCAGCGATTGTCACGTTTCGGAGAAGAACGATAACAATGCCTGGCTGGCGCAGTTGCTATTGCAAGGAACAAACTTCGTCAACTTCATGGGCCGGTATGTCTACGTTGCAGCGGATCACGCGCTGGAGGTTGTTGTGGCTACCGAGCAAACGGAGCCGCAAGCTGTGTTTGGTAGCACGCTTCACAAGATCGCATACCCGTCAAACTACGAGCGGTTTACGCAAGGCGGCAACGAGTTAAAGACGTTTTACGAGCACGTGGGCAATCCGCGTGTACTGCAGGTGCAGTTGCGTGGTGAGTATGCCTATGTGGCGGCGGGAGAAGGCGGATTGCGCGTTTACGATGTCGCGCAGATCGATCAGAAGGGCTTTTCCGAGCGGATCGTAACGGGGCCAGTGTCGCGCTTTGGTCAGAAGTTCTGGGTCAAGACCAGATATGCGACCGCGGTTGCAGCCCCGACGACATTAGCTGTCGATCCGGCACGCACGAGACGCGCGGAAAATGAAGAACAACCGATTCACCCGCTTTATGCTTACCTCTACGTCGTAGACAAATACGAAGGATTAATACTCGTCAATGCAGCGACGCTGCTCGACGGGGATCCGTTGAACAACTATTTGAAGCGTGCGGTCACATTCAATCCCGGGGGTGCGCTCAGTGAAGCCAATAACATCACGATTGCCGGCAACTATGCTTACATTACGACCGCGACGAGCCTTGCCATCGTCAACATTAACGATCCTTTGAAACCACAGCTCGCGACGCATCTCAGTCTAAAGAATCCGAAGTCGATCGCAATTCAGTTTCGTTATGCGTTCCTTGTCGATGATGAAGGACTGAAAGTCATCGATGTGACGACCCCCGAACAGGCGCGAGTTGTGGAGGGTGCCTTTGTACCGCTGGCGCACGCGCACGACGTTTACGTGGCGCGCACGTATGCATATGTCGCTAATGAACAGGAGGGAATTGCGATCATTGATGTCGAGCAGCCTGAACGTCCGCGTCTGGATCAAATGTACAACGCTGACGGTAAGCTCAATGACGTACATCAGGTGAAGGTGGCGATGACGAACGCGAGCTTGTTTGCGTATGTCGCTGACGGAAAGAATGGCATGCGTGTGTTGCAGCTGACGTCACCGGAGACTATGCCCGAGTATGCGGGCTTCAGTCCGCGGCCGTGGCCGGTGCTGATCGCGACGTTCAAGACAAAAGGTGAAGCGTTGGGGATTTCGAAGCCACTCGATCGCGATCGAGCCGTGGATGAGAGTGGAAATCAGGTTTCAGTCTTTGGACGCCGCGGCGCGAGACCATTCAATTTCGATGAGATACTCAGGATGTTGAGAACCAATGATGGCCGAGGCGACTGGTTCCGTGTAAAAGACACGCCACGGATTGGCACGGATTGATAACGGATCTCACGTGTCCCGTATTCGGGATTTGCCAGTCCCGAATGCGGTGCGATCATGACCTGGCCCACCGCAGAGCCCCTCACGTAAATCCTATTTTTCACGTTTCTCCGTGTAAAACCGATTGGTACGGCGTTTGGTAGAAGCTGGTTTCGCAAGCGGACCAATCTCTCATCTGGAGCGACTTCGATGATCTCTATTATCCAGGACATTCGCTACGGAGTGCGCCTTTTGCTTAAACAACCAGGATTTACTGTCGTTGTGGTTGTGACACTGGCGCTTGGTATTGGAGTGAACACGGCAATTTTCTCGGTGGTCCATGGCGTCCTGCTGCGCCCATTGCCGTTCCAGGATTCGGAGAGAATCACGCTGGTCTGGCATCACGGCGCAGAAGCCGCCGGTGGCGACCGGACCCCACTGTCATATGCCGACCTACTGGATTGGCGTGCGCAAAATAGGTCGTTCGAAAGCATCGCCGCCTATCAGTGGGCGCAGTTAAACATGAGCGGCGACAATCCAATTCAACTGCCTGCAGTGAATGTGACTGCTAACTTCCTTTCGACTTTCGGTGTTGGGGTTCAACTGGGCCGCGACTTTCAAACCAGCGATGAACAAGTTGGTGCGCCTCAAACCGTAATCATCAGCGATGAGTTTTGGCGTTCCCACTTCGCTGGCGATCCTGCAGTTGTGGGAAAAACCATCAAGCTGAATGGCGTCAGCGCAAACGTTATCGGCATAATGCCGGCTCATTTTGATTTCCCTCGTCCCGAGATCCAGCTTTGGCGAGCTATGCAACTCGAGCAGCCGACGCGGCGCGGACCATACTTCCTGACCGGAGTTGCTCGACTGAGACCTGGAATCTCGACAAATCAGGCACACTCTGATTCGAGCCTAATGACCTCCACTTTCGACAAGACGAAGTTTAACCTGAACGTAGTCTCGGCTAACGACTTCATTGTCGGTGAAATCCGCCCTGCGTTAATCGCATTGTTTGTTTCGGTCACTCTGGTACTACTAATTGCGACCGTGAATGTGGCAAATCTCTCGTTGGCTCGCTCGGCCTCTCGTGTCAAAGAGATTTCGATTCGTGCAGCGTTGGGTGCACGTCGTGCACAGATCATGCGACGGTTGGTAACTGAGAGTTTGCTGTTAGCCATCGCTGGGGGAGCCCTCGGGATCCTGTGTGCTTTTTGGGCCGTCTCGCTGCTAGTCAAGTTCGCTCCGCCGGATTTACCACGCCTGGATCAGATCAAGGTCGATGGCGTCGCTTTGGCGTGGACCGGTGCGGTCTCATTGCTCAGCGCTATCGGTTTTGGATTAGTCCCAGCGTGGCAAAGCTCGCGTCTGAATTTAATCGAAGCACTTCGCGATGGGGGAAGAAGTACGACTGAGAGCCCGAGCAGACGTCGGGGCCGAAGTATCCTGGTGGTTGCTGAGTTGTCGTTGGCGATGGTGTTGGTTGCCGGCGCCGGTTTGCTCGTCAAGAGTCTTTGGCGAATGCGACAGGTTGATCTTGGGATCAACGCCGAGCGAGTGATAAGCATGGGCTTTACGCTTCGTGGTGAACGTTATCGCGACGATGCTCAGGTGCGTGAGGTTTGCGAACGTTTAGTTGAACAGGTGCACGGGTTGCCGGGGATTCGAGCTGCCGCGATCAGTAATAGCTTACCGCCAAACGAAACCGATTTTTCCAGCGAGTTCTACATCGAGGGCAGACCGGTGCCAAAAGCAGCGGACATAGCGTTTTACGGTATTGTAAGTCCCGAATACTTTAAGGCATTGGAGATTCCCGTTAGCAGAGGAAGAGTCTTCACGGACAGTGATACCCGTGAGGCGCCCCGTGTTGCTGTTATCAATGAAACCTTCCGGCGTCGTTTTTTCGGTGTCGAGGATCCCCTGCACAGTCGTATCAATACGGGCAGTCCCGCAGAACCGAACTGGTTGCAAATCATCGGGGTTGTCGCTGATGTGAAATACAACGGCATAACGGAAGATGTACAACCATTGATTTACCAGACCCTCGATCAGCAGCCCACTGCCGGAGGCTTCCTTGTTGTTAAGAGTGACGTCAACGATCCAATGGGTTTGGTCGGCTCGATCCGCAATGAGATCAAAAAGCTCGATCCGGACTTGCCAGTGACCAATGTCGCAACAATGGAGGAGCGCCTTTCCACCTCCGTGGCCCAGCCTCGCTTTCGAACGACGTTAATCGGACTATTCGCGATCGTTGCGTTGGTTCTGGCCTGTGTAGGAGTGTATGGAGTCATCTCTTATTCGGTGGCCCAACGCACTCATGAGATAGGTATCAGGATGGCTCTCGGAGCAAGCGGCATTGATGTGCTGCGAATGGTTGTCCGTCAAGCGATGCTGATGGCGGGAGCTGGAGTCGTGTTGGGGCTTTCTATCTCATTCGCCCTAACGAGCCTGATGGTAAAGCTACTTTTTGGAGTTGCGCCGAGAGATCCGGTGACCTTCATAGCGACGGCGACATTACTGGCTGGGACGGCAATCCTTGCGTCGTATATTCCAGCGCGCAGAGCCAGTAGAGTCGATCCACTAATCGCCTTAAGGAGCGAGTAAAATCGCTACATGAGTTGTTGTTTCAAGCGCTCGAGGAGTTCTTTGGCTTCTTCGCCACTGATTGTCGCGGATGTAGAACGGATTTCTTCGATGACTCTCTGGTTCGCAAGATCAAACAACGACGCCTGAGCGACGGCCTTGCGGCGCGCTGCCTTTTGAAAGGCGCCGTTCTCCTCTTCTGCAAACACATCCAATTCATAACGCTCGAGTCGCGCGAGCACTTCGCGCGCATTTGCAAGCACAGCCGGCGGCAAACCCGCAAGACGGGCCACCTCTATGCCATATGACTTCGACGCGCGTCCCCGTTCGAGCCGGTGCAGAAACACGACTTCGCCCTCACGCTCAGTCGCAGTGATCTGGTAGTTCTGCGCACCCGGAAGTCGTTCGGCAAGTTCAGTCAGTTCGTGATAATGAGTCGCGAATAAGGTCTTCGCCGCATGATCGGCTGAATTGTGCAGGTACTCAGCAACTGCCCATGCGATCGAAAGCCCGTCGAATGTCGCGGTACCACGTCCGATTTCGTCGAGCAGCACAAGTGAACGCGGTGTCGCGCTGTGCAGAATCGCTGCCGTCTCGGTCATCTCTACCATGAACGTTGAACGACCGCGCGTCAGATCGTCTGAAGCGCCGACGCGCGTCCAGATGCGATCGAGCAACGGCAGCCGCGCACGTTCAGCCGGGACGAAGCAACCAGTTTGGGCGAGTATGCAGATGATTGCGGTCTGCCGCAGCACAGTACTCTTGCCGCCCATGTTTGGACCGGTGATGATAAGAAGCCGATCGGTTGAGTTATTGAGATAAGTATTGTTCGGGACGAAAGGCTCATCTATGAACGCTTCAATTACAGGATGTCGGCCCTGAATGATTTCGAGCTCATCACTATCGTGCAGTGTTGGCCTGGCGTAACGGCGACGCGCGGCAGTTTCTGCCGACGAGGCGAGTACGTCGAGCGCCGCGAGGGCGCGGGCGGTCGTCTGAATGCGTTTGGTCTCGGCGGCAATCTGGCGGCAGACGTCCGTAAAGAGTTCGGTTTCCAGCTGAACGATCCGCTCTTCCGCTCCGAGAACTTTCTTTTCCCAATCCCGGAGCTCCGGCGTGGTGAAGCGTTCTGCATTTGCGAGTGTCTGTCGTCGCTCATATTCAGCCGGAACTCTGGTCGCATTCGCCTTGGAGACTTCAATGAAGTAACCGAAGATGCCATTGAAGCGAATTCGCAAGTTGTTTATTCCACTGCGGGTGCGTTCGGTGGCTTCGAGTGTGGCGATGATCTGCTTTGCGTTGCGGCTGGTTGAGCGCAATTCGTCGAGCTCGGCTGAGTAGCCCTCACGAATCGTGTCACCATCACTGAGTTTTACTGGTGGATCGTCGCTGATTGCTCGCTCGATCAGCGAACGGACGTCAGGTAGTTCGTCGGTGTTTTCGAGGAGCACTTCGAGGAGCGATGCGTCCGCATCTCGTAACACCTCCCTGATCGCCGGCACCTGATTCAACGATTTCAGTATTGCGGAGAGATCTCGCGGAGTGGCTGAGCCGAGACTGATGCGGCCAATCAGACGTTCGAGATCGGAAACTTCTTTCAGCAAAGCGCGGAGTTTGTCTCTGCGAACCTGTGATCGGTAAAGATCCTGGACTGCAGCCAATCTAGCTTCGACCTCACCTCGCTTGACGCATGGGCGCAGCAGCCAGGCGCGGAGAAGACGAGCACCCATGCCGGTTACGGTTTCGTCGATCACTTGCAACAACGATCGACCGCTGCCGCCGGCGAGCGACTCGATCAGTTCGAGATTGCGAACCGTAACGCTGTCCAAAACCAAATGATCCCGTGGTTCGAAATAAACAAGGTCGGTGATGTGCTCAGCAGCCGCGCCTTGCGTCTCACGCGCATAACGCAAACAGACGCCGGCCGCACGAATTGCTTCATCTTTGCGAGCAAGTCCGTAGCCATCGAGCGTCTTTACTTTGAAATGTTCGAGTAGCAGCATCGCGCAATCGTCTTTTTGCCACTGCCAATCCTCGATCGGCGTCAATGTTGCTGCGAAGCCGTATTCGTTTCCAGAGATAGTGCTCTCGACGGAGTTTCCGTCCTGAAGAGGTAACGGTTCAGTCTGAACTCTGCCCGAGAGACTGCTCTTGATTAGCGCTCCCAACGACGCGGGAAACAACAACTCTCGCGGCCCGTACGATTCAAGCGCGGAGCGAATACGCGTCCACGAATCACGGCCGCCTTCCTGTGTTACGCGAAACTCACCTGTCGAGATATCGAGAAATGCAGCGCCGATCGTTTCACCGGCACTGCAGATCGCCGCCAAAAACACCGGCTCGCGCGCTTCAAGCAATTGGGGGTCGATGGGAGTGCCGGGTGTCACGATGCGTACAACCTCCCGGCGCACCAGTTTTTTCGTCTTGCCTGCTTCTTCAGTCTGTTCGCAGATCGCTACGCGATAACCTTTACGCACCAAACGCGCGATGTAGTTCGCGGCGGAGTGATGCGGCACACCACACATCGGTATCGGATTGTCGCTCTCTTTCTGACGTGCGGTAAGAGTGATCTGCAGTTCACGCGAGCCGGTGAGTGCGTCGTCGAAGAAGAGTTCATAGAAATCGCCGAGACGAAAAAACAAAAGCGTTCCGGGATGTTGCTGCTTCAGTTCCTGGTACTGGCGCAGCATCGGCGTTGAATTTGAATGATTCATACGTTGCGTGAGTGCCTCACAGATTAACACAGGTGTCAGGGATTCGCCGTGTGAATCCGTGTAAAACTATGGTAAGTTCCCCGCGTGGAATTTCTGACGAAGTCTCTACAGGAACACCTGACAACAATCCAAAAGTTACTTGAATCATCACTGCCAGCGATCGAGCAATCGGGTCAGATGATTTGCGAAGCGCTCATTGATGAGCGAAAGATTCTTCTTTGCGGAAATGGAGGCAGTGCGGCTGACGCCCAACACATTGCCGCCGAACTGGTTGGCTGCTATGAAAAGCAGAGACGTTCGTGGCCTGCTATCGCGCTTACCACAGATACCTCGGCGCTGACTGCAATTAGCAATGACCAAGGTTATGAAGAAGTTTTTGCGCGTCAGGTAGCTGGTTTGGCACGGCAGGGCGACGTGCTCGTTGCGATCAGTACCAGCGGAAAGTCCAGGAATGTTTTGCTGGCAGCGGAACTAGCGCGCGGAATGGGATGTAAAACGATCGCTTTGACCGGAGAAACATCCGAACCGCTCGGTGCGCTGTGTGATGTGGTAATGGCTGTGCCTTCGCGCCGGACTGCACGAGTTCAGGAGGCGCATATCACCATCGGCCATCTTTGGTGCGAGATGGTTGATCAGATTTCGTGACGGATTACCACCGATTTTTTGCGGATTATCCTCGGATTCTGTTGATTAATAAACTTGACACCTACAATCGATATAATTAGTCTCTCGATGCACTTCAATTTGGGTCCATTGGATTGCGCGGAGCTTCCCGACAAATACCGTCGCCGCCTGTGATTCACTGAGCCATTGATGTTTCTTAACGAATTACCTAACGACACGACAGAATCCAACTCCGCCCACTCAATTCCTTTAGTAGCGCTGAGTCAAACACCCGTCGATACGTAGCGCGGTCGTAGCTTCGGGAGCGGGGAATTCTGTCCGCAGTTGAAAATTTGATGCTGCCTCGCAAGAGAGGCTTCCCCACGGGGTTTTCTGTGTGTGTCCTAAATACGCAAGGGTCGAGGTGTATTCACCATGAGCACAAAGAAGAAACGGAAAAAAAAGACTGCACTCGTCATATGCAAAGACCGGAAACAGTTTTGGACAACACAGACTCAGTTTTGGCAATGGGTGCGTGAAGGCGTGGTGGTCAAAACTGGTGAACAGCCGCTTACCGGTCTATTCAAGCGCGAGCACGAGGAGTTGCTGGTGTTGTTGAGTAACACGGTGTTGAATCTTGCCCATCCGAATCACATGCGGGAAGCGCTGATGTCGAGACGAATCGGAATGTCAGGCCACAGATAGACGGATTTATCCGTGTAATCCGCGGCTAACTATATGAAGACAATCATAGTACTCGTACTTTTTCTTGTGCCTGTCTATGGGCAGGATGATCGGTATCGCATCGGTGCGGGCGACGTGCTCGACATACGCATCTACAACCGCCCGCAACTCTCTCGCGAAGCGGTTCGCGTTGAGGGCAGCGGAATGATCCGCATGCCCCTCATCGACAACGAAATACAAGCCGCGTGTCTGACGGAAGGCGAATTAGCGAAAGAGATCTCGACCCGCTACGCGAGGTATTACAAGAACCTGCAGGTTGATGTCTTCATCAAGGAGTATCACTCACGCCAGGTCGCCGTCATCGGGGCCGTCAACGATCAGAGCCGTTTTGAACTTCAAAGACGTGTTCGCCTCCTTGAATTGCTTACTTACGCTAAAGGCCCGTCCACCAGAGCTGGTCAAACAATCAATATCGTCCACTCAACCGGTGTATCACCATGCAAAAAGGATGACGATACTGACGCCTCGGCTGCGTTCACGAGTTATAAGCTGAGCGATGTTCTTCAGGGTGATCCAAAATCAAACCCATATCTCGAAGCCGGCGATATCGTGACCTTACCCGAAGCCGATCAGGTGTATGTGGTCGGTAATGTTTTTATGCCCCTCACGATTTCACTTAAAGAACCAATCACGTTGACTCGCGCCATTGCCATGGCAGGTGGGCTCAAACAGGACACACGCAAAGACAAGATTCGTGTGCTCCGACAAGAACCGGGAACGACAATCAGAAAAGAGATCACTGTCGATCTTTACGCGATCGAGAAGAAGCGTTCTGAAGATCTGGCACTTCTGCCAAACGACATCATCGATGTACCCACATCAGCCGGTAAGAGCTTTCTGCGCAGTCTGATCCAGGGCGTGGTGCCTGGCGTCGGACAATTGCCCGTGCGCGTTGTTCCTTAAAATAGGTCCTATTGGACCTATCGGACCTATTCGACCTATTAAAACCTATGAAACCCACTGAGCTCGTCAAAAAAGAGAGCAACCTTGAAGCTCTAGCGAAGCCAATCGAGCCACCGCAGTCGTATAACTACGGCGTCGATCCCAACGCCGAGAACGAAGGCCATCTGCTCGACTACTGGCGCGCAATCCGCAAGCGTCTCTGGCTGGTCCTGGGAATTGTGGCGCTGACCACGATGCTGGCCGTCGTTTACGTCGCACGCAAACCGGATTTTTACGAAGCTCAGGCTCGAGTTCAGGTCGATCTGGAAGACACCGGCAATCTCGTTAATAACTCCCGCCCGCTTTATGGCCCTGCTGACGATCCGATCTACTTCAACACGCAACTGCAAATTCTTGTCAGTCCCGGGTTGATGCGCCGCGTGGTTCGGACCCTCGATCTCGAACACAATCCCGATTTCTTCAAAGGTAATCCGGCGCAGCGACAATCAACGTGGGCTACGTTGCTACGAATGGTTGGACTCGGCAGCAACCCACAGGACACGGGCGCCAAACCGCCGGACCAGTTGCCGCTCACTAACTCTGTCGCACAGGCAACCGCGCGCGAAGATCTCAACGAAGCAAAACGCCTGGAGCCATATGTCAACACCATTCTCGCCGGACTCAAAGTCGAGCCCGTCAAAGAGACGCGTGGCTACTATAAAGAAACACGTCTGATCGACATTAAGTTCACGCACATCGATCCGCTCGTAGCTTCAAAGATCGTAAATGCGATTGCTGAGACTTACGTCTTCTCGAATCTGGAAAAGAGGACTGAGGCCAACAGCACCACAGGCGATTTCCTGCAGAAACGGATCGCGGAACTGCAACAGCAGATCCGCACCGCTGAAGAACGACTGGTTAACTACGCCAAGAACAATCAGATCATCTCGCTCGATCCGAATCAGAATACGGTTGTAGAGCGCCTCGCTGGCTTGAACCGGCAATTGCTTGAGGCCGAGAATGAACGCAAGACGGCTGAAGCTGCATACAATGCCGCCAGGGTCCCGGATGCAGCCACGGCCCTCGCCGAGGATGGCGCAAAACAAAACAACGAAATCGAAGCGAAGCTGGTCGAGCTCCGGCAAAAACGCGCGTTGTTGCTGGTCGACGCTACTGAAGAAGCACCGGAAGTGAAAGAAGTCGACCAGCAGATCACCGAGCTCGATAAGCAATTGAAAGAACTGCGCAGTCGCAAGTCAGCAACGTTGCTTACGAATCTGCACACTCGTTATCAACAGACACTCGAGCGAGAACAATCGTTGCGCAATTCCTTCGAACAACAGCGAGCCCAAACTCTCTCACAGAATGAAGCGGCCATTAACTACCGCATCATTCAACAAGAGATCGAAACCAACAAATCTCTGTTGAACGGATTGCTCCAGGGCGCCAAAGAGAACGATGTTGTTTTGGCCGGAAAGCCAAACAACATCTCGGTCGTCGATTACGCGCTCACTCCGGACAGTCCTGTTGGACCAAATCGTGCCCGTACGGTGATCGCTGCGTTCTTCCTCTCGATCGGCCTCGGTCTTGGCCTGGCTTTGTTCTTTGAGTATCTCGACGACACAGTGCATTCGACTGAAGAAGTCGAGCGCGTGCTTCACCTTCCGGCGCTCGCTGTTATTCCTTCAGTTGGTAGCGCGACGCGACGCCGAAAGCTCCCCGGGATTTCGGGAACAACAGCGTTACAGAAGCAAAACGGAAATGGCAACGGCAATTCGGAATTGTTGATGAACGTCGACAGCCGTTCACCGCTCGCTGAAGCTTACAGGCATCTTCGCACGTCGGTGCTGCTATCGACTGCGGGAAGGGCGCCGAAATCCTTGCTCGTGACTTCGAGTCTTCCGGGTGAAGGAAAGACAACGACTGCCGTAAACACGGCGATCAGCTTGGCTCAAACCGGCGCAAGCGTCGTGATCATCGATGCTGATATGCGGCGTCCACGTCTGCAAACAATTTTCGATATGCGTGGTCAGGAAGGGCTGAGCTCAATTCTGTCGAGCGATATTTCCGAAGACCAGATGTTGACCCTGGTTCGAAATGATGAAGAGAGTGGTCTGAATGTTTTGACCTCCGGACCGATTCCACCAAATCCGGCGGAACTGCTCGGATCAGAGCAGATGCGGCGGTTGCTTGCTGTATTACAAGCGAATTATACGCACGTGGTGGTCGACTCGCCGCCCGTGAGTTCGTTCACTGACGGTGTACTGATCTCAACCATGGTTGACGGCGTGTTGCTGGTGGTCCATGGGGGACGGAGCTCGCGACACATCGTGCGGCGATCTAAGCAATTATTGAGCGACGTGGGTGCGAAAATTTTCGGCGTGGTACTGAACAACGTCAATCTTCGTTCGCACGACTATTACTACTACCAGAGTTATTACGGGCAGAAGTACTACGAGAAGGAAGCACAGGGTTGATTCTTCTCTCCGAGTAGGAATCTCAGCTTGCAATCGTCAGTCCCATCCTTTTACATCGAGCCATCAACTCGCTGGCCGTCGCTGGGCTTGCGCGAGCTCTGGGAATATCGCGAACTGCTCTACTTTCTCACCTGGCGCGATATCAAAGTGCGTTACAAGCAAACTGCTCTGGGAGCTCTCTGGGCGATCATCCAGCCGGTATTCATGATGCTCGTATTCAGCCTGTTTTTTGGTCGACTCGCCGGCGTGCCTTCAGATGGAGTTCCTTACCCTGTCTTCACCTTTTGCGCCTTGTTGCCGTGGCAGTTGTTCGCACACGCGCTCACAGAGTCAACCAATAGCCTGGTGGCAAGTCATAACTTGATTACCAAAGTCTATTTTCCTCGTTTAGTCGTGCCGATTGCCGCTGTGCTCGCCGGCCTGGTTGATTTCGTGATCGCTTTTGTAATTCTTTTGGTCCTCATGCTGCTGTATGGCATTGTGCCGGGGTGGCAGATTGTGGCCGCGCCATTCCTGGTGCTGCTGGCAGTGACAACTGCTCTGTCTATCGGTGTGTGGCTCTCGGCGCTGAATGTGCAATACAGGGACGTGCGCTACACGATCAACTTCCTGGTTCAGTTCTGGCTGTTTGCTACACCAGTAGCCTATCCGAGTTCGATTGTGCCTGCGAAATGGCGCGCTCTCTACGGACTCAATCCAATGGTAGGAGTTGTCGACGGTTTTCGCTGGGCCCTGCTCGGCAAACCCGAGTCGCCCGGCTTGCCGGTTTTGGTATCGGTGATTGTTGTCTTTCTACTTTTGCTGGGAGGTCTGTATTACTTCCGCCGTTTGGAACAACAGTTTGCGGATATTGTCTGATGTCTAACGTCGCCATCCGATGCGAAGGGCTGAGTAAGCAATATCGCATCGGATCTTCTCAGGAACGTTACAAAGCACTGCGTGATGTAATTACTGACGCGGCGGCAGCTCCGTTTCGCCGGCTCAGCCGGGCCGTGCGAAACGGTTCTGGGAATTCAAAGAGTAACCAGGATCAACTCAAGGCTGCTCAATCGGCGATAGACAACAGTTACATCTGGGCACTCGACGATGTCTCCTTCGAAATCGAGACGGGCGAAGTGGTGGGAATCATCGGCCGCAACGGCGCGGGCAAGAGCACGCTGCTAAAAATTCTTTCCCGCATCACCAAGCCCACTCGCGGGCGCGCGCGTGTTCACGGACGTGTCGGCTCATTGTTGGAAGTCGGCACCGGTTTTCATCCTGAACTCACTGGACGTGAGAATATTTATCTGAACGGCGCGATCCTGGGAATGCGAAAATCGGAGATCGCTCGCAAGTTCGATGAAATCGTCGCTTTCTCTGAAGTTGAGAAGTTCATTGATACGCCAGTCAAGCGTTATTCGAGTGGAATGTACATGCGGCTTGCATTTGGCGTGGCAGCCCATATGGAGACTGAAGTCCTGCTCGTTGACGAAGTGCTGGCAATCGGAGATGCGCAATTTCAGAAGAAATGCTTCGCCAGAATGAGCGAGATTGGCCGGCATGGTCGAACGATTCTCTTCGTCAGCCACAACATGTCAGCCGTTCGCACAATCTGCGAGCACGCTCTGGTAATTGATTCTGGAAAAGTTGTGGCCCAAGGTGAAGTTAATCATACGATCGACCATTACCTGGCCCAGTTTAGTTCACAATCCTGGATCGAAGGCGTCGAGACTCCCACGTTTAGTCTCCACTCAGTGGAAGTAACATCCGAAAGAGGGCCCGTCATTAAGACATTTGATCCAGTACAGATCAGAGTCGAAATCACGCCGAAGACGGAGATTGCCGATCCGGGTCTCTTCGTTTCGGTTCTCACAATGGATTCGCGGCGAATAGCGAGCCTGGATTTGAAAGACTTCATGAACCTGGATCCTTTGCGAGCCCAACAAAAGTATGAACTGGGATTCAGGATTGAGTCGCTGCCGCTACTGCCCGGCAACTATCAACTTGAGATTCATCTGCAGAACTCACGAGATCTAATCGAGCTTGTGCCGCAGACATACAGGTTTGAAGTAGCCGAAACACAGGTCTACGGCGGCCGGCAACTCGGCAGCTGGTTTGGTAACGTGGGTCTAAAGGCTCAGGCGTTAGTTCCACATCAAGTCGCAGAAGAACAACTGACTCGATAATCATCGCGCTCCTTGTCCACAGCTGAAGAGATGAATCGCGCACGCATCCTTGTGACCGGCGGCTTGGGAACCGTTGGGGCGGGTCTGATCAAGGAACTGCGAACGCGCGGGCATCATGTTGTCTCCTCCGATCTACATCATCAACCTGACGAGATCGGTTTCAGTCTGCGAACTGATGTCGAGGTGCCGTTGTATGCGCGTTGTGATGTTGGTGAGTTTCGCCAGTTGGAGCGAATCTTCGAGCGTTGTGGTCCCTTCGATTACGTCTATCACTGCGCGGCGGAATTCGGACGTTGGAATGGAGAGGATTTCTACGAAACTCTTTGGCGCACCAACGCGATCGGAACGAAAAACGTAATCAGACTCCAGGAGCGCCTCAAGTTTCGCCTCATACACTTCTCATCGTCTGAAGTTTACGGCGACTGGCCCGATTTGATGATGGAAACAGTAATGGACCAGTATGAGATCAAACAGTTGAACGACTACGCGATGACCAAGTGGGTTAACGAAATGCAGATTCGTAACTGTGCTTTGCAGTATGGCACTGAAACTGTAGTGGTGCGGTTGTTCAACACTTACGGGCCGGGAGAGTATTACAGTCCCTATCGATCGGTGAATGCCAGATTTCTTTATTGCGCATTGAATGGATTGCCGTGGACTGTTTTTCGCGGGCATTCGCGCACGTCTACTTATCTCGCTGACACTGTTCGCACCCTGGCAAATATCACCAACAACTTTCGCGCCAGCGAGACTTACAACATTGGCGGCACGGACCTTCACACGATCGAACAACTGTCGGATATCGTGCTCAAGATCACCGGTGCGAATCCGTCGCTGGTGCACTATCAGGAAACGGAGATCCTCACAACGAGACTGAAGCGCGTGGATACCTCAAAGTCAGTCCGCGATCTGGACCATAAGAATTCCTACAGCCTGGACGAAGGAATGCGTTTGACTGCTGACTGGATGCGAGAGGTGTATCGCCTATAAGCGATCAGTCATTGATCCGTGTAATCCGTGCCTAAGTCTCTTTTAGATCGCACCGCGCTCGCTCTGTTCAGAACGGTTCCAACCCGAGCCGCTCACCACTTGTTGTACCTGGCACAAAGCCAACCTGAGCTCTCGGATCGATGGGGCTATCACATTCGCCCAATCCATTACTACGAACCGCTACCTGATTACCGATCGATCACCACCGAACAGATCAAACGCCGGCGAAGTTATCCGGGTATAGATTTCCGTTGGCCCGAGCAGTTAGCACTCGTTAATGAGTTAACGTCGTATGGCGATGAGCTGAAGAGCGTTCGATTTAACTTTGAGAATGAATATTTCGGCGGTTTTGATGCCGCAGTCTATTATTCGCTGATTCGACATCTGAAACCGCGGCGGATTATCGAGGTTGGTGGCGGATACTCAACGCAGATTGCCTGTCAGGCGCTGGCCAGGAACGGAGGAGGGAACCTGACGTGTATCGAACCCTATCCGGAAGAGCGACTTGCCGGCGCAAACCTGGAAGTTGATTTGATCCGAAAACGAGTGGAAGAAATAGATGTTGATTTCTTTTCGCGTCTTGAAGCCAACGACATCTTTTTTATCGACTCAAGCCATATCGTTAAATTCGGCAGCGACGTTTGTTACGAATTCCTCGAAGTGCTTCCGAGTCTTAACCGCGGCGTTTGGATACACGTCCACGACATCTTCTTTCCCCACGACTATCCGGCTGATTGGTTGTTGAAGCGGCGACTGGCGCTGAACGAGCAATATCTTCTCGAGGCTTTTCTCTCTTACAACAAAAACTTTGTCCCGCAATTGGCAAATTCTTGGATTTGTCTCGAACATCAGCCGGTAGCGGAACGTGTTTGGCAAAATGCGATCGCGGCAAATCAGGGTCCCTCAAGTTTTTGGATGAAACGCATCGAATGACAGAATCCGAGCCGATATCCGCGATCATTGCCACGGTCGGCAGACCTGAACTGCTGCGACTCTGTCTCGAAAGCCTCTCGAAACAAACGATTCCTGTTTCAGAAGTCGTTGTGGTCCACTGTGGAGACGACGCAGGGACTTCTGCAGTGATCCATGATCCTTGTTGGCGTGAAGCCGGACTCGATGTCCTATACTTCCATCATGCAGAAAGAAACTGCGCCCGGCAACGTAACTTTGCTGTTGAACAGGCGAAGTACGACAACCTTCTCCTGGTCGATGACGACGTGGAAGTTGAACCGGATTGGGTTGCGGAACTCTTCAAACCAATCTGGGGAGACAAAGAAGTCGGTGCGACGATGGGCAGTTTGATCAACCAGCCCCTGGCCCGTCCAACTTTCTTCTGGCGAGTTTATCGAACGGTTCTGCATGGCAACAGCAGCGGATTTGAACCCGGCCGGTTGGTCGGCGCGGCCCTGCCGAATGGGTTTCCCGAGACGGCACAGCAGCCAGTACCATGCGAATGGATTGGTGGTGGAGCGAGTGCGTTGCGACGCGAAGCATTTGAATCCGTTGGTGGTTTTGCGTCTTTCTTTATCGGCAGTTCTCCGGGCGAGGATCTCGATCTCGGATATCGTCTCAGTCGTAAGTGGAAGGTTTATTACGTGCCCTCTGCCAGGTGCATTCATCATCAGGCCCCGGGCGGTCGCGAAACATCCGATCGACAGCAATATCTTTCCATGCGATCTCGATTCGGAATCCTGACGATCACAATGGGGAAGAGTCGTTACCGAGCACTGGCGCATATCGGGCTGTGGGCGCTGGTCCAGTTTTTAAGTGAACTCGCCAGTTTGCGACACGGAATTAAGCAACCTGACTTGCCGCGCGCCTGGGCCGGCCGTTTGCGGGGATTTTTCTCGTGCTTTACAGCCACAGATTTACGCCGCGGATGAGAAGCTGGCTTGCTGTCTAACACTCTTGTCATAGCCGACTATCCGATTGGTTATGCCAGTGGCTTTGGGGAAACGCTTTACAACTTATTCAGCGGCTTCCCGAGTGAAAAGCTTTGGACTGCTCATCCCGCGCATCTTTCACCGGCGGAGGAAAAAGGGAGAGCCCAATCGGTCCAGCTACTGTCGCCATCACGGCCACGCTGGATCCCCAACAGGATCTCGCTTGCTTACTATCCCTTTCTGAAGGTGCAACAGTTTTGGGCCGCAAAGGACACAGTTCGACTGCTTGGCGAGATCGTTCAAAAGTATTCAATCGAAAACATACTTACGATCCCTGTCAGTCCCTGGATTCTGTCGACCGCGCTATCGCTGCACAAGCGTTTTTCAAAACTCAATCTCGTCGTTTATGTGATGGACGACTGGCAGGGACATCATGAGTGTCATCAACTGCCTTATTCACCGTGGCGGCAACGTCTGCTCGCTGAGGTGATTGATCGTGCAAACGTTAGATTCGCTGTGTCTCGTGAGATGGGCGCGCACTATGAAGAGAGGTTTGGAAAGAACTGGCAGGTGGTACACAACGGTGTGCCGCGCGATTCGATTTCAAACGGACCGGCTTTTACGACCAGGCCCCGTCAGGTTTTTCTTGCGGGCGACGTCAATGTATTTCGCTTTGATGCGGTCATTGCATTCGCACAGGCAATTGAGCGTCATAATCGAAGGCATGAACAGCCGATCGAGTTTGTCGTCATGGGAGAGGTGGCGGAACAGCACCGCTCATCGCTGTCAGGCTTGAATGCGGTGAAATTGTTGAGCCGTCGATCGCATTCAGAGTGTCTTGATACAATGAAAGCGGCCGATCTGCTGTACTTGCCGCTGGCTTTCGGCAAACAGTCAGCCCGCATCTCACTCTATTCGTTGCCAACAAAGCTTCCTGAATACCTGGCCTCAGGGAAGAGCGTCTTTTTTCATGCGCCGAGAGAGTCGGCCGTGTTTCGCGTCGCGGAGCGTTACGACCTGACGCCACGACTGGCGACAATCCAACCCGAGGCGCTCGATGAATTTGTCGAAAGCTGGGCACAAACTGAGGTCAACTCCGGCGAGAACTCTCTTAGAGCAAAAAGAGCATTGCTTGAGGAGTTTGATATCGATCTTCTTTCCTCGCGTTTTCAGGCTGCCTTTTCCTGAGTTGTGATGGACTGTCGAATTTGCGGTAAAGAAACGGTTCCACACTTACGTCTCTCGACAGCCGAGTTGTATGAACCATTTCTCGACGCGGAGTTACGCAGCGAATTGCCGGAATTGAAGTTGCGGCGGTGTCGCGGATGCGGTTGTCTGTGGGCGAGTGATGCCAGAAAAGAGGATGGGATTCTGGCGCGCGCCTATGAGCGCGTGAGCGATTCTTACTTCGATTCGGAGGAGAACGATCCAAGATACGTTCAGTTTTATAACAGTCTCGAACAACTGGTTAAGCCGCACGTCGCCGGCAGAACAATTCTTGACGTCGGTTGTGGCGAAGGCATTTTTCTTTCAACCTTAACGGACGAGTGGTCGAAACAGGGACTCGAACCGAGCCTCTCAGGAGCAACTCGCGCGCAAAAGAAAAAATTAGACGTAGCTTGCGCGACTCTCGACAACACGTTCAAGCAATACCAGGTAGATCTAATCTCGGCACTCGACGTGATCGAACACGTGATCGATCCACATCATTTTGTGGAATCGTTCAAGTCACATCTCCGTTCCGGTGGCGTAGTGTTGCTGCTTACCGGAGATGCTGATTCTTATCCGGCCAAGGTTGCCGGTCCACAGTGGTCCTACTTGAGATGGTCTGGTCATGTTTCAGTATTCTCGCGTGCGGGTTTGCAAAAGCTGTTGAAGTTGCACGGCTTTGAGATCTGCGCGTGGAAACGCTGCGAGCATCCTGCGAGTTCCGGTGCTTTTGCCTGGTGGCGCGTACAACTGTTGGAGCCCGTACGCCGAATCCTCGGCAGAAACAGGTCGTGGTATCCGTTCTGGCGAGATCATCAGGCCGTGATAGCGCGGCTGAAATAGAGTTCGTGAGTGAATGAGTCGAAATTGGGTGTTTCTCGGCGATAGTCTCACCGAGGGAGTTGGCTCAAAGAGAATTAGTCACGTTGCGGAACTCGTGGAGCAGATGCGTGCATCGAGCTGCGCTAATGCAAACGTCCACGAGTTTCGCTTACGGCATGTCGACTCGCCGAGTTTTAATCGCAACGTAGAATTCAATGTGGCAGGTTTGATGAATGTTGACGAACAACATGATGCGTCAGACTTGTGGCTCTGGAACCTTGCTTCTGAAGGACAGACTATCGATTCGGACCTGCGTTGGATACCACTGATTGCTGCCTTGCGACCGGAGTTGGTGGTGATATTCAGAGGAAGCCTGGAGAGCATCATTCGCCCGGCCATGGTTCTGGATGCAGACTGGCCATGGTGGGTGCCACGATCGTGGCGCGGCTATGCGGCGATGGATCCTCGTTGTTACTTCAGCACCACCTGGTGGCGAAAAGCAAAGCAGATGTCTGTCGACGCGTTGAAACAGAGAGTGCGGCTGAGGCTTTTGCGAATGTGGCCCGGTAAGCCTTTGATGGATCTGGAAACGCTGTCTTCATATCAAACGACACTGATAAGACGACTTCGCTCTCTGGGAACGCGCATTCTCGTGCTGGGATTGCTGCCGGTGGACGAAAAACGTTTCCCGGGTTCTGCGGAGAATTTCCAAATAGTAAATGCTCGTCTCCAACAGATCGCAGAAGCTCAACAGGTTGAATTCGTTGATTGGGCATCGGGTCTCAAAGGTGAGGCGCTCTTTTATCGTGACGGCTTTCATCCAAATGCAGCGGGAGCTGTGGCTCTTGCGAAAATACTGAGCGAGCGACTGTGTCAGGAAAACACAGCATGAAGTCTGGGATCTCGGCAATCGTTACGGCGTATGAACGAATCGATCAAACGCTCGCGACCTTGAAGATTATTCAGAGCTGTGTGCCTGCGCCCGATGAAATTCTGGTCCACGTCGATGCTAATCAGACTGCTTGTGAGAATGCGATTCGCAATGCATTTCCTGAGATTCAGATCTTGAGGAGCGAGGCTCGGATTGGTCCAGGCGGTGGGCGAAATAAGTTGGTGAGCGTGGCGACTTGTGAGTTTATCGCGAGTTTCGACGACGACTCTTATCCGATCGATTCAGAGTACTTCGCGCGTGCGCTAAAGATCTTCGAAAAATTTCCGGAAGCGTCACTGATCTGTGCCGCACTTTATCATGCCGGTGAAACCATCGGGCTCGATACTCGGAGCGCACATTGGACCGCCGATTTTTCAGGCGGTGCGTGCATCTTCCGGCGGCAGGCTTTTCTTGATGCGGGTGGTTATGTTCCTTTGCCGGTCGCTTATGGAATGGAAGAGGTCGACTTAGCGATTCGTCTTCATTCGCGCGGCGGCAGGATTCTGACGACGCCGTGGTTGCGAGTATTTCACAACACTGATCTGAAGCGGCATGGCGATCCGAAAGTAACGGCAGGCAGCATTGCGAATCTGGCGTTGCTCGCGTACCTGCGGTATCCGGTTTCGCTGTGGGGTATTGGCGTGGGCCAATGCGCGAACCGGCTGCTTTGGTTATTGCGGCACGGGCGTCGCCGCGGGATTTTGAAGGGCGTCACGATGATTCCCGCGCATCTCCAGGCGAATCGTCGCTACAGACTGCCAGTTAGTAAGTCCGCAGTGCGATCGTATCTGGCATTGCGCCGAGCGCCGATCGCTGCGGAGTTATGAAGAGGAAATCTTGACTGTTTCAAGACTTTGCACAAAAGAATCAGAAATCCGACCGACGGCAGTTCGTGGATTTTTCAGATCCTTTCTAAAAAACACCCCGAACCCGCTTTCTAATCCCACCAACAGCAGTTGCTGGATACTTCAAGTCCTCACTAGGTTGGACGTGAACAATCCACCAACTGCCGTTGGTGGGATTCAAAACTGTTAATGAAGTTCTCGGATTAGAAAGGACGTGAACAATCCACCAACTGCCGTTGGTGGGATTTCTGACTTTTGGGCAAGGCGTTTCCAATGCATAGTTGGATCTGTTGCCAGCTTGGTGCGCGTGAGCACTACGCGGTTCCGCGTGCGTTGCTACTCGGGGGTATGCTCGGTGAATTCATTACCGATCTTTGGATTCGACCGGGCACGTTGCTCCACTCCTGGAAGAAACGTCTCACTGGAAGATTCCATCCCGGGCTCGCAGGCGCCCGTGTTAAGGCTCCGAACGTTTCCGCGCTGACGTTCGAACTCAAAGCTTCTCTCGGTCGCGAAAACGGATGGAGACTGATTAGCCGACGCAATGAGTGGTTTCAAAAACACGCAGTAAATCAACTGGTACACACATCAACAAACGGCAATCACACGATCTTTGCCTACAGTTATGCCGCCGAAGAGATTTTCAAGTTTGCAAAAGCTCGCGGTTGGCGCACCGTCCTGGGCCAAATCGATCCCGGTCCCGCTGAAGAACGCATCGTTGCGGATCTCGAAAAACTATCGGCGATAAAACACAAGCATTGGGAACCCGCACCCGCCGTGTACTGGAAGAGTTGGCGCAACGAGTGCACGCTTGCAGATCAGATCGTCGTGAACTCCGAGTGGTCCAGAGACGCGCTAATTGATGAAGGAGCACGTTCGGAAAAGATTCATGTGATTCCCGTTGCTTATGAAGGTTCTACTGATGGCGACTCACTCCAACGGCTTTATCCGCGCGCTTTTAGTTCCGAGCGCCCGTTACGAGTGTTGTTCCTTGGCCAGATCAATTTGAGAAAAGGCGTGGGTCACCTGCTCGAGGCGGTCGAATCGCTCTCGGGTGAAAACGTGGAGTTCTGGTTTGTTGGTCCAATTCAGATTGATGTGCCGCAAAATTTGAGACTGCACCCGCAGGTTAGATGGTTTGGTGTGGCGCCGCGCGTCGAGGTGGCGAGTTATTACAGAGATGCGGACGTGTTTATTTTCCCGACGCTCTCAGACGGTTTTGGTCTAACGCAGTTGGAGGCGCAGTCGTGGAAGCTGCCGGTGATTGCTTCGCGTCATTGTGGTGAAGTTGTGCGGGACGGATTTAACGGTGTCATTCTCGAAGAGGTTTCCGGGCGCGCGATTGCGGATGCGTTGTTAAGAGTGTTGCGGTCCCCAGAAATGCTTTCTGCGATGTCCGTGCGGTCCGGCGTTGACGATCGTTTTAGTCTCAAAGCCCTGGCGTCATCGTTGAAATCTTTGTAATGCAAGCAACTCCACTAATTCTGGGTCGAACGTCTGCAGGCATGGCAGTCACGCCAAGCCTTACGATGCGGACAACGCTGCTGGCGATTTTGAGCACAAGCATCGCAACGGCCTTGTCTGTCGCCGTGGTTCCCGAAGATCCCTCAGGCGAAGGTGCTTTGTTTTACCCGGCGCTCATAATGTCCGCCGGCCTCGCCGCCGGACCGTTTTTTGCCGCGCTTCGTTATCCCAAAATACTTTTGCGCGGTGAGTGCCTTCTGGCCCTCGCGCCGATTTACTGGCTGCTTCTCGACCTGCTGCAAGGTGTGTACGGGATGCAGGACATCACTGCCGATCAAGTGCGTCAGGCATTTCTCGGTATCGGGATATTTGTCGTGACGGTTTGGCTCGGCGCCTTGAGGCGCTCGTGGAGGATTCCGAAAGTATTGATTAGTGCTGTTTCACAGGAGTTCTCGATCAACACATACTTTTGGCTCGCGGTTGCCTGCTTCAGCATCGGCATGTTGAATTTTGCGGTGCCGTGTGACTTCGACATTCTTGAGATGATCCGCTACGTGGGCCAGGATCGGTGGGCTGCTCCATGGGGACGCGGTCAACTCGGTGGCTGGGACGCATTTCTCGATCACCTGCAATACTTCGGATATCTGCTACCGGCTCTAACTGTAGTGATTGGACGCAGGCTCGGAGTGCGCAACATTCGCACGCTGATCTGTATTGGTCTTTCCGTTGTAATGGCGCTCTTTCTCGCACAGAGTGGAAGCCGCCGAGTAATCGGTGTGGTTGGTGGTATGGCTTTGATTCTATGGGTGTTGGACCAGCACCGTCTGCGTGTCAAACAAATCTTCACCACAATGATTGCAATCGTGGCGCTACTGGTCGCTCTGCAGGTCATGCTCGAATACCGCAACGTCGGTTTTAGTGTTTTAGTTGGCAAAGGCGAAGTGCCGAGCGGTCGTTTGGAGAAACGGCAGGTTCTCGAAGAGCAACACCTTCGTGTTGACGACAACTTCTATCGTTTGTGCCAGATCATTCAGCTGATCCCCGAATCATATCCGTTTGTTTACCATAGATATTTTATCTACGTGATTGTGCGGCCAATACCAAGAGTATTTTGGCCCGGTAAGCCGGTCGATCCGGGATTTGACTTGCCAACGGCACTTGGCGTTGAAGGTGTTTCGTTCTCTTATTCAGTAATCGGCGAGCTTTACATGTCGCTCGGACTCATCGGCATCGCCCTTGGTGGTTGGTTATATGGGCGCATCGCATCAACTGCGAGCGGGCTGCTCGCTCGTTGCCGTACTCAGGGCGCGCTCGTGATCTACAGCATCGTCGTGATGGCGCTGTTCTCTGGCATGCGATCGATTCTTGAGTTGATACTCGTGAGTTATGTGGTACTGGCGTGGGTAGGGTTGTCGCACTTGTTTATTAAGTTGCGACACGCGAAGGCGCAGTGAAAGTTTTTGTATTGACAGATTGTCCGTCGCCATACCAGGTCGAGCTGTTCAATGAGATCGAGTCGCAGGGTGAGTGCTCGCTGGAAGTCGGTTACTTGCGCAGTCGCGATCCAAATCGTCAATGGGCTTCGTCTGAGATTCAACATCCGGCGATTGCGCTGGATGGTTCGGGAGATGAGATAGCGCGGGCGCGGGAGTCTGCGCGTGCTGCCGATCTAGTCGTGTTCAACTACTACCGTCATGCAAATGCAGAGCAGTTGATTGGTGAGCGCGCGAATCTGCATGCACCATGGTGTTTCTGGGGTGAGCGGCCGGGGTTTCACCAGCCCGCATGGGCCGGACGACTGCTGCGTAAATGGAAACTGTCGCAGCTGCATGCGTCGCCAGTGCCGATCTGGGGCATTGGGAAGTTTGCGGTTGATGGATACAAGAGAGAGTTTGGTTTGCAGCGGTCGTATTTCAACTTGCCTTACTTTTCCGATCTGCAGCGATTCAAGACCTCGACGCGTCAGGAGAAGACAGACCGAACGTTCCTGTTTTCCGGTTCGCTGATACATCGTAAAGGTGTGGACCTACTCGCCGCGGCTTTCGTTCAACTCGCGCGTGAAGTTTCCAATGTGCGCCTCAGGATCATTGGAGATGGGGAGATGCGCGAGTCACTCGAGCGAACGCTGTCTCCGGTATCTGAGCGGGTTAAGTTTGTAGGGTTCAAAGATTGGCATGAACTACCTTGTGAGTACGCGAATGCTGATGTGTTGTGCGTGCCATCGAGGTATGACGGATGGGGACTCGTGGTGCCCGAAGGATTGGCGTCGGGACTGCCTGTGATAGCGACTGATCGAATGGGTGCGGCGCTCGAGTTCGTTGAGAACGGACGCAATGGGTGGTTGATTCGGGCGGGCGATCAGTTGGCCCTGATTAATGCAATGCGTGAAGCGGCGAGGATTTCGAAGAGCGCTCTTGATCAGCTCAGACTCCAGGCGCGTGCAAGTGTGAGTCAGCATACGTTGCGGAATGGCGCCGCTCGGTTTGCACATTGCGCGCGCGAGGCAGTGGCTGGTTGGACAGGATGAACAGGATTTTTCAGGATTAACAAGATTCTTATCCTGCTCATCATGAAAAATCCTGTTCATCCTGTCCCATCTCACTTCTATGTGCAGTATTTCCGGCATTCTTAATGTCGCCAATCGATCATCATCAGAACTACGCGAAGTAGTTCGACGCATGAACGAGGCGCAGAAGCATCGAGGTCCTGATGATCACGGAGTCGTGAAGTGTGATTTCCAGGGTGGCGAAGTTGTGCTTGGCAACACGCGACTAGCGATTATCGATACCTCTGCAGCCGGTCATCAACCGATGAACGATCCAGCAACAGGCAACTGGATCACCTACAACGGCGAAACCTATAACTTCAAAGATCTACGCGACGAAATTGACCAGCAAACCGAACCGTGGTCTTCAAACACAGACACCGAAGTGGTTCTTCGCGCTTACCGCAGGTTTGGTCCTGACACTTTTCGCAAGATGCGCGGCATGTTTGCCCTCGCGCTCTGGGACAACCAACGCGAAACGTTACTGCTCGCCCGCGACCCGCTGGGAATTAAACCGCTTTACTGCTACGTCAGTGAGAATCAGTTTGTCTTCGCCTCTGAACTGCGCGCACTGCTTGCCAGCGAATTAGTGCCGCGACGGCTCAGTGCGGCAGGCGTCGATTCGTACCTCGCTAACGGTTCTGTTGAAGCACCGCTCACGATCGTGGATGGCGTCAAACAACTGTTGCCGGGTCATTCGCTACTTGTCAGAGTGAGCGAAGCTCGACAGATCGAGCTGACTGACATCGAGTTTGCAAATCCAGGCCGGCAGCCGACTGAGAGCACTCGGAAAGACGCTGTGGCGCGTTTGCGTCACGAGTTGGAAGAATCAGTCCGGCTTCATCTTGTAAGCGATGTGCCGCTCGGTGTGTTTCTCTCAGGCGGCATGGACTCTAGTGCTCTCGTCGCGCTGATGCGTCGCATCAGCAAAGAACCGCCAAAAACATTCAGCGTTGTTTTTGATGAAGTGAAGTTCACCGAAGCGCCGTTTTCTCGCGCCGTCTCGGAACGCTTCAACACGGATCACTGCGAGATCCCCCTGAGCGAAGATCGTCTACTTGAGATCCTGCCCGAGGCTATTGCGGCTATCGACCAGCCAACGATGGACGGCATCAACACGTTCGTTGTTTCCCGTGCAGTGAAGAGTAAAGGGATCACGGTTGCGCTTTCCGGACTCGGCGGTGATGAGTTGTTCGCGGGTTATCCGAGCTTTCGACGCGCACTCAGGTTTGAGGCGATTTCGCAGATGTCCAAGCGGGTTTTGCGTGCTGCGGCCGGCGTTGGAAGACTCGCTGCAAGTGGCTCGGTGCAACGCGACAAGTTCTGGCAGCTCGCGAATAGCGAAGGCGATCCTGAAGATGTATATCGCATCTCGCGTCAGCTGTTTTCAAGAGATTCACTGAAACAAATCACCGGTCGAAATGGTGGTTACCAGAGACGCAACGGCAATCGAACTGGTGGTGATGTTGTCAACACGATTTCGAAACTCGAGTTGACGGGTTACATGACTAATACGTTGTTGCGCGATACGGATGCGATGAGTATGGCCCACTCGCTTGAAGTGCGGGTGCCGTTTGTTGATATGAAAGTCGTTGATTACGTGCTTTCGTTACCTGGAGAATGGAAAACGGCAGCGAGCGCTGGTCCAAAACCACTGCTTGCCGATGCGGTGGCGGATCTGTTGCCGAAGGAGTTTCTGAATCGACCAAAGATGGGATTCACGTTGCCCTTTGAAAACTGGTTGCAGGGAAAATTACGAGGCGAGGTCGCGTCGGTGTTGGAGAGGCCGACTTGTGGATTGAATGCACAGGCGGTTCGAGAGGTTTGGAGCAGGTTTTTAGAGAAGCCGCGGGCGGTAGGATGGTCGCGGCCGTGGTCGTTGTATGTGCTGGCCCGGTGGTGTGAGATTAATGGAGTCAGTTAGACAGGATTGACAGAATGAGAGTTCTGCATGTGATCCCGTCGGTTGATGAACGATCTGGCGGACCAGCGACCGCGATTGTGCCGCTGTGTCGCGCGCTCATACAGCAGGGAATTGATGTGTTGTTGTTGAGCACAACGGCTGGGTTATCGCATGGGACCCCACCGAGTGGAATTAATGAATACAAGGGCGTGCCCGCGATCTTTTTTCAGGCGCAACTGGAAGCGTCGTTCAAATACTCGCGGCCACTATCGTCATGGCTGCGCTCGAACATTCAAAGGTTTGATGCGGTCCACATTCATGCCGTGTTCAATCACTCATCTGTGGCGGCGGCGCACGTTTGTCAGAAAACTGGTGTCTCTTACGTCGTTAGACCACTCGGAACGCTCGATCCGTGGAGCATGACGCAAAAGTCTCTTCGCAAACGTCTCTTCTGGCAGATCTCCGGCAAGGGACTGATGCAGAACGCTGCGGGCGTGCATTACACGAGCGAAGCAGAGAAGGCTGCAACTGAAGGCAGTCTCGGTTTGAACCATGGAAGGGTGATTCCGCTCGGTGTTGAAGCCGCTTCAATTGTTTCGACAAACAGACTCGGACAAATCTTTCCAGATCTTGCCCGCGACCCATACGTGTTGGTGTTGTCGCGTCTGCACCCGAAGAAGAATTTGGACGTTTTGATCGAGGCATTTTTCTCGCTGGTCCAGTCGCCGAAGTTCGCGGAGTGGCGATTGGTGCTCGCCGGTGATGGACCAGTCGACTATGTCTCTATGCTTAAAGCCAAAGTCGCAGCGAATTCACACAAAGACAAGGTAACGTTTACCGGATGGCTTGAAGGCGACAATAAGAACGCCGTGCTTCGTGGCGCGTCATTGCTGGTCCTGCCGTCGCAGCAGGAAAACTTCGGTTTGTGTGTGATGGAAGCGTTGTCACAGTCAGTGCCGGTGTTGGTTAGTCCGAATGTGAACCTGGCGCAGGAGATCGCGGCGGCTAATGCGGGTTGGATCGCACCGGTAGATAGAACTGCTCTGGCGGACAAACTGGCCGAGGCGCTCGCGGACAGAGAGGAACTTACAAATCGCGGTCTTGCAGGGCGGCAACTTTCGCAAAAGTATTCGTGGGAAAACTCGGCGCGAGAGTTAGTTGAGTTGTATCGGGCAGTGATTCAGGACAGAAGGAACAATGGCAGCGCCCACGTACACTGAGTTTGAGTGGCATGCCGAAGGCGCGGGCAATGGCGAGTCGGGCGAGAGACTGACGCGTGTCTTCGTCGAGCTGGTGAAGAAGCTTGAGGGAGTTAGATCGATCTGCGATCTCGGATGTGGAAATGGTCATATCACTGGCCGGCTGGCGAAGCTCGGGTTTGAGGTTATGGGGGTTGATGGATCCGCAAGTGGGATAGCGATCGCGCGCCGTTTGTATCCGAGCGTCCGGTTTGTCGAGGCCTTAATCGATAGCGAACTGAATCTCGGGCGATTTGATCTCGTGGTTTCCAGCGATGTGATCGAGCACATGTATCGGCCTTCCAGTTTACTCGAAGCGGCTTGCACGCTGCTAAAACCCGGTGGGCAGATATTGCTCGGCACGCCTTATCACGGTTATCTCAAGAACCTGGTATTGGCAGCAAGTGGAAGGATGGATGCGCACTACTCGGCGTTGCACGACGGTGGGCATATTAAGTTCTTTAGCGGCAGGACGCTCTCGAAGCTGATGAAAGACCATGGCTTCGAAGATCTCAGCTTCAAGTTTTACGGCCGAGCGCCATGGCTCTGGAAGAACATGATCTGCCACGCCCGAAAATTTGATAAGACCCGATCAAAGCAACTGTAGGGGCGGCCCTCCGTGGCCGCCCGTGGCTTTGACAGGATCTTTTGCAACACGATCTATCAAAACCGCGGGCGCGCATAGATGGCCTCTACAATTTGGCTGGCGCCCGCGGTTTTGACAGGATCTTTTTACAACATGATCTATCAAAGCCACGGGCGGCCACGGAGGGCCGCCCCTACAGTACGTTCCGAGATATTTTATTTTCTCGAGACCTTCATGTTGGACCAAATCACGCCGCTGATACTCACGTACAACGAGGCGCCTAACATCGCGCGTGCCCTCAGCGGACTGGGTTGGGCTCGACAGGTCGTTGTCATCGACAGCTTCAGTGATGATGACACTGTTGAGATCGCGAACTCATTTCCAAACGTGCGCGTTGTCCAAAGAGCATTTGACTGTCATCGAAATCAATGGACCTTTGGACTGAACGAAACAGAGATTTCCACTCCCTGGGTTTTGGCACTTGATGCGGATTACGTTCTCACCGATGAATTCATTTCCGAACTCAAAACACTCCAACCGAACACCGACACCGCCGGCTACCGTGCGAGGTTCATCTACTGCATCAAGGGAAAGCATCTTCGCAGCGGAATCTATCCTCCAGTGACAGTACTTTACCGGCGACAAGCCGCGACTTATGTGCAGGATGGACATACGCAACGTGTTGCAATCGAAGGTGCGATTGGAGATTTACATTCGCCAGTACTGCACGACGATCGTAAGCCGCTTCGCCGTTGGTTTAACTCACAGTCTCGATACACCGAGCTCGAAGCACAAAAACTGTTAGCTACCGATCCGGCCGAACTCGAATTCGCAGACAGGTTACGACGCTGGCGTTTTATCGTGCCGCCCGCGATGTTGATCTATTGCCTGATAATTCGTGGTGGCATCCTGGATGGTAGCGCGGGATTTTATTATGCCTTTCAGCGTGCGATGGCTGAGTTGATGCTGAGCCACAGACTACACGAATCGAAAACGCGTATTTAATGTTTATCCTCGGCATTAACGCTTATCACGGTGATGCGGCCGCAGCGATCATCGAGGATGGTCGATTGATCGCCGCTGCTGAAGAGGAACGCTTCAATCGGTTCAAGCATTCGGCCGGATTCCCCGAACAGGCGATTCGTTACTGTCTTAAAGCCGCGGGCATCGGCATCGAGGAATTGGACCACGTTGGGATTTCGAGAGATCCATCCGCACACCTGCATAAGAAGATTCTCTTTGCAGCGACACGAGTTGCGAGTCTTGCACGATCTCAAATCAAGGACCGCCTCGGGAATGCCGCGCGCGTACGCGATCTGAAGGACGAACTGGCGCGGATTTTTAGCGTGCCTAAAAAACAATTGCGCGCTCGCTTTCACAACATCGAGCACCATCGCGCCCATCTTGCAAGTTGTTTCTTTGTCTCTCCCTTTGAACGCGCGGCGCTGCTTTCGATCGACGGCTTTGGAGATTTCATCTCGACGATGTGGGCCGCCGGTGAGGGAAATTCGATCGAAGTGCTGGGCCAGGTTGAGTATCCGCACTCAACCGGAATCGTCTACACCGCGACGACTCAGTTTATCGGCTTTCCTCATTACGGCGACGAAGGCAAAGTGATGGGCCTCGCGCCTTACGGGCAGCCGCGTTTCATCGACGAGTTTCGTGAAATCATTCGGGTTGAAGAGAACGGCCAGTTTCGTTTAAATCTCGACTACTTTCGGCACCACTCTGAAGGCGTCGAGATGACCTGGGATCATGGTTCACCCGTGATTGGACGCGTCTACTCCGATGAGTTTGCGCGTTTGTTCGGACCACCTCGCGAAGAGGGCACAGCACTTTCGGACCGCGAACGAGATATCGCTGCGAGTCTGCAACTGCGTCTCGAAGAAGTTGGATTTCACGTTTTGAATAATCTTCACGAACGTACGGGAATGACCGATCTTGGGCTCGCGGGCGGCGTTGCTTACAACTCGGTGATGAACGGCAAGATATTGTTGAATACGCCGTTCAAACGCCTCTACGTTCAGCCGGCGGCAGGCGATAGTGGAACGGCGTTGGGCGTTTGTTATCAAATCTACAATGGCGTGTTGAAACGTGAACGCGGTGAGGTAATGGAAGGCGCCTATACTGGTCCGCAGTTTTCAAATGACGAAATCCGCACAACATTGGATCAAACGGGCCTGGCTTTTGAGTGTTACACCGACCAAGAAGTAACAAAGCGAGCGGCCCAGGATATCGCTGCGGGCCTGGTTGTTGGCTGGCTTCAGGGGAGGATGGAATTTGGACCACGGGCGTTGGGCAATCGATCGATCGTAGTAGATCCGCGCCGTGCCGAAATGAAAGACATTCTCAACGATCGAATCAAGAAGCGTGAGCCCTTTCGGCCGTTTGCGCCTTCGATTCTCGAAGAGCGCGTGGGCGACTATTTCGAACAGACGCATCCGGCGCCGACGATGTTGATGGTCTACCAAGTCAGAAACGAACGACGGAATGAGATTCCGGCAGTAACACACGTGGATGGTTCCGGCCGGTTGCAAACGGTATCGCGAACCGTGAACGAGCGTTATTATCAGTTGATTTCAGACTTCGCCGAGTTAACTGGAGTGCCGGTGATTCTAAACACATCGTTCAACGAGAACGAACCGATTGTTTGCACGCCCGAGCAGGCGATTGAGTGTTTCAGAAAGACGAAGATGGATGTGCTGTACCTCGGGAATTTTGCGTTGAGAAGAAATCAATAGGTCCTGTAGGACCTATTGGCCCTATTACGCTGGAGGAATCAGGCGATGCGGATCTTGGTTACAGGGGGTGCGGGATTTATTGGCTCGCATCTTTGCGAGCGGCTCATCGGCGAGGGCAACGAAGTCCTTTGCCTCGACAATTTTTTTACCGGCAGACGCGAAAACATTTTTCATCTGCTGGACAATCCTCGGTTCGAGCTAATACGTCACGACGTGACCGAACCGATACTCCTTGAAGTGGATCAAATCTACAATCTCGCGTGTCCCGCTTCTCCGGTTCATTACCAGTACAACCCGGTCAAAACCGTCAAGACCAATGTGATGGGCGCGATCAACATGCTCGGATTAGCGAAGCGCGTGCGCGCGCGCATTCTCCAGGCTTCAACTTCCGAGGTCTACGGCGACCCGCTGGTCCATCCGCAGACGGAAGATTACTGGGGCAACGTTAATCCAATCGGCATTCGTTCCTGTTACGACGAAGGTAAGCGCATTGCTGAAACTCTCATGACCGACTATCACAGGCAAAATAATGTCGATATTCGAATCGCGCGTATCTTCAATACGTATGGACCACGAATGTTGGAAAACGATGGTCGCGTAGTTTCCAACTTCATTGTACAAGCGCTGCGAGGCCAGCCCTTGACGCTTTATGGCGAAGGCCAGCAGACCCGTTCATTCTGTTACGTCGACGATCTCGTTGAGGGATTGATTCGTCTAATGAATGTTGACGGTGTGCATGAGCCGGTGAATCTCGGTAATCCGGGTGAATTTACCATCATGCAGCTGGCAGAAGAAGTGGTGAAAGCCTGTGACTCGAGGTCGGAATTTACTCACTTGCCGTTGCCGGCGGACGATCCGCGACAGCGGAAACCCAACATCTCAAAAGCACAGATTATGCTTGGCTGGAACCCGACGATTCCGTTGCGCGAAGGTTTGAAAAAAACGGTTGAGGATTTCAAAGCAAGAGTCAACGTTTAGTTGAGAGTTTTGCTTCTCAATCAGTGTTTTTACCCTGATGTGGTTTCCACGGCACAACACCTCACCGATCTTGCCACCACTCTTGCCTCGCGCGGACACAAAGTAACAGTCATCGCCAGTGATCGCGGGTATGACGATCCCACGACTCGCTTCAAGCGTCGCGAGCAATGGAATGGTATCGACATTATTCGAATCCCCGCCGCCTCTTTTGGAAAGAGCAGCAGATGGCGACGTGCTCTGAATTTTGGCAGCTTTCTGTTGCTCTGTTCGCTACGGCTGCTCACTCTGCGGCGGTTTGACGTCGTCGTTGCCCTTACATCACCACCGCTAATCTCATTTCTCGCGGCACTCTTCGTGAAACTGAAGGGTGGCGGTTTTTACTTTTGGGTGATGGACCTCAATCCCGATGAAGCAATTGCCGCCGGTTGGCTCGAACAGAATTCTGTAACCAGTCGAATCCTGCAGCGGATGTTGAATTACAGCTTGAGGGTCGCGTCTCGCACGATTGTGCTGGACCGTTTCATGCAGGAACGCGTCGCTGCGAAACAAGTCGATGCGGCGCGAATCGCTATTGTGCCGCCGTGGTCACACGACGATCAGGTGGTTTATTCAGCAGATGGCAGGGAAGAGTTTCGACAGCGTCATGATTTGTCTGACAAGTTTGTGGTCATGTATTCGGGTAATCACAGCCCGTGTCATCCACTTGATACGTTGCTCGGTGCTGCGCGTGCTCTCAAAGAAGAGCCGAAAATCGTGTTTTGTTTCGTCGGCGGCGGCAGCGAACAGGCGAAGGTGCGCGAGTCTGGTTTGGGCAATATGAAGTGTTTACCGTATCAGCCGTTGAGCGAGCTTTCAAAGTCTCTGTCGGCTGCCGATCTTCATGTTGTAGTGATGGGTGAAAAGTTTGTGGGCATTGTTCACCCGTGCAAGGTCTACAACATTCTCTCAATCGGTGCTCCGGTTCTCTACATTGGCCCGGAGCCAAGTCATGTAACTGACATTGCATCGCAACACGGCGAGTTCTTTTTCGCGCGGCATGGAGATGTCGACGTGGTCGTGTCGGCGATTCAGCAAGCGACCGCGCTTCATGAACGGACGCCGGTTATTGCATTCGCGAAAGAAAAGTTGTTGTCGCGATTAATTGCTCTCGTTGAAGTTAGACAGGATTTACAGGATTTTTCAGGATTACAAGATACGTAGGCTGTTACCGATCGCCCAGGAGGTAACTATCGTTGAAAACATATTTCGCCCTGTTTTCAATTGCGACCATTGCTTCATTAATCGCCACGCCCCTCATCCGCCGCTTCTGTGAACGATACAAGTTACTCGATGTACCGCTCGACGGACGTCGCATTCATCGTCGGGCCGTGCCTCGTCTTGGTGGCGTGGCCCTGTATCTCTCGTGCCTGACCGCGCTCTCGATGCTGCCGTTCGTCGACAATCTGCTGACACAGACACTGAGCGGGTTCAAGTCTGACTTCCTCACCTTACTGGTTCCCGCAACCCTCGTGTTACTGCTCGGTGCGTACGACGACTTGCGTGGCGCCAACGCCACCGTGAAGTTTCTGGGACTGGGCCTCATTGCCACGCTGTTTTATGCGATGGGTGGCCGCATCGATGCGCTCTCGATTCCACTGCTCGGCTCTGTTCACTTACCGGCTGCTGCGTCGTTCATCGTCACGGTCGTATGGCTTGTCGGTATTGCCAACGCCTTCAACCTCATCGATGGATTAGACGGATTAGCATCAGGCGCGGCACTGTTTTCATCACTGGTAATACTCGGTGTTTCTGTTTCGCAGGAACGAACGTTGACGATTGTGGTGGCGCTCGTGTTGTGTGGCGCGCTAGCGGGATTTCTTCGCTACAACTTTAATCCCGCGTCGATTTTTCTCGGTGACTCCGGATCGCTCTTCACTGGATTTTTGCTGGCAGCTCTGTCGGTGCTCGGGACGCAGAAGGCCACGACCGCAGTAGCGATTGTAGTGCCGATCCTTGCGTTTGGCTTTCCGGTAGTTGACACCGCGATGACGATGGGTCGCCGGATGGTGAGTCGCAAGCCTGTATTTCAGGGTGACAACGAGCACATTCACCATATGCTACTCGCACGCGGCTGGTCACAGAGGCGAGCTGCGCTTGTACTTTACGGTGTCTGCGCGTTGTTCGGACTGGTGGCGCTGATCTTTCCCGCGACCGGCTCGAAGCTGACCGGCTTCATGTTGTTTGTGATCTCGGTGGCGGTGATCATTGCGGTGGGCCATCTTCGGTATCACGAGGTCGATGAATTACGCGCGGGTGTGAAGCGTACTGTCGCTGATCGGCGCTTGCGTGTGGCGAACAACATCAGGGTCAGGCGTTCGGTGTTGGCCCTCTCGAAGGCTTCGGATCTGCACGAGATGTTTGAAGCGACGCGACACCTGCTCGAGTTTGGGGAGTTTAGTTTTGCAAATGCTCAGGTGGGCCAGGCCGGGCGGGCGGAGATGAATGAGCGTGCTTATCATGCGAGTTTGCAACGCCATCCGAAACAGTTGCTCGAGTTCCGTAACGGGCGTGTGTTCTGGTGCTGGAATGGAAAGGATGAGGAAGATCTGCCGGCGCATTCCGATTGGTGCATCCGTTTGCCGCTGGTAAAGGATGGGGTGGACTTGGGCTGGCTGAATTTCTACCGCAGTGCCAATAGTGAACCCCTATTGGTAGATACGAATTATCTGGCCGACTTATTCCGGCGTGAGTTTACCAACGCGGTAGCGAGGATTCTCGCGTCGCATGAAGAAACGGTGCCTCGACGTGCGATGGCGATGACCGCTGAAAACGCGAGGTGAGGTTTCACGCAAAGGCGCAAAGTCGGCGCAGAGTCGCAAAGGAGAGTAACTAATCTCTTTGCATGTTCTTGGCGACTTTGCGTGAAACAAACTTAAGGTTTTGCTGAACAAAATTGTATTCGGCTCGGTTGTCGCACTGATCATCGCCGTCCCCATTCCGTACGGCACAGTCGAACCGTGGTGGAAGGCGGCTTTTGTTTGTGTGGTCTTCGCGATCTGCATCATCGCGCTCGTTGAAACACTCATGCACCGGTTCCAACGAATTGAGGGCGCGTTGATTCTCCTGCCGATGCTCGCATTGTCGTTTCTGGCGTTTCTTCAAACGCTCTCACTCGGCTCGCGCACGGAAGCGAACTTATCTGTCTGGAACACGATCAGCGCCGATCCATATCAAACCCGTTTCTTCGCGCTACAGATACTTGCGCTCACGACGTTGCTTGCGTTGCTGTATCGCTACGCAGGCACCGAGTCGCGAGTTCGTGCCCTGGTCTATACGATTCTCGCCATTGCCGTCGCCAGCGCCGTCTTTGGAATACTCAGACAAACAACTCAACAACAGACCGGTTTTCTTCTGCCGCTCCTTAGACAGAATCAAGGCTATGCTCAGTTCATAAACAAGAACCATTTTGCATATCTGATGGAGATGGCATTTGGTCTCGGGCTCGGAATTATCCTGGCAGGCGGAGTTGCCAGAGAACGTCTGATGGTTTACGTCGCTTTGTTGTTGCCAATCTGGACTGGCCTGGTGTTGGCGAATTCGCGTGGTGGAATTCTCGCGATGCTGGCTCAGGTGATTGTTGCGGTGTTGTTGCTGATCAGCGGTTTGGCGAGTGACTACAAGCTACCAGGAATCGCGCACTCCGTTGCTTTACGAACCGTTCTGCTCGTCGCGCTCGTAGTTGGTATCTTGTTCGGAACGTTCTGGGTTGGCGGCGATCGACTTGCTACCAATTTCGAAGCAGCAACGAGCGAGATTACGTCGACCCCCACTCGCGGAGGCGCCAGCAGAAACGAGATCTGGCGTGCAACTCTAAAGATGTTTGCAGACCATCCAATCCTGGGTGTCGGTTTGGGAGCTTACTGGATTGGCATAACTGCCTATCACGACGCTTCAGGACTAATGACGCCGCAGGAAGCACACAACGATTATCTCGAACTACTCTCAAGCGGCGGATTGATCGGGCTTACCTTAGGCGTTTGGTTCGCCGTTGCTGTCGTTCGCAAGGTTCGTCAGAACCTTTTGAATGATTCGGGGTATCGACGCGCAGTGAGACTCGGCGCTGTGTTGGGAATCACTGGTGTTGCTGCGCACAGTCTCGTAGATTTTGGTCTTCACATCATGACGAATGCGATAGTGTTCATTGTTCTGATCATGATCGCGACTGGAAGGATCAACGCTCGCGAGGTTTAGTTGAAAGCTAAAGCAACATTGCCGCTGATGTTTGTAATGGCGATCAGTATCTCGCTGCACGCTCTGCCTCTGCAGGACATCGGTGGCTCACTCGCATTTCAGGGGCAGGACATTATCGGCGGTGCCGCGGTCATTTTTAAGGCCCCGAAGCGCGTTAAGGATCTCGTTGGCGGCGCAGCCGCGATGATGGCCGTAAAACGTCCAGGCAGAACCGGGCGCTCTTCTGATGTTGCGCGAAACAACAGTTCCGATCGGCGTCCTTCCACAGGAACAACTGAGACCGCGAGTGTAAGTGCAAATGACCGAGCTGAAGCGTTCAAGAATCAGGGTAACACCTATTTCGACCTGGGCCAGTTTGCACAAGCACTCGAAGCGTATCAAAACGCACTCAAGCTAAAGCCTCAGGATCCTGAAGCACAGGGCGCAATCGGCGACACCTACCTGACGCTTGGCCGACTGGCGGAAGCAGCGAGCGCGTACGAAAAGACAGTTCGCTTGCAGTCTGATAATGCGGCCGCGTACAGCAACCTCGGGTACACCTACGACAAGCTCGGAAAAGTCTCGGAGTCGATTACTGCGCTTCGAAACGCCGTGCGACTGAAGTCAGACGATGATGTCGCCTTCAACAATCTCGGTGCTAGCTTGTACAAAGGGGGCCGCTATCAGGAGGCACTTGAGGCCTTTAACAACGCAGTTCGCCTCAATCCAAACGATGCCGATGCCTTGAATAATCAGGGCGCTGCGTATTACGCGCTCGAACAGTACCAGCGCGCCGTCGATAGTTTTCAGCGAGCTGTTAATGCAAGACCCTCCTCGGCCGACGCTCACTACAATCTCGGCAATGCTTACTACATGACCGGAAAGCATCGTGAAGCATCGGAAGCTTATCGCAAAGCGATCGAATTGAATCCTAACTACGTGGAAGCGCGAACGAATTATGCGAGCTTGCTGATAACAATTAGTGATCCTTCGATTGCGATCGCCCAGCTGTTGGAGGCGCTCAGGCTTCGCCCTGGCAACGCTGTCGCGTACAACAATCTCGGTTATGCGTATGTAAAGATGAGCGAAAAGGCTGACTCGACCGCGGCCGTTCAATATCTGCGTCAGGCGGTGGAAGCCTACAAAGAAGCCCTTCAGCTGAAGCCGGATTACGCAAAGGCAATGAACAATTTGGGCGCGGCGTACAACAAGCTGGGGCAGTATCCGGAGGCGGCCGAATTACTTGTACGCGCCACGCGCGCCAAACCCGACTTTCCGGAAGCGCACTACAACCTTGGCACTGCGCTTTATAACCGTAATCAGTTCAAAGAAGCGATTGCCGAGTTTCAGCAGGCCGTGCGGCTAAAACAAGATTACGCCGACGCATACAACAGTCTCGGCACTGCGCTTTACAAAGATTCTCAGTTTGTGCCGGCGATTGAAGCCTACAAAAAAACGTTATCGCTGAAGCCGGCGAACGCAGAGACCAACAACAATCTCGGTACGGTCTACTTCAGAACGAAACGTTATCAGGAAGCCGCAGCGTCGTTTAAGGAAGCAGTCAGGATTAAACCAGACTACAGTGAGGCACACTTCAATCTGGCGCTCGCGTATGTTGCCTTGAACGATAAAAAAGGCGCACTGGACCAGTACAATCGTTTGAAGAAGTTGAACCCCAAATTGGCAGACGAATTCTTTCAGAAGTACATGAAGAAGTAAGTTCTTGTTCATTCACAGATTCACAAAACAATCTGTGTAATCTGTGGATAGAAAATCATTGACCTAAACATTCAGGAACAGTAGACTTACCGGAACAAGCGGGGCTGTGGTCTATCGTTTCTGAGAAGGGATACTTTGATGAACCAAAAAAGACGGAACGGTTCGCGAGTGATTGCGGTCTTACTACTTTTCGCAATCGCACAGATTGGTCTTCAAGTTGGCTTTGCTGAGCCAAACACGACGACCAACCCAACTGCGCTTCCGCAACAGTTCGTCGCCAGGTTAACCACAAGAAACAATCAACCAATCACCGTTAATGGTCTTAGCGCCACCACTGGTGCGTCGATTTTGACCGGAGCGACGATTGAGACTGGCGCCGATCAATCAGCAACCGTCAATCTTGGACCACTTGGTCAACTCGACATCGCGCCCAACACCAAGCTCGTTCTGACTTACGACGAACAGGGAAATGTGAAAGCTGTCATCGTCTATGGTTGTGCGATTCTGACTGCGAAGAAGAAGACGACGGGCGAAGTCGCTACGGAGCAGGGAACGGCTGGTAAGACAGATCCGGCAGCCGGTGGTGTTCTCGATATTTGCTTCCCGCAAGGCGCGACTGCACCGACCGTGGGACAGGGAGCTGCGGCCAGTGCCGGCGCTGGAGCCGGTGGCGGAGCGCCAGCAGGTGCGGCAGCGGCTGGTGGCGGCGGACTCTTCGGACTTGGTACACCGGCCACGATCGCAATCTTCAGTGGTATTGGCGCTGCGGCCTTGACGCCGCTGGCATTCCAGGACAACCCGAGCGGCGCCATACCGTAAAGGAAACTTGTTCGAATTCATGAAAGCGTGACCCTCCTTTCGGGGTCACGCTTTTTCTTTGGTTAAGATCCCATCGTTCCGAGTTTAAATAAGATGCGTATCGCGCTTACGATCCTCGGTATCGCGCTGTGCCTCTTCCTTATCCAGGGCTCGGCACGATTTGGATTCTCGCGGCTGTTATCGAGGTACGCACTAGCGACGAACTCAATTCCCGCGGCAGACGAAGCTCTGCGCCTTACACCGTCAGACCCCGAAGCACATCGATCAAAGGCAACAATTCTCAACCGCCTGCAAGCGTCCGCAGACGCCGCTCACTCACTCGAAACCGCAACCACCTTGCGCTTTCGCGACGACTACCTCTGGATTGAACTCGCAAACACTCGCGAAGAACTCGGCGACACTGATGGCGCACTTGCAGCTCTGGACCAGGCCGTCCGTTGGGCGCCACACTACGCACACACACACTGGCAACGCGGCAACCTTCTCCTGCGCATGAGAAGACCGCAAGAGGCGTTTAGCGAACTGCGTCAGGCAGCAACCGCTAATCCGAGTTACATCCCAAGCCTGGTCGATCTTGCTTGGGGTATCTCCGGAGGCAACATCAAAACAACCGAAGCGGCGCTTGAGGTAAAGGACGATGTCACGCGGCTTGCCCTCATTCGTTTCCTCGCGCGTAAAGGAAGAGGTAGGGAAGTCGTAGATCAAATTCGTTCCTTAAGCTCTCCTCTTCCTGCTGACAAACAAAATGAAATCGCTGGTTTGCTTTTTGCGGGTAAGGCTTATCGTGAAGCGTTTGATCTCTGGCGTGCGTCAAACAACATCCCCTCGGCACAGTTGCTCATGAATGGAGGGTTCGAAGACCCGATTGCTTTCAACGACAACGCTTTTGGCTGGATCATAGCTGCAGACCAGAAGAATCGTGTCGCGATCGACGTTTCGGAAAAGCTTCGTGGCGCCAGGAGTCTTCAGATCACCTTCGATGGGCCATGGGCTCCTGGAACTTCACCCTTAAACCAGACAATAGTGGTCGATTATGGAAAGACCTATCATTTATCGTTCGCTGTGCGAACAAAAGACCTGGTGACTGGTGGTCCGCCTATCCTCGTCGTTAACGACGCCAATAACAATCAATTGCTCGGACAATCGGAAAACTTTCCGACTGTAACAACACCCTGGCAGACCTTAAACCTTAACTTCACCACCCTCACTACCTCGGAAGCGGTTATTATTCGGCTGCAGCGAAGCAACTGCGACTCGTCACCATGCCCGATTTTCGGTACTCTGTGGCTGGATGAGTTCCATATCGAGCAGACCGAACCGACGACCAAGAGGTAGCTTAGCCGGCATGGCCGAACAGAGACTCGCTCCCGACACCCAACACGTCAGCATTGAACTCATGTGTGAGCATGATCTGCTTGAAGTCGTCGAGATTGAAGAAAGGGCTGGACTGAGTCGCTGGGGCTGGGCGGCTTATTACGCTGAATTGCAGGGCGCAAACCGCGATCTGATGTTAGTCGCGCGCCCATTAATGTCGCCAACGACCGAGTCTGTTCCGATCGCGGGTTATATCGTGGCTCGCGAAACCGCGGGAGAACTGCACATCAACAACTTCGCCGTCCGACCCGAGTTCAGGCGTCGAGGCATAGGCGCGACGTTACTGAATCGGGTGCTGGACGAGGCGCGCCGGCGTCAAGCAAACGCGGCATTTCTTGAGGTTCGCAGCACAAATCACGTCGCCCAGGCCCTTTACGAAAAGTGCGGTTTCCGGGCGATTGCGAGGCGCGCAAATTACTATATCGAACCGGTGGAAGATGCTGTAGTCATGAGCATGGAATTGGGGTAATTTACCCGCTTGATTTGGCCACGTTGTTGGGCTACCATTTTTCCCGTGCGACACACCCCTTATGGAGGTTCCAGGCAAATAACCTCCAATCACCATCCTGCCCACTTTCATTCGTCTGAAAGGAGACATGCACGAACATGGATATGGCAACTACGGATAGTCTTAAAGAAGAGTTGATAAACAGAGACCCAGAATTTCGCGAATTAGCCAGAGAACATCATAAGTACGAAGAACGCCTTAGTGAATTATCAGCTCTTTCCTATCCGAGCGACGAAGAACAGCTGGAGGAGATTACTCTCAAGAAGAAGAAGCTAGCGTTAAAGGATCAGATGTACTCAATTATGTTGCAGTACCAGAAGACTCAGACCTTGAGTCACTGAAACTGCGCTGTAGTTTCTCCGAGCCAAAAGAATCGAAGGGGACGTAGAACCAAAAGTTTGCGTCCCCTTTCACGTCTGGAACATTCCGTGCTTTGTAACTTTGAGCTTGGTACTTTGTGGTTGGTACTCCGAAGAATAAAGAACGAAGTTCTAAGATCTAAGCACAGTGTTAGGTGCCCGCGTTGCGAATAGTTAAGGAAAGTATCCCGTACATAGTGATTCCGGTGCTGCTGGCGGCGGCGGCGGCTGTCGTGGGCTTTTGGTATGTTGCCGGATTTCTCTTTCTGGTGGCGCTTTTTATGGCCTTCTTCTTTCGGGATCCGAAACGAGTTCCGCCGGACGATCCCGATGTAGTTGTTTCACCAGCCGATGGACGCGTGACGCGTATTGGGCCGATGGCAGCGGAAGCTGACGCCCCAACCGTCGTCAGTATCTTTTTGTCGCCTTTGGACGTGCATATCAATCGCTCGCCAATTCCCGGCAAGATTGTTGATGTGATCTACTCGCCGGGCAAATTTTTGATGGCTACGAATGAGAAGGCGAGTCTGGTCAATGAGCAAAATGCGTTGACCATTCAGGGGGAGAAAGTTACGGTTGTTTGCAAGCAGATAGCGGGAATCCTGGCGCGGCGGGTGGTCTGTTGGAAAGGGAAGGGCGATAATCTGACCCTTGGAGAACGCTTCGGGATGATTAAGTTTAGTTCGCGTACTGATGTCCTGCTCCCCGCGAATGTGCAAGTAGTGGTTAAGGAAGGGCAACGCGTGCGTGGGGGGACGACGGTGATTGGGAGAATCTCATGAGTCTGACAGCAGATGAAGTGGAACGACCAAATCCCCCGCGAAGAGGAGTGCGTAAGGGTCTTTATCTAATTCCTTCCGCATTTACTGCCGGCAACATCGGTATGGGTTTCTTCTCCGTGATGGAATCGCTGCGCGGTTTCCAACTCCTTGGTGTTGGAAATGCTGATCTTGTTGCGGCATCAGCGCACTTCGACAAAGCAGCGATCGCGATCGGCTTCGCTTTGTTATTTGACATGCTTGACGGTCGTATCGCGCGGCTGACTAAGACTACGACTGAGATTGGTGTCCAGCTGGATTCAATTGCGGATGTGGTGACTTTTGGCTTGGCGCCGGCAGTGTTGGCGTACGTTTGGGGATATGGTTCCACGCTTGCCGAAGGAACGGATCTGCACCGGTTCGCGTTTTTCCTGTCCTTCATGTATTTGATCTGCGGCGCGTTTCGTCTAGCGCGTTTCAACGTGCAGGCCTCGCGGCCGCGTGTTCTTGCTGAAGGCACAATCAAGGTCGATAAGAAGAGTTTTGTCGGCTTGCCGATTCCGGTTGCGGGCGGGTTGATTGCGGCACTCGTGCACTTCTCACCGGTACCGCTGATCTATTTCGGAACTGAGAGAGCCAGAATCTACTCAGCGTTGCTGATGGTCCTAGTTGGGTTCTTGAGTTTGATGATGGTCAGCACTTGGCGCTTCTCGAGCTTCAAGACGGTTGGGACGAGTAGTCGCAGCATGCGACCAATCATCCTGGCGCTGTCGGTTTTATTGCTGATCATTCTGTACTCGCAATACGTTCTCCTCGCGATCGTAGTTGGCTATATTCTTTACGGATTGCTTTCGCGGATGGTTGGAATCTTCTGGCGTCGCGGTGAGTCGGCGGAAGGGAAGATCGAAGCGAATCCGGTGGGTCGATCATCCGGCAGCTAAGAAAAGGTTTTCACGCAAAGACGCTGAGACAAGATGGTTCCTGTTCGTCTTCTAATCATCGTTTGGCTTTGAAACAGAATCGGACGGGCGGGCGAAGGCCAGTAAGCCATGTTCGGTGGTGAGAATTACGGCGTCGCCGACGATGATTGGCGAGGCGGAGCTCGTTAGTTCCTCGCCAGCTGGAAGGGTATTGACCTGTTTTCCGTCTTTTAATCCGAGTACGACGCCTTCGGAACTCGACAGCGGTGTGAACAGGGCGGTTTCGGCAACGGCGAGGGGTTGGGCGGAGATGCGGCCGGGGAGTTGTTTCTTCCAGAGCATTGTGCCGCTCAGATTTAGTAGATAGGCGAAGTTGTCGAGCGATGCGGCAAGTAATGAATCGCCGGCAAGGACAACGGCTTCAACACCAGCACCGGTTCGCTTCCGCCACTGCAATTTTCCTTTGTTATTGCTTACTGAATAAATGTAGCCATCACCAGAACCGAAGAAGACATCTTCTTTGTTAACGGCGACTGGTCCATGTATCGCACCTTTGGTTCGATAACGCCAAAGCAGAGTGCCGGACGCTTCGTCAAGCGCCAACAGAGTTCCGTCTTCACTGCCGAGATACACCTTGCCGTCTTTCACAACCGGCTGCCCACTGAACTCCAGTGCATATGGTATCGACCACAACACACCGCCGGTGCGCTTATCAAACGCATAAGCCCGGCCATCGCTCCCGCCCGCAAAGATTTTTCCGTGACTGAGCGCGAGTGCTCCACGCAGTGGCCGGACCAGAGGCGTCATCCATTGTGTCACTCCACCTTCACGGCCGAGAGCACGGAGAGCGCCGGAAGGTTTTTGCCCGTCTGTCTCGACTTTGGTTTCCGAAGCCACATAGATCACGTTTTCATCTGCGACTGGAGAGGCAGAAAGTTCGCCGCCGATTTCCGAACGCCAGAAAAGCTGTCCGTCTTTCGCTTTCAGCGCAACCATCTGACCGCCTGACAGAGGAAGATAGATTCGTTCGTTATCGAAAGCCGGCGTGAGATTTGTGACGCTCGACTCATAACGCCAACGAACTGTAAGCGGTTGAGATAGAAGAGCGTCGTTCGTTACACCACGCGTCGAGATTACGCAAAGCGAAAGAAGTATTAAAAAACTAGCCGCAGATTTCACAGAGGTTTGCGTTAGCTCCAGACGAAAGTATAATCACTCACTCTTTCCAATCCATGACCCAGAATCATGAAACCGTAATAATACTTGACTTCGGATCGCAGTACACACAACTCATCGCTCGTCGCGTCAGGGAAGCCGGTGTTTACTGCGAAATCCTTCCTTTCAACACACCAATCGAGTCAATCAACGCGAAGTCACCCAAAGGGCTGATCTTTTCGGGCGGTCCTTCATCAGTGTACGACAACGGCGCTCCGAAGCCTCATCCGCAACTGTTGCAGTCTGTTGACTGTCCCACGCTCGGCATCTGCTATGGGTTCCAGGTCTTCGCGCGCGAACTTGGCGGAGCCGTGGCCGCGTCGCCTAATCGCGAGTTCGGCTATGCACGCTTAAAAGTCCTCGATGTGACGAGTCGTCTGTTCCAGGGGTTGCCCCCTGAACTCGACGTCTGGATGAGCCACGGTGACCACGTCACGGAAGTGCCGCCGGGTTTTCAGGTGACCGCGCTGACTGACGATGCACTGAACGCGATGGAAGACTCGTCGCGCGGTATTTACGGCGTGCAGTTTCATCCTGAGGTGGCACACACGCCCCTCGGTGCACAGGTATTGCGCAACTTTCTGTTCTCTGTCTGCGGGTGTCGCGGCGATTGGTCTCCAGAGGCAGTTATCGAAGAACAGGTCGAACGCATACGGGCTCAGCTTGGTGATGAAGGAAGGGTTGTCTCGGGATTATCGGGTGGTGTTGATTCGACCGTCGCCGCGGCGCTTGTGCACAAAGCGGTCGGAGATCGACAGACTTGTATCTTTGTCGACAATGGTCTGTTACGCGAAGGTGAGTTTGAATCAACTCTGGCGCTTTTGGGCCAGAGCATGAAGTTGAATATCAACGGAGTTCGCGCCGGTGATCTCTTTCTGCAAGAGCTCAAAGGCGTTACGGATCCGGAAGAGAAACGTAAGCGCATCGGCAAGGTATTCATCGATGTGTTTGAGCGCGAAGCGAAGCATTTAGGTGACGTTGGTTATCTGGTGCAGGGCACACTGTATCCTGACGTCATCGAGTCGATATCCGTGCGTGGTCCATCAGCTGTGATCAAGAGCCATCACAACGTGGGTGGACTGCCTGAGAAAATGAATCTCAAACTGATCGAGCCGCTGCGTGAATTATTCAAAGATGAAGTGCGGTTGATCGGAAGAGAGTTGGGAGTTCCGGAAGAGATCCTTGGGCGCCATCCATTCCCGGGTCCTGGTTTGGCCGTGCGCATTCTTGGAGACATAACCGAGGAGAAGATCCGTCTCGTGCAGGCTGCGGATCGAATCCTCGACGAGGAGTTGCGACTGGCTGAGTTGTATAACTCGGTCTGGCAGGCTTTTCCAGTGCTGTTGCCTGTTTCGACTGTTGGTGTAATGGGCGATGAGCGTACTTACGAACGTGTGGTCGCGATTCGCGCTGTCACGAGTGTTGATGGAATGACCGCCGACTGGGCGCGACTTCCGCACGATCTGCTGGCGCGAGTTTCGGCACGAATCGTTTCCGAGATTCGTGGTATCAATCGCGTTGTTTACGACATCAGCTCCAAACCACCTTCAACCATTGAATGGGAATGATAGTGCTTTGAGCTTGGTGCTTTGTACTTTGTAAGAAATTGCAAAACACAAAGGACAAAGAACAAAGCTCCTTTAACAATCATGCAGGACCGCCAATTCGTACACCTTCATCTTCATACTGACTACAGTCTTCTTGACGGCGCCATTCAAGTCAAACCTCTCTCCAAACGTATTGAAGAATTGAAGATGCCCGCGTGTGCCATGACCGATCACGGCAACATGTTCGGCGCGATCTCTTTCTACAACGCGATGAAGAGTCGTGGTGTGAAGCCGATCATCGGCTGCGAGTCCTATATCACGCGCGGCAGTCGCAAAGAAAAGGCCGCGAGCGCACCAGGTGAGAAGGCAAACTTTCATCTGATACTGCTGGCCCAGAACTACGAGGGCTACCAGAATTTAGTGCGCCTGACTTCGAAAGCTTATACCGAAGGCTTCTACTACAAACCGCGCATCGATAAAGAACTGCTCGCCGAACACAGCAAAGGATTGATTGGTCTCTCGGCGTGCATGTCCGGTGTTCCCTCCGCATACCTCGCCCAGGACAAGTGTGAAGAAGCCGCCAGGGCGGCGATCGAGTTTGAAGAGATTCTGGGAAAAGGGAACTACTTCCTCGAGATCCAGGAGCATGGTCTCGACGCTCAGAAACGCATTCGCAAGTCGCTCGTCGACCTTTCCAAACGAACAGGTGTGCCGCTCGTTGCTACGAACGATGCTCATTACCTCATGCCAGAAGATTCGCGGGCACACGACGTTCTGCTATGCATCGGTTCAGGGAAAACTGTCAACGACACCAATCGTCTTCGCTATCAAAGTCCCTACTTCTACGTGCGCTCGCAGGAGGAGATGTGGCGCATCTTTGGCGACGAACTGCCAGAGGTGTTGACGCGCACGGTCGAGATCGCCGAACGCTGTGATCTCAAACTGCCCGAGAACGTCAACTACCTACCTCAATATCCAATTCCGGAGTCGGAGGAAGGTCTCTCGGCTGACGATTATTTCGAGAAGGTAGTTCGCGACGGGTTTGAACGTCGATGCCAGCAGGTCTGGGACACACTCGCATCACGAGGCGAGCTGAAGCAGCCGAGGTCGGATTATCAGACTCGATTAACCAACGAGATCCAGATGATCAAGCAGATGGGGTTCGCTGGTTACTTCCTCATCGTTTGGGACTTCGTTCGTTATGCGAAGGAGCATTCAATTCCGGTCGGACCGGGCCGCGGATCGGCGGCCGGATCGCTGGTCGCTTATTGTCTCGAAATCACAGACGTCGACCCGCTCCAGTACGACCTGCTGTTCGAGCGCTTTCTTAACCCTGGCCGCGTTACGATGCCTGACATCGATATCGACTTCTGTGTTCGGGGTCGGGCGGATGTCATTAACCACGTCGCCGGTCTCTACGGCCGCGACTCCGTCTGCCAGATCATCACGTTCGGAACCCTTGCCTCAAAGGCCGCCATCAAGGACGTGGGCAGAGCTCTGGAAGTGCCGTATGCCGAGGTTGAGCGGATCGCCAAGCTCATCCCTCCGCCGGTCCGTGGCCGCAACGTGAGCCTCAGCCAGGCACTTGAACAAGTACCTGAGCTCAGGAAGGAAGTGGAAACCAATCCTCAGGTTAAGGAGATACTTGAGATCGCCCAGCGGCTCGAGGGCTGTGCCCGCCACTCTTCGGTTCATGCCGCGGGCGTTGTGATTTCACCGCTGCCGCTCCAGGAACTCATCCCGGTCGCGGTCTCCGGCAAGGAAGAACTCACCACGCAGTATGTCATGTCGGACCTTGAAAAGACCGGCATGCTTAAGATGGATTTTTTAGCGCTTACCGCCCTGACCGTTATAAATGACTGCTTAATCAGCATTAAACAGCTGCTTGATAAAGAGATTAAGTGGTCAGAGATAGCGCTTAATGACGCCAAGGCGCTTAATGTATTTGCAGAAGGGAGAACTGAAGCGGTCTTTCAATTCGAGTCGTCGGGCATGCAGGAGATCTGCAGAAAGCTGAAGCCGAAAGGTCTCGAAGACCTCGCTGCGCTGAACGCGCTCTACCGTCCCGGACCGCTGGACGGCGGGATGGTGGACGAGTTCATTCAGCGTCACCACGGGAAGAAGAGCGTGCGTTATCTCGTGCCGGAGATGAAGGAGATTCTCAACAATACTTACGGCATCATCGTCTATCAGGAGCAGATAATGCAGCTCGCACAGAAGCTTGCGGGCTACACACTTAGCGAAGCCGACTTAATGCGTCGTGCGATGGGCAAGAAGAAGCGCGAAGAGATGGCGGTCCACGAGGAGAAATTCATCACGGGAGCTGTGGAGCGGGGCATCAAGCGCGAGAAGGCAGAAAAGATATTCTCGTTGATGGCTCAGTTTTCAGATTACGGTTTCAACCGCAGCCACAGTGTCGCCTACGCGTATCTTGCGTTTCAAACCGCTTACTTGAAGGCGCATTATCCTGAACACTTTTATGCTGCGGTACTCTCAAGCGAGGCCCAGGACGCCGCTAAAGTGTTTAAGTACTCCAAGGAGCTCCGCGCACAGAAGATCGCCCTTCTGCCTCCAGACGTTAATGAAAGCAATTCCGGCTTTACTCCCTTAAGCGGCGCCATCCGTTATGGCCTAACTGCGATTAAGGGGCTTGGGCAATCCATTGTTAAGGCTATTTGTGAAGCGCGAGAGAGCGGACCGTTCCGGTCGTTTTTCGACTTCGGTGAACGGGTCGAGTCGGCAACTCTGAATAAGCGAGTCTTTGAGGGTCTGGTAAGCGCTGGCGCTTTCGACTCGCTTAAGGATGGCCGCCCGGTTGAAGCCTGGCGCGGCGGTCTCTTTAATTCCATCGACGCCGCACTGTCTCGATCCCAAAGAGCAAAGCGCGAGAAGTTAATTGGACAAAACGGTCTCTTTGGCGCCATGCCGGAAGAGATCGACTATGCCAACGAGCTTTCGCCGACTGCCAAGGCGTGGACTTCAAGTGAAATGTTAGCTGCCGAGAAAGCCGCCTTGGGGTTCTATATCAGCGGTCACCCGCTGGAGCGCTATCTGGAGACGCTGCAAAGAGTGAAGGCCGTCCGGTCAACGGAACTAGCCGAGCTGACCAGTGGGATTCGTATTACCGCTGGCGGGATTATCGGTGATCTCCAGATCCGCACGACGAAGAAAGGCGACAAGTTTGCGCTATTCCGTTTGGAGGATGAAGCCGGCAGTACCAAGTGTGTCTTATGGCCGGAAGGCTATCGGAAGCACGCGGCCCTCGCGCAGAATGAATTGCCGGCGATCGTTATCGGACGCCTGGAACTTAGCGAAGACAATCCGCCGACGATCATTGTGGATCAGATTCAGAGCATTGACGCGAGAGCGAAAGACAACGAGTTTCTGGTATTGCGGACACCGCAGCACGACGACTTTTCCACCCTGTGCGATTCGATTTTGACACTCATCAACGCGAACCCGGGTGACTGCGAAGTGACTTTGGAGGCGGTGGTTGAGGAAGGGACGGTCGTCAGAGTCAAACCAAACGATGCTTTGCGGGTGAGAAGAAGTACAGAGCTGGAGCAGGCGCTGAAGGATTTGGGATGTGGCGTGAGCGTAGAACGAGTCCAAAGGACTTGATAAACAGGCCCTATCCTGTTAATCCTGTAAGTATCCTGGTTATCCTGTCTACGACTGATGGCAAAAGACAAAGCAGACGAGTCTTCCTCGGAGACGGCCAAAACATCGAATAAGAAAACGGCATTCGAGCGCGTTCAACTCGCACGCCACGCCGACCGGCCTTACACGCTCGATTTCATCGAGCGTTTGTTTGAGGACTTCGTTGAGCTTCACGGCGATAAGAGATTTGCAGAGGACCCGGCGATCGTCTGTGGGATGGCACGCTTTCACGGCTTGCCTGTGATTGTAGTCGGTCATCAGAAAGGTCGTGACACAAAACAGCGCAGTTACAGAAACTTTGGCATGCCAAAACCGGAAGGTTATCGGAAAGCACTGCGCGTGATGAAACTCGGCGAGAAGTTTGGCCGTCCCATCTTTACTTTTATCGACACACCTGGTGCTTATCCCGGTATTGACGCCGAAGAGCGTGGCCAAGCCGAAGCGATCGCTTACAACCTGCGCGAGATGGCAAAGATTAAAGTGCCGATTATCGTAACCGTGATTGGTGAAGGCGGATCAGGAGGTGCACTCGCGATCGGTGTCGGCGATCAAGTGTTAATGCTGGAGAATGCGATCTATTCCGTTATCAGTCCGGAAGGTTGTGCGGCGATTCTCTGGAAGGATTCAAGCAAGGCAGATCAAGCCGCAGAGGGACTACGTTTGACTGCACAACACCTTTCTGCAGAGGGAATTGTCGATAAGGTGATTCAGGAACCGGAAGGCGGCGCCCACAACGATTACGATCAGACGGCGCGCTATCTGGATTCAGCGTTGAGTGAACGTCTTGCAGAAGCCGTTAGTTGTTCCCAGGAAGACAGACTAAAGCGTCGCTACGACAAACTACGTGCGTTCGGTCGCTGGGGAACAGATGGTAAGGACACTGGCCCAACACCGCCAGCAGGTTGATCACTTGCGCTCGCAGCGATTGTTGCTAAAACGGAATGTCGTCGTCGGATAAATCTGCTTGCGAATCAGGCGGACCCGCACTCGCGCCGGCCGAAGCTGCTCGCTCGTGCACTGTGTCGTCGCCACCTCTAGATCCGATAAACTGCATATCGGTAGCAAAAACTTCGAGCGAGTGCCGCGGTTTGCCGTCCCGATCGATGTACTCTTCCACGCGCAGGCGACCCTCAATGTAAACCTGTTTACCCTTTTGCAGATACTGTGAGGCAGTTTCCGCGAGACGGTTCCAGAGAGTAATGCGGAACCACGTCGTATGGTCCTGCATCTCGCCATTTCGATCTTTGCGCCGTTCGTTCGTCGCCATACTGAAGCTACAAACGGGAGTACCCTGGGCGGTGTACCGCAGCTCGGGATCGCGACCGAGATTTCCCACGAGAATTATTTTGTTGAAGGACATGAGGAGCCTTTCTATTCTTATCTGGACTTACTTACCGCCGCGATACTACAAGCGAAAAACCGAAGAAGCAAGCGAACCAAAATCGTAAAGTGATAAATATCTCAGCCACAAAAAAGCACAAGCAGCACAAAAGTGTCGCTATCGCGTTTGGCAAATGATTTCTGGTAGACTGTCGGCATTGTTAATCCGGTTAGAAGGATGAAGCCTCGAGTATACATAGAGACTTTTGGCTGCCAGATGAACGTTGCTGACACGGAGCGTGCAGCCACGGGTCTGCGTGCTTCCGGCTACGATCTTTGTAAGTCAGTTGACGAAGCTGACGTGGTGCTGCTCAACACCTGTTCGGTGCGTGAAAAAGCAGAACGAAAGGTCTACACGCGTATCGGCGAACTGCGCGCGGCGCGACCAGAAAACCACGATCTCCTGGTTGGTGTGATGGGTTGCGTGGCCCAGCTTGAAGGCGAAGCCATCTTCGAACAGGCGTCCTCCGTAAATATGGTGATCGGAACACGCGCTACCGATCGCATTCCCGAACTCATCGAGCGTGCCCGCGACGGCGAGAGACGAGTTCTTGACCTTGGCGAACGTGGCGCACACGACTCGTGGGATGTCTCTCCGGTTGAGCGACATTCACCGCATGTCGCTTTCATTCCGATCATCGAAGGCTGCAACAAATTCTGTTCGTTCTGCATAGTGCCTTACTCACGTGGTCGTGAACGCAGTCGCCCGGCAACTGAAATCGTTGCCGAAGCAAAGAGACTCCAAGCGCTTGGCTACAAGGAGATTCACTTAATCGGCCAGAACGTTAACAGCTACCGGCCGCGTGCTCAGGATGGTTTGGAAGGATTTGCCGGAGCAACCCCGTTCTGCCGTTTGCTGCGAGCAGTTGCTGACACAGGTTTGCCACGCATCAAGTTCACTACATCGTTCCCGCGTGATTTCCATCCGGATATCGTTGCTGCGATTGAAGAGAATCCGAACCTGTGTGACTGGGTTCATCTGCCGGTGCAATCGGGAAGTGACCGGATTTTGAAATTGATGCGTCGTGGTCACAAACGAAGTGACTATCTGGAGCGAATTCAGCGTATAAAGAATTCGAGCAGGCGCCTGGCACTCACAAGCGATATTATCGTCGGTTTTCCTGGTGAGTCAGACGAGGATTTTCAACAGACAGTCGAGCTTGTTAGAGAGTGTGAGTACGATAGTATTTACATCTTCAAATATTCGAAACGTGCGGGAACGCCGGCGGCGGAGTTTGATGATAATGTGTCCGAAGCGGAAAAGACTGCGAGGTTCCTGGAGCTCGAGAAGGTTCAGCGCGCGGCGCAGGAGAAGATCTACAAATCGTATGTCGGTCGCAAGCTAAGTGTGCTCGCTGAAAAACAGAGCTCGCGTTCTGAAGATGATCTCTCGGGACATTCGACTTGCCACAAAGTGGTGAACTTCTGTGGTGACAGCAGTCTAGAAGGTGAAATAGTCGACGTGCTGGTTACGGCTGCGAAGACAAACAGTTTGTATGGAACTCTAGTTGGACGGTAGGGTTAGGGGTACCTGCGTATGGAAATCGAGGTAAAGATCCGAGCTTTAATGATGGATCCCAACAGCGGAACTCCAATTATTATTTTAAAAGACGTTCAGAGTGATACGATGCTGCCGATCTGGGTCGGCGCGTATGAGGCGAACGCGATCGCGCTGGAGATTGAGAAGATTGCGCCGCCGCGGCCGATGACTCATGATCTCCTGCGAAATCTGATCGTCGAATTGGGAGTTCAGGTGGATCGGGTGGTGGTCACGAGCCTGCGAGACAACACCTTCTTCGCCGTGATTGAAATGCGAAACAGCGAGGGAAATCGAATGGTGCTTGACTCGAGACCCTCCGATGCAATCGCGCTGGCATTGCGAGCAGATTGTCCAATCTTTGTTGATATGGAAGTGATCAAGGCCTCGCGCAATACACTTCCCACAGAAGATGCTGAAGAATCGGATGTCGTGACGAGTGAAGAGGAATGGCCCGACGTTATCGGCGAGGCCGGTGATTTACCGATGTAGTGTGTTTGCAATGATGAACCTCTGGAGCGATAGTTTGCCACTGTGCAGCGAATGGTAATCGCCATCGCCAATCAAAAAGGTGGGGTAGGCAAGACCACTACCGCCATCAATTTGGCCGCCGCCTTTGCCCGCAAGGGAAAACGCGTCCTTCTTCTCGATCTCGATCCACAAGCCAACAGTTCTATCTCGTTTTTAGATCCACGGACCGTCGATCGATCCGTCTACGAACTCATGATGGATGGCCAGGCGCCGGTCGAGCAATCGATTTATCCAACTCCGGTCGAGAACCTGCACGTCGTTCCCGCACGTATCAATCTCGCGAAAATGGAAGCGAAGCTGGTCGGTGATTTCGACGCGCCGTTTCGTCTCAAGGATCGGCTCGAACCTTTCCGGCAACAATACGAAGTAATCGTTATCGACACCCCACCCACACTCGGGCTGATCACAGTTAACGCCCTTGTTGCCGCATCACACGTGTTGATTCCGATTCAGTCGTCATACTTCGCACTCGAAGGCACAGACGACCTGCTGGAGACAATCGAGAAGGTAAAAGCGCGACCCAATCCGAATCTTGAACTCTTGGGCGTGCTTGTGACACTGCATGACAAGCGAACCACGCTCGCACGCGAAGTTCACGAACAGATCCGTTCGGTTTTTGGTCCAAAACTTTTCGATACAGTGATTACCAAGAGCGTTAGACTGGAAGAGTCGCCTGCTTATAAAGAATCGATCTTTAGCTTTGCTCCAAACTCATCCGGAGCAATTGAGTACGGAAAACTTTGTGAAGAGGTAATAAGCCGTGTCTAAGAGGGGATTGCCAACCGGCCTCCAGATGCGCCACGACGCGCATTACGTCGAAGAACTGTCACAACACCGGCCGCAACAGGTCGGCAGAATGATAGCCGTGGATAAGCTCGATCCGAATCCGGAGCAACCACGTGTGGAGTTCGGCGACCTTACCGAGCTGACTGCCTCGATCGCTGAAAAAGGCGTACTCGAGCCATTGCTCGTCAAACCAAATCGACTTACCGGACGCTGGATGATTATCGCCGGTGAGCGTCGCTGGCGCTCCGCACAGAGAGCCGGACTGAAGGAAGTTCCGTGCGTTGAAATGGAAGTTGATGAGGGCACGGTGGCGGAGATTGCGCTCATTGAGAACATGCAGCGCAAGGACCTGACAGTTTGGGAAGAGGCGGATGGCCTGCTGGCGCTGTGTGAGCGTTTTGGTTATACGCACGACGATGTGGCGCGCAAAGTCGGTAAGAGCAGGACAACTGTTAGCGAAGCGCTTGCCATCGCGCGTATTCCAGAGGACGTGAGAGAAGTTTGTCGAGCCGCCGAGATCAATGCGAAGTCGTCGTTACTTCAGATCGTGCGGCAGCCGGACGATGATTCAATGAGACGTTTCGCGAAAGAGATTGCGACGCGTGGCCTAAGCCGCAATGATGCGCGTGAAGTACGGCGTCAGGAGATGGGACCGCGCGTTGTTCCGGACAGTAAGCCTTACACGTTCAAATATGCTTCACCGGATAAGGATTTTAATATTGAGGTAAAGTTTCGCGCTTCGCAGGTTTCAGAATCCGAGGTCGCGCTTATTCTCAGAGCCGTGGCTGACGAGATCGATGTGATACAGGATTGACAGGATTTGTTCAGGATGAACAGGATTATCTTGTTTATCCTGCAAAAATCCTGTTCATCCTGTGAAGCCAACCCTCAGGGATTTGCCGGGTCGAAATCATCCCGCTTGTTTCTTCTTTTCCGCCGCCGCCCGCTTCTGTAACGACTTAGCCCAACGTTCAAAGGTCGGCTGAAGTGGCTTGAAAAGCCGTGCCCTGAAGCTGTGTTTCTTTTCGTTCCACGCCTTCAATTGTTTTTCGGTGTATGCGCGTACTGCGGGCTCGAGTTGAGTCTTCTTCAGCGAGTGCTTTAGCGTGATGTGATAGTGCTGGGCGACGAGTGAAAACACGAGCGCCACGAGATTGCTCTTGTAAGAGAGTCTCGGAACTATCCTCTTGTGAAATGGTTTGTCAGCAGGTAACAGAACATTGACCGCAATCTCGAGCCACGCGCCTTTCGGTCCCTGACGCGGGTGATAGAGTCCGGGTAATTCGGTCGCCTGAAATGCGCCTTTGACGCGTGGGTCGGTGATGAAGGGCACAAGCCTGATTCGTTCGATGCCGCGCGTGTGCTCGCGTGGGAGGCTATCGAAGGCAGTCTCAATCTGCTCCTGGGTGCCTTTGGGCAGGGCGCCGTCGTACTGGTTCTCAATGCGTATGGCCACAGTGATTGCTTCCTGAGAGAATAAAGTGTTGCGAATAGGAAATGGCCACTTTAGGGGAAGGCAGCAAAGCCGGTCAAGTGAGGGCTCAGTCCGTCACGGCGCCTTTACTGGCGCTGCTCACAAGCGCTCGGTACTTGGCAAGCACGCCGGAGGTGTAGCGAGGCGTAGGTGGACGCCAGTTCTCGCGTCTGCGTGCCAGTTCATCATCGGGGACGTTTAGTTGTAGAAGGCCACGCTCAGCGTCGATGGTGATCGAATCGCCTTCATGCACGAGGGCGAGATTGCTGCCGTTTGCAGCTTCCGGTGCAACGTGGCCGACAACCATTCCGTAAGTTCCGCCTGAAAAACGTCCATCAGTGATGAGACCGACTGAATCGCCGAGTCCAGCGCCGATTAGAGCCGACGTCGGCGCCAGCATTTCGCGCATGCCTGGACCGCCTTTCGGACCTTCGTATCGTATGACAACGACGTCGCCCGCTTTGATCTGTGAAGACAGAATCGCTTCCAAACACGACTCTTCGGAGTCAAACACTCGCGCAGGGCCTGTGACGACCTTGTGCTTCACACCGGAGACTTTTGCCACGGCGCCTTCAAGTGCGAGATTGCCACGCAGGATCACGAGGTGAGCTTCAGGATACAGCGGATTGTCAAAGGCGCGGATTACATCCTGATCAGCCGAGGGACTTTCAGGCACTTTTGCCAGCGCCTGCTCGATAGTCTCGCCGGTAATCGTCAGTGCGTCGCCATGCAAGAGCCCGTGTCCGAGTAGCATCTTCATCACTTGCGGAACGCCGCCAGCATTGTGCAGGTCGGTCGCGACATACCTGCCCGAAGGCTTCAAGTCGCAGAAGAGCGGCACTCGTTTTCTGATTCGCTCAAAGTCATCAAGTGTGAGATCCACTTTCGCAGCATGAGCAATCGCCGGCAAATGCAACACAGCATTCGTCGATCCTCCGACAGCCATCACAACCGCAATCGCATTTTCGAAAGCTTTTCGCGTTAATAATTGGCGCGGCAGAATCTTTTCTCGTACCGCATGAGCGAGAGCGGCTGCGGACGCGCCGGCATTCTGCACGACCTCGTCACTATCTGCAGCCATCGTTGAAGAGTAGGGAAGAGAAAGGCCCATCGCTTCGATGGCGGATGACATCGTGTTCGCCGTGTACATACCGCCGCACGACCCAACTCCGGGACACGCATGACGCTCTATCTCAAACAGATGGTCCTCGCTGATCTTACCTGCACAAAACTGGCCCACTGCTTCGAACGCACTGACAATCGTCAGATCTTCACCTGCGAAGTGTCCGGGCCTGATCGTGCCACCATAAACAAAGATCGACGGAATATTCAGACGTGCAATGGCAATCATTGCGCCCGGCATATTCTTGTCGCACCCGCCGATAGCCACGAGGCCATCCACCGAGGCTGCCTGGCAAACCGTTTCGATCGAATCGGCAATCACCTCGCGCGAGACGAGAGAATACTTCATCCCTTCAGTGCCTTGTGAGATCCCGTCGCTAACGGTGATCGTGCCGAACGTTTGCGGCATCGTCCCCGCCTGGCGGAGGCTTGAGAGTGCCCTTTCGGTGAGACGGTTTAAACCGGCGTTGCAAGGCGTGATGGTGCTATAACCGTTGGCAACGCCAATGATCGGTTTTTGAAAGTCGGCATCCTGAAAACCGACGGCGCGGAGCATCGCCCGGTTCGGCGATCGCTCCACGCCACGTGTGATCAAATGACTGCGCGCGTCTGCGCTTTTCTTAAATTCTTCGGACACTAGTTGCTGGTCTTGTCTACCAATCGACTTTGAGAGAGCCACGGCATCATATCACGCAAACGTGCCCCAACACGTTCGATCGGATGCTCTCGTGCGGCCTCGTCGAGTTGTTGAAAGCGCGGTCGACCATTTCGTGCCTCTTTCATCCAATCGCGTGCAAAAGCCCCTGATTGAATCTCTGCCAGCAGGCCTTGCATACGACGCTTTGTTTCGTCGTTTATGACGAGTGGTCCACGTGTCATGTCTCCGTACTGAGCCGTGTTGGAGATTGAATAACGCATCTCCGAGATGCCGCCCTCGTAAAGCAGGTCCACGATCAGTTTCATCTCATGCAGACACTCGAAGTATGCCATCTCAGGCGAGTAACCAGCCTCAGTCAAAGTTTCGAAGCCGGCTTTGATCAGAGAAGTCAGACCACCGCAGAGTACTGCTTGTTCGCCAAAGAGATCGGTCTCGGTTTCTTCACGAAACGAAGTTTCAATGACTCCAGCGCGTCCGCCGCCGATTGCGGACGCATAAGCCAGGCCGACGCGTTTTGTATCGCCGGTTGGATCCTGACTGATCGCAATCAGGCACGGCACGCCGGCGCCGCGTTTGTATTCGTGTCGCACGAGATGGCCTGGGCCTTTTGGCGCAACCATAAAAACGTTCGCGTCTTCAGGCGGTTCGATGAACTTGTAGTGAATCGAAAAGCCATGGGAGAACGCGAGGTACTTGCCCGGTGTGATCGACTCGGCGACTTCGCGCGCGTAGATGTCAGGCGCGAGTTCGTCGGGAACGAGCATCATTACGACGTCAGCTTCAGCCGCCGCCTGGGGCACCGGCAACACCTTCAATCCCGCTTGCTCGGCTTTTTCCCACGACACGCTGTCGTTGCGCAGGCCAACCGTAACGTTGCAACCGGAATCTTTTAGATTGTTTGCCTGTGCAAATCCCTGGCTGCCATAACCGATCACGGCGATCTGCTTTTGGCGAATTAGATTTAAGTCCGCATCTTTGTCGTAATAAATATTCATCTGTTGTAAAAGATTCCTTTCAACTGTTGAGTTGGGAGGGCCCAGTTTCACAAACTTTGCGCGCCGCTAAGGGAGAACTCCTCTTCCGCAAGAGGGGCTTCTTCTCGCGTTGCTAGTCTGTTAATCGCAATATGTCCTGTCCGAGTAATATCTGTAACGCCGATCGGCCGCAGCAGCTCAATAAACGTGTCAACCTTTTCCTTGTTACCCGACGCTTCGACGATCATTTCCGTATGTGAAATGTCGACGACCTTCGCGCGAAACACACTCACGAGACTCAACACTTCCTGCCGTTCCGATCCTGCTCTTGCAGAGACAGTAATTAGTGCCATCTCTCGTTCGATATGCGGGCGCGTAGTTACGTCCTGAACCTCGCGCACCCGCGCCAGCCGTTCGCACTGTTTGACGATCTGTTGAATGGTGCGGTCGTCGCCGCGTGTCACAATCGTGACGCGCGACCAGCGTGGATCGAGACTTTTGCCCACGGAGATCGTTTCGATATTGAATCCCCGTGCGCTGAAAAGACCGACGATCCGCGATAACTCTCCGGGCTCGTCAGCGACAATTATCGAAAGTGTATGACGCATCACTGCACGATCATGTCGCGCGAGTTGGCGCCCGCCGGCACGATTGGAAATACGTTCTCCTCTTTTGAAACTACGATGTCCATTACCGCCACGCCCTTATGATTCAATCCCGCCTCAATGACGTCGCGAAGCTCTTCTGGTTTCTCCGCACGGAATCCCGCAGCACCATACGCTTCAGCAAGTTTTACGAAGTCAGGCGCGACTGAGATATCAACTTCCGAATAGGTGCGATCGTAGAACATCTCCTGCCACTGGCGGACCATGCCCAGGTAGCCATTGTTCATGACCAGAATCTTCACGGGCAGCCCGTACTGCATGGCGGTGGCGATCTCCTGGTTTGTCATCTGAAACCCACCATCGCCTACAACTGCCACAACGAGTTGATCCTTAAATGCGAGCTGCGCGCCAATTGCGGCCGGCAAACCAAAACCCATCGTCCCCAGACCGCCGCTGGTGATCAATTGTCGTGTTCTGGTGAACGGATAAAACTGTGCCACCCACATCTGATGTTGGCCCACATCAGTCGTGATCAGCGCTTCGCCTTTAGTCGCGCGATGCAGTTCGCGAATAACTGTTTGCGGTTTGATCTGATTCTGCGAGCCGTTGTAACGGAGCGGTTGTGATCGTTGCCAGCTGCGGATCTGTTCCCACCACGTTTCACGTTGTTGGATCGACTCCGCGAGTCGTTCTGGGGCTTGCTGTTGCGCGAGTGAGTAAAACTGGTCCAACGCCTGTCTCACATCGCCGGTCAGCGCAAGCGAAGGCGCCACGTTCTTTCCAATGTTCGCCGGATCGATATCGACGTGAATAACCTGAGCTTGTGGCGCAAACGTGGCCAGTTTGCCGGTAACGCGATCGTCAAATCTGACTCCGAGTGCGACCAGCAGATCGCTTTCGGCGACCGCCATATTTGCTGCGTAGGTTCCGTGCATGCCCAGCATGCCCAGACAAAGTGGATGGGAACTCGGAAATCCTCCGAGTCCCATCAGCGTCGGCGAAACGGGGAGACGCAGAATTTCTGCGAACGAGAGCAGGGAATCGCCGGCGCCAGAATTCGTGATACCGCCACCAATATATAGGACCGGGCGTTTTGCGTTGAGTATCGCCTCAATCGCACGCTGAGCCGGTTCTGCTGCGACCGGTGCCGGTTTGACAGAGAACGGAAAACTCACGTGGTCCAGACGCGAGTGATTTGCTTTTGCGGCACTCACATCTTTGGGAATGTCGATGACGACTGGTCCCGGTCGTCCGGAGCGGGCGAGGTGAAAGGCTTCGCGAACAATTGCTGCCAGGTCTTGTGCGTCACGAACGAGGTAGTTGTGCTTTACGCACGGCCTCGTGATGCCGACAGTGTCGACTTCCTGAAATGCGTCGGTTCCAATCAGGTGTTTGGGAACCTGGCCAGTGATGACCACGAGCGGGGTTGAGTCCATATAGGCGTTCGCGATCCCGGTGACCGCATTTGTCGCACCTGGACCAGAAGTGACGAGCACACAACCGACCCGGCCCGTTGCGCGCGCGTAGCCTTCGGCCATATGCACGGCGCCTTGCTCGTGCCTCACAAGGTAGTGTGTAACGCGGTCGCGCGCTCGCCACAGTTCGTCGTAGATGTGAAGAACGGCTCCCCCCGGATAGCCGAAAATCGTATCGACACCTTCCGCGACGAGTGCCTGAATGAGCATTTCGGCGCCGGTTGGCAACTGGGCAAACTGCTCGGGCGTTACGGTTGCGATGCGATTATCAATGTGTTGTTGAGCTATCATGACACGGATCTGCGACTCTAGCCTTCTTCAGCTGGGTTTGTACAATTTATTCTTTTAAGATAATAATAAACCTGATTCATCGACTACCTGACCGGGGGTATGGTAAAAAGTTCACGCTTATGGAAATGGCCCAACTGGAATACTTCTCGCGAGTGGTGCAGGAAAAGAGCTTTTCAAAGGCTGCGGATAAGGTTTTTCGGACCCAGCCAGCGGTCAGCATCGCCATTCGCCGCCTGGAAGAAGAAATAGGTCTGCCGCTTTTGGATCGAACGCAGAAGACGCCCGTCCTTACAGAAGCAGGGCAAGTGGTTTACGACTATGCGCAGCGCATTCTCGGTCTGCGTGATCAAGTGGGTCAGGCGATTGCTGAGATGCAGAGCCTGAAACGCGGGCTTATTCGAGTCGGTGCGAATGAGAGCACATCGCTCTATCTGTTGCCGGAGCTCATTCTGAAATATCGTGAGCGTCATCCGGAAGTTAAGGTTGAAATATTTCGGCATGTGTCGAGCCGGTTACCGCGCGAGGTGCTGGAGCGAAATGTGGACTTCGCTTTGATGGCCTCGGAACCGGGTGATCGCGACCTCGAGGCTTTTCCAGTCCTCAAAGACGAACTGGTTTTAATCATGAGTCCCAAGCATCCGCTTGCGACGCGCCCAGCGGTCAAAATCAAGGACCTTGGCAATGAACCGTTTATCGCACACAACGTGAACTCCGGATCACGCGTCAAAGTGATTGAAGCGTTCGCCAGACAACACACACCGCTGAACATTACACTCGAGCTTGCAACGATCGAAACCATTAAGCGGTTTGTGCAAAAGCGAGTCGGTTTGGCGTTTGTGCCGCGTATGTGTGTGAAGGAAGAGTTGGAGCGAGGAGCGTTAGTGAGTGTGCCGGTGCGAGGTCTTACTCACAATCGCACTCTCTGGGCTGCCCACCGTCGCGGTGCAAATTTTTCTCCCGCCGCCGCCGCCTTTCTGGACGTCTTGCGCAAGCACGCTGAAGCTGGTATCTGATCAAATACTGTCACAGAAAGCGAACGATCAAAGCTGTGGGATATGTGGAACGTACTGTAGGGGCGGCCCTCCGTGGCCGCCCCTGCGCCGAATCACATGTGTGGCGAATCATTGCATGTGGCAAACGCAGGGGCGACCACGGAGGGCCGCCCCTACAGTACGTCCGATCGTGCTCTTGTTTTTTGATCGTCATAGTTGCGACCATTGGCCTATTCACTAGCGCTTTCGCACAATCCCAGCCTCGCGAAAAACCCACACTCAAAGACTTCGGCTCAAGCTTGAAGAAGTTCAAATGGGATCCACAGAAAAACCAGACAGTGATCAGCGAGCAGGGAAGTCGCAACGGTGCCGATGACGACGTCATTCGCATCGAGACTTCGCTCGTCACCTCGGACGTATTGGTGACTGACCGGCAGGGACGTCCGATACGAGATCTCTCCGCAACTGATTTTCAGGTTACTGAGGATGGTGTCGCGCAGCAGGTTGGACACTTTGTGCTGGGGAACAACCTGAGTCTTCCACGCTCGATCGTATTGATCATCGACTATAGCCGCAGTCAGTTTCCTTATATTGCCGATAGTATCGAAGCCGCGAAGGGCTTCGTCGACAAACTTGGACCATATGACCGGATGGCAATTGTCACTGACGACGTTGAGCTGTTAATCGACTTCACGAACAACAAGCAGGAATTAAAAAAAGGATTGGACTCGCTGTTGGACCGAACTCGGAGCAGGGGCGGATTTCTGGGAGTGGGAGGGAAGCGAGCCAAGTTTGGCCGTAGCGCGCAATACAGTGCGTTGATGGCCACTCTGAATGAAGCTTTTGATAATGAAGACCAAAACCCAATCATCGTTTTTCAAACGGATGGCGATGAACTCGAGTACCTGCGAAACTCACTCATTGTTTATCAGGTGCCATCGGACGTGCCGCCTGACTTGGTTCGAGAAGTTCAGGAAGAAGTCGAGCAGAAACGAAAGCTGCAGCGCGCCAGCATGACTGAGTTTAGTCTTGACGACGTGTATCGGGCGGCAGAGACGTCGCGTGTTACGATTTACTCGATCATCCCAAGAATGAAATTGATCGACCTCCCGCAGGACGAACAGCTTAAACGGTTAACAGAAGAAGACGAGCGAACGATTGCGACGTGGTCAGCAGCGTCCTCGTCTAAAATGAAAGATGTTTTTCAGGCACGTCAGGCGGAACGGCAACGAAAACTCACGCCAGAAATCATCAAGGCCAGATTGGACCAGGAGTTGAAGGTGCAGCAATCGTTAATCGACCTGGCACAACTCTCGGGTGGATGGGCGGATTTCCTGGAGACGCGATCGCAAACAGCAAACATCTATATTCGCATCGTTGCCGACTTCAACCAGCGTTACATCGTCGGCTACTACCCAACGAATAAGAATCGCGACGGAAAACGACGTCGCATCAAGATCGAAGTGAAGGGCCATCCGGAATACCTCATCACGAGTCGCAAGTCGTACTACGCGCCCGGGCCCTAATCTGGTGGTTGAACGTTTTTCGCCAGAGCTTGCTAAGCGACAACGTTCACAACTCTGTGCAGGTTTTAGACAAGCCGCGAAAGCCCAGGATGATCTCGCGATAGGATGACGGTGTGGAAAAAGAGAGTGTCAAATATCATGGGTCGTAACTTGCCTGGAGTATCTCAAGAACCCACTATCGTTTTTTCCCGTTGTCCGCCGACTCATTTTGCTATAAGCTGTTGACGTTCAACGAGGTAGCTGGCTCACGCCCATCCAGTTGTCTTTAAAATAATCGCCCAATACAAATTGTTTCATTTGAGCTTCGTCGGCATGAGTGTTTCTTGCAGGGTAGAGTGATCTCGTCGCTGAGTCCTTAGGAATGAACTCCGAACGGTGATGACTGTGTCCGCGGCGTCGACCAAAACATGCATAAACCAGAACAACTGACGGTCTTTCGTCTTGATGAACAGCGATACGCGGTTCCGCTCACCAGTGTGGAACGAGTTGTCCGAGCTGCAGAACTTACGCTTTTGCCGAATGCCCCTGGCATTGTCCTTGGAATCATCGACGTAAGCGGTTCTGTTTTGCCTGTAATCAACCTCCGACGGCGGTTTGATCTTCCCGAACGTGAAATCAGAGCGGATGACCACTTTCTAATTGCTCGCCTGGAACGGCGAACAGTCGTCTTGCCGATCGATGAGGCTGAAGGCGTGATTGATGTTGCTGCCGCTGAAATCGTAAACGCTGGTCAGATTGCAAAGGGCATCAGGCAGTTCTCCGGCGTGGCGAAACTTGCTGACGGGCTGGTCCTAATACACGACCTCGAAAGTTTTCTCTCGCTCGACGAAGAAAGGATCCTTGATGAAGCAATGCACGGGGAGCTAAGTGGAGCATAGATCTGTACCAGACAGCGTAACGCAACAACTCAGCGACTACGTCGCCAAGAGGATAGGCTTGCACTTTCCTCGCACTCGTTGGACGGATCTGCAACGCGGTCTCGCAGAAGCGATGACGGAATTAGGTTTTTCAGATCTGAATGCGGGCGCTGAATGGTTGTTATCGGCTCCGCTTACCAGGACTGAGCTCGATGTGCTTGCGAGCCACCTCACGATCGGCGAGACCTACTTCTTTCGCGAGAAGAGATTATTCGAGATTCTAAGAGCAAAGATCCTGCCGCAGTTGATCGACGAGCGACGCAAGTCTAACCGACGCTTAAGAATCTGGAGCGCAGCCTGCTGTACTGGCGAAGAACCATACTCGCTGGCGATCCTTTTGAAAGAGGTTCTTCACGATCTGCCTGATTGGAACGTCACGATTCTCGCTACAGACATCAACAGCCGTTTTCTTAAGAAAGCGATTGCCGCTTCGTATCGCGATTGGTCATTTCGCGAAACGCCTGTTGGAATCAAGGATCTCTATTTCAAGCGGCACGTTGATGGCAGTTACGAATTAGTTCCGGAAATAAAGAACCTGGTGACCTTTGCCCAGTTAAACCTCGTGGAAGACATATTTCCATCTCTCGTGGCTGAGACCAACGCGATGGATCTGATCTTCTGCCGAAATGTGCTGATGTATTTCTCCCCGGCACAGGCGCGGAGGGTCGTTACTAATTTATACCGCGCCCTCGTTGACGGTGGTTGGCTGGTGGTGAGCCCGAGTGAGACATCGCAGACACTTTTCAAACAATTTCTCACAGTGAACTTTCCGGGGTCGATTGTCTATCGACGAGCCTCCACCCGAATCAAGAACCACCAAATGCCGGTGCCGATTGACAATGTACCGGTTCGTTTCAACCATTCGACTGATGTTGTTGTTGTGCAGGCTCCGAGCACTCCTGTATTCACTGAGCAAGAAGTCTCATCGTCAATCACCGAAACGGAGAAAATCGGCGCGACAACACTTGAAGTTGCTTTATCGTTTTACGAGCATGGTGAATATGCAGAGGCCGTAAAGACTCTTCTTGGCACAGCCAACGAAGGCGCAGCCATCGACTCAAAAACGTTTTCGTTGCTTACCCGGGCCTTAGCCGATCAAGGAAAACTGGCCGATGCGCTTCTCTGGTGCGATCGTTGGGTCGAGGCAGAGAAGCTTAATGCAAATGCCCATTACCTGCGCGCAATCGTCCTTCAGGAACTCGGGGACATCGACCAGTCGCGACACTCTCTTCAGCGAGCAATTTACATCGATCCTGATCTTGTGCTGCCTCATTTTGCCCTCGGTAACCTCGCGCTAGCACGCGGAAAGTTAACCGAGGCGCGCAAGCATTTTGCCAATGCGTTATCGCTCCTGCGCCAGCTCCCACTTCACGACGTTCTTCCTGAATCCGATGGTCTGACAGCCGGCAGACTCATCGAGATCATCACGTCAATTATTGGCACGTCAATTAGTAGAGGGGAGGCACTATCGAGTTCACGCAGATGAATGCCAAACAGATTCTTCGTGAGCGTGCCAGGGCTCTGGCAAGAAGAGAGAAATCTGCGGCTATCCAGGGAGCAACCATTGAAGTATTGGAGTTTCGCCTGGCCCAGGAGCGATATGCAATCGAGTGTCGCTGGATACAGGAAGTTCATTCCTTGAAAGACGTGACGGCGGTTCCGTGCACGCCGCCGTTTCTGGTTGGCATTGTCAATGTGCGCGGCCGGATCTTGGCAGTCCTCGATCTAAAGAAGTTCCTGGACTTGCCGTCGCCCGGCATTACGGATTTGCACTGCATCATCCTGGTCCGTCGCAATGACTGTGAAGTTGGAATTTTGGCAGATGTCATTGTCGGTGTGCGGTCTATTTCCGTCGATGATCTACAGCTATCGCTTCCCACCCTCACGGGTGTGCGCAGTGAATGCATCAGAGGCGTGACCGCAGAATCGGTCGTAGTTCTGGATCTCGAACGGATTTTTTCCGATCCACGAATCATCGTCCATGAGGAAGTGGAAGCCTGAAGGAGGCTAGCTATGAAGTGGAGTGTGGGAACAAAACTGGGCACGGGTTTTGGTGTGGTGCTGGTGGTCTTTCTGATCGTCGGCGCGGTTTCTTACTACAGCACAACACAGCTCATAGCGGCCTCGGACCTCAGGAAACATACTTACGATGTGCTGGCTCGGCTCAATGAAATGCTTTCGTCTCTGCAGGAGGTTGAAATGGCTCGGCGAGGCTATTTGCTCACAGGAGACGAGAGCTATCTCGATCCCTATGGGTCTGCCTTGCCAAAAATCGATAAGGAACTTCAGGAAGTAAAGAGGCTAACAGCAGACAATCCACGTCAACAGCAACGGCTGGATGTACTTTCAAGTCTCGTGAGCGAGCGTGTGGCTCTAACGAAAGAAACGATTGAGCTTCGCCGGAGCGGAAACGCGGAAGCTGCCCTTCAGATCGTCAAGACCGGCAAAGGTAAATCGTTGCTGGATGCCATTCGCAAGGCAGTAAACGATATTGAGAGCGATGAGCTAGAGACACTTCAGAAGTGGACAAATGAGGCGGACAACAACGGGATCCGGACTAAGTGGACCATTGCGCTGGGCACTGTCTTTGCCATCTTTCTTGCGGCCATTGCGGCTCTATTGATCACCCGGAATATTGCCAGACCGCTTCAGGGCTTAACGACAGCGGCCAGACAGATCACCACAGGAGATTTGAACATCAAGATATCGAGCAACGGGCGCGGCGATGAAGTGGGAGTTCTGGCTAATTCGTTCGGACAGATGGCGCAATCGTTGCGGACCGTCGCCAACTCTGCATCCCAAATCGCTGGCGGCGATCTGAGTGTAGTGGTTACCCCGCAATCGCCTGACGACGCTTTGGGCAATGCATTCGCAGGAATGTCCCAGAGTTTGCGCCAACAGATTCGCGATCTGATTGAAGGCGCCAACGTCCTCGGATCCGCAGCCAGCGAAATCGTAGCCTCCACAACTCAATTGGCCTCATCTGCAAGTGAAACAGCGACGGCAGTCAGCGAGACCACAACCACAGTTGAAGAGGTTCGGCAGACTGCCGAGGTTGCAAATCAAAAAGCCCGAAACGTTGCTGACAGCGCTCAAAAAGCCGCCCAGGCTTCTGCCGGTGGGCGCAAATCGACCGAGGACCTCACCGCGGGTATGCGCCGCATTCGTCGGCAGATGGAAGGTATCGCGGAAAACATGGTAGCTCTCAGCGAGCGTAGCCAGACGATCGGAGAAATCATCGCCACCGTAGAAGACTTAGCCGCGCAGTCAAATCTACTGGCCGTCAACGCCGCCATCGAAGCGGCCAAAGCGGGCGAACACGGCAAGGGTTTTACCGTCGTGGCCCAGGAAGTAAAGAGCCTCGCCGAGCAATCGCGCCAGGCCACAAACCAGGTCCGAACGATTCTGAACGACATTCAGAAAGCAACAACCGCAGCGGTCATGGCGACTGAACAGGGAAGTAAAGCTGTGGAAGCCGGCGAACAACAGGTTGGAAATGCCGCAGCAACTATCCAACTGCTTACCGGAAACGTTTCGGAAGCCGCGCAGGCAGCAACGCAGATTGCGACTTCAAGTCAACAGCAACTGGTGGGCACGGAACAAGTGGCCGGAGCAATGGAGAGCATCAAGCAAGCAAGCGTGCAGAACGTGGCCAGTGCGAAACAACTCGAGAGTGCAGCGCGGAACGTGGATCAATTAGGCCAGAGCATCAAACAGATGGTTGCGCGTTACAGAATCTAGATCGATCAAAACAATGAGCAACGACGACTCATTTCTGCAATCGCTCCGGGAGACGTTTAAGATCGAAGCCGGTGAGCACACGGAATCGATCGCGTCCGGTTTGTTATTGTTGGAAAAGACAGAAAGTGCTGCCGAAAAGCAGCAGTTGATCGAGACAATCTTCCGGGCTGCTCACAGTCTGAAAGGTGCTGCGCGAGCGGTGAATTTCACGAGTGTGGAGTCAGTTTGTCAGGCCCTTGAGGATGTATTCGCTGCCTGGAAACGTCGAAAGAGTCAGCCTGTAATACCGATGCTGGATGTAGTTCATCAGGCACTCGATGCTATTTCCAGAACCATTAACGACCGTGAAGGAAAAGCCGATCCAGCGCTCGCTGTGCATGTTAGTGCACTTCAAAATCTGAACAGAACCACATCTGTACCAAATACCGCGGAGCAAGTTACGAGCTCGAATGTTCCAGCACCTGAGATGGCGATACCTGTCTTGCCGGTTGAAGCTGAGAAGTCGGCAATTGCAGAGACGGTACGCATGGCAGTCAGCAAATTGGATGCACGCCTCCTCGAAGCCGAGGAGATGCTCGGCGCCAAGCTGGTGACCCAGCAGCGCGAATCGGAGCTACGTGAACTGCTGATGCATATCGAGGAATGGAGGAATGCATGGACGAGGACTCAGCCGGCGCTTCGCGCAATCAGACAGTCACTCCAACGATCCGCCAGCTCGCAAGACGACACTGCAATTCCAGAGTTACACCGGCTTGTAGAGTTTTGCGACTGGAGTCACGATCACATGCAATCGATCGAAACTAAGTCGCTTAGTCTTACGCGCACAGCGGCACACGATAGTCTCTTTATCGGAAAGTTGGTGGACGATCTACTCGAAGATTCGAAGCGGTTGCTAATGCTGCCGTTATCCACGCTTGGATCTTTTTATCAAAAACTCGTCCGCGATCTCTGCCGTGATCAAGGCAAACAGGCGGAGCTCGTGATCAGAGGCGATGACGTCGAGATCGATAAGCGGATCCTCGAAGCAATGAAAGATCCTTTGATTCACGTGATCCGTAATTGTGTAGATCATGGCCTTGAAGCCCCGAACCAGCGAGAACAGTTGGGAAAAGCCTCACGGGGAACGATCACTATTACGGTTGTCGCGGTGAATGGAGACAAGGTTGAACTGGTTGTAGCTGATGATGGGGCCGGGATTGACATCGAGAAACTTAAATCGTCTGCCATTAAGAATGGCGTAATTACGCCAGCCGAAGCAAGCCGGATGAGTGACGACGATTCCCTGGCGTTAGTGTTTCGTTCCGATGTCTCTACCAGCCCGATCATCACTGAGTTATCAGGCCGCGGCCTGGGCCTGGCGATTGTTCGCGAACAGACGGAAAAGCTTGGCGGTACAGCATCCATTGCGAGTTCTCACGGCGCAGGAACGTCAATCCGAATCACGTTGCCGATTACGTTGAGAACTTTTCGCGGAATCCTCGTCAGAGTGGCAAATCACCTATTCGTATTACCAACTGCACAGGTTCAGCGAGTAATTCGTTTCAGTCGCGAGCAGATACAAACAGTCGAAGGACGAGAGACGCTCACGGTTAACGAACGTGCTGTATCGCTCGTAAATCTCGCTGGGGTACTTGAATTATCGGCTATAGATCTGAACGAAGAATCAACCACCACGTTTCCTGCCATCATTCTGGGTTCTGCCGACGAACAAGTTGCCTTTGCTATCGATGCCGTCGTTGACGAACAGGAATTGCTCGTCAAGCGTTTTGCGAAGCCGCTTTCACGGATCCGAAATATCGCCGGTGCAACCGTGCTCGGCTCAGGAAAATTAGTTCCAATTCTGAACGTCAGCGATCTACTCAAGTCAGCAAAAAGGATCGGAGAAACTCTGATGCGTTTCACGCCGGCTGAACAGCCGATCGACTTAACTAAATCGATATTGCTGGTTGAAGATTCCATCACTTCGCGAATGTTATTGAAGGGGATTCTTGAATCCGCCGGTTACGAAGTGAAGACTGCGGTTGATGGTATGGATGCTTTCACGCTGTTGCGCACTCAACCTTTCGATCTCGTAGTTTCAGACGTAGAGATGCCGCGCCTGAATGGCTTCGACCTGACGGCAAGAATTCGTGCCGATAAAAAACTGGGAGAACTTCCCGTCGTTCTTGTCACGGCACTGGAGACGCGGGAAGACCACGAGCACGGTATTGATGTTGGGGCCAGTGCATACCTTGTAAAGAGTAGTTTTGATCAGAGTAATTTGCTCGAAGCCGTGCGCCGTTTGGCATGAGGGCTGTTCAAAGGCTAAGCAGAAATTTCACGCAAAGACGCAAAGGAAACGCAAAGGCGAGAGTCTAAGGAGAATCTGCGGATGTTGGGAAAGCAAATCGATGTCTTAGTTGTTGACGACTCGCGCGTCGCTCAAATGCTACTCATCAACCTGCTGGAATCGGATTCTCAGATCCGCGTCATCAAGGCGGTCGATAGTGGTCAGGCGGCCCTCGACTTCTTGAAAGTGGCGAAACCCGATGTTGTGCTGATGGACATTCAAATGCCACGTCTGGACGGTTTTGAAACTACGCGGCGCATCATGGAGACACACCCGCTCCCGATCATTATATGCACCGCTACGACTGATCCGCGGGAAGTAGCAACTACATTCCGAGCGTTGGAAGCAGGGGCCGTAGCCTGTCTCGGGAAACCGGTGGGCCGCGAACATCCGGATTATGGTCCACTGGCCAGGAGTCTCATTGAGACAATCAAATTGATGTCTGAAGTAAAAGTCGTGCGACGCTGGCCGCGTTCACGTTTCCAATCAGTGTCTCCGGCGTCACTGTCCGAAATCAACGGCAACAGCATAAGAGTCATTGGTATTGGCGCTTCGACTGGCGGTCCACCGATTCTGCAAACAATCCTGGGTAGTCTTCCAAAGGATTTTCCCGTACCCATTCTCGTCGTGCAGCACATCGCTCCCGGTTTTCTTTCTGGCCTGGTTGAATGGCTTAACGATACAACTGGTTTGCACATTCACGTCGCCGCTCACGACGCGATACCGCTTCCAGGTCACGTTTATTTCGCTCCCGATGAGCTACACATGGGTATTAATAGAACCGGTCGAATTCTGCTAACACGCGCTGAGGCTGAAAACAACTTACGGCCCGCAGTTTCATATCTCTTTCGCTCGCTGGCCACCACGCTGGGGGCCAATGCGTTTGGTGTTTTGTTAACAGGTATGGGTAAAGATGGAGCACTCGAACTTAAACAGATGAAGGACCGTGGCGCAACTACGATCGCCCAGGATCGAGAGACATCAGTCGTTCACGGTATGCCCGGGGAAGCGATCGACTTGGGAGGCGCAACCCACGTCTTGCCCGCCGACAAGATAGCCGACTCTCTTATCACTTTTGTCAAACGGCACCAGGCATCGAGAGGAACTCAGCCATGAAAGATTTTGGAGATTCTCAGAACGAGCCGGTCGAGATCTTGATAGCTGAAGATAGCCCGACGCAGGCGCAGAGACTTCAGCATATTCTGCAACAGCAAGGCTACTCGATTACCATCGCGACAAACGGACATCTGGCTCTTGAAGCCGCGCAACAGCGCCGGCCCACGCTCATTATCAGCGACGTGATCATGCCGGAGATGGATGGTTACGAACTGTGTCAGCGCGTAAAAGCGGAGCCAGCTTTAGCGGACGTTCCAGTAATTCTTGTTACGACACTTTCTGATCCGCAAGACGTGATTCGCGGTCTCGAGTGCCGCGCGGATAATTTCATTCTGAAGCCTTACGACGAGCGCTATCTGTTAAACAGGGTTCAGTTCGTGCTTATCAATTGTGAGATGCGACAGAACGATCAGCCCGGCATGGGTATCGAGATCTTTTTTGACGGTCAAAAACATTTCATTACCGCCGACCGTCTTCAGATCCTCAATCTGCTGCTCTCGACGTACGAAGCCGCGATGCAGCGCAATCGCGAACTGACTCTGGCAGAAGATACCTTGCGGGGCACGAATTCGGCGTTGCAGGAGTTGACCGCGGAGCTGGAGCAACGCGTAGGCGAGCGTACGGAGGATCTGGAGCGCATCAATCAGGCGTTACGCCATAGCGAGGCGCGAGTTCGACTCATTATCGACACTGCTTTGGACGCAGTAGTGACAATCGACGACGCGGGAACAATTCGCGATTGGAATGCGCAAGCAGAAGTCATCTTTGGCTGGAATTCTGACGAAGCCCTGGGAAAACAGATGGTTGATTTAATTGTCCCTCCTCAACATCGCGAGGCTCACATGAGAGGTGTGGACCGCTTTTATAAAACAGGTCACGGTCCACTGTTGAATCGACGGATCGAGATCACGGCTCTACGGAAAGATGGCAGCGAATTTCCGATCGAGTTATCCATTGCTCCGGTCAGAACCAACGACACGTGGAACTTCAGCGCCTTTGCGCGGGACATCACCGAGCGCCGCCGCGCCGAACAAAAGCTCACGGCGCAAGTTGAACGGTTAAGTCTGCTGCAACAGATCACTCACGCGATTGGCGAACGCCATGATCTGCAAAGTATTTTTCAGGTCGTGATCCGCCGTCTCGAAGATCATCTTCCAGCCGACTTCATCTGTGTTTGTAAATACGACAAACCTGATAACGCGCTCACGATTACCAGCGTAGGCGTGCGAAATCAGATGCTTGCTTTGGAATTGGCATCAACTGATTATGCCCGCGTTGCGGTAGATGAAAACGGCCTTACCCCTTGTATGGCGGGTGACCTTGTTTACGAGACGGAGATCTCCAACTTGGAATCTCCTTTTGCGCAGAGATTGGCCGGTGCTGGAATCCACTCGCTTGTTGCTTCTCCGTTGCAGGTTGAAAGAGAAGTGTTTGGAGTCCTTATCGTAGCCCGCCGGGAGGCAAATAGTTTTAGCGAGAACGAGTGCGAATTCCTGCGTCAGTTGACCGAACATGTCGCCCTCGCCGCACATCAGGCCCAACTTCACAGATCATTACAACAGGCCTATGATGACCTCAGACAAACTCAGCAATTCGTCATGCAGCAGGAACGATTGCGAGCTCTGGGTCAAATGGCGAGCGGAGTGGCTCATGACATCAACAACGCCATCTCGCCGATAGCACTTTACACTGAGGCACTGTTGGAGCGTGAGAGCAATCTCAGTTCACGCGGGCGTGCTCAACTTGAAACCATCCAGCGTGCGATCGATGACGTGGCTGAAACAGTGGCGCGTATGAGAGAGTTCTATCGCGAGCCCGGACCCCAGTTGAATCTCGCAGCGGTAGAACTGAATCACCTCGTTGAACAAGCCGTCGAAATGACGCGCGCTCGGTGGTGCGACATGCCGCAACAGCGTGGCGTAGTGATTGAGATGTCTCTTGATTTGGCGTGGGACCTGCCTCTCATAATGGGTATCGAAAGTGAGATTCGTGAAACGCTTACCAACCTGATTTTCAATGCAGTGGACGCGATGCCTGAGGGGGGGAAAATGACGTTGCGCACAGGCCTGGTTAGTTCACCGCATTTGGAACACGGACCGTTGGACCAACGCGTAAAACTGGAAGTGGTCGATACCGGGGTAGGAATGGACGAAGAGACCCAGCGCCGGTGTCTTGAGCCGTTCTTTACTTCCAAAGGCGAGCGAGGAACGGGTCTTGGGTTAGCGATGGTCTACGGAATGGTCGAACGGCACGGCGCCGAAATTGAAGTAGTCAGCGCACCGGGTGAAGGAACAACTATCAGGTTGATCTTTGCGCAAGCGAAGAATGTGACAGCTACTACTGAGCAACCCGCGCGTGTGAAAGCTGTCGAACCACTGCGGATCCTGATAGTGGATGACGATCCCCTCGTTCTGAGTTCTTTGCGCGACACCTTATCCAGTGATGGTCACACGGTAGTTGCGGTGAATGGCGGACAGGAGGGAATCGACACCTTTCGTGCCGCATTCGAGAACAATGATCCGTTCGCGGTAGTAATCACAGATTTAGGAATGCCATTTGTGGACGGGCGCCAGGTCGCCTCAGCGGTGAAGAGTCTTTCGCCCGAAACGCGCATAATTCTGTTTACGGGCTGGGGTCAACGACTCGTTGCAGATAATGAAATCCCATCGCATGTTGATTTCGTTTTAAGTAAACCACCAAAGTTGCACGACCTGCGCCAAACCCTGGCTCAGGTGAGTAAGCCCACCGTCAGCCTTGGGAATTAGTCGATCAGTTGAGGTAAGGATCAGAATCGCTGATGGCTGAGGTCGGCCTCTGAGTAAAATCCATTCAGAGCGTACAAAAGGGAAATCGCAGTTTTACTTCCAATTCGCCCGTAGTTTTACTTGACCATGGAGTATAGAGAGCTTAAGGCTTAACGCATTGAGCGCGTCTGATAATACATATTATGTTGAAATGGGCTTTGCCTCAAAAAGGCTGATTCACCCTGTTTTGATCCAAAAAGCAAATTGACTGCTTAACGGAATTCGAGGTCTAGTTGATCGTCAATGATTTCTTCAAGTGGGATGTTGGCAGCGCGGGAGTAACTTAACAAAATGGCGAGCGGCGGCTCGTTTCGGTCTAGTTCGTACTTTGAAATGTCAGTATAGTTCAACACTCCGATCCGCTTCGCAATCTGTGACTGTGATAGACCGAGCCTTTGACGGATCTGGAGTAGCTTCGCAGCTAAATGTTTGGTCGCGGTCTGGAGTGTCCCATAGCGGTTACTCCAGCAAGCCAAGCTCTCGCAGTTTGGCTTCCTGCTCGGTTGAGAGCGTTCCTGTAACTGCCATCAAGTACACCTTGCGTCCCGCGTCCCGAAAGGTTGTATGAGGCATTAGAGACTCAATGGCCCTATCTAACCCGGCAATAGCCAGTGCCGTATCTTCAGGGCCACGCTGTACCAGTTCCCTTATAGAATGAAGATGCTGTGCAAGGATGAACGCGAGGATCGGATATTCAGCATACGCCGCAAAAACGATGTCCCAGTCCTCGGAGTCAAGGGGCGGACTCTCACGGTCCATGTTAGGATTGATATGCATAGTCGATTCCTCGTTCTTAACCGGATTAGGAGTCGATTGTGTAAGGGCTGGTGAGTGTTAGAAGCACTTGCCAGCCCGCTCGTTTATGCGGGCACTATAGGCGCAGGATCTTCACTTGTCAAAAGAAATTATCGTGAGCACAAGACAATTTCGCAGAATGGTATACTTTGCGCCATGAAAATCATCAGCACGGCAGAGGCAGCTAAGCGTCTAGGCGTGACGGCTGATAGAGTGCGGAAGATGATTGAAGCCAAGCGCCTGAAAGCTACGAAATTCGGAAATGTGTGGATGATTGATCCGAAAGACCTTGAACCGCTAAAGGATCGGAAAGTGGGCAGACCTCGCAAGGCGCGCAAGACCACGAAACGAAATAAATAGTTGAGAAATGTTTGAGAAGTCTTTAAGGACTCCTGTCCGTTGACAAGCGAAAATCTTTAGATTTAAAAATTTTCACACGGATGCTAATTAAACTGCTAAAATCCGCAGCTAAGCCAAAAGTTTTGGGCGAAGGATTGAACCGCGCAGATGGCGCACGTTGCCAACAATGCCCGAAACCGCACTACTTCACTGCCCGATCCGTGGCCAACTGGCGACGAAGCAGCGGGCTGCCGATCACCTCACTTTCACAGAAGAAAAACAACGGATTGATGCTATCCGCTACCTGATCCATCGTCACTACCCGCGTGAAAACTTTGGCGTAGAAACCACGCTTTTCAAACTCGGAAACAAAGGCCGTAATTCATTTCGGACAGACTTTGCCGTGTATGACACTGCTTTTGACGATCTCCGAAATGAACCTCTAGAAGTAAAACTTGATCACATCAGACTTTTAGCAGAGATAAAGCGGGACAACGCTCGCGCTGAGGAAGCAAAGGCCACACAAGTTAAATCGGCTCTTAGACTGATTCCAGATATAGATACGCTTGGAGTCTATTGGGATGATGTAGAGCAGCGATTTTTTTATCGGCAGATTCGGGAACGGAAAGAACAGGTGCATGAGGCACCTATCAGTAAAATCCCCGAATGGGGCGCGAGTATTGAATCCATAAGCCTGACCTACAAAGACCTCGATCCGGCAAAGAATCTAGTGAGGGTTTTTGATGAATTGGAAATCGCACTGCATCCGTATGTCGTAGATAAGCCAAAACGGTACGCGCTGATTCTTCAACTCCTGTTAACCAAAATTCACGATGAAAACCTTCACCAAGAAAGAACCGGAGCACTCGACTTTCAGGATTTCAGCATTGAGAGGATTGCGGATTCTGTCGTCACTCAACGAATGAATCAGGCGCTTGAGCGCGCATTGAGCCACTATCAAAAGTATTTGCCTGAGAAGATTGAGAAGCGTTTCCGGTGTCCGGCTGAGGGCTTGCGTCGCGTTAGTCAGATTCTCGCGCCTATCAATATCATGCGTTCAAAGGCTCAGGTCATTCAGGAGTTTTACATGAAGTTTGCCAAGAGCCTCTATAAATGGGACTTGGCCCAATACTTCACGCCGCACGAAGTTATTGATTTTATCGTAGACGTTGCTAATCCTAAATACGGAGAGCACGTTAAAGATCCCGCCTGTGGAAGCGCCGACTTTTTGATTAGCGCCTTTAGATACACAGGCCGCTCAACACTTGACGCAAAGAATTGTGTTTGGGGATCGGATAACAGTGAGCAAGCAACGCAAATCAGTATCTTGAATATGGTCTTGAACGGTGACGGAAAAACTCAAATCGTCACGGAAGATAGCCTTGAGACTTACTCAGCTAACAGTCAACAATTTTCGGTAGTCCTATGCAATCCGCCATTCGGGACCAAGATCGTGGAGAAACGGTTTGAGGTTTTGCGCAAATTCGACATGGGCCACGTCTGGAACAGTAACATTGAGCGCACGGATGTAGTTCGCACGTCGCAACAAACAGGGATTCTATTTGCAGAATTGTGCGTTAGGCTCGCGGAGCCGGGCGGCAGGGTTGGAATCATTCTCCCAAACGGATACCTCGGAAATCGCGGCACTACATACGTTGCTCTACGCGATTGGTTGTTACGGTATACCAGGATCGCGGGGATCGTCGCATTCCCTAGATTTACATTCAAGAAAGCCGGAGCTGATGTAAGTGCATCAGTTCTGTTTTTGGAACGACGCAAAAAGCCGCTCAACCGAGCGTCGGATGCGAAGGGCTACCGTTTCTATGTCGGCAATGTCGAATCTGTAGGATGGCGCGCCGGGGATAAGAAAGCAGTGCCTATCTACATGCGCGATCAAGATACTGGCGCATACATTTTAGACGATGAAAACGAGCCAATACTGGATGCTGATTTTCCGATGATCCTTGATGAGTTTTTGCGCTCGCCCGCCTCAAACTGTTTCCCGTGGCTCTTAGAAGATCGTGAGATACCAAGCGGCGCGCAGGGCTGGAGTGTGAGTATCGAAGACGTTGCCAGCCTTTCGGATCTCAACCTTGATCCCAAACGTCATTCAGCTAAGTTCAACGATCTTCGAGCAAGAATAAAAGCCACGGATCACTTTCGGCTCGGTGATGTTTTAGAAATCGTGCCACCCGAAAGATTCAAGCCAGAGCCCGCGACAGTCTATAAGTATGCTGAGATTGAACGCATCGGAATGGGAGTCTACGATTATCAGGAATTACGTGGCTGGCAATTACCTGATCGGGCCAAACTGCGCGCCAAATCTGGCGACATCTTTATCCCACATATTTGGGGATGCGCTGGCAAGTGGTTCATAGCCGCAGGTGAATGCGATGACTTGATTGTAACTAATGGATGCGCTAGGTTCAGGCTCAAACATGGCAAAGAAAAGTACATGATTGATCTTGCCGTTGGTCTTTGTTCGGAAGCCTTTTCTGTGCAAATGAGAGCACTGGCTACGGGCTCGGACGGATTAGCGGAAATAAGCGACCCCGACTTGCTTAATGTGGTTCTTCCCTCTATATGTGACACGTCATTGCGCAAAAAACTAGAGCATCAAATTGCTCCGCTGATTACAGGTGAAGCGCGATTCTCAAAAGCGGTAGATGCCGTGATCGAAGCTGTGCCCGGTTTCCCCGTTCCGCAGCCACGTAAAAGCCACTGTTCTCTTGTGTAAATGGCTAAATCAAGTTCACTATTTCACGCGCCGTTACAACCCGCCGACACTGCTGTTCAAACTGTAGGCTGTCGCCATACTAATCCTGACATTTGCGGAAAAAATGAAATGCCGGATGTTTGCGCTTTTGTTCGCCCGGATGGAATGTGTCTCGCCCCTCCGCGATCATGGCCGGAACAGTATCGAAAACTAGCGACGGTTCAGCGCCTGAACACCAGAAAGATCAAAAAGTCGTAACGGCTCAATGGCCCTGCTTTTCAAAGTTAGCGTTACGCCGCTTCCTCATTTGCAAAATCTGTTTCGATTCCTAACTCGTGGACCGATTGAATAACTACGCACAGGTTATGACAGAGCACCTTGCACAGGGCTTCGTTAATCTGTGCCGTTAGAGTTTTGCTGCGTAGCCTCTGCCCGAACTTACTCTTAATCATGTGAAAGGTTGTTTCGACGTTGCTCCGCTTGTGATAGTGCGTTAGAAATTCTTCGCGGTTGTCATTGTAGAAATCCAGCATCCGTGTCCAGAGCGTTGACTTAGGACCATAGTTAGTCTGTGCTTTCGAGTTCGACTTAAACGGAATGTAAGGAATCGCCTTATGCCGCAAAGTCGTTAAAAGATTCTCACCGCTTAGATACGCTTTGTCCGCTGAGATTTCTTTCATCGTGAAACCGTTTCCGGCAGTCGTTTCCAGCAAGGGTTTGAAGTAGCCGTGATCGTTCGCGTAACCGTCGCTGATCTCAACTGACGTGACGATGTTGGTTTTGACTCCGCACATTAAATGCACTTTGAGCCAGTGGCGACGATCTTCCTTTGTTCCGTACTTCACATCAAACCATCGCATAAATTGACCTGTGCTGAATCCGCTAGAGTCAACCGCAAAGTCTGATTCGACGCCTTTGAGCGGCAAGGCACTAGCCGCGATCAATTCGTACAGGTAGGGCGTGAGAGCTTCGGATTCCAAGTAACGGAACACTGAATTATACGCGGGCATCTTTGACAGAAATCCGCGTCGCTTTGCTTCCTGTAAATCGCTCTGAAAGCGTCGGCCTGAAACGGTCGAGTAAATCTTGAACGTGCTGGCAAAGATGATGTCTGCCAGTGACAGGCGCGGCCTTCCACGATGTTGTTCAGGCTCAGGAATTGCTCTGCACAGTTCATAGAGCAATGCCTGTAACCGCGATTTCTCTTCCGTCTGAGCGGCATTGTACGCGGGCCAATTCTGAGTGTAGGTCTTGCGTGACACTTTCACTGTCTCAGTAATAACAGTTTGACCGTCTGCGACCTGTTCGCGCTCAACAACATACTCAACAGCGTAAATGTGTTTGCATCGTGCCTGAGTGAAATCGTGATCGGGACAAGTGCAATTAAAGAATTCAGGATCGACATTAACTTGGTATTCGCCGTGTCCAGTTTGCGATGGCACAAGCCAAACATTTCCCTTGCGGGTGAGTTTAGATTTGGCGGCGATCTGAAGCGCTTTAATTTCGCGGTCGGTCATCATGTTCTAGCCTTTGCGTGTCGAGTTACTGACTACGCTGCTATGCTACCTTAGATAGCATACTACGTCAAGTAAAATGCTACTTTACATAGCATATTATTTTGGGTAGCATAGCCCGCATGGCTAGAGTAAAAGAGACGGTCTGGCTATGGGTCTGCGAGCGTTGTGGGCACAAGTGGCTACCGCGAGAAACGAACATGGAGCCTAAACGGTGCCCCGGCTGCAAAAGCCCTTACTGGAACCGACCGCGACAAAACAAGGGCATTAAGGCGGCTCGATCTCGATAATCACGTCGCCCGATTGTGAATAGCGAATGATTATCGTCATCGTTGGCAGATAGACTTTCTGCGTGCGTTTCTTGCCCTTTCGGAGTCGCGCACTACGAGCTTGCACGAGCACGGGCACGTGAGATAGTATTTGCAGTGTTCGGGGAGAACTCCCGAACGATGTTTTGACAGACATAGTTAAGTTTTGAATTAGGCCGGGACCACGAATCCCGGCCTTTTTCGTTAACCTCCCTTATCAAGTTCGGCCCTTCCGGCCACTCTCAGAAGAATTACACAGCCAAAATCTCCAGCTTGTGATTTGTGAGATTCAGGTAGAATCAACCCCATAAAACCTTCCTGAAATCGTCTTCTACCGTGTAAACCAAAACAGCCGATCCCGAGTAGCAGCTCTGGAGATCGACTGTCTGGTTTGTTTCTCGCTGAGCGAGTCACTTCCAATCTTATCGCGGCGGCTGCTATTACGCCGTGCACCCCACATATAGACAACGCGGAGCGCATATCCCTATTATGGCGTGCTCTGTCCCGTTTATAGCAGCCAAAATCGGCCTTTTTTACTCTTCGTAGGCCGTGAAAACGTGACATGCCGCCCACGCCTTGTCCAGAACGGCTAGGAAAGCTAATCGCTCGCGTCAACAGGCAGTCGAGCGACGAGTCTCACGTGCTGAGGCAAATTCTGACCGCGATTCAGAATAAGCGCCAGAACAACAAAGGCCCGGACACCTACGTTGTGAATCTTCCGAGCACGATCACAATAAACCTCACTAACTATGAATCACACATACGCAACGAATTAGCCGATGCTCTGGCGGATATTGATCCGCCGGACTTGATCGAACGAATCCGCGAATGTCCAGTCGAGCACTGTAATACTCTTTTTTGGGCTGGCAGAGAGGACAAGGTGGCGTGTGACCGACACGTGGATTTATGGCGTAAGAGAAAAAACAGACGCGAGACAAAGGAAAGAAAGACCGCAGCGGCCACCAAGCGTAGGAAACAGGAAGCGGCGAACACGTTTGACCAAATGAACAGGACGGCCCAATCCATAATACGTGCGGTCATGCTGGCCGGGGCGCGCAAATTCAGTACGATAGACGGTTATTCATGGCATGACTTTTACGACGACGATCTGCTTCCACGGAGTACATGGGTCGTTCGCAACGTAACACATAGCCTCTATAAGGATGGATACCTAACCTACCATGAGAGTGCGGAGCGCAGGGACAGGCGCGGCTTTAGTAACGATGATCGCTACTATCCAACGCCGAAGCTAACCGAACTGTGGAACGACAAGACCGCGAGAATACCGAAACAATCCTGATGGTTTAAGCAGTCAGAATGATTTTTGGATCAAAAGACGTTATTAAGGCAAAGCCGTTGAAATGGGCTTTGCCTTTTTAATGGTGATTAAAGTGGAAACTGATCGTTCTGCCTTAAAAATCTTCTATTGAAAGTTATGTCTTAGGATTTATAATGCGTTCACAATTGAAGTTCTTTAGAGTCCGGCAAGTGTCATCAGCGTGAAAGTCTCACCGCGCCAGAGCCACAGGACAGCGCAGTCGTTTCGACCGATGTTAAGCCGCATACCATAGGCCAGAGCCAAAAAGACAGAAACCGACTTCAGGATCGGACTCCTATTTTGAGGATAGGAGTGTCTAATGGCTAATCGTGAATCCGAAGGTTTTTATTCTTCATTAGAAAAACACCTTCTCCGAATTCTCTTAATAATCTTGTTGCTAATCGCGGCCTACAAGCTAATAGCGATTGAGATGGGATTTCTGCCGTGTCAGGGGTTTAATCCTGGATAACTCTGAAGGTTAGATTGATTCGGGGATCCACGGGCTTTGAGGTTTTTGGCACTTGGTGCATCCAAAACCGCTGCGTTGGGCCTTTCATAATCAGAAGACTTCCATGTGTGAGGTCAACCGAAACCTTATGCACATTTTTGTCGGGCTTGTATCTGAATTGAAATGACCGCGTAGCACCAAAGCTAACCGAGGCAATCACTGGGTCTTCACCAAGTTCCGGTTCATCGTCTTGATGCCAAGACAAACTATCCCTCCCGTTGCGGTATAGACTTAAGAGCACGCTATTAAACCGAACTTGCGCTTCTCTATCAACACGGCTTTTGATCTCCAGAAGAGTTTCAGTCCACGGTTCGGGGTCCATCGAAATGCCTGAGTAGGAGTAGCTCTTACCGGGGTCGCCATACCAAGCTGTTAGTCTAGGTAAATCAATCTGTTTTCCGTAGACACGGATCTTATCTTGCCTCCACCGGGTTTGATTCAGAAGTGACAAAAAGAAACGGTCACTCTCAGCATGACTGAAGAACACTCTAAACATAGTCACGTCGGCGTTGGACATTTGTAGAGTTTCGCGCTTCGGCTGAGACGCAATCGCGCTTTCGTCAGACTCAAGACCAAAATCTAGTTGTTTCTCGGCTTGCAGATTCATCGCTGTGATTATTGTTTCTTACATACTCGATAGGCGATGTTCGCAGTCAGTCTTGGGGCCGAAGACTCGGAGAATTTTGTGTAGTACGGATCTAAACCCCTCTTGTCTTCACTTAAATCTTCAATCTTCAACCATTCTTGGTCAGACATAAGAACCTTCCAGCCATGTGCCGACACGAGTGAATCAAACCAACCATAGAACTTGGCGTTTCTATTATCAACATATAGTAGCAAAGAGCCTTGTTTTGCGTTCTTGAAAAGGTGTGTAAAGAAAGGCCCGGCCTTCGCACGAAGAAGATTTATCTCAGACATGAAAAAGATCATGGTGAAGAGATCTGCTGATAGGAATTTGTCATAGTGTTTCCACGTCTCCGGATCAGTGACATCAAAGGTTTGGAAGACATTTGAAATCGGCAACCCAAGTTTATCGTCTACGTCCGACCAACACTCACTCCAAAATCGCTCTTTGTCGAATAAGCTTAGTTTTAGACGTGGCGGCGGGTTCGTCCCGTCCTTGAGTATGTATTTGAGTATGCCCAGAAAGTCGCTACCCGGACCACCTCCGATGCACGTGATATTGACTTGATCTTTCCTAAGTAATGCCCTCAGAGCGGAAGACTTTCGAATCAACTGAAATACAATGTTAGCGTGCGCCGTGACGTAAACATAGATGTATGCAAATCGCGTTACGGGATCGGCATAGTTGTGAGAGATCGGTTTTGTACCAAGATTCTCATATCCCTCGCGTATGAGTTCTGCCTGTTTCTGAATGTTCGCGTCCTTTTGTGCATCGTCACCCGGCAGCCTTGTATATATCTCATCCAGAACCGATTTGATCAATTGAAATACATTCATGGTGGGTCTCCGGTGCGGCGTGGGAGTGGGAGAAATCGCATCCGCTTATATCACTATACAAGCACTGCAACAACAACTCCGACAGATCCAGACTGTTTTAGATTTCTGCGGTCCTCAGGCTCGCACTTCCGAAAAGCCCGCGTCAATACCTAACTCATGCACGGACTGGATCACGACGCAGAGGTTATGGCAAAGCACCTTACACAGAGCCTCGTTTATCTGTGCCGTGAGTGTCCGACTCCGCAATCGTTGTCCGAACTTCGACTTGATCATGTGGAAGGTCGTTTCGATGTTGGATCGCTTGTGATAGTGCTGGAGAAACTCCGCACGATGCAGACTGTAGAAATGATACATCCGTGTCCACAGTTCTGATTTTGCGCCGTAGCTATTCGCGTGCGGCACTGAGTTCGACTTGAACGGGATGTACGGGATCGCGCCCTTGCGCAGCGTCGCTAACAGATTCTCTGCCCCGAGATATGCTTTATCCGCGCTTACTTCCTTCATCTGAAATCCTGTCTCAGCCGTGCGATCAACTAACCCTTTGTAGTAGTGATAATCGTGCGCGTATCCGTCGCTGATTTCCACGCTCGTTACGATGTTAGTTTTCACTCCACACATTAAGTGAAGTTTGAGCCATTGGCGGCGATCCTCTTTCGTGCCGTATTTGACATCTAGCCAGCGCATAAACTGTCCGGTGCTGAATCCTGAACTATCAACCGCAAAGTCTGATTCAATCGATTTGAGCGGCGCTGCGCTCAGTATGAATGGTGATTTATGCGGAAACTGTTTGTGCTGCCTCAAAATTGGGCTATTTGACAGTGACTAGCCGAAGCAGGATCAGCAAGCCATAAAACGACATTAGCGTCCCAACAAATATGGCTCCGCCACGGGTCCAGTTTTCCGGCAACTGAATGCCCAAGGTAAACCGATTCAAGGCGTTCTGAATTTTCACGATACGTTCGTTAAAGAAGATGATCGCTGCCCCTACGAGAATCATCCCCAATCCGGTCAATGTCTGCTTCATTTCAAGAGTTTCCTGAGTGATTAGAGCTATGCCGCACTAAACGATGCTTTGAACTTGGAATTCTAATTTATTCGATTCGCGGGATTCAAAGACAAAGCCGGAGGATTTACTACGTACCGCTTAGAAGCAAAAGCTCGTCTTCCTAGACGAGCTTCTTAAGCAACTAAAGGGTTAGCCAAGCACGGCTTCTGCTTCGAAATTAGTTTCGATTCCTAACTCATGGACCGACTGAATCACGCAGCACAGCTTGTGACATAGGACCTTACGCAGAGCCTCGTTTACTTGCGCCGTGAGCGTCACCCGGACGAATTCTTGCAGCACTATCACAAGCGATCCAACATCGATATCCCGTTCAAATCGAACTCAGTGCCACACGCGAATAGCTATGGCCCCAAAGTCAGAACTGTGGACGCGGATGTATCACTTTTATAGTTTTCAAGATAAGCTTTGTCGGCGCTCCTTCATGCCGAATCCGCCTTGTTTGGTCTGATCAACTAAGCCTTTATAAAAGTGATAGGCATTCGCGTATCCGTCGCTCACTTCTACCGATGACACAATGTTAGTTTTGACGCCGCACATTAGGTGTAGTTTGAGCCACATGCGCCGATCTTCTTTCTCTCCGTATTTGACATCAAACCAGCGCATGAATTGTCCCGTGCTGAACCCTGAACTATCGACCGCAAAGTCTGTCTCAACTGATTTGAGCGGCTGTGCGCTCAGTTTAACTAGTTCGTAGAGGTACGATGTCAGTGCTTTACTTTCGAGATATGCGGAATACTGAGTTGTAATGCGGTTGGTATATGGAAGTCTATCGCCGAACTGCTTTGCTGGTTTTGCCTGCGAGAGTTCGAGACTTAATCGGGGTCTCGTGAAGTGCTTCGTAAAGCGAACGATCTGGAAGCAGCGCACTAGAGAAAAAAGGATTGGAACACGTCCTGGACCCGTTGCAACGACCGCAACGTTTGATCCGCTGACTTTACGATCAATCTTCACCGCTATGAAGATCAACATGGTTGACGCAGATTTACTCGTCAGTTTTCTTTTCTTCTTTTTCCGATTGTGCGGACTTTGTTAGTCGAACACCTTCGGTCGGCAGATCGCCTTGCGAAATGAAATAGCGCAGGTGCGTCCAGATCTTCTTCTCGTTTTCTGCGTCAACAGGACGTTCGAGTCCGAGTAGATCGAGGAGCTTGAGACGGTAAGTATCGACTGCTGACTGAACTTCTACGCCGAAGCCGCGGGTTGCCTGTATCGCGAGTTGGTAGAAGGACCAAAAACCTATAAAGCACGCGCCGATCAAAAGTACCGTGGTTATCTTGGAGCGGCCAGAAGGAGAATAAAACGCACTGTAAATCGCGACGCCGCCCGAAATGAAAGACAGCAGCGACATGATGAGGGTGAAATCAAGGTAGATGTTTGCCTCTTCGATCCGTTGCCGGGCCTCGACCGGCAAGACGTGCATGAGTCTCGGCCAGATGGCACTCAGGTTAATTCCATATCTGTGCAGTGGACCAGTCTCCTGGACCATCGCGATATTTCCTAGACGTGTCGGACGAATCCACCGTTCATCGGGAAAAGTCGCATTGAGGTGACTGTAGATCGAGCCCCACTCTCGGTCTGCCGAGTTGAAAAGGCGGTCAACCGCGTCTCTGAGCGCTTTTGCACCCTTAGCGTTGTGCGTTTCCTTCATCTCGGCAACGAGGAGATCGATCGCGGTCCTGAGATATTCGAGACGTTTACGATTCGCGCGCAGAAGTTGCGCAGTAGCCAGGAGTTGCCAGTATTCAGTTTCCGTCCACTCGTCGCCGCTTCGAAAGCGTTTCAGGAAGTCTTCGTACTTAGCATTAAGGTTGTCGATCAGCGGAAAGGCCTGTTCGTAAGTAAGTCTGTTCTGATTGAACGTCCCGCCGAATTCCCTCCTTACCCACAGCGGCACGTCAAGAACAGTGACTCTCACCTCGGATATCTCTTTCAACTTTCGAAACGAGCTTACTTCCCAACGCCGTCCCAACGTGAACGGAATGTTGAGAAGCAAGTGAATCCCTTTGACTATGAAATTGGGTTTTCGGGTAAGTGGTACGTTCTTCAAAGCCCAATTCGGAAGGATTATGGCTTCGTTGTACCGTTGTTTAGTTGAGACATTAATGTCCCATCGTCCCTGATAAAGATTGTGAAGCAACCCGCGCACGCCATAGAGGACGTAGGCAAGCAGGTAGACGATCACCAGGTAGGCGAGCACGTTCAGTGACAGTTTCCAACCCGAAGCCCACAAGTTGTTGAGATTCGTTTGCATCTGAGCCCAGCCGACGCGCAGGAATTTCAGGAAGGAAACAAAAAGCAGACTGGGAACAAATGCCGCGATGAGAAATCCCTTACCGAACAGTTTTTGGAATTGATCCAGTACCGCCTCGGTCATGGCCGGGTAAGCACCTCACGTTTTCCGCACGCTGCTAACGGATGATAAGGGCAGGGGCAACTGTTCCAATTGTGTGGTCCGTCTTCTTCATCGCCTGAGCAGATGTAAGGATCGGGCACGTCGAAATTGATCCGCTCGCTGTGAAAGTCTTTAATTATCTTTTCAATGTGGCTAATGGCGCCCGTTAGATTATACGCGGCGATCTGAAGCTCAACCTCCTGTCGCAAGTGCGGCATTTGTTGAACCATGCTCGCCTGTGGCAGTTTCTCTGCCACGACGTTGGGAATGAAGAGTCCGTTGGGCGTGCGTTGATTATTCACAACGATCACAAATTCCGCGTGTGACATGTTAGCCAGTTTCGCGACCGTCTCGGCAGGCTGATCGCTTTTGACCGTGATCTGGCGGCGGCGCAAAACCCCCAGCAGTCCGTCCGTCGCTAGCTGGTTAGGAGCGAGCTTGGCTTTTTCTACAACCTTCTTGACGAGTTCGGGAATGACGAGCGCACTTGCCTTGTGCCTTGGATCGTGGACGACAAACAGCCGCGGCTGATTCTCTGTCGCCAACTGCATCAGGTCGTCAACTTTGAGATCGGGAACCTCTACGAGTTTGAATGTCTGATTGCTGAAATTGATTATAGCCATTGAAAAACACCTTTCTTCGGCGGAGGCAGAGTTAAGCTGGAGCGGTACTCATGATTGCCGGCCGTTTGCTACAGCGCGTGAGACCTGACCGATAGGGTGACTTCAGAAGCGCGCAGAAAGTATTGCGCTTTGCCGGAAAAGTCAATGGAAATGTGAGTCGTGTGATCCGCTTACGTTTGATCGCTTACGAATGGCCTCAAATCCGACTTGCCAGCCATAGTCCGCAACTAGTGCATAGGCGATTCAGTCTGTGTTTGGTCAGGGCGAGTTTGGTTACTTCGACAACGAGGTGTGGAAGCCTATCCGATTGATAGAGTGCTGGCAGGCTACACAATCTTTGCCGGGCTGGTAGTGATCGCGGATACGGCCTTGGAAGTCGGTACATAGCACCGAGCGCCGAAATGTTTTGCGTGGCGTTCGCATTAACAATGAAGGCCGAAGTTTTTACAGGCTCAGACAGCCCAGGGAGGCTCCTATGGCAATCGAATTTCCAGATGAGATTTTCGGGATAAAAGTCGAAAAACGGATTATCCCGCGTAAGGGTGGAAAGCCATTCCTATTCAACTCTCACACACAGATCGGCGTACTCCACTCGACTGAAAATCCTTCTGTGGAAGGGTCGTTCAAAACTCTGAAGGCGAAGTTTAGTGCGCCACACTTCATTGTCGGCGAAGGCCGGATCCTTCAGTGCCGGTCACTGACGCACCAGGGTGCCGCGCTGGTCGGCAACGCGCCTGTTTTCGCGAACGCACAGGCTTCGATTCAGATTGAGATGGCCGCCTTCACAGGTGGATCAAAGGAAACAACCACTGAACTTTGGATTCCAAAGGATCCAGTGCTGATTCCGACAGTCGCCATTCTCGCGTTTTGTGCGGGTAACGGCATCGACATTCCTCTCCAGGTGCCGACCGAAGATTGGAAGGACAATGCTGATGACATGCCTTTGCCATGGGCTTCTGGTCCAACCAAAGCAAAACCTAATCGCAAGATGAACAAGCGCAGGATTCGCGCCGCCGAGGGTGATTTTCCGAAACTGAAGGGTTGGTGGATGCACGTCGAGGTTCCCGGACAAGGCGAGTCGTGGCACCACGACTGCGGGAAGCTCAAACGGCGTGACATGCTGAGAATGGCGCTAGAACTCTTGCAACAAGAAGCCTGATAGCCACAAAGAGGCACAAAAAACATTGCTCAACCGCGCGGAGTTCTGTGCCTCAAAAATCAGAATGACCGCCGTGAGACTAATTGTCGGGCCTTGTGAAGGCGACTTAGGAATCGTGTCGTGAAAAGACTCGAAATCCTAAGTCGTCTTTATGTGCCTCAAAATCAACCTTGATAACGTGGAGGGCGCTACCTAACCCCCGTTCAACGATCATCTTGGGCTCCAGATACCAATGCCGCCGAAGTGACAAGTCTCGCCAAGACACTCAATCCGGCCATTCGAGCGGGTACAGCACAGCATCGTTTTTGAACCTTCGTCTAGTTCGTTCCAAAACCGCCAGACTTCACCCCCAGCGCCGCCTTTGAAGACATGGTCGGGGTCCACGTCATGGAATAAGATAACGCCTCGTTCTGACAGCAACTCGCGGTAGTTTGCAAAGTCTCTCTTCACCCCAACGTAGCGATGATCACCGTCAATAAAGATGAGGTCGAACGTGTTGCAATAAGAGCGGACGTTCTTTTGCATATCTGTGGTTTGAGAGTCGCCCTGGAAAAAGCACCACTCATGACCGAACATGAAGTTATGGATCTTCGGTCTGACATCCTGCATATCGATGGAGACCTTCTTCCCGGTCGCCAGCCGCGATAACAGAAAGAATGTAACGCCGACCGTTCCGATCTCCATTACATTGCGTGGAGCGAAGCCACGGATCCAATAAGCGAGGTTCACCAGTTCTTCGTAAACCTGCATCACCTGACCATCATTGATAAGGAACTGTTGACAGCAGTAGTCGACCAAAGCTCTCGGGTAAGTGGGATCGGAAGGGTCGATAGGCTCAAACGTTTGTATTGGTGCAGTGGGTATCGGACTCTTTTGTTCCATACTTTTGCCTGGCTCTTTTCTGACTCGGTCTTAGTTACACGTTAAGAACTCAAGGGCAGAAATGTCACTTGCCTCATAAATCGTGTCGATTAGGGGATTATGAGGCGCGAAAACTCCTCAAAGACTTCTCAAACAGTTATTAGGGGATCGACGATTTCATTCTCAAGTACCTCGAAAGAATATTCCATATGAGATAGCCGATTCCGAGAATGAGTAACAAGAAAGGGATTCCACACGCCACAATTAGAACGATAAAACGTCGTCCGCGATCCGGTCTGTTAGCCTGGCTCATAAATCCCTAAACGGCGACTGCACTTTTATGCGTTAGCTTGTCATTCCGTCGTTACGAACTGCTTCCATCGGACAGTAGTCCACAGCTTCTTCGCACTGCTTCAATTCTTCTGGGTCAGATGGTTGTTTGAAAACATAACTCAAACCATTATCGCCATAACGGAAGTTATTAGGTGCGACCACTTGACAACTCTCACAGGCAAGACAGTCTTGCGTCACATAGAATCTGCCGGGGACGTTCTGAGGATGCATCTCGGGTTTACTTTCCATGTTTGTCTCCTGATATAAGCATATACCCGTGAAACGGTGCACGGTATACTGGCGCAACCGGATGAGCCGTCATCATGATGAGAAGATCATCGCCTGTTGCGTTAGCCCTTTTGATTTTGGCAGTGTGTCCGTCCTTCGGTTCGCTGGGTCAACAAGAGCAAGATGCAAAGAGAACGCGAGATGTAGGACTGACAGTTCAGATCATACTATCCAACTCCTCGGTCACCCTGCCTTCCCCACCAGACATCGCCGTGCCTGACGCCTACTGCAAGCCCACCAGCACCGAGGTGAAACTGACTGCTAATGCAACAACCCCGCAGAACCTCAGCAAGATGAAATTCAGATGGACAGTAATGGCCGGACGTCTGAAGGGTCAGGGACGTAAAGTGACTTGGGATTTGAGGGGTGTGCATGAAGGTACTTATACCGTGATGGTTGAGGTGGATGATGGACACAAAAACACTGCCAGCGATTCGGCCAAAATCACAGTAGCCGTATGTACTGGTTTGCGTTACGACCCTCCGCCCTGCCCAGCTGTATGGGTGACCTGTCGCGGAGAAGTAAAACCAAAAGAGTCGATTGTGTTCGAAGCGAATGTTATCGGATGGATTCCGGAAAATAAGCCAGCCTACACTTGGAGAATAACTGCTGGAAAGATCGTCGGTGATAAGCACGCGTCAAAGATCACTGTTGATACGTCTGGGCTGGCTGGTCAGTTGGTGACTGCAAAAGTTTCCGTTTCTAGACGAGGCCTTAATCCGCACTGTTTCGGCACGGAGGCATCCTGCACCACTAAAGTAGTTGAGGCTCATTGATGTTTCCGAGCTTTGCTGGCTGAACGCTCGCGCGTGACGCGGCTCGACCGCGTGTAAAGGACGGCGCTCGTGGGGTCGACCTTTATTTCACTGGTAACTGACGCAATGCCGGGATATTTCTTTAATAGCAGTGCCGTTATTTGCTTGTTTACGATTTCCCAGTAGTCATCCTCGTTCGGGTAATTGCTGAGAAGCGTCTCTATGTCTTTGGCCAGCCAGCGAAAGTCAGGATAGTCAGCCTTCGAAATGTTAGCGGCATAACGATAGGAGATCGAAATATTCAGATTATTGGCTTGTCCCTGATGGTCCATCCTGAAGTCTTTGATTAGGAAAGAAAACTCTTCGACGAGCTGAGCCGCACTGGCCGGCGTTTTCAGTGACTGCGAATAAACGACCGACCATCCTGGACCTGTTGCAACGACCGCAACAAGGATGAGTATTCGTGTAATTGATTTAAAGGACGCTGAAAGGTTCATTCAGTGATGGCCTCCGGTGATTTGAAACGACATTGAGGTAGTTTTCTCACGCGACGCCGCAGCGACGCAACGGAAATTACGACACTTTTTGTCGACGTCGAATGATGTCGAGCTCTTCGTCAGTTGGAGGAGTGAGTGATTGGCATTCACCAAGGTCGGAAGGTGTCACTTTGTCGGAACGTGAGATCAGGGTCCACGCGACGCTCGGATACTCGGCACGAAGGTCCTTAAGCTGATCGGTAAAAGGCAAATCGCGTTTCCAGAGTTCGTCGTAACCATCAAGCAGCACGACGACGTTTCCTGATTTAAGCAGCCGAAAAACGTTTTCGCGACAGGAGCACAGCAGTTAGTTGCACACCTGTCGCGAAAGGAAAAGGAACAGTGTCGCGGAATCAATGATGACCGTGAGCAGCAGTTGGTGCTGCCGGTGCATTCGCTCCCGGCTCGGCTACGTCTATGACCGTGCGCATCCACGGATGAATGCAGCATTGGAATTTGTGCGAGCCAACCGGAAGATCGGAACCTCCAGCCGTCGGTCCTTCTTCAGCTCCACCGGCCGGGATAAAAACTATCGAACCAAAGTTAAGGCATTCGGGAGCAGGAACCGGATTACCGGAAATGCCGTTGAGTTCCGTAACGAAGCCGCCGCCAAATTCTGCAACAGGCGTGAAGGTATGCGTTTCGCCACCGCGGTTCTCAATGAATGTCGGGCGGCCCACGTTAAGCTGCATTGCAATCGGTTGATTTCTCCAGGCGTGTGCATCCTGTGTTGCTTCGAGTTCCGCGATGAACTCATCAAAGGTAGTGTGTCCGTTACCGACGCAAGCACCATCGCCCAGCACCGCGTTGAAACTAGTAGGCTCACAGTCATCGTACATTCTGATCTTTTTGTCACCCTGAACGGCATCGGCGCCTGCAGTCAGACCAAACAGCGCGATTGCAGCGACCACTGCCCAAACGATTGTTCGAAAATTTGCCCTGCGTTTCATGCGATCAAACCTCCCTTGTCTGGCTCGAGTCACTTGGGGGTGAGACGGAAGACTGCCAGTCTGGATGTTGGTAAAGCGTGCCAAGCATATACACCCCCGAAACTGAGGTTGTCAATGAAATCTGTCTCAACTTTTTGTGTACAAAACAAGAGCAGGGAGATTTGACTTCCCTGCTCTCATTCATTCCCGCATATAGGTCAAACTAAGGCACAGGCGTGCAGCCAGGTGTGGCCGTGCCGGCGCTATCCTGACTCCCTGCCGCAATCTGTTTCACAGTACTGCCGGCGCGAAGTTCGACAGATCCCTTCTTCACAGATACAAATGTGTTGCCACAGCTCGTATCCACAACGAACTCGTTACGTTGATTGCCGGTTGATATTACATCGCCGTCTCGTGTCGTGACTTTCGCGGTGACGTTGGATGACGACGAGATTCTCACACGTCCCTGATCCAGCATGCCGACGGAAACATTCGTATCACTAAAGACCAGCTTCATGGTCGAGCTTGGCAGGACCTCGACGCGTCCGAGTTTGCCCAGACTCACCACAGCGCTCGATCGGGCTGCGGTTGTGATTGTGCTGTCTGAGAAAACCGTGGCACCCGAGATGGCGGCAGTGCCGTTCACTGACACTTGACCTTCGCTCTGAAGCAACTTCCCTTGATTCTTTTGGCTTGCTTGAAACGAGTTGCTTCCCACGACAACGATCGCACTTGCAATCAACAGAAACAGAACAAGAGCCAGCACAGGCATTCGAGTCAAACTAATCATCGTGTCCTCCGTTGTTTTGTATGTTAGGGGAAGCGGGACTCTATCATGCCTGTAAACGGTCTGGAAGGTGCGGTTGTTTGACCTGGTACTGGTTCAGTTTGAAAACGCCGAAGGCGTTGGCTAATTTCAGCCCAGGGTTCGAGCGTAGCGAGAACCCTGGGGATCAGATAAAGAAAAGACATTAACCCTGAAAAAGGTTCATCCCGAGGCGAACCCTCACAGGGTTCAAGAGAATGCTGAACGATTGTCCCAGGGTTGTCGCTGCGCTCCAACCCTGGGCTGAACTTAGCCAACGCCTTCGGCGTTTTCAAACTGAACCAATACCATTAAGCTTTTCAGACTAGAAGGGACTTGAACAATCCACCAAGTGCCAATGGTTGGATTTCTGACTCTTGTTAAAGGTCCTCAACGGCCTTTCGCCCGATCAAATTATTTCTCTGACCGTGGTAGAATCTCACCGTACTGGTTGACTGATAACGCGGCTCATTGATTCGCGCCCAGATCGATCTGGTCCGTTACGTGTGACATACCCTAAAGTAAGCCTCACGTAGTCAACTACAACGAGTTCTGTTTCGACCCTGCGCCACTATCGGTGCAGGGTTGTATCGTCGTACTCATGAAGACTGAGTCACCAGAACTGGCTGGACTACTGGCGCGCGAACAAGCAATACGCCGCGAGACCGAAATCCTGCGCGACGCCAACATCGCCCTGACACAGGATCTCAGCCTCGAAAGAGTCGTCGAAACGCTCCTCGATTTTCTCAGCCAATTGGTTCCTTACGACAGCGCAAATGTGATGCTCCGGAGTGGAGACTCACAATTCGTTGTCAGTGCACTCCGTCGTTATGAAGCATATCAGGATCTCGAGACAACTCGATTCATTGCGTTAGACGCCACTACCAATCCCCTTTTACAGCGCGTCTGTTTGACTAAGCAGACTGTGATCGTGGCGGATACTCATCGCGAGCCCGGATGGCAATGGGTCAACGGAGCCGGTCACGTTCGCAATTGGATCGGAGTGCCGCTGATTGCATCAGGTAAAGTCATCGGGCTTTATTCCGTGGACAAGGCTGAACCCTTTTTCTTTCAGGCAGAGCATGTACGCCTGGCAGAGACGCTGGCTGCACGCGCGGCTAGTGCGATTCAAAATGCGCAGTTGTTCGAACAGAGCCAGCATTATGTGGCGGAACTCGAGGAGCGCATTGCCGAACGGAAGCGCGCAGAAATGGCGCTGCGCGAGAGCGAAGAGCGCTATCGGGAGTTGTTTGAGAACGCAAGGGATGCCATTTACGTTCACGATCTCGAAGGAAATTACATCAGAGTAAACCACGCTGCCGAAACGCTATCAGGATACAAACGTGAAGAGATTGTTGGTCATAACTTTATTAAATTCGTGGCTGCAGCAGATGTTGGGTTTGGGCGCAAGACTTTCTACGCAAAGCTGGCCGAACAAGGCGAAACTGCCTTCGAAGTTGACGTGATAGCAAAGGACGGCCGGCGCGTGCCCGTCGAAGTTCGTAGCCGGGCGATCTATGAGAACGGGGTAATGGTAGGGGTTCAAGGCATCGCCCGGGATATCACGGAACGCAAACTCGCGCAGGACGCACTGCAAAGGTTTTCGCGCCAGCTAATCGAGGCTCAGGAAGATGAGCGACGCCGAATCTCCCGCGAGTTGCACGACCAGATAGGACAGATTCTCACTGCAATCAAGATGAATCTTCATTCGATACCTCCGGTTCGTCACACCTCGGAAATAAGTTGCTACGTCAAAGACAATATTGAAGCTGTTGATGAAGCACTCCGTCTGGTACGCGATCTTTCGGTTGATCTGCGTCCACCAGTGCTCGACGATTTCGGGTTGGTGACAGCTCTATGCTGGTACGTCGATCGCTATACAAAGCGGACCGGTTTGAACGTTGACGTGGTTCTCGAATTGCCCGATCAGAATCAACGTTTCTCACGCGAGCTCGAAACTGCGTGCTTTCGCATCGCGCAGGAAGCGCTTACCAACATAGTGCGCCACGCGCAGGCCACCAAAGTATTACTGCAGCTTGTGAAAGATGGAAATGTTTTGCTGTTGTCGGTAAAGGACGACGGCGTTGGCTTCGATCCGGAGCGCCTGCGAAAACGCGCGCTGCGAGCCGCGACTCTTGGTCTCATTAGTATGCAGGAACGAGCACATGCGGCGGGCGGCACGATCAAAATAGACTCGGCAATTTCCAAGGGCACTGAGGTACGCTTCAGTCTTAACCTCGAGCCTTGAGCAGGGAACCCTTGCGAATAAACTGGCCCATCATCTCCTCGAGCGCCTTAACCGGTCTGTAATGCTCACCAGGACGCGGCTCAGTGTTTTCGATAAACCAGTCATCATGCTGGGCTGCGCTCAGCATGCCTGCATCATGTCCCAGGAGTTCGGTGATATCTACCATCCGGTCTTTCATCGCCCTAACCCAGCTTTCCAAAATAAAGCGCTGAGCTTGGGGCGATATGCGATGGATACCTCCATTCTGGCCGCGTCCCGTTTCACACAGTTCGAGAAAGAGCCGTGCCTGGACCAGACCTGCCAGCAAGCCACCCGTGTCGAATTGTACTAAATGTGTTGGCGCGGCTTCGGTGCCGCGAGACACGAAAGTATATGGATATCCTGAGTAAGCGATATTAACTGCCCCGGATGGTCCATGGTCGGAAATAATATTCCAGGTATCGGGCGCCACCTTGAAATGGGGCTTCTGTTTTAGATCTTTAATGATTGGACCAAACTCCTGGTCACCACTGGAAGCACTGATGAGGTTTATGCCGGGCCTGTGCTTGAGAGGCCATTTTTCTTTGAACGGATTGCGCCCGGAACATCCGAGGACGTAGTTACAACGGACCATCAGATCTTCGACTGAATGCAATCTGGTGACACGGTCACTCAGCGCTGTCGGAAAATGCAAATTTGTATTAGGGTCGAAGTAAAACACTTCGTTGCCTTGTCTCACGGCCAGATTTGCGACGGCCGCACCAATGCTTCCCATTCCAATCACACCAACATGTTGTCCTTGCAGAGTTCGGCCTCCAAGGAATTCTGTATTCACTCTGTCGATGAGGCATTGAGAGAAGATTGGACCACCAATTTCCAATTTAACGGCCGCTCTGGCCCATGACATCACAGCAAACAGGGGTGGTTTCTCCTCAAACAGAAACATTCCCCGAGAAGTCTGCTCGACACCGCACACCGCATAACGCTGCAAGATCTCGGGCGGTACGCTCGTAATGCAAACCCCTCCATCATCTAACACCAGCACGCGCTTTATTCGACGCCGGGCAAGATGCTCACCCGCAACTTGCCATAGTCTGTTGGTATCCTGCTGAAAATAGCTATTGAATTCGGCAGGCGGTGGCATGATCGACTCGACGACGGTAACTCCCATCCCGCGCAGTGTCTCAATGACTTCAGCACTGTTTGAATAAACCTTGCCGAGCGCAAAAATGTTGTTCAAATTGAGCCCCATCTCGCTCGCAGTTTGAAAGAGGTCTACGGTCTGATTGAGCATGTGCTGTACAGACACCAACGCCGTGTCGTCTCCAAAACGAAAACCTGCGGTGCTGGCACAATTCAGCAGTGATCGAGTTACTTCAAGAGGAAATGAGTGTGAGTGTGGCATAAACTATCGGGCAACCAGACGAAATGCAAACGATAGAAGAGCTCAGGAAATTAGCCCACTGACCCTGAATTTGAGGAGAGAGGCGTTTCGTTCGCTCCGCCGCGGCGCCACTAATATTTATGGTGTTTAGATGTCAATCATAACTAATTTGTACCGCGAAGTTTTGTTCTTTGGAAGGAAATACCTATTACTTCGTAGCCACCGTGGATTTTCGCCACAGTGAACAACCCGGTTATTCGGGAAGGGTCGGTAGTGATGCAGTTTGGATTGGCGCACCCCAAGGAGGCGCCCCAAGGAACCTGCATTAATACCGAGAAAAGCAGGTCTCCTTGACACTTGGAAATGCAGACTGCTAAATTACGCGGTCTTTTTCTGCACTGAATTCGAGTCTGTGTACACATAAAGGAGCTGTTTTGACTAGCGAATCCGGTTACCTGTTCACCTCTGAGTCCGTCACTGAAGGCCATCCAGACAAAATCTCCGACCAAATCTCTGATGCTGTACTTGATGCCGCACTGAGCGTCGATCCAACCGCCCGCGTAGCTTGTGAAACTCTCGTCACCACCGGATTGGTGGTTGTCGCAGGTGAGATCACGACCAACGCCGTGATCGACTACTCGAGAGTAGCTCGCGAAACGGTTCGTGAGATCGGTTACACCAGAGCCAAGTATGGCTTCGATTGTGACACCTGCGCTGTCTTGTCGGCACTGGACAGACAGTCGCCTGACATCGCGATGGGAGTGGATACAGGTGGCGCGGGCGATCAGGGGTTGATGTTCGGGTTTGCCTGTAACGAGACTCCGGAGTTGATGCCACTGCCAATCCAGTTGGCACACCTCCTCGCGCGCCGGCTTTCCGAAGTGCGCAAATCAGGCGAACTGCCATATCTTCGTCCGGATGGAAAATCACAGGTCACAGTTGAATACCGCGACGGCCGTCCTTTCCGGCTTGAAGCCGTTGTCGTCTCGTCGCAGCACGATCCAAACGTCAGCAACGAACAACTGCGTGCTGAAATCGAGGAAAAGGTAATCAAGCACACCGTCTCCCCCGAACTGCTCGATAAAGACACGAAGTATCACATTAACCCGACCGGGCGTTTCGTCACCGGCGGACCGCAGGGCGATGCGGGAGTTACCGGCCGCAAGATCATCGTCGACACTTACGGCGGCTACGCGCCTCACGGTGGTGGCGCTTTCTCCGGAAAAGATCCGACGAAAGTGGATCGTTCGGCTGCTTACATGGCGCGTTATGTTGCGAAAAACATTGTTGCCGCCGGACTTGCCGATCGTTGTCAGGTTCAGCTTGCCTATGCCATCGGCGTGGCAGAACCGGTTTCAGTTTCGATCGATTCGTTTGGCACCGGCCGAATTAGCGACGCTGCGATCTCGAAGCTGGTGCGGAACAATTTCGAATTGACTCCGCGTGGCATTATCGAATCACTAAACCTGCGCCGGCCCATTTACAAGGCCACCGCTGCTTACGGCCATTTCGGACGTAATGAAGAAGGCTTTACCTGGGAGAAGACTGACAAAGCCGAAGCATTGCGTGCGGGCGCTGGCGTCTAAGCCTGACGAGGCATTCATAATTCAAGTAAAGGATTAAATAACCAACATGAGTTCTGCACCTTCCGTCGAATTCGACGTGAAAGACATTAGCTTGTCGGGTCATGGCAAGCAGCGTATTGAATGGGCTGAGCGCGAAATGCCTGTGCTTCGTCTCATTCGTGAAAGATTTGCCGAAGAGAAACCACTCAGCGGTGTGAAGCTTGTCGCTTGTGCGCACATCACCACCGAAACTGCAAACCTTGCTCGCGCTCTTCAGGCGGGTGGCGCAGAGTCGGTTCTGATCGCGTCAAATCCACTTTCAACACAGGACGACGTTGCGGCATCGCTTGTCGCCGATTGGGGCATTCCGGTTTACGCAATCAAAGGCGAATCAACAGACACTTACAACCGTCATGTGAGAACAGCGCTCGACTCACATCCTGACATCATCATCGATGACGGTTCGGACGTGGTCGCAACTCTCTTGAAGGAACGCGCAGGCCAGATTAAAGAAATCATTGGCTCAACTGAAGAAACAACCACCGGCATCCAACGTCTGCATGCAATGGAAACGGCCGGCGTGTTGCCCTTCCCTTCCATCGCAGTTAACAACGCGCAGACCAAACACTTCTTTGACAATCGTTATGGTACCGGCCAATCGACGCTCGACGGAATTATCCGTGCGACAAACATCCTGCTCGCTGGTCGCACACTCGTAGTTGTCGGCTACGGCTGGTGCGGTAAGGGTGTCGCGCTACGTGCCCGTGGTATGGGCGCAAATGTTGTCGTGACAGAGATCGATCCGATTAAAGCGGTGGAGGCAGTGATGGATGGCTTCCGCGTAATGCCGATCGGCGAAGCCTCATCGATTGGCGATATCTTCGTTACAGTCACGGGCAATCGTCACGTGATCGATGGTGAGCATTTTTCGCGAATGAAAGATGGCGCAATCGTTTGCAACAGCGGTCACTTCGATCTCGAGCTCAACCTGGTTGCATTGCGTGAGATGTCGAGCGACCCGGTAACCATGCGTCCGTTTGTCCAGGAGTACAAGGTTCAATCCAGCGGGCGCAAGATCATCGTGCTCGGTGAGGGTCGCTTGATCAATCTCGCTGCTGCTGAAGGTCATCCGGCGAGCGTGATGGATATGAGCTTTGCAAACCAGGCCCTCTCGGTTGAGTATCTCGTAAAGAACAAAGGGACGTTGGCTCCGGGCGTGCACCTGTTACCGGCGGAAGTCGACACCGAGATTGCGAGTCTTAAGTTGCGCGCGCTCGGTATTTCGATCGATACGCTCACCGCAGAACAACTCGAATACATCTCGAGCTGGGAGACGGGCACTTAGCCATAAGATTATCCTGGCACGATCGATCGTACTGTAGGGGCGGCACTCCGTGGCCGCCCCTACAGTTGGTGCAATCGTGGCTCAGGTTCGGACGCGTGATAGGAAATACGTTCCGGCCGCTGTGAAGATTACAAGCGGCGACCAGCCAGCGACAGAGGGTCTAAGCAGGCCGTGATTTCCCAGTTGTTGGAACCCCCCACCAACCGCCCAGTACGTAATCCCCACCACAACAGCGGCACACAGAGCGATCACAGTTCCCTTCCTCCCGAACGACACTGCGAGAGGCATTCCAATCAGGGCCATGATGACAATACCGAATGGGCCTGCATACTTTCTTTGCAATGCGACCGCAAGTGACGACACATCGATGCCACGTTGCTTAGCTGCATCGAGATAGCCTCGCAAGTCTCGCGCGCTGAGCTGTGAAGGTTTGTCGATGGTTGGTTTGAAAACTGCAGGTGCTTCAACCCCGGCGAAAGTGATTTCCGCGTCTGACTTCCGTTCAACTTCCATCCCTTTCAACGCAAGCGTTTCAGCTTCAGTGAGCTTGAGATGAGTGGAATCGGTCCATACCCCTGTTTTTCCGCTCACGACCTGCGCAAGATGAACTGATTCTCCATCAAGCTCGTAAACAGTTGGCTCGATCAGCTTGCCGTCCTCGCTAAACTCGTATGAATAGAAACGGCGCGTGTCGGTGGATGCGAGCCACTGGCGTCCAGTGCGCGTGGTAACACGTGCTTCTCCGCCACGGATGCGTGCACGCAATGCATCCTGTTTGAGGTTAGTGCCGGGCATCACATATTCCTGGACCAGCCATGATCCGAATGCTATCGCGAGCGCAAAACAGAAGCCCGGCAACATTAAACGGTACACGCTTTGACCGGACGCCCACCATGCGATGGCCTCGTGTCGTCTTGCGAGTAGCGCATAAGTGACCAGCACTGAGATCAGCATCGTCGCCGGAAAGAGTTCCACGGTTATTAGCGGTAGCAGAAACAACAGATACCTTGCTACGAGTCCGGTGCCGGCGTGCGTCACCGCGATGAATCGCCATAGTTCAAACAGTGTAAAGATGTTGAAGATCGCGGCCAGCGCTACAAAGCACACGATGAAGCTCACGACGAGCGAACGAAAGAGTGTTGCGTCCATCAAACTTGGAAAGCCGAACGCTGAGAAGCCGCGATGTTTTAACTGGTCTGACTTCGCAACTACGCTTGCTGGTTTTGAGCGCGGCAGAATCGATGCCGAGGATACAAACGGCACTCGATTCATAAAGAGCAGCAGCAGACTCAGGCCCACAATAAAAATCGTCGCCAGCCATGGCCCAATGTAAGGTGAGATTGTTCCGGCGCGCGACATCGACTCACCGAGTAGCGACAAAAGGTAATAAATGATCACGACGATGATCGTCAGCAGCACGCCAACGCTTCGTCCACCTCGTCGTATTCGTAAACCAAGAATTGCTGCGAGGAGTGAAAAGACCAGTGGCGCCAAAGACAGAGCAGTTCTCCGATTGAGAATTCTCAATGCTTCTTTCTGTTCGGCCGCGGATCCCGTCTCGACTCGTTCACGTAAGTCACTCCAATCCATTGCATCAGCATTCGTGTCTCGTTGATTCAACCGCTGCACGATGTCTGCCCGTCCGGTGTTAATCGAGAACCGCAACTGATCTAAACGCTCGACGACATAAGAATTTTGTCCGTTTCCGCCGAAGGCATTCGTTGTGGGTTCCTGGGTCTGTCCGTCTTCTTCAGACCCGCTGGGAAACTTTGTCGCAAGCACATCAGTCAAAACCAGCTCAGATTGTTCGCCGGATGAGTCGATACGTCCGGAGCGAGCAGTGTAGACCTTGGTCGTGCGATCGGGACCTTGTTCGAAGATGAAAACTCGTCCCCAGGTGCCCAACTCTTTATTGCCGTCGCGAACATAGATTACATATCTCGGCAAGGTGCTGAATGTTCGGGGTTCAACTGGTGAATCGAGTTTTGCCAGTGCGCCTTCAAGTGCGATGCGTTCCAGATCTCTCGCTGCTTCAGGGGCTTCTTTCAGATGCAGGTAAGTTGTGGCGCCCGTAAAGACGAGACCGACCAGTAGTGCGGGCCAGATCATGGCCCACGAGCCGACGCCGGCGGCGCGCATAGCAACTATTTCGCTATCACTTCCCATGCGTGAGAAACCGACGATTATCCCGGTGAGCGTCGCAAGAGGAATCGAGAAGATAAGCACGCCCGGTATCAGTGCCGCACTGATTGCGCCGAGCAGGGAGAATGGCAGATCAGCGTAGATTACAAGCTCAGCGAGACGCGCGGCTTGTTGGGCCAACAGGACCGCCGTGAGCAGCAACAAAGAGATGAGAATGTACGGCGCCATGGCACCGACGATATATCGAGGGATGAGGAAGTTCTTGAAGTTAAAGATTTTTGTGAACAAATCGCAATTCCTTCAAGTAAAATCTTAATCAACTCGCGGGACGGATGCGCGGCATGCGCTCAAGCACTCGCCCGATAATCTGAAACGTTAATTCCGCCATCTCCCGCTTTGTTTCCTTCGAGATTTCCCTTGCGCCTTCAGCGAACTTTGACGGTGAGAGCTTCTCTACCGTTCGCAATTGTGCATGAAGACTCTTAGAAACTACTCCACCTCTTCCGCCGGCACATTTTGAACAGCGAAGTGACAGATCCGAACCCAGATAAACTGCTTCTTCACCGCCGAAAGCCTGGTGACAATTGGCGCACGCGCGCAGGTCCGGCAGAAACCCTTCGAGCTTCAACAGCCACACTTCAAAGTAACGAAGCACCGCATCCAGATCGGTCGGTGTTTCCGAGGCTGCTTCGAAACACGCCAGCGCCATTCGAAAAAGATTGTCGTTTGCCTGGTGTGGTGGTGAAAAATCGATCAGCAGATCGCCCATGTAAGAGAAACCGGTGAGGATTGCAGCATTGGACGATAAGTTAAAGCGCGACTTTAAGATCTCGGTCTGCCGGAACGATACGAGTTCCTGATGTTCTTTTTCGTAGTAAGTGAGATTAACGAGTGTGAAGGGTTCGAGCGCAGCACCAAAACGGTTCTTCAGTTTCCTGCAACCCTTGGCGACTCCTCTTATCAGTCCAGCAGAACGACTCAAACAGACTACAATCTTGTCAGCCTCTGCCAGATTGTAACTGCGTAGGATCAGAGCCTCAGTTTCAAATACAGCCATCTCTGGAAGCGTCAAGGGATGAAGTAGAGGATCCAGCTCAGCACCAGCCCAATCACCATGAACTCAGCAAAAACTTTAAGCCCGTAGATCAATCGCTCACGCGTGGAGTCTTTTGCCATGGCTCCGAATACGATTGACGCCAGACCCGCAAACAATGCCATCACGAGGAAGTGTCTCAAGGCTTCCTCCCGGCTGCGACGTCGAAAGCGTCGAGCATGTTCAGATAATTGAGGAGACCGGCTATCAACAGAAACGTGTTGCCGTATTCATAGGTCGCGCGTGCCGCTCTTACCGGGTCGTCCGCGAAGCCATAACCAATTAACCACGAAACGATGTAGAGCGCGCCTGTGCCCAAATTGGCAATCATCGGAGGGACTTGAAGAATCACCCATGAACCCTCGCTCGAAAGATCAAATAGATGGCCGCCCATCGCGAGACCGACGAAAAAGCAGACCCAAACGGCGCCGCCCATCAAGATTGCGCGAAACCATCTTTTAAGAAGTACGTGGCCAAGACCCGGAATAAACCAGGCTGCCAGTCCGGTTAGCCATGCAGTGCCGGGGACCTCTTCCGCCTGCATGTGTTCAGCTTTTACCAAATTAACCCCTCCAATTGTTCGAGTAGATGATTAAGGTTTTACCTCAACAAGAAGCTTCACGCAAAGGTGGCCACAGATTAAACGGATGTGAGTCCGGATCGATTGTTAACGACTCACTTTAGCGGTCGGCCAGCCGACCTTTAATCTCACACGTTAACTCCCTAACGATAGAGAAGGTATGGTTCACGTAATTCTTTAAACTCTTTAAGTGGTTTCTCAGCCCACTCTCTAATCGCATCAAGCTCGGTTCCCTTCTCAAACGCCTCGCGAATCTTTGCGGTTCCGCTGATCACGTCAAATGGATTCTTGTCGTAGACATATTCGTAGGGAGGCACTTTCCAGCGAAACTCGTTCGGGTACATGTCGTGCGCAAACTTAGCCAGCGCAATGCCCGCAAACCACGGCTCAAATGAATTTCGATCGAGCACATGAATCTGTACGCCACCGCAGGTCACGCCGGCGTGCTTTTGAAATGTCGGTCGGAATGCGCACGCCCTAAAATACACGCCCGGCAGTCCAAGCATATTCAGTCGTTCCGCATAAGCATCCGGATCGATATATGGTGCTCCAATCAGTTCGAACGGCCGCGTGGTTCCTCTTCCTTCGGAAACCTGCGTGCCCTCGAAGTGCACTGTACCTGGAAATACTGTCGCCGAATCGAGGGTTGGCATATTGGGTGACGGCAACACCCACGGCGCGTCAGTATTGTCGTGCCAGTGGTCTCGCTGCCAACCCCGCATGGGAATTACTTCCAGATCACAACCGATTTGAAAGTGTTCATTGAACATTCGTCCCAATTCGGCGACGGTCATACCGTGACGAGTAGGTAGCGGAAACTGGCCCACAAACGAAGCATATTCAGGTTCGAGAATATTGCCGGCGATACTTGCACCATTGATTGGATTCGGCCTGTCGCAAACAACCACTTTCTTTCCCAGCCTCCGCGCGGCTCGCATGCAATTCGCGAGGGTGTAAACGAAGGTGTAGATCCGGCAGCCGACGTCTTGCATGTCAAAGACCAGGACGTCAATGTCCTGCAGCATCGCATCGGTTGGCTCACGCGTTTCACTGTACAGCGAATGGACCGGCACTCCTGTTTTGCGGTCGACGCCGTGTCCAGTTTCGATCATGTTGTCCTGAACGTCGCCGCGAATGCCGTGTTGCGGACCAAACAGAGCACGCAGTTGAATATCGGGATGCTCGTGCACGAGATCCGCAGCGTGCCGGTATGAGTGATCGACCGAAGCCTGATTGCAGATCAATCCCACGCGCGCGCCTCGAAGTGCCGGATGGCCCTCTTCAAGTAATCTCTCAAGTCCGAGTTCCACGTGTTGGACGTGTTTCTTCATCGAAGTTTTTTCGCTTTCACGCTCGAGAGTTAAAGTCATACTTGAATTCTCCTAACCGCACAAAACCGATCCGCCGTTCACGTTGAGGACTTCACCCGTGATGTGGTTCGCCCACTCACTGCATAAGAAAACGATCCCGCCCGCGATGTCTTCCGGTGTTGCGAATCGACCTAAAGGAATACCTTTAATAATAGAATCGTGTTCGGCTGTGTTTGCGAACACATGCTCCGTCATCTCCGTTCGCACCCATCCGGGTGCAATGCAGTTAACATTGATGCCAAACGGCCCCAGCTCAGGCGCCAGCGACTTAGTGAAAGAAATCTGGCCGCCTTTAGATGCGGCATAGTTGGAAACATTAGCTTCGCCGCGTTGACCTGCCGTCGAACTGACGATGACGATGCGCCCAAATCGTTGCTGCTTCATAAATGGCACCGCGGCGCGGCAAACGGACCACGTGCCCTTTAAATTGATATCGAAAGTTCTGTCCCACAGTTCTTCAGAGATCGACTCAACAGGACCACCTTCCCAAATGCCTGCATTGCATATGAGAAAGTCAATGCGTCCGAACTGTTGAACTGTTAGTTTAAGTAGCTGTTCTGCATCGTTGAGCTTGGCTACATCTGCTCGAATCGCAAGAGCTTTTACGCCTTTGCCTTCCGCAAGGTTTACTGCTGCGGTCGCAGCAGACTCATCTTTGACGTAGTTGACGACGACGTGAGTGCCGTAGGAAGCGAGCAGTGACACAACGGCTTTCCCGATGCCTCGGGATCCACCTGTAACGATCGCAACGCGATCGGCAAGACCGAGGTTGTCACTTTGCACAGCTGCTTCTGTTCCCTTCCGGCTCGTCGATCGACTCATGCAGGCGTGGAGATTGAAGCGAGTTCTGCTTCGCGTGCGTTCGCAGCTTCGCTTACAAACGCTCGGAAGAGTCGTTGAGACAGTGGATCCCTTTCCCAACCAAGTTCCGGATGCCATTGAACGGCCACAATAAAGCGATCGGGACGCGGGTCTTCCAGCGCCTCGATAATGCCGTCGCTGGTCCACGCGGTCGCAACCAGATCTGCACCAACCGCTTCTACAGCCTGGTGATGATGGCTGTTGACTACCGCATCGATCGAGCCGGCAATCTCTGTCAGCTTGCTATTTTCGAGCAATCTCACGCGATGTGACGGCCGATCGCGAGGTGCTCCCTGCTCGTGTTTGATCGCCTCAGGCACCTGTGACCCAATGTCCTGAATCAAGGTTCCGCTGCGCGACACATTCAATACCTGCATACCGAAGCAGATTCCCAGCAGCGGTATTCCCTTTCTCTCGGCTGCTTTGATAACCAGTAAATCTGTTTCGTCTTTGATTGTTTGGACCGTTCCCAGCGCCGGGTGGGGCTGTTGTCCATAAAGTAACGGGTCGACATCAGAGTCACTGCCGGGTAACAAAATGCCGTCAAGTGCTTCAACCAGGGCGTCAATGTAATCAGCATTGGGAATTAAACTGATATGCACCGGAACGCCGCCGGCCGCCTCAACGGCCTCACTGTAGTGACGCGATAAATAGAACCGATCAGTGGTGTGTTCGATGCGCATCGTGATTCCGATGCGTGGTCTTTTATGCATCATTTGCTCAAGGCGAAACAATCGTCGCCCTATCATAACCCATGTTTGCGTCTCCTTGGAGTGCGGCGGCCTGGCGCCGCTTTGGTCTCGATGATGCATGCTCCGTAACAAAGCGGCGCCAGGCCGCCGCACTCCAAAAAAGGCGTCCTTGACTTACATTGAAACGAGTTCCTATAGTCTCGGTAAAAGAAACATGCAGAAAAAAACAAATAGGGTTCGTAGCACTACAGTGCTGCTCGTCAGGAAGGACGCCAGCGTCGCTCTTGCCGGAGACGGGCAGGTGACGATGGGCGAAACGGTAATGAAAGCCAGCGCCAGGAAGGTGCGGCGTCTTTATAACGATCAGATTCTGGCGGGTTTTGCAGGAGCAACCGGAGACGCATTTGCGCTTTTGACTCGCTTTGAAAGCAAGCTTGAGCAATACCACGGCAATCTCGAGCGAGCCGCGATCGAGCTTAGCAAGGAATGGCGTACTGATAAGATCTTGCGTCATCTCGAGGCGCTATTAGTTGTTGCTGATAAAAAGACTTCATTTCTTTTATCGGGTAATGGCGATGTGATTGCGCCGGATGAGGGTGTGCTGGCGATTGGATCAGGCGGTTCTTACGCTCTGGCTGCTGCGCGTGCGTTGATCAAAAACACGGATCTCTCGGCTCGCGAGATCGCTGTCGAATCACTTCGCATCGCGGGCGAGATTTGCATTTATTCGAATCAAAACATCATAGTTGAGGAACTTTGAAACCCGGTTTAGAGGACAAGTTTAGAGTTCAAGCTTTAGCTCGCAACTTCAAAAGCAGCAGCCTAAAGGCTGAACTCAAAACGGTGAACTCCGAACGCTGAGATTAAGAAAGCTGTTATAGGAATGGTTATTTATCTTGCTGGTGAAGTAGATGAAGAGGCGCGGCTTGACGAGATGTCGCCTCGTCAGATTGTGACTGAACTCGACAAGCACGTTGTTGGCCAGCGCAACGCGAAACGAGCAGTGGCGATTGCTTTACGGAATCGTGTGCGCCGGCAGAAGTTGCCGCCCGAGATGGCGGTCGACGTAATGCCGAAAAACATCATCATGATTGGGTCAACCGGCGTCGGTAAGACTGAGATCGCGCGTCGCCTGGCCCGCATGTCCAATTCCCCGTTTCTCAAAGTGGAAGCTTCGAAGTTTACTGAGGTCGGTTATGTCGGCCGCGACGTCGAAAGCATGATCCGTGACCTTACCGAAATTTCGGTTGAAATGACGCGCCAGGAAAAGAGCGAAGAGATCGCTGAAAAGGCCGAGTTGAACGTCGAAGAGCGGATTCTCGACCTGCTGCTTCCGCCACCGCGTTCGGCCTCGAATTTTTACGACTTCGATTCAGATACAACAACTGAAGAACAGTCTACCGAACTTGACACTGCCACACGCGACGAGCAGTTTCAGCGAACCCGCGAAAAGCTTCGCACGCAACTACGCAGCGGCAAACTCGACAATCGCTTAGTCGAACTCGAAGTCAGGGAGAAAAACTTCCCCGTCATCGAGCTGGCTGGTCCACAAGGCGTCGAAGAGATGGGCATTAACATGAAAGACATGTTGGGCAATCTCTTTCAGGGCCGCACCAAGAGACGAAAGATGCGCGTGGACGAGGCGATGGAATATTTGATGCAGGAAGAAGAAGAGCGCCTCATCGATATGGACCAGGTTGCACGGGCTGCGATCGAAAGAGTCGAGAACTCGGGAATCATCTTTCTCGATGAGATTGACAAGATCGCAGGACGCGAGTCGGGCCATGGGCCAGATGTGTCCCGCGAGGGAGTGCAACGCGACATTTTGCCGATCGTCGAAGGAACCACGGTCAATACTCGTTACGGGATGGTGCGAACAGACCACATTCTCTTCATCGCAGCCGGCGCATTTCACGTTTCAAAACCTTCCGACTTGATTCCGGAGTTGCAAGGTCGTTTTCCGATTCGCGTTGAGCTTGAGTCGCTTACGATCGAGGATTTCAAACGCATTCTGACGGAGCCGCGTAATGCGCTGATCAAACAGTACCAGGCGATGATGGAAACAGAGGGCGTCAGTATGGAGTTTACGGCGGATGCAATCGACTCAATTGCCAACTACGCTGCGCAGGTGAATCAGCAGACCGAAGATATCGGTGCGCGACGTCTGCAAACGATCATGGAGAAGCTGCTCGAAGAGATCAGTTTTGAAGGACCTGATCTGGAACCAAAACATCAGCGCATCGACGCCACTTACGTCTCAGGAATGCTCTCGGAGACAGTCAAGGATCAGGATCTCAGTCGATACATTCTGTGACAACACGTGGACCAATCCATCCACAGATTTCACCGATTACTCTTCTGTGTAATCTGTGGATAGTTCTCTGTTTGATCTGCGTGGCCGGATGCGGCAAGCGACGCCCTCCGCTGCCACCCGTTGAACGCGTCCAGCAACGCACGGAGTTTCTTTCAGGTGCACAACAGGGCAACGAAGTGATTCTGAGTTGGCCCGCGCCGCAGCGAAACGCGCCGGAGAGCAGCGTGCAGAGCATCCGGCGCATCGACGTTTATCGGCTTGCAGAGAAACCGGGTGCTCCTCTTGCTTTAACCGAAGACGAATTTTCTGCTCGAGCCACGGTCGTCGGTTCGGTTACTTACGAACAGATTCAAACCGCCGGCGATACGCTCACTTACAGAGACGTGCTCGAACTTGCCGGGCAGCCTACACGGCTGCGCTACGCAATTCGCTACGTCAACGCGTCGGGTCAACGAGCCGCTTTCTCAAACTTTCTGAGCATTGAGCCGGCTGCACGTATTGCCCAGGCGCCAACGCTCTCGTCGCCGGCAAGAGTGCTCGAAGATTCAATTACGATTTCGTGGCAACCGCCGGCTGCCAACATCGATAATTCGACGCCCGTAAATCTACTCGGTTACAACGTCTACCGCACCGACGAATCACAGACTGAGCCCGCAAATCAGCCACTCAATTCTGCGCCGATTGCTGCAACCGAATACGCCGATAAGAATTTTCAGTTCGGGACCAACTATCGTTACCTCGTTCGTGCGGTATCACTCGGAACAGGTGGCGCACAGGTTGAAAGTCTCAACTCAAACGCCGTTTCAGTTTCACCTCAAGATACGTTTCCGCCGGCCGCGCCCGAACGGCCGAGTGTCGCGGCTCCAGAGCCATCGTCAGCGAGGCTCGCGATTTTCTTCGCAGCGAACAAGGAGACGGATATTGCGGGTTACAACATTTATCGTTCAACCGATCCGGATCTTCCGAAAGAAAATTGGACCAAGCTTAATCAAGCACTGCTGACGCGCACGACTTATCAGGACGATAAAGTTGAACCGGGTAAGACTTATTACTATTACATTACGGCAGTGGATAAAGCGGGGAACGTTAGTACGCCTTCAGAAGTCGGGTCGGAGAAAGCACCCTGAGAACGTACTGTAGGGGCGGCCCTTCGTGGCCGCCCCTGTGTGGAAATCGTGTTCGCCAAAACTTGAGGTCGTTTCTCCCGTGAATCAGATTGGCCAAACGCAGGGGCGACCACGGAGGGCCGCCCCTACAGTTCGCTGAACGGAGCTAAATGAAACTTTGTCGCATTGCACATGAGAGGCTCGCGAGAGGTCGTTACGCCGTTCTTGACGGCGCCAAGGTTTATCCGCTGCCGAGTGATTACAGCTTCGAAAAGATCGAGCGTTTCAACGAAGACGCTGCGTTGGATTTAGCTGACGTGAAGCTGATCGCGCCGGTGGCGCCTTCGAAGATCGTCTGTGTCGGGAGAAACTACCGTGAGCATGCGGCGGAGCTGGGTAACAAGATGCCGGATGAGCCTTTGCTCTTTTTGAAGGCCCCATCGGCCG
>DASYSD010000079.1:0-12755 GCA_036003745.1 Pyrinomonadaceae bacterium
AAACATAGTCGACCTCCTGAGTGGAGTTGAAGAACCGGCCGACTATAAAAGGAGAAAACTTATGTGGCGTGAAAACTCAGAGATCCCTTACATTTGTGCAACGCAGCCAGAGAGGACCACATAACTAGAAGCGCCACATAACAAAAGAAATGTGGTCGACCACATTTCTTTTGTGTAGTCGCAACGTCTTCTGTAAATCACACGAGAACTCTAATTTAGTTCCCCCCTCTCCGGTCCGATTGTGCCACGCGAGCCCGCCCGCACAACTCTCCGCAAAGCCTCCGAGTGTCGCCTAAGCGACGGAGTCGCCTCCGCCGCTCGGCTTCAGAACCGGACGTGAACTTTTCAGTTCATCCGGCTCCTCAATGACTGGGTCGTTGTCATTCGTACCCATCAAGCCAGTTTGCGACTGGCTGATTTCGCTTGGTGACAATGCCGATGAAGTAGGCGACGGTAACGACGCACACCGTTTCCATCCGGTTGTTTGGCCACGGTATGGACCACCTCCATCACATCTCCATCTTTGAAGAACAGTTTGCACTCAGGGCAGGCACCCCGTTGTCGTTTTAGGAGTGTTGTCACCCTTAACGGCACTTCAGGGTGTTTACCCAATCGAGTACTCCAATAGATCCAATCGCCGTCGTAGGGACTGCGGTGTCCTTGCACTTTCACATGTCTCCGAATCGGAGTGCTGCTGTGCCGGTATAACTGGTAATCACTACCGGGAGGTTGAAACCGCCAACCTTTACCTTTAGTGATGCGCCAGTATTGGTCCGCAATCCACCACTTCCCCTTGTTTGGATGACGGCGCTTGGCCCAGGCAAAGAGTCGTGCGAAGAGTGCATATTCCACTTTCTCGAAGACGTTCTGGCTGACGACCGTGGAGTAATATCTACTCCAGCCGATAATCAACGAGTTTAGCGCCCTGATTAGCCGCGGCTGCTCTTTGTGTTGATGACGGCGAGCCGTTTCTCCAAGTCGATAGATATGTCTCTTTACTGAACTCTTGCTTGGTTTGATGAAGAGCTTGAACCCTACCCGATTCCCGCGGGTGTCTTTACCAGACTGCGTTTTCCCTACCGCGTACTGTCTGATATTGAACCCGAGGAAAGCGAACCCTGCTTCACCCGCAAGCGCATAGCGCGTATGAGTGATGCGAGTCTTGCTGGGCTTCAGTTCCAGTCCCATGTTTTGGAGCCACTCGGCAAGCACTTCCTGACACTGCTCGATAATGGCGTGGTCCTTGTGCAGCACCACCAGATCGTCAGCGTATCTAATCACTTGTGGTGCATAGAAACGCTTATGAAGTTTGGTGGGAAATCGCTGCACGAGAAGTTCTTCCATCCCGTGCAGTGCCACGTTAGCTAACAATGGGGAAATCGTCCCGCCTTGCATCGTGCCTCTTTCGGTCGAGAACAACTCACCATTGTCGAGCACGCCAGCTTTGAGCCACGCTTTGATTTGCCGGCGTAGCCGTGGGCTGGTGTTGAGCTTGTCGAGTAGCGCGTCATGATTTATCCGGTCGAAGCATTTCGCGATATCGGCATCCAACACGTACTTCTCCAGATGCACGACGGCGTTGAAGATTGCCTCGATGGCGTCATGACAGGACCGTCCCGGTCGGAACCCATAACTGTTAGGTTCAAACTTCGCTTCCCACTCTGGTTCGAGTGCAAGTTTGACTAACGTTTGGAGTGCTCGGTCGTGGATAGTGGGAATACCCAGAGGCCGTTGTTCGTCCGTATCTGGTTTTGGTATCCAGACACGGCGAACTGGTCTTGCTTTGTGGCCAACCCTCAAGGTATGGGCCAGCTTGAGACGTTGCGGTGGTGTTAATGCTTTTACACCGTCAACTCCGGCTGTCCCTTTCCCTCGATTGTCCTGAGTAACTTTCCGCACCGCCAGTAACTTCGCGGACAGGGAGTTCATCAACAATCTTTGGAATTTGCGTACTGTCTTGACATCGTCACGCTGCGAGGCTTGGTATATGCGCTTTTGGACCTTGAAGACGCTCCGCTGAATAGTCCGCCACGGAAGCGTTTCCCATCTATCCATCGGCGTTGTTGTGGCCGTGGCCATAGCTTATTGAGTCTTATTCGTTCCTATACCTGCCCAGTCATCGTGTCCACGTCAGCTTATCCTTTGGCTTTCCCAAAGGCCTTTGCTTCTTGGACAATCCCACTCCGCGCGTGCATGCGGTTGACACCTGCTCCGGAAGCCCGGAGAGCCACGCGGGAGTTACTCCGTTCCTGATTTCTGTTTGGCGTTGAAGTTAGGGTCTCACTATGCGCCGGGATACTTTAGTGATGCAGTCTGGATCAATGGAGTCTTGTCCAGTCTTCACAGAGCAACCTGTGTTTGTTTCTCCGTGTCCGTTTTGGACCAAGCCGATAACTCGCGTAGGCTTGTCAACGTTGACGACGATTCAGACGTGAGTTCGTTCGCTACCCATATTCAACTGTGCTCGGCAGAGTTCTACGTCGAGTTCAAAGTTACCGCCTTTCATTCCCGCTTCACGGATTGATGGTCAGTCGCTACCGTGGGGAAAGTGCTTCACCCCTGCATCAAGGGGACAGGAATTTCACCTGCACAGAAACCAAGTTATCAAAGACCAACGCTTGCTGGTCCATGTCCCTAATCCCTGACTCAACGAGTCATTTCTAGGGAACGGATCGCACGCTCCACTCCGTTACGCCCCTCCGGGTGTGCGTTCGGGCACCCACTCGTGTCCCAACCTTCCCTACGAGGGGGAAACACTCTCTTCAATACCTCAAACCAAAAACCTCAAACCAAAGGAGCACTCACAATGCAATCTCACACAAAACCTCAAATCGATACTCCGAAGTGGTCAGCGTTATTAGTTGAAGCAGTCAATCGGCCGGGTCTGATCATGGAGGCTTACTCCGCTTTCCACAATTACTCGATCGGAAATCAGATCCTCGCGATCGTGCAATGCCAATTGCGCGGTTTAGAACCTGGACCAATCAATACGTTTCCGGGTTGGCAAGCATTAGGACGAAACGTGAAACGCGGTGAACGAGCGTTGAATCTTTGTATGCCAATCACTCGGAAGGTTCGCAGTGATGAAGCGCAAGAAAGCGAAGACCACAAGGACGAGCACACGTTTACGAGCTTTGTTTATAAGCCGCGCTGGTTTGTCGTCAGTCAAACAGCCGGCGACGAATTCACGCCGACACGCCTGCCGGAGTGGGACGCACAACGAGCTCTCAAAACGCTGAACATAGAACAGATCGCATTTAGTGAAACGAACGGCAACATCCAAGGATACGCGCGCAAGCGACAAGTTGCGATCAATCCTGTGGCCCAACTGCCGATGAAGACACTTTTCCACGAAACCGCGCACGTGATGCTAGCCCACACCACCGAAGCCGATTTCACCGACACAGAACGCACACCGAAGAACTTGCGCGAAGTCGAAGCGGAAGCAGTAGCACTGCTCTGCTGTGAAGCACTCAACCTAGAAGGCGCGGACTACTGTCGAGGCTATATCCAGAATTGGCTTTGCCCTGCAATTGGCTACAAGGCCGACGCCATTCCGGAAAGGAGCGCTCAGAAAATCTTCCACGCCGCCGATCTAATCCTAAAAGCAGGGCGACTGGACGCCGATCAAATCGCCTCACCCGAACGGTGAGCACGGAGAGGACTACCGATGCTAATCATCCGGCTCAAATGCGAAAGCGAACAGAAGTCCTTCGATCAACGACTTCACGAAGTGGCCATTGAACATGAGGACGACAAGAACTGGTACGGCAAACCCACAGCAAATCCGCACTGCCCAACGTTGCAGTGGCCCAAGTTTGCCTGGAAAGAAGTCGCAACAAAAACGGGTCAGGAGAGCGCGGACACGCTCGCCTGACTCAGGTACCAACCCTCACCCGCTAAGGAGAAGAAATCGATGCTCAGACAAAACTCCAACACAACGCGACCAAACATCGGTGCGCGCTTCGCACTCGGCGAAACCTTCATCACACCCGGAGCTCAAGAGGCGCTGGATATAGCGGGACAAACCGTCATCCAATTTTTGCGCCGTCACATGTCCGGGGACTGGGGTGAACTTTCTGGTGATGATGCGCAGGAGAACGAGCTTTCTATAACAGAAGGCCTTCGTTTGCTGAGTTCCTATCGGACCGCAAAGGGTCAAAAGATCTGGATCATCACGGAAGCCGATCGCAGTGCCACTACGATTCTCTTGCCATCGGAGTATTAACTATCACGTAAACGGCAGCGCGAGTGCTTGGCACTCGCGCTGCATTCTTCCATTAAAATGCTAAGGCTGATGTCAACCTGGCCTCACACAACAATCGTCATTGAGCTCATAACATCATCGGCAGAAGCTTGTGTTGAGAATGACTCTCAATCGTTTCGGGCGGACGTGCTGCCACGTGCTCTCACTGGTGACAGGCTTCTCGTTGCACAGGCGATGCTTCTCCTTATCCGCCTAGACCAAGATTTAACGGAAGCTCGGGCTCAGTTTAACCAGGACTGGTTTCGCCGCATCATGCGTACGCGACCGAAAGCGGTGTCGCGTCTTCTGAGAAGATGGTCAAAGATTGACCCACCTCCACCTATTCCACTCGGTAATCTCCGCCGAAGGTACCACGCTAACCTTTCTAAGTATTTGTATGGATCGTGACCCCTACACGTGGCCTAGTTATGTCCGTTTGACCGGACGTTAGGTATGAAGCGAAAATATAGCTCTCACATGTCCGCAGCCCAGAAAAAGCGAAAGCGATTTCATCCCGAAGCTAAACGCGCTTCAATGCCGGCATCCGTCGACCCGATGCGGCCAACGCTTGCAGCGAAACCGTTCTCCGACCTCGGCTGGCTTTTCGAGCCGAAGTGGGACGGTTGGAGAACGCTCTGTTTTGTGCGCGCCGGCAAAGTGCATTTAGTCTCGCGAAGGAAGAACAGCCTGACTGAGCGCTTTCCCGAACTCAAGGACATTGGGAAAGCGATTAAAGCAACGGCAGCATTGATCGATGGCGAAGTTGTGGCCTTAGGTGAAGATGGCTTACCGCAATTCGATGCGTTGCGATTCCGGCCTGTTCGCAAATGCTCGATCGTGTTTTATGCTTTTGACTTGCTGCACTTGGACGGTTTTGACCTCACTGGTTGTCCTTTAATAAAGCGCAAAGCGTTATTGAGGCGCATCCTGCCGACGGATAACACCGGTCGAATACGGTTTACGGATCACATTGCCGGAAGTGGAGAGCGACTATTCGAAAAACTCGAGGCTCTGAATCTCGAAGGTATGGTGATGGAAAGGAAGGACAGCGTCTACGCATTTACGCGTTGCCACGACTGGCTGAAGGTTAAGACGCTTGCTGGGAAGATGACGATGCAAAAGCGAATAGAAACCTGGGCCGAAAAATAACCGTCTAATAAACCGTTGAGAAGTTTTTGATTTGATTCTAAGAACTGTTTGCTTAGAATACGCGCAATTGGCGAATGTCGCTGGGGTGAGGACAGTGACATACGAGGCTGAACGTCTCGCGCCGACCTTGAGAGCCCGCGTCTTGCGGGCTTTCGGTTATTTTGGACTCACAAGCCCCGGGCGTTCGGTGTTGTTGCAAGAGTCAAAGGGTTCGTAGAACTGATCCTCCGGTCAGAATTCTCACAATTCGAGTTTTTTATCCGACCTACCAGATAATTACGCCCAGGGAGTTTTTGAGTAGGCCGGAGAATTAAATAGTTGTGCTGCTCTCAATAAACTAAGGACTACCTAACGTTGAAACTCACACCTTTTCTCATATCGGTCTTTATCGCAACAAGTGCGTTCTGTGGATCTTCACGGAGTCCACATCCTGTTACCGCAAACCAAACCAGCTCAAACGTTATGGCCACCGAAACGCCTACAAGGACTTCACCCGTTTCAAATTCTCCAATTCGCGCCGTCGACTTTTCTAATTTCACATTTCCTGCGAGGCCGGTTTACACAAAGAGCGCAAAGCCGTTTTACTCTTAAGAATGGATATTATGGCGGCAGGATCTTAGAGGCAGGTTTCGAAGCCGAACCAGTATCATTGGTCGATGAAGTTTTTGGCGACGTTACTGGCGATGGGATCGAAGAGGCTTTGATAGTCTTAACCGTCAGCATTCGAGGCAGCGCCATTCCCTATTACGTTTACGTTTATGCATGGAATGGTACGAAACCAAAGTTGATTTGGTCGTTTGAAACTGGAGACCGTGCAGATGGCGGCTTGCGCCGAGTTTTTTCTGAGAGCGGGGATCTCGCTCTGGAGCTCTACGGGAAAAATAAGTTCATCGCCGGGAACTTATACGGCGGCGACAGGCCAGCCTGTTGTCCTGACTCTTTTACGCGTTCATATTATAAATGGACAGGCGCAGTCTTTCGGCGCACAAACATGTTGGATGTTTTGCCAAATCCTGATGGCAGCGCGCCATATTTGGAATCAGCCGATGAAAAGAATTGAACGCAGAGTTCCAATGCGCAGCACAACAACCTATAAGCGCTTGGAACGGACGGGCTGATGAGCAGCTTTATCGTTAGCTGCGTGGGTGAGCCGCTGAAGCGCATCAATGTTTAGTCCGCGGAAGAACGAATCTGTAGGGGATCCGATGGTTGGAGGATCACATGCGAGCGATCGCTACAATCACAGTAGTCGGTTTACTGATCGGCGACGGGGCTGTTCATCGGGTCGCTGTGGTCATCGTTGCAGAGCGCGCTTCCATGACTAGCCAGCTCACAGACCGAGGCAAAGAAAGTTTGCTGCGGGCGTTCGCTGACGCTTGGAACCGTCACGATGTTGATGCGCTGATGTCTATGATGACGACCGACTGTGTCTTTGAAGCTTCCGGCGGCAACGCGGTCGACGGCGAGAGACACGAGGGGCAACGGGCAGTGCGGGCCGCGTACGCCGCCGTGTTCGAGCAGTATCCGGATGCGCACTGGGGTAATGCGCGACACTTCGTAACGGGAGATCGAGGGGTGTCGGAATGGACGTTCACCGGAACACTAAAGGACGGCAAGCGAGTCGAGGTCACCGGCTGCGATTTGTTCACGTTCCAGAACGGCAAGATTGCGATAAAGAACTCATTCCGAAAGAATCGACCTCCAATTGGCTGACGCGTAAAGACGCCGTCTTCTAACAAGCCGCATTCACCCGACGCCAAAAAGCGGCACGGGTGATGCGGAAGCGTTCGGCGCTTCCGGTACCGATGAACTTGCATAGAAAATGATGGGACCTGGTCGAGATGAAATTCCGTTAGCTGAAGGAGAGCTTCACTGGCTTTTGGATGTGCTCTGCGTTGAGTGGGGCTTTTGCATTCCTTCGGAAGCATCCGAAGATATCTCTCGGCGCTCATCTCTTACTGCGAGCGAGTTTGCAACCGCCGTACTGCAATCAGAAGGAATGAATCCGGAGAATGAGAAGGAGTGGTTTCGAAGAATCCGGGATCGATTCGTCGAAGAATTCGGAGAACGGATCACATCAGATGAGTCTGGAGTTGAGTTCGAAGGCCACGGCACTTGATCACCATTCGAGGGCCTAAATCGCGTTTTAGAGAGCGCGCGAAAGGTAAAGTGCCGGCCAGGAGGAAGCAGCTGATAAGTACGCTGATCGGATGTTGGCTCAAAAGAGCAACCACTTTCTCTTTAGGCTTGCTCGGTTAGTCAAGCGCCCGTTAAGCGTCTCGGAGCTTTATGGCAATTCGCTGGACACACATCACAATTACTGTAAGCAACATCGTCCGCTCGATTGCTTTCTACAAGTCGTTCTGCGACATCTTAGTGCTGAGGGACCGGCGTCGAGAAGGCGGAGGAACCGTCTGGCTTGGGCCAGAGACGCCACCTGGTAAGGACCCTATATTCCTACTCGTCCTGGGCGAAGGTGAGGTCACTTCAACTATGGACCACCTCGGCTTTCAGTGTGAAACGCGTGAACAGGTTGATCTCATTGCCGAAAGAGGAAGACAACTCGGGATACTTGCTGAACCGCCCACTGAGCTCGGTGGTGTAGTGGGGTATTTCACGACGCTGAGCGATCCCGACGGTCACCTTGGTTGAGTTCACGTACGGGCAACCCATTGAAGGACTGCCCTGAGAAAGGATGCTTCAACATCGCAGAATGAAAACATTTCTTGTCTCACTTTTCACCTTGCTTCTCGTCGCTGGGCAAAGCGCGCAGACCGCCAATTCGCCGCCGCCCTCGAACATACAAGTTGTAGAACTTCGCGGCGACGCCGGAGGAAAACGCTTCGATGGAATTGGCATCGTCAACGGCGGCGGCGCAACTTCAGTGCTCCTCAAAGATTATCCCGAGCCACAGCGCAGTCAGGTTCTTGACCTAGTCTTTAAACCGAAGTTCGGTGCGTCTGTCAACGCACTGTTCGTCGAGATTCCAGGCGACGGCAATTCCACACAGGGATCGATGCCCAGTCACATGAGGACACGCGACGACCTTAACTACCAGCGTGGCTATACATGGTGGATCTTGCGGGAAGCAAAACAGCGTAATCCGAACCTCACTCTTGACGGTACAGCCTGGAGCGCGCCGGGTTGGATCGGCAATGGAGAGTTCTGGTCGCAAGACACTGCCAATTACTACGTGAAATGGCTGGAAGGCCTTCGAAAAGTTTATGGACTGGAGTTCGATGCTATCGGCTGTCGGAATGAGAGAGGCGTCAGTCTTGAATTTGTGAAAATTCTCCGGACGACATTGGACGCCAATGGGTTCGATAAGATCAAAATTCACGCGTTCGATAATTGGCAAGACGATAAATTCGACTTTGTGAACTCGCTGCTCAATGACGAGAAGCTGCGGGAGGCATTGGATATCATTGGTGCGCACATTCTGTATTCGAAAACGCCGGCTTCTAAAGAAGTGCAAAAGATGGCGGCGCAAATGAACAAACCGATTTGGAACACCGAAGAGCACGTCTACAAGAAAGGGTTCGACTGCGCCATCAGCATCGTCGAAGCGTTTAACGAAAGTTTCATTCGTAGCGGCGCGACAAAAATTGTGAACTGGTACGACATCGCAGGCGTGTATCCGATCGAACCCTATTCAGAAGATCCTGCGATGGTCCTTGCTCATTCGCCATGGAGCGGCCATTACAAAGTCCGCGAGGCCTTGTGGGGATATGCGCATTACGGACAATTCACCGAAGTTGGTTGGCAATACCTCAACGGTGGGATTGGAGACCTCAAAGAGGGCGGCACCTTTGTAACTCTGAAGTCAAACGGAAATGACTACAGCATAATCATCGAGACAAAAGAGGCGAAAGCTGCGCAACAGGTCAGCTTTCGCATCAGTGGCGGTTTATCATCGAATGCGATTAGTGTCTGGCGCAGCAACATAAGAGATCAATTTATTCGGCAAGCTGCCATCAAACCTGCGAACGGCGAGTTTACCGTCACGTTGGAACCCGATTCCATCTACTCGCTGTCAACGACGACGGGCCAACAGAAAGGTTCCTTTAACAACATCCCTGCACCGAAACCTTTTCCCTTTCCTTATTCCGAGAACTTCGACCAATACTCATCGCCAAAAGATCGTGGTTACCTGCCGCGATACACAGCAGATATTGCAGAAGTCTTTGAGATAGCCGACTGCCCGAACAAAACAGGACGTTGTCTTCGCCAGGTTATTCCCGTTCCGCCACTTTCATGGGCGCCAGAATGGATGCCTTACACAATCCTGGGCGACGACGCTTGGCAGAACTACGAAGTCAGCACCGATGTTTATTTGAACGCGGGCGAGTCGGCAGCGGTGATGGGTCGCATCAATCACGTAGGCACTGGCTGGGGTAGCATCCCAAAAGGCTACTTTCTGCAGCTTGGAGATGACGGCGAATGCAAGTTGGTCGTCGTCCGCGGAGAAAGGAAGAAGAACGAACCCGTTGGCGATGCAGAACAGCAAGCACTAATTAAGGCTCGGAAAGACGACAGCGAGGGTGGAGAGAAAATACTCGGCACGGTTCGACTTAACAACATCGGACCAAACAGATGGCATAACCTAAAGCTTCGTTTTGATGGTACGACGATAACCGGATTTGTTAATGGGAAGGTGGCCTTGACTGTGACGGATCATCTCTACTCGCGAGGCATGACGGGTCTCATGGCCGGTGGCGGTAAAAAGTTGAGCATGCCATATTTCGACAATCTGTTGATTAGCGGCTTGAGGTGAACAAATGTCATTACCTGGAGAAAGTGGCAACCTGACTCAAACGAAAGGCACGCCACTCGGTATTGATAATCAGTTTTTGCTGCTGGTCGAAGGCGCTAACCCTCCAGCGAACTACGGAGTCACCGACCTTGTCTTTAAACCATGGAGGCGCTCGATACGAGCCAGCTCGTTGGGGTGAGGACAGTGACATACGAGGCTGAACGTCTCGCGCGGACCTTGAGAGCCCGCGCCTTTGCGGGCTTTCGGTTGATTGGATCTCCTAGCGATAGCCGCACTTAGCTTGAGAATCAAATTCGTTATTTATCGTTCTGCTCTGCCCTGCAGTCAAGTGATCTCACAGCCACCCTCTCCTCAGCATTTTCGTAATCGTGCTTTTATCTGACGTACTGCATTATTATGACTACTTGGCGTTATTGCGCCGCCAGAGAATTAGATAGTTGTGCGGAACATTTTGCAAACCTCGAATGTCTAAGCTTCCACATTCGATCATGCGGTCAATCACCTTCGGCGCTTTTGCACTTCTCACACTCTTTTCTATAGCGGTCTCTGCCGTGAACTGTAGCCATCCCATTTCGCAGTGTCACGCGCACCCGGAACCTGATCTAGACTGGGATGACCATCTCGGACCAGTTGAGTCCATCCGAATCGAAGATGCCGAAATGTTCTATGCTGACAATCCGCTCTTACGACAAATCTCCAAATTCAATCCCGAAGGACAAAAAATCGAACAGGTGCTTTATCGCGACGACGGTGTCGCATTGCCAAAGTCAACGTACTCATATGACTCGATGGGTCGTTTAACGAAGGCGCATCATTATCAGGTGAACGGTTCCATCCTACTTGAAAATACTTACACCTATAACTCTGACGGAACGTTGAAAGATGACGTTCAACGTAGACTCGACGACAACAAGGTTCTCAGTCACAAACTTTACTCAAACGACCTGAAGCGTAATCTGACCGAGGTCTCTGAATTCGACTGGGACACAAAACTTCGGGGACGCTTTGGTTTTGTTCGTGACGGAGAATGTAGAGTTATCGAACTTTTCGTATACAACCCAGATGGTTCCGTGCACGCGAAGGTGATGCCCCGCTATGACGACAAAAACAACGTTATTGAGACAATCGTCTATTCAGACAACGGCGCTGTCCTCGAGAAACGCCACAATGATTACGAATTTGACCGACAGGGCAATTGGATCAAACAAATATCCTCGAAATGGAAGGTGGAAAATGGCAAGGGGTCTTATAAATCCGACCATGTCACTATTCGCAAGATCACCTATTATTAAATGGCGCGGACAACATTACGCACACCACCTATAAGCGGAACATTATGCCTTTGAGTCGTGGTCACTGAAGTTCTTATGAGCATCTGCGTTGACTACTTCTTCAATCATCCATCCGAATTACCTGCGCTAGCTCAGGAAATTAATAACTGGGTTGGCAGTTCGCTTTTGCCCTATCAAGGAGATCCCGAAGATTTCTTTGGAAGGTGTTTAGCAATGGAGTTGGATCTATCGAAACATAGCCTTGAGAATGATGGCGAATTGGATTTTCAAGATTTCAAATATCAGCTAGGTATCAGATCTCCGCTTCCCGAAGCTGATTTGCGACCGATGCAAATCCCAGCACTCGTCCTTATTGCGTACGCGTTATTTCGTCGCATGGGAATCGCCGGTATGCTTGTCTATGATGTGCAGATCCTTCTAGCTCACTATGAGTTACGAGTCGAAGATGGATTGGACGAGTTGTTTGATCTTGTCTCAAATAAGGTCGTCCGTTTTCCCGATCATTTTGAAAGTTTATCTAGTCATTTGCATAAACTAAAAGTTGTGTCCTAGTCGTGAGCCTAACAACATCGCTTGTAGCAGACTCGCCTCGGGAGTGCGTTTAATCATAGTTGCGTGGGCGAGCAGCTGAACATGTCGTTCCAGAGATGTCCAAAGTGCAATGCGGTGATTCGCGACCTGCCGCAATTGCCACCCGAAGTTGAATCAAGGATCCGAGCTCTCGCCCGACTTGGCCATCGCCCTGTGATGGCTATGGCTGAACTTCGAACCGCGACGGGTTGGGAGCTCGCCGAGTGCAAAGCCTGGGTGGTGGGTCGGCCTTGTCCACCGACCAAAATGGCGCCTTGTCCGTATTGTGGGAAAGCACTAAGAACCGAGTACGCGAAACAGCGCAGGCATTGTAAAAGAGACTGGCACGACAAGAACAACGTGTGTACCCTCGGAAGTGCCTAACACCGCTTGCCGGTTTGGACTAAATTTAACAGCTAAAATGTCGTGCGTGGGTTGCGGGGAGCATCGAGGAGTTCTTCCAGATCCTCGGAACTGATGCTGCGACACTAAAAATGTTCGATTAGTTAAGTGTAGTTCCCACGAGCGCATGCGACACGCGCTTGAAGAGCAATCTAATTAGTAAGCTTTCATTACGTTGGGTAGGCGAGCCTCTCAAACACAGCGTGAAGAACCAAATCGAACTGATGAACCAAGAATTGCTTGCTCACTTCAATCTAAGCCAGTTCGCTGACTCAGTAACTCGTTTTGAGAGGCCTGCAGTAGGTTTCAACCTGTCAGAACC
>DASYSD010000080.1:0-8444 GCA_036003745.1 Pyrinomonadaceae bacterium
AAAAAGATTGACGAGAATTCACAACCGCTCGAATTCGACGTCGGCGAGCCCGCGCCGGACTTCGCATTGAGGGATGCTGCCGGAAAAGAGCACAAGCTCGCCGAGTTCAAGGGCAAGCTCGTGCTGCTCGACTTTTGGGCGACGTGGTGTGGCCCATGCCGATATACGCTTCCGAACCTGTCGCGCTGGCACAACGAATACAAGGGCAAAGGACTCGTGATCCTGGGCGTGACGAAGTACTATGGACACGACGATCAGCAGCAACTGGAACCAGCCCAAGAGTTTGTTTACCTGAAGAACTTCCGGACTGGTCATCGTCTGCCGTATGGGTTTGTGGTTTCAGACGGGAACAAGAATGAGTTTAATTACGGCGTGTTTTCGATCCCGACTTCGTATTTGATCGATCGCAAAGGGGTTGTGCGTTACATCTCACTCGGGGCGAGCGAAGAAGAGATTGAGTTGTTGGGTGAGCTGATTAAGAAACTTGTCGACGAGAAATGAACGACAGGTAGTTAGACAGGATTTACATGATTTTGTCAGGATTGACAGGATAAATCATGTCCATCCTGAAAAAATCCTGTAAATCCTGTCTAACATAACTGGCAATAACAATGGACGATCAGGGCATTACATTATTTCGTATCGCGATCTCATTTGCCGCGGGAGTGCTTTCATTTCTTTCACCATGCGTGCTGCCGTTGGTACCGGGTTACATCTCACTGATTTCCGGTGTCAGCATCGATGGGCTCAAAGAGGGAACGAGCAATCGGCGGGCGGTTATAATCAACTCGCTGGCATTCAACGCTGGTCTTTCAGTCATCTTTCTTGTCCTTGGTACGACTGCCGGCCTGGTTGGTGCGGCGATAACGAGCAGTCCATGGGTGCGCATCATCGGCGGCCTCGTGATTATCGCGTTTGGTCTGCAACTGATCGGCCTACTCAAGATCTCAGCGCTTTACAGAGACACACGTTTCTTCTCAGACGATAAACCGCGGGGTATTTGGGGTTCCGCCGCGTTGGGCGTTGCGTTCGCGGCCGGCTGGACTCCGTGCATTGGTCCAATACTCGGCGGCATCATCGGATTGGCAGCTACCAGCGGCGGCTGGCGCAGCGGCCTCGTGCTTTCGGCTTTTTACTCTGCGGGACTCGCGGTGCCTTTTCTCTTAACCGGTTTGGGGATCAATAAGTTTCTGAGTTTTTACAAGAACTTTCGCAAACACCTGCACAAGGTTGAGGTGGTTTCCGGAGTGGTTCTCATTGTCGTTGGTCTGCTCGTGATGAGTGGTCAATCAACTGTGCTGGCCACTTCTAAATTTATCTCGTGGTTTCCAAACCTTGAAAGTCTGTTGACGCTCGATACTAATAAGACACCGCCACCACCACCGCCACCCAACACTAAAGGTGATCCGGCGCCCGACGTCGAGTTTCAAACACTCGCGGGCAAGCCGTTTCGTCTCAAAGAACTCCAGGGTCAGGTTGTGCTGCTGAATTTCTGGGCCACTTACTGCATTCCCTGCCGCGAAGAAATTCCCGCTCTTAACAGTCTGCAACATGAACTTCAGCAGCAGGGATTAGCAATCGTCGGAGCTTCGCTCGACGACACCATCGACGGTATCAACGCGTACCAGCAGGAAGTGGCGAAGTTTGACTATCAGATCTTGCTTGGTAGTGGTGATGCGAAGGTAAAATTTGAACAGTCCGTATTGCCGACAACGTACCTGATCGATCGCCAGGGACGCATTCGTCAGAAGGTAATCGGCGCCCGTGACAAAGCCACCTGGGAAGCCCTCGTCAAGCCGTTGCTGGCTGAGCAGCCTGCAACTGCGAGCGCCGCTAATTGACCGCAAGTAGTTCGATGGAGTAGTGCCATGAAGAAACCCTTAATCGTCCTCGCTATTCTCGCATTCGTGATTGCGCCTGCTGTTGCCCGCGCGCAATCCAGTCACGAATACTCGCCGTTGACCGAACAGGCGGTGAACTATAAAAACTGGACCTTACCGAATCTGACTACAGACAAACAGGAAGATCTGCGCAAGCTGGTGGCCGGCAAGAAGCTGGTGATGGTTGTTTACTTCGCGCCGTGGTGTGGCAACTGGCGCAACGAGGCTCCGATTGCGGCCAAGTTGTACGAGAAGTACAAAGCTCAGGGTTTTCAGGTCGTCGGTGTGAGTGAGTATGCGATGCGCGACGAAGTGCGGAACTACTTCGGCAAGGATGGACCACCCTATCCGGTAGTGACTGAATCAGAGTCGCGCGAAGATAAACAGAAAACCCCGCACTATCAATACCGGCAACTTACCGGCGATAAACGAAACTGGGGCTCACCCTGGAATATCTTCCTCGAGCCTGCGAAGCTCAGCGCCAGCGGTGATGTGCTGACTGAAAAAGCGTGGGTGGTGAATGGTGAATTGATTGAAGACGAGGTTGATAAATTCATCGCGTCAAAAGTAGGTGCGGCAACCGCGACAGTGATCGAGCCCTGCAAGCCGTAAATCTGTATTTATCCGTAAAATCTGTGGCCCAAAAACAAACCCACAAATGAAACTCCGTCTGCTCTATCACGGCCACTGTTTCGATGGCGTCGCTTCCGCAGCAACCTTCACCCGCTTCTACAAAGAACGGATTCACCCCGACGCCGAAGTCAATTACACTGGTCTCCTGCACCGGCCCGGCAACTTGTTTGACCTCGCCATGTTTGATTCGGACGAGAATGCCATTGTCGACTTCAAGTATGCGGCATCTGAAAAACTGACCTGGTGGTTCGATCATCACGAGTCGGCATTCCTGACGCCTGAAGACGAAGCTCATTTTCGTGCCGACAGGTCAGGCAAAAAGTTTCTCGATTCGACGAGAAAGTCGTGCACGGAGTTTATTGCCGACGTCGCTCACGAACGTTTCGGATTTAATCCAGAGCCAATCAAGTCGTTGGTTCACTGGGCGCACATAATCGATGGCGCGCTCTATGAATCGCCGGCCCAGTGTGTTGAGTTGAAAGAGCCCGCGTTGCAATTGATGCAGGTGATAGAAGCTGATCCGGACGATTCGTTTATCGAACAGATTATTCGTCAACTGACCGTCCAGTCACTCGAAGAGGTGGCCACGAGCCCAGAAGTGCAACGCCGTTTCCAACCAATCCTCAAGCAGCATCTGGAGACGCTCGAAACAGTGCGAAGGAAAGCGAAAAGCGCAAACGGCGTGGTCCAGTTTGATTTGATTGACGAAGGTTATGAAGGTTTCAATAAGTTCATTCCTTACTATCTGCATCCCGAGGCAACTTATTCAGTCGCACTGACGCGTGGACCTCAGCGCACAAAGATCTCAGTCGGCTCGAATCCCTGGGCGCCCGTGCCGCGCACGCACAACATCGCCAAGATCTGTGAGCGTTACGGCGGTGGCGGCCATGCCGTGGTCGGAGCAGTTTCGTTCAAGCCGGAAGAAGTTGAAGAAGCGCGCGCGGCGGTGAAAGAGATTGTGGCCGAACTTTCAAAGCGTTGAGAAAGCAGTATCCACAGATTACACGGATTTCACTGATTTTGTACCAAAGCGCCGACAAGTCGGCGCACTCCAAGATTTTTCAGGATGGACAAGATATTTCCTGTACATCCTGTTTCAAATCCTGTAAATCCTGTGAAGCCGCCTGTTGCAACCCAAGTCGCTTAATCTTGCAATTGAGCGTCGTAACCTTCACGCCCAGCAACTGCGCGGCCCGTCGCTGATTCCCGCGCGTGCGCTGTAGTGCATCGCGAATGAGTTCGCTTTCATATCGCTGCATCTCTTCCTGAAGCCCGAGCCGCTGGGTGGTTTGCGGTTCCTGCTGGCTGGCGAGTGACTCCACTTCACGCAAAAGTGTTATCGCTGCCTCTCTCAAGGTGTTGATATTGTGAAATGAACTACTCATTACATTAATCCTTGCTCAAAAGTTCTCTGAAGAACGCGACGGCGCGTTCGTCTCCAGTTTGTCCGAGTACCTGGATTGCCAGTTTTCTTACCGGCATCTTTGGATGGCTCCGGGCTGTGCGAATCAGAATCGGAATTGATTCATCCTTCGCACGCCGTCCAATGGCAATCACGGCCTGCTTTTGAAGTTCAATCTCTCCATCATTGTCGACGGTGGTGGTTAGTGCTCCCAAACTCTTTTGTCCCGCGACGCGGCCAAGACCGGCGATCGCGCTCTTGCGCAACTCGAGATCCTTTTCAGTTTCGGCAACTCTGATGAGGTAACTCGCCGCGGCGTCGCTATTGTCGTTGCGGGCGACACCACTTAGCGCACGGCGCTTCAACTCGCGGGTGGTCATGGTCTCAAACAGATTCTGCAGCAGAGGCAAAGTACCAGCAGAGCGACTCATCGCGAGGGCTGACATCGCTGCGTGTCGAGCCTCAATGCTTTCCTGGTTGTTACGAACGATCTCGGTCAGGAATGTGTTCTTTGCCTGAGTCTCACCTGTGTTGCCAAGCCAGTAGATAGCTCGCGAGCGCATTGGATCGGCAACCGGCCGGCGAACCATTTCGATGAGCATCGGATCCACGCGAGCGTCATCATGGAGTGCGATTGCGAATGTCGCTCGTTCCGAGAGGCGGTTGATTTCAGGTGCGGGCGAATCAACGATCGATTTCAGAAAGTTCAAACTCTCTTCGTTCGTGATGTGTCCGGCCCAGTAAACCGGATAACTGCTGAACTCGTGATTGCGTCGAAGATTGTAGACTTCGGCTCGAGTGAAAGAATCGCGCTGCGTGTCGAAAAGGAGAAACAGTCCCAACTCGCGTGTTTCGTGACGCGGGTCAAACATCATCGAGGTTCCATCCATCGACATATAAACACCGCCGGCGCTGTCGATTATCTCGAAATCGATTGCGACACCGGGTCGTACTTCAAATTGATAACCAACCCAGAACCGGCCATTGGGAACATTTGCTTTGCCGGCGATGATGGCGCTATCGATCTTGGCTTTCAGATTCGCGCCGTCGACAGGCGTGAAACTCTTCGTTTGCCCCAGTGCGACGCCGCTTAAAGTCAGAACGATAGCTATCGTGATTATGTTTCTTCGAATCATGATTGTTCTTCTCTGTGCAATCTCTGTGTTCTCTGTGTCTCTGTGGTGTTCTGTTGGGAATCACTCATTCACCACAGAGACACAGAGAACACAGAGACTGCACAGAGAAAGCCGGAGGCCTTATTTCAGCAAGTCTTCGAGAAACTTGAGCACTGCAGGATCTTTACTCCTGCTCAACCAGCCAATGGCGCGCTTGCGACGCTCCATCGGAGCCTTCTGATCCCGCGCGATCTCAATTAATTTCTGAATCACGCGCTGGTCATTCATTCTGCTCGAGCTGCCCACGCCATAGCTGATACCTTGTCCTGAACCTGTGACGTAGACGTTGCTGCCGTAACCCAGCGCACTCATGATCTGATCTCTTAACTCCTCGTTCTTCTCGGTGTCGTACAGACTAAGCAGGAACTCGATTGCTTTTTCTCCGCCGCGTCGTGAGATGGCACTGATAGCGGCTTTGCGAAGTTCGATAGTGTCCGAGCTGCGGGCTATGTCGAAGAGTTTGGCGCCTGCTCGTTCGCTCTTGCGATTTCCGAAACCGGAGATGACGGCTCTGCGAATTTCGACAGTCTGATCTGCGTCATAAATTCGGAGGAGAGCGTCGACGGCAGGCTCACCGGGACGGGTCGCAATACTCGAGATCGCCAGTTTCCGTTGGGTTGTCGCTTTGCCGCTGATCGCGATATCGCTGAGCACTACGATCGCGCGTTCACCAGAGTGTTTACTCAAGGCGTACAGCGATGCCTCGACGATATCGTTCTCCTGTGAGTTGAGGGCGAAATCGCGCAGTGCATCGACAACGCTGTCGTCGTTAGTTGCGCCAAGTGTTGAGATTGCGCGTGCTCGGAGTTTTAAATCCGGCTCACTCCGCGCTACACCGAGGATTACCGGCGTCACTGTCTTCCCGCCGTTGCGACCGAGCAACGTTAACGCCGCGCTCTTGCAGCGTACGGTTTGAGTCGAGCCGGGTTTGAGCCATTCGGTTGCCGCCATAATGCCGCGTTGTAGATCGGTTTGAAAAAGAGCCTGCAGCACGACGATCTTGAATTCACATGGATCATCGTCGTCAGCGGAATTGCTGGAAGCTTCCGGAGTCCACACCGTAGTTGCGAGACCTTGGGCGCCTTGACCGGTCGCTATTGCGACTGGAGCCTGCGGTGTACTGGACCCAATCACATACGCGCCTTCAAATCTCGGCAGCTCGACGCTTTCCAGCTTCAGCTTGGCAACGAGCTCATCGGAAGCGGCTACTGCTGCTGCATAGTTTGCTGTGTAAGTTGGCACCTGGGCCAGCAGCACGCGTGCGTCATCTCTCCAGGCTGAGCTGGGATACTTTTCCAGCAGACGCTCGAGAGTCGTACGGCACTGGTCATACCGCGCTAATTTCTGTTGAGTGTATGCCAGCCAGTAAAGCGCGGCATCAATGTTCTTCTCGTTTGGATATGAGGAGACATATTCATCAAACTTTGCCTGAGCCTTGGCCCATTCACCGTCAGTGATGAGGTCACGCGCGCTGCGAAACACAGTGCCGGCGTCAGTCTGACCGTTGCGAGTGCTCGAACTGGACGCCGAGCTGCCTTTCTGTTGCGCATTTACGGCGCCGGTGCACCCGATTAGTGCGAATGAAAGAGTTATCAAAATAAACCGGGCGCGCTTCGTCGCGGTTGCCGTATTCGATGTAAGGTTATTCAACATGGGTTTAGCCTCTATTCTTTAACGATTGTTGCGCCCCGGTCCTGATAATCCACTAACGCTGCGACAATCTCGGTTTTCTGTACTCGCTCCTTGATCACGCGCACGTCTTCAGCACGAGCGTGATCGGGTAGATTCGCGATGTCGATCAGTAATGGTTCCAGATCGGCGAGCAGCGTCTTGGTGGGAAACTTTGCTTTCATCTCTGCATCACGACGCAGCACGACGTTTTCATTCAACAGGCGACGCGAAAGGGCTTTGTCGTAAGTGACGTCGATCTCGTCGTCTCCATCAGCAATCGAGACGTTCTTGATGGAGCGCAGTAGATTCTGACTTTGTTCGATGTGCCTGGCGGTGTCGCGATCATCCATATCGAGATAGCCAGGGTCTGACGACAACACATCCGATTGATCCAATGCAGCAGATGGACCTACCGGTCTAACGATGCGTTTCGGTTTTGCACCCGCCGCGATTGCTTCACTTTTGGGCTCGCCTTGTATTTCTGGCGATGCTTGCTTTTCCTGGGATTTGGGTAGCTCGATCGGAGGTTGCGGCGCGTGGACCATCTTCGGCGTAGTGGGTTCGCGGCGCAAGACAACATAAGCGATTCCAATTGCGATTGCGAATAACAGAATCACGACTGCGGCTGCCATCGGACGCGTAAATAGAGTAACCAGACGATGGCGCCAGTCAGGTCCTGCGACCTTGCTTTCGGAAACAGTGTGCGCCGCGACTCTGGTCCACAAAAATGGCGGTACTTCGAGCTCGCGATCGTAACGCGCGAATATCTCCTGTTCCGCGTTGAGTGTCGCAAAACTCGCCGAGCACTCATTGCACGTGATCAAATGCTCATTGATCTGCTCGTTAGTCTCCCCGGCGAGTTCGCCGTCAAGAAACTCTTCCAAAAGGTCCAGACAAACTTCACACTTCATAACCAACTCCAGCGTAAGGACTGATTCTCTTTCTCATCTCCGCGCGTGCGCGGTGTAGATCAGTCTTCAACTTTGCCAGTGAAAACCCCGTGATCGCTGCTATCTCTTCATAACTGCATTGGTGCAGCACCTTGAGCGTAAATACCAGTCGCTTGTCTTCGTCGAGTGCGGCCAGCGAGCGCCGGACAAGCGCGTTCAACTCCTTGCTCAGTAAGCCGTCAACCGGCACCGGTTTGTTGTCGCTCAAATCCATAACTGACTTATCGGCGAGATCGACGTGACTGTTGGCACGAACGCGTGCTCGCAGCGACTCACGGGCGACGTTTCGCGCGATGCCGAAGAGCCAGGTGGAGAGTTTCGTTTCCGCGCGCATGGTGCTAATCGCCCGGAAAGCGCGGACAAAAGTCTCCTGCGTCAGCTCTTCGGCCAGCCCGCGGTCATTAACCATGTCGTAAATGAAACTGATGACGGGCCGCGAATACCTTTCAAAAATCAGACGAAAGGCTTCGGCGTCACCCTGGCATACGCGAGTGACCAGGTCTGCTGAACTATTCATCAGAGTTCCGGCGAAGGCGCTCATCGTGACTCTCGATAGGTTAGTGATATGGCAGGACTAAAAGTTTCAGGCAAACCATCCACAGATTACACAGAAATTGGCGTAATCTGTGAAATCTGTGGACTAAATCTCTTTTGGATCGACGATCTTGCCGGCGATGGCGGAGGCGGCGACGACGTAGGGTGAGGCGAGGTAGAGCTTGCCGGGACCGCTGCG
>DASYSD010000081.1:0-11458 GCA_036003745.1 Pyrinomonadaceae bacterium
GCAAGTGAAAAATCACGGGCTATGGAAACCGTGGAAAACAAACCGCAGTTTTTCCACTGTTCCCACAGCCCCTACTACTGGATAAAAAGTGTAAAGGATGTCGTGATAACAAACTGTAAAGGATGTCTTGACAATCAACACGCGGAGTGCCGCCCCTACAAACAAATCCTCAACGTGCACCCACTCTCTCCGCAGCTTCCTTCGAAGAGATAACTGGAAGATTTCGAAATCAACAATGTCGCTCCAATTGGCGATCCATTCGTTGAGATAACTGATATCTGATGTCTCCATCAGTTGAAAGCATCGTTCAAGCTTTTCATCAACCCAGCTCGACACGTATTGTAGTCCCTCGGGCGCCATGCGGCCGCGTTCACCGAACCGCCGGTAAACTGGTTTCGGATCGCCGTTCTTAAAATGCTCAACGATCATGTAAAGCAAAGTAGTCACCTCACACAGGCCAGTCGGGCCGGTGCTTACACCACACCGGCTTTGTAATGAAGAACCTTCACTCGTTCTAACGTCACCAAACCATCTGTAATCATTTTATCCAGCAACGGCAGAAACTTATCGACTTTGTCGCGACTGTCTACGATTTCAATAACCATAGGCAAGTCTTCAGACAACCTCAGAATCTTCGTCGTGTGTAGAACACTATGCCTGCCAAAACCCATCACACCACGTAGTACGGTTGCCCCGGCCAGTCCCTGCTCTCTGGCTTTCAAAACAATCGATTCGTAGAGCGGATGGTGACCAAATCGATCGCTTTCACCCACGAAGATCCGTAGCAAGTAACCGTCTTCAGGAATAGTCATTTTCACCTCACAAAGCTTTGGCCAAACTATATCCCAGCCACACCATCAGCAGCCCCAGCGCATTAGAAACTACGATGTTCAGAGTTGCCATCGCCAACTGACTGTCTTTTAACAATGTGAACGTTTGCAGTCCATATGACGAGAATGTGGTGAAACCTCCTAACAGGCCAATGAGAATAACGGTACGGAGTGTAGGACTTATTAGAAATCTCTCCTCCGTCAGATTAAAAACCGCTCCTGCTATCAAACACCCAATAATATTGACAACCATGGTCCCCCATGGAAATGTTTCGCCATACCGTCGCGCCACTAATCCTGATAGCCAATACCTCAAAAGAGTACCGCTTAAGCCGGCGATACCAATCAATATTGTTTTAGACATGACTAAGTTCCAATATGACAAGTCAACTCAGCTAAGAAGCAGAAACTCCTAACCACCGTGACTGCTTCTGCGGCAATCTGTGATTAGGAGTCATCAATCCCGTGTGTGGGATGGTTAAAGGCGAACTCCATCGCCTGCAAAACTGTGAGCCATACTTTACATTGCTAGACCGGGATTGGAAAGTCACGTCGTTTTCGCTGTCGGATCCAAGCACGGCGTCTCGGCATCCGGGGCCAGTTTGTGATAAGGTAAAACCATCCCCATTAAACGATTTCAACGCCGATGAAGTGCTTTCATTTTAGCGCCACCGTTACGCCGCGATTAGTAGTCACACTTGGAACGTTATTGCCGGCCTGCGCGCTCGCTGGCTTGTTGTTCCTTCCTGTATTCGCACAACAGAGTGAGTCTCAAACTCCAGTAATCGTGCAGCCTGGAGCTCCTGGCCAGCCAACCCGAACTTTGCCGTCGTCTACGCGTGCTACATTGCCGCCACATTCAGCGGCCGATGTGCAGTTCATGCAGAATATGATCATGCATCACGCGCAAGCGGTTGAGATGACGGCGCTCATCGATTCACATACGACGAACAAAGAACTCCGATCGCTCGGGGCACGAATCAGCCGATCGCAATCAGATGAAATAGAGTTTATGAAACGCTGGTTGACGGCGAAAGACGAACCAACTTCCGCGCCGATGCACCACATGCCCGGAATGGACATGTCGAAACATGAAATGCTGATGCCCGGGATGCTTAATGCAAAACAGATGACCGCTTTGGGCAAAGCAAAAGGCCAGGAGTTTGATCAACTCTTTTTGAGAGGAATGATTCAGCACCACAACGGCGCCTTGATTATGGTGAAGGAATTGTTTGACACTGCCGGCGCGGGACAGGACGCAGAACTGTTCAACTTTGCGACTGACGTCGACAGCGGCCAACGCGCCGAGATAAAGATTATGCAAACCATGCTAGGGGAAAACCCTTAAGAGGAGAAACGATGCATCATTTCGCTTTCCGTTTACTATTAGCTTCCCTTGTTCTGTGTTCTTTCTTTGCCGCTTTTACTTTCGCGCAAACGCCGGCTGCTTCGCCGGCCCAGGATGCCACAAAGCCGCCTGACAAATCCGCGAGTAAGGAACAGCAAGCGAATCCATTTGCTCCCGAACCGGCGTCGCCGTTACCTGAAGGAATGATGGGAGCAGATACCAGCGATCCGCGTGCAAAACTAGCCCCAGGCATCTACGACGCGGGCGAAGCAGCTGTGGGCATCAAGCACGTCACGCTGGTAAAGAAGCCTGACGCGTTTCAACTCGGCTCCAACAATCCTGACGATCCAAAGGTGCAAAAGACACTGGGCCAACTCGGCGCCGGTGGCGACGCTTCGAAGCTGCCCAAAGGAGTTCAGCTCGTCATTGCTCAGCTCGCTTTTGCGAACTCGGACCTCGCGTTTCAAGGTAATTATCTGTTCCAGGGAAACTTTTATGGTCTAAGCATCTATGACATTTCGAATCCAGCGAAAGCCAGTTTATTGACCACGATGATCTGTCCTGGCGGACAGAACGATGTGTCGGTATACAAGAATCTTCTTTTCATGTCGGTCGAAATGGCCAATGGCCGGCTTGATTGCGGCACTCAGGGATTTCCACCTGCGCCTCCGCCAGCAGCGGGACAAGAAAACAAACCGATGCTTCCGCCCGCACAGAAAGATCGTTTTCGCGGTGTGAGAATCTTTGACATCACCGACATAAAAAATCCGAAGCAAGTAGCGGCAGTGCAAACTTGCCGAGGCTCGCACACGCACACCCTAGTCACCGATCCGAATGACAAGAACAACGTCTACATCTACGTCTCTGGGACTTCTTTTGTCCGCCAAAACGAAGAGCTGGCTGGATGCTCGGGTGAAGCACCTGACAAGGATCCGAATACTGCTCTGTTTCGTATCGACGTGATCAAGGTACCGCTGGCGAAACCACAGGACGCTCAAGTCGTTTCGAGTCCAAGAATTTTCTCAAATGAGCAAACGGGCGCCCTCAACGGTTTGATCAGTGGCCAGACGCACGGAAAGAACGGACCTCAAAAAACACAGGATACTGATCAATGTCACGATATTACGGTGTACTCAGAGCTTGGCCTCGCGGCAGGCGCCTGCTCGGGTAATGGAATCCTGCTGGACATCAAAGATCCTGCGCATCCAAAACGTCTCGACGCAGTCAACGATCAAAACTATGCGTACTGGCACTCAGCGTCCTTCTCGAACGATGGGAAGAAAGTTGTGTTCACTGACGAGTGGGGCGGCGGTCTCGGCGCGCGCTGCCGTCCGAACGATCCGAACAAGTGGGGCGCTGATGCGATTTTCCATTTGCAGGATAACAAACTGAAGTTCGCCAGCTACTACAAGATGCCCTCTGCTCAGGGCGACAGCGAAAACTGTGTAGCACACAATGGATCTCTGGTTCCGGTTCCGGGTCGCGACATTGAAGTGCAGGCGTGGTATCAGGGAGGCATCTCCGTGATGGACTTCACCGACACAGAACATCCGGTTGAGATTGCATACTTCGATCGTGGTCCAATCGATCCAAAGATGCTCGTACTCGGCGGCGACTGGTCCGCGTACTGGTACAACGGTCACATCTATGGTTCAGAAATCGCTCGCGGTCTCGATATTTTTGAACTGACGCCGACAAAGCTTCTGACGCAGAACGAGATCGACGCCGCAAAAACAGTTCGCGTAAACGAGTTGAATGTGCAGAATCAGCAGAAGCTCGAGTGGCCGCGAAAACTAGTGGTGGCGAAGGCTTATCTCGATCAGCTCGAGCGCTCACAGGGCCTGCCGGCGGATCAGATCGCAGGCCTCCGCCAGGCAATTCAAGGTGCGGAGAGCTCGCGCCTGAATCAGAAGGACGTCGCAAAGCTCAAGAGCCTCGCGACGTCAGTGGAACAAAGCGCCTCGAATAGCAAGAGCGCGGCCGACTCAACTCGATTGAACGGACTGGCCGAGATCCTGAAGAACCCGGCGCGTTGATCGCTCTGATTTCTTTGCATTAGAAGCCACGGATGAACACCAAAATCCTCGCGTATTTCATCAGCGTTCGTCCGTGGCTCAAACACTGGTAGGAGACTTTGGGCCCCGAACTTATCACCAGCCTCGACCAAATCACCCCTGCGTGGCTGACGAGAGTTCTTCGCCAAAACGGATTTACTGAAGCAACGGTCGCAGAAGTCAGCTATCAGAGCAGCGTGACGAGCTTCTCAATTACGGCCCACCTGCGAATCTCATATACTCGCAAGTCAGAAGCGCCCGATCGACTCTTCCTGAAGTTTTCAAAACCAATACATCCAGTCTCAACGCCGGAAGGTGGTTGGGAAGTAATTTTCTATCGATCGATAGCTCCACGCACGCCGCCGCTCTTACCGCGTTGCTACGATGCCGTGTTTTCTTCCGAACAACATAAACTGCATCTCTTGTTGGAAGATTTTTCGGACACGCACTACAGTGAACCTCCTTCACAGTTGCCACCAACGCGAAGAAACTGCGAATTGATAGTGAGGTCGTTGGCAGACATTCATGCCGCCTCGTGGGAGCGGCCTCCATGGAATTTGATCGGCTTTGCACAACCGGACCAAACTGAAGTTGACCGAAGGATACAGGACGTTAGAGAACGAATTGCTCGATTTACGGATTTCCTTGGCGATCGACTCTCGGAGAAACAGCGCGCTGTTTATCATGACGTGCTGGCAGCGTTACCGAAACTCTACAAGCGACTCATAATTCCAACTGCGTATACTGTCATTCACGACGATATTCACATCGGCAACGTGCTCTACCATCGTGATCCGACGGAAGAAACGATTCGCATTATCGACTGGCAAACGTGGTTTATTGACCTGGCTCCCAGGGACCTGGCCCATATGATGGCAATCTTCTGGTTCCCGGAACAGAGACGAAATCTTGAGAAACTGCTGCTCAGACAATATCACGAGCGTTTGCGTGAGAACGGTATCACCAACTATTCCTGGGAACAGTTAGGGAGCGACTACAAACTGTCTGTTGTTAGAAAGCTGTTTCATCCGGCGTGGCAATGGGATACCGGTCACGAGCCAAATATCTGGTGGAATCACTTACAGCGAGTGATGCTCGCTTATGAGGACCTGGACTGCAAAGAATTACTTCAATGATCGATCTCCGAAGATCTCTTCAACGATCTGCGTTTATCTGTGGCCTGTCTTTTTCGTGCGAGACTGTCGGCCAATAATTCGAGCCCAACGTGATCGATTTGTTTCAGAGCCTCGATCTCGTCGGTTGAGAGCCCAGCGCCTGAGGCTTCCGCATTCGGATTACTAAGAAATCTCTCGCGAGCTTCAGCATCAACATAAATGCGCGCCAGGAAGGCCTCGAGTCTTGGTACGCTCATGCGGCCACCTCCCTGCGCGAAGTAATCGCTCTTCTTGCACGACCACGTCCAAGTGCTTCGCGCGCCAGGTCAAGTTGACCAAGCAACGATTCAATCGAAGGAAAGTGACCGTCACGTTCCAATATCACGGTTAACCCCGGATCAGTTCGAGCTCCGACTTCCTCTAACAACGCATAAACAGGATCTGGAACATCGTGAAGATGATCGTCGAGAATACGATGAACATTTCCCCGCCCCACCAATCTGCCGCCGGCCAGATGTATCGCACGCACTCGGCCTGACGGTATCTGCGAAATGAACTCAACCGGATCGAAACCGAAATTCACTGCGTTCGCGTGAAGGTTGTGCAAATCCAATAGAAGATCACTTTTCGAACCGCTGATGATTTCCGAAATCCAACTCGCTTCATCGTACCGGCTAAGTGGCGGATCGATTAATGTCGCGACATTCTCCAGTTGGGGGAGCACACCGACAATCGTACGCGCGAGAGAAAGGTTATTCAGCGTCCCTTCGATTGTTTCATCACAACGCGGCGGCGCAGCCAGATGTCCAATTTCGACTCCACCTCCGCGCACAAAGGCGAGGTGTTCGGACCACGAGAGAGGTCTTACTTCTTCGCATAAACGTGCCGTGCGCTCAAGACGACTTTTGTCGACTTTGACAGACGAAGCCAACCCAAGCGAGACACCATGAAGCGTAACGGGAACTTGAGCAGCCAGTGTTCGCAAAGCTCGTCGCTCGCTCCGCCGAGCGTTGAAAAACTCGTCGGCGATGACTTCCACAACGTCGATGCGCTCAAGATTCGAGAGAATCCCCAAAGCTAATTGTGGTCGCCATCCCAGACCAAACATGTCTACTGGCACTTTTGTGTGATTAACTTCCACAGCCACCACATCCTCCTCCACAGCCACCGCCACAAGAACTGCCACAAGAACTGCCGCATGAGCTAGCACACGATGAACTGCTGGACGCTTTGGCGCGGGGAAAGAGCTTTTTCGTAAAGGCGAAGCCGTCACCCGCCAAAGCGCTGACACCGAAAACGGCAGCCAGCATCATCGGTTCAACCGTTGCACCGCCAGGCTGTAGAAACGAGGCGCGATCTTTCAATCCCGAATAGAGGTTCTTGACAGACGCCAACATCTCTTTGCCGCTTCGGGTTAACCTTGGAAACGAGAGTTTGGCCGCGATCACGATGGCTACGATACTCAGGATAATCAGAAACCCAACATTTGTTCGTCCACGTGAAAATGCAATCGCGAGTTTTATCAAGCCAACTCCGCCGAGGATGAGAATCGCACCAGCGAAAATAAACTGGCGAACTTGCGTGATTGTGTCATCAGGCAGTAGACGAACTCGCTTGAGTGTCTCTTCATACTCGTAACAGGTTGACTGCAACTTCGCGTCTTCAAACATTGAAGTCACATCACCCTCATAATGAAATTTCTCAAGCATTGCTTTTTCGATCGGTCTCCGGACTGATTCTGGTCGCGCGTGGGCTGCAGTTTGCAGACGAGTACCGCTGCAAATGAGCAATCCCCTATCAATCAGGGAAACAGCTGACACCCGCATCGCTTCTGTATGTCCACCTCGCAAATACGCGATTAATAAAGGATCGGATAATTCGAGGCGTGGGATGTTGGCCGATTCAAACAGCCATCGCAGGAGGAAAATGCCTATGATCACCAAGACCGATAGGCCAATGTAAAAGACAAGAAATTCAGGGCCACGAAGATCGAAAGGATTCACGTCGATCACCTCACTTGAGGGCAGCGGCGCGTGCCCACATTAAACGGGCCAATTCGATAAGGTGAAAAAGGATTGGAGCAGCCATTCCCGGCGGCAGGTTTCGTCGTTCTCGGGCCGCGGAGATAAGCTGCAATTCATCGTTTCGCTTTTCCGCTCCCGGCAAGGATGAAGAAATCTGTTGCAGGGCGTCCTTTGGAGTCGGAGCCGCAACTTCTTCCAGTTCCAGAAGCGTGGCAGCACATGATCGCAAGGGTCCAGCGGCATCCACTATCGTTGCAATAAGCTGTTCCTCGCGTAGTCCCCGAGAAATATAGCTTTCGCGTAAACGCAGGGTGAGATTCAGGAGCGTTTGTTTCAACCGAAAGATCGCGTCTTCGCGAGATACTGAAAGCGAGGCAAATGGATCGTCACCATAAAGCACTCGTCGTCGTCGCAGAACATCCGCAAATTTGACAGCAAACGCTTGCGTCGCGGGTCGAAGTTCTTCCTCCAACAGAAACATCGCCTTCAATTTGATCGCCGCTTCAGCTAATCGAAGTGGTTCATGCATCTGATTTGCGCTGTTCTGGTCAAACTTGCTGAGTACGACTATGACGTTAACATCAGACGCGGGACGCAACTTGCCTTCTGCTCCACTCCCGTAAAGAACAATGGACTGCAAGTCTTCTTTGAAAGCGTTTTTCGTGGAGGCAATGAATTCAGTTAACACGGAATTAACTTTGGCGGGTAACTCGTGGGCTTCACCAATCATGGCGCACAAATTCTATGGGCCAGTACGAGTGATGGTCAAGAAAAGTTTCTATCCACAGATTACGCGGATTTGTTCACAGAATCTGCGTAAGCGGCGGATAGCCGTGCAGTTGTCGCAGGCCGGGAATAGCAAAATAGATTGTTCTCGATAATCTTTACCTCATCACCGCAAGCTGATGGGCCAGAATGTTTTTTCGTCCTCGCCTTCAGTAGTACTGGGTGAGTTTGAAGAGTTTTTCACGCAAAGGCGCAAAGGAAGCAAAGAAATCTCTTACTTCCTTTGCGGTCGCCTTTGCGCCTTTGCGTGAAACATACTCAAACTGACCCGTTACAGGCTTCAGTTGAGCAGTCGATTTCATCGGGTGGTTTCTGATAATCTGCCGCGACCGTGGGGTTCTGACAATTATGCGTAAATTAACACTACTTGCGATCGCAGTACTTCTGCACCTGCATATTGGCGGCATTTATCTGTTCGGCCAAACCGACAATATCTCTCGCCCGGAAATGCTTCGCGGGTCAGTAACACCCGAACGTGAATGGTGGGACTTGCTGCATTACCATCTGAGAGTGGAGTTCTTACCGGAAACCAAAAGGCTGAAGGGATCGAATGTAATAACTTTCAAGACGCTGAAGCCAGGTAACAAAATGCAGCTTGATCTGCAGGAGCCGTTGGCAATTACGAAAATTACCCACGGCGACTCACAGCCCAAATTCGAACGAGAAGGAAATGTGTATTGGGTGACGTTTGAGAAGGAGCTACCCAAAGGAGTCGAAGACAAGATTGAAGTCTTTTACGAAGGTGTTCCGGTTGTGAGTAAGAACCCACCCTGGGTCGGTGGCATAACGTGGGGACGAGACGACGTTGGAGAGCACTTCATCTTCACCACCTGCCAGGGGATTGGAGCAAGCATCTGGTGGCCCAACAAAGATCATGGGTCAGACGAACCCGATCGCGGAATGCAGATCAGTATCACTGTGCCGGAAAACCTGGTGGCTGTTTCTAATGGTCGCTTGAAAAAGACGGACCACGACGTTGCCGGTAAGAAGAAGACGTATCACTGGGAAGTGGTGAATCCGATCAACAACTATGGTGTCAACGTCAACATCGGCAACTATGTGAACTTCTCTGATAAATATCAGGGCAAGGGTGGTGTGCTGGATATCGAATACTGGGTCCTGCCTCATCAGAAAGATTATGCGCTGAGACAGTTTAAAGAAGTTCGCCGCATGTTGGAGGCATTTGAACACTGGTTTGGCAAGTACCCTTTTTATGAAGACGGCTACAAGCTGGTTACCGTTTCATATCCGGGAATGGAACATCAAAGCTCAGTCACCTATGGCAATTGGTTCCGAAATGGTTATTTGCAGCGCGACCCGTGTGCGTGCGGGGTTGGGTTTAAGTTTGATTTCATCATCGTTCATGAATCAGCTCATGAATGGTTCGGCAACAACATCTCGATGAAAGATGCTGCCGACATGTGGATTCATGAAGGCTTCGCCAACTACTCAGAGAATCTTTTTGTTGAATACCACTTCGGGAAAAAAGATGCTGAGGACTACGTGATCGGAACTCGTCGCAGCATCAGAAACGACAAACCGATCATCGGCATCTATGGATCTAACCGACAGGGCTCAGGAGACATGTACCCCAAAGGTGGGAACATGCTCCACACCATTCGCCAAATCATCAACGACGACGCCAAATGGCTCTCGATCCTGCGTGGACTGAACGCTGACTTCTGGCACCAAACGGTGACCACAGAACAGATTGAGTCGTACATCAGCACTAAAGCCGGTATTGATCTAAGTAAGGTGTTTGATCAATACCTGCGAACGACAAAGATTCCTTTATTGCGATACAGCGTGAACGGAAAGACGGTTTCCTTTAACTACGACCGCGTTGTGAAGGGGTTCGCAATGCCTCTCCGCGTAAGCGTTAATGGCAAGGAGATTAAGATCACGCCGACGGAAGTAAAACAGACTCTCGATTTTCCGGAAGAAATAAAAACGTTCGGGGTTAATCGCAACTTTTATATCGAAGCGGAGAAGAGTGACCTGTAGCCTCAAATAGTGAGATGAGAGAATTCAATTAAATGAAACTTATTACTCCCCTTCTGATCTTCATCCTTTCCACGTTTTCGGCGACGCCATTGAACGCGAAGCCGCTTCATCACTTTGTCTTTTTCGGCATGGATCGCGAGAAACTGCAGACGACAAAATCATTTCTGGATACAAAGGCATTCGAGGGGGCACAGGTTGCCTATTTCTGGCGCCAGCTCGAGCCCGGAAAAGACGAATACGACTTTAGTCTGATCCGGGAAGACCTCGAATTCTTAAATCGTCATGGTAAGAAGCTTTGGGTCCAGATTCAGGATGTATCGTTCAGCGAGCGCTGGAACCCTGTGCCGAAGTACCTACTAAAAGATCCTCAATATCACGGTGGCGCCAATCGTCAATACGAATACAAAAACGATGACGAAGAACATGCCACCGCGGCTGGCTGGGCAGCACGGCGCTGGGATCCAGCCGTACAGGAAAGGTTTCATAAACTGCTGCTTGCCCTGGCCAAAGAATTTGACGGACGCATCGAAGGAATCAACTTTGCCGAGTCGTCGGTGACTTTTGGCTCTACCGGTCGCCTCTACCCTGAGGGCTTCACGCCCGAGAAGTATCGTGACGCTTTAGTTAACAACCTGAAAGTTCTGAAACGCGCATTTTCGAAATCGATCTCACTACAGTACGCCAACTTTATGCCCGGCGAATGGCGCCCGTCAGAGGACAAGGGATATTTGCGCACTGTTTACAAGGCAGCCAGGGAGACAAAGGCCGGAGTAGGTGGTCCAGATCTGTTGCCTTATCAGCGAGCGCACATGGGCAACAGCTACGAGTTGATAAAAGAACTTGGCGGCGAAGTCACTGTCGGCATTGCTGTGCAGGATGGAAACTACGACCACGTCAATCCGAGAACCGGAAAGCGCGTGACGATCGCGGAACTGATCGAGTTTGCAACCGATTACCTTAAAGCCGATTACATCTTCTGGTGCACCGAGGAACCTTATTACTCAAACGACGTAGTTGGGTTCATGCGAAACGCACGATAATCTACCCTACTGGCCACAGATCAACCGGATATTCAATCGATCAGCGCAAATATTTTTTGAAGAACTCGAGCGTACGCGTCCACGCAAGTTTGGCGGCCTCTGCGTCATAACGCGGTGTCGTGTCGTTGTGGAAGCCGTGCTGTTTTCCGTCGTACATGTAAACCTGATACACCTTGTTGTTGGCCTTGAGCGCCGCTTCGTAAGCCGCAATGCCGGCGTTGATGCCCTGATCATTGCCCGCGTAATGGAGCAACAGC
>DASYSD010000082.1:0-32454 GCA_036003745.1 Pyrinomonadaceae bacterium
GCTGGTACTTCTCCAGAAAATTCTTGTTTTCATTGAGTCCTCCGATACAAGTTATGCGGATCTGGGAGACCTGGAACGCCGCGTCGGACAACGCAAATGATGTTGATCAACGTGTTGGCTGCAATCCGGGTCACTGCTTGATTCATTGACCGCTGCTACTTTGTTACACCGAATCCGAAAGATGAGGCAGATTTAATCCGTAAGCTACTTCTGTTCGATAGATTTCTTGCAGATACCGTTCCGCGAAAGCCTGTTGGTAGATGGCGTCGCCAAAGCCCTGCGTTTTCGGCTTCAAGTCAGCTCCAGATGAATCTTAGGCGTGAAAGTATATCCAAATTTCTATTATCGTCTACAGAAATTCGGAGTGAGACCTGTGACCCTCAGGGAATTGTTTGTAGGGGCGGCACTCCGTGGCCGCCCCTTGCTGTATCCAGGATATTCGATGTGGTCATTGCCGCTGGGAGGGGACATAGCTCTTTTCGAAATGGAGTGTTTCCCCGAAGGGGCGGCCACAGAGTGCCGCCCCTACAAAAAATTGTCCAATCACGTCTGGCACCACAAAAAAGGGAGCTGAGGATTGCTCCTCAGCTCCAGCCCAAAACGGCAACAAATTCAAATCACTTAAAAAACATAACGCAGCGCAAACTGCATTACCCGTCCGGCCTTGGTTTCACCAAGTGGCGGCTGGGTTCCAGTCAGGTTGCCGAATCCCGGCGGTGGTGCGCCACCGAAGATAAACGGATCAGTCGTTAGACCACTGCCGTTGAAACCCGTTAACCGTTGGGTGTTGGTCAGGTTAAAAACTTCCCAGCGGAAAGTTAATGCCTGGCCTTCCCACGGCATCCGGAATGTTTTGTGTAGACCCGCATCCAGAGTGAAGTAACCCGGATAGCGCAGCGTGTTGCGATCGCCGGCTTCACCCGGTTTCGGATCGCGATAGCTCTGGAAAGTGGCCGTCGGATCTGCAAAAAGGTTTGGCTCACCATTGAAATCTCCCGGCGAGGTCGCAACCGGACGAACAGAAACCATGCCCGAAGAGATCTGCCAGTTGGTGGCCCAACGCTGGAATGCAAACGGCCGAGTAGTGCCCGTCGGCAGCCCCGAGTTCCAGCGGAAGATACCAGTTAAGTCCCAACCACCAAAGATCCCGTTAGTAAACCTTCCGGCATCACTCAGGAACCTCTTGCCACGGCCAAACGGCAAGCCGACAACCCAGTTTGCGTTGATGTTGTGGCGAATATCGAAATCTGAATCCGCATAGTTCAATTCAGGATTGAGCGGATTGAAGATCAAGGATGCGGTGGAGAAGTTACCCACATTCTGAAGACCGGACGCATTATCCAACGAATGGGAAAGTGTGTAGTTGAAGTCGAACGTCACGTCACGTGAGAGACGCTGGTGCACACTCAACTGCGCGGAGTTGTAGTTTGAAAAAGCAAACGTGGACCACGTGTTGAGTGCTGCATACTGCGGATTCACGAACGTGTTGTTGAAGATCGAAAACGGCTTGTCGTCCCAACGCGCGCCCGATTGCAGGAACGTGTAGTCAGTGACATTCTGCCCGCCGACTGAAGGTAATGCTATGCGACGATAAGCGGCCTGCGTTGCGGTGAGTTGCCGGCTGACTCCAAGAATGCTGAATGTGCCCGCAATTCCGGGAAGCACGTTTTCGAAGAATGGTATTGCTCCCACCGATGTGATCGGCACACCCGCGTAGCGCAGATCAATCAGGGCCTGCATGGCTTCATAGAACGTCTGCCCCGACTTGATATCACGCAGATTGTTGAAGTGCATGATGTCTCGTTGCGCCAGCAGATTGCGAGCGAAACGGCCGACGTAACTCACTTCAAACGACAATCCTCTATTCAGTTCACGAGCATAGGAGAAGGTGTAGCTGTAGTTGACTGGAGTAGTAATCGTGTCGTCGAGCGATGTTTCAATTCGCTCGGCGCCATTGGGAGGTTGACTCACAGGGAAAACGAGCTGCGAGCTGAAGTTTCCGGCAATTCGAGGTAACGTGCGCACATCCTGGTTAATACTGGTAAAGATCGGCGCCAGACGATCGCTAACGTTGTAGGTGTTAACCGGAATCGCCAACGCCGAGGCGAAGCCAATTTGGTTGCTGAGATCGAAGTTCACCGTCAGAGCGCTGCCGATACGATCGTACGTGGTGCGGAAACCGCCACGGAACACTGCCTTTCCTTCACGACCTATCAGCTTGCCCCAGAAATTGTCCGGGAGCTGTGGTTGCCACGCAACTGCAACCACCGGAGCAAAGTTGTTCCAATCCTGCTTATAAAATCCCGGTCGATCGTTAGCTTTGCCGGAGAGATCAAGCGTGATCAGATCGTTGAATGGAACGCCTGCATTCGCGCCGGCTTTTCGCTTCTCGAAGTATTCACCCAAACTCGTTGTCGGCTGAGTTTGGATACCGTTAACTTCATACACCGGAGTTGAAGTGCCCCACCGCAAGCCGTAGGTCAGCGTCAGATTCGGACGCAGACGCCACTGGTCCTGCCAGTACACTTCATATTCCTGTGTCGCAAAGGTTCGATTTGCGGAGCTACCCACCGGCAGAAGTTTTCCGCTTTCATCGTAATTAAAGTTTGCAGTGTATTGAGAGAAGCGACCGATTACTGCAGCAAGCGCATTGCGCAGTGGCGTCAATGAACTTCCCGCGACATTCGAAAAGATTGCTGCACCAGCGCCGTCCGAACCAGCCGAAGTAAGCACCGCGGCCGACGCATTGTAACCAGACGGGTTGGTTGTCAACGTGTCGAACGCATTAGCAAACGACTCTCTGGAGTTCTTGATCAGACGAACGTTTCCGCCAAACTGCAACGTGTGATTGCCCTTCACAAACGTGACATCGTCGACGTAGTTGTGAACCGGCGTCACGCGCGTGAGACCCGTAGTCAGAGCGGGACTGAAGATGAAACGAAACGCTACGTTGTTTCCGGTTTGATCACCCTTCCTCGTGAACGCTGCCCGGGTTAGACCATAAGTGAAACGATTGACCATACGGTTCGAAATCGTCCAGGAGTGGCCGAGTGCGAATCCTTTTGGGTGATACCAGATTGAAGGTGCTTCCGCATCTGGAAATATTGGGAGCACTCCGATGTTGTCGTCCTGATAGTTTCCGCGAACGAACAACGTCTGCGCGTCAGTCAGGTTGAAATCAAACTTCAGAACGTAGGTGTCCTGCGTTGTAGGCGTAGGCGCGTTGAAGCGGAACCCGCCGGTGTTGATGCCGTCGCCAACGGTCGTGTCGTTCGCTGGATAGCGAGTCGCCTTGTCCTTTAGGAAGTCGAGAGCTGTTTGATTGATACCCGGAGTAACTCCATTTGCGTTGATGTACGCTTGATTGATCTGCGACACCGTCAAACAGCGAAATCCTGACGGTGTGCCTGCGGGACAGGAAGGATCACTGGCGCCATTCGCAGTGCGATAGCGAACGATGCCGTCGCCGAGATGACGCAGAGGTACAACCTGCAGACCCTGAGATGAAGTCGCCTCACGGAGACCTTCATAGGCAAAGAAGAAGAACGCGCGATCCTTCTTGACTGGACCACCAAGTGAGCCACCAAAGAAATTTCTGAGTAGTGGCGGTCGCGGCAGTTTTGGCTCGCCGACGACGCCAGTGCCACTAAGCACTTGTGGATCAGTAGCGGTGAAACGTCCTGCCTTGTTGTTAAAGAAGTCGTTTGCACTCGTGACTGTGTTGCGATGAAATTCAAATAGTGAACCATGCCATTCGTTCGTTCCTGACTTGGTTGCGAGCGATACCTGCGCCCCTGAAGAGCGTCCGGTGTCGGCATTTGGATTGGTTGTGGTTACGCGGAACTCCTGCGTCGATTCGCGCAACACGCGCAGCACGCTCGAGAATGCCTGGTTTGTAACAACGTCCAAACCGCTCTGCTGTTCATTCACGTCGACGCCGTCAAGCGTGATATTCGCCTGGTCTGCTCGACCACCATTGACGAAGCCACTTCGCGTCACGCCCGGTTGCAGTGAAAGCAGTCCGACAACATTGTTTGCGTTGAGCGGCAGCTCGATGATGCGACGTGATTCGAAGGTATTACCCACAGTCGCATCGGTGGTATTAATCGGAGCGTCTACTCCGGCGATAACGCTGACGGTTTCGGAGATGTTGCCGACTTCCAACTGCACGTCGAAAGTACCGGGCGTATCGATCAAAGCGTTAAGCTCTGATACGGAGGCTTTCTTAAATCCCGTCGCTTCTACTTCGAGCTGGTAAGTTCCGGGTGGGATCGACGTAAAGACGTATGCGCCGTCGCTGTTAGTGTTTTGGGTACGAGTAAAATTCTTCTGAGCATTCGTAATGGTAACCTGGGCGCCCGCGACTGCACGTCCCTGCAGGTCAGTAACAGTTCCACGCACTGACGAAGAGCCGGTCTGGGCAAAGACAACGCTTGCAGTCAGCAGCGCCAGGGCGAGCACGCTGACAACGACGAGCACCCTATGGAGAGAGAGCCTGACTGTTTTCATTGATTCCTCCATCGAGAGAGTTCTATTTTCATAGGAGTTGGGGAGAGTAATACGGATTTTCGGATGATCGACTGCTCGATTTTTTTGGTCGTGCCGAACGACCACAGACTTAATTTGGAGCGTCAATGGAGGGGCTTGCAGAAACTATTCCAAGAGGTGTTGTGAGTGATGTGTTTGAGTTCGAGATCGTAAGGTGAGGTCAAATCCAAATTTCCAAGCGAAGCTGTTTAGGATTTTGGATGTTAAGAATTGTTAAGTGGAGAGACGAACGCGCCGCGAGATCTCTATCCGACCAAAATTTCGTACATATGGGTTTCCTACTTCTTACCTAACCCTTCCGCGATCACCTCCGACAATCGAGACATCAACAGATACGCCGGATTGTCGACCGACCACATCGTTTCCGGCATGTCGTCGCAAGAGATCGCCATCGCGATCTTGCCCTTCGGAGTGTAGAGAATCCCGATTGCGCTGCGTAGACGATCGAGAGCACCGTATTTGCTGGCCATCGGCACATTCCAGAGCGATCTTCCAATCGCATTTCGTCCCTGCTCGCGCTTCATCAGATCGATCATCTCGTTCGAGACGGCCGCACTGATAATCTCGCCGCGCTCAAGTTTCTCCATTACGAGCACCATCTCGCGTGGCGTCGCCATGCCGAGACCGTATTTCTTATTTTCCGGATCCTTTCCCGCGGCGCTCTCGCCACCACTGCCAACCTTACGCATGATCTTGATCTGTTTAAAACCGAGTGATTCCATGCGCGCGTTGACCGCGTCGGTAGTCAACACGTCGAGCACAAGATTCGTCGCCGTGTTGTCACTCAGGATCATCATCAGGTTCACCGCATCGCGCAGCGTCAGGTGCAGGCCATCCGAGAGCTCGCCAAGAATCCCGGAGCCGGAGATCTTCTTCTCTTTGGTAAGCACAACTTCATCAGTCCATTTCACCTTCCCCTCAGCCACGCGCGCAAAAGCTTCGATCATCACGGCGATTTTGATCGTGCTCGCAGTGCGCACACGTTCGTCGCCGTTCAGTGCGTAGGTTTCACCAGTGTCGAGGTTCCTGGCAAAGAGACTGACTTTGCCTTTGAAGGAAGCGACGATCGGTCTGACTTGATCGTCGAGTGTCTGTTGTGACTGTCCGACTGCCGAGACACTAAGAACAAAGAGCAGTGAAATGAAAACCAAGATTCTGTTCATACGAGTACCGTTCTTGGACAGGGTCAGTACCACCTCGCGGTGGCGGGTGGCCAGGGCAGGTTCGGACTTCTAATGCGATCCTTTCAAATGGCCCAGCGCGATTAACAACTCCGCATTGAGAATCGCCGCGCCAGCCGCACCGCGAATCGTATTGTGACTCAAAACCACAAACCGGTAATCGAGCACCGCGTCCGGCATGAGCCGTCCAATCGTGATCGTCATTCCATTCCCCGCATCACGATCCAACTTTGGCTGCGGTCGATCCACTTCGTCACGCACAACAATCGGAACACGCGGCGCCGAATATAACCCAAGTTCCTGCGGTAACGAATGAAACGACGCCAGCACATCCCGCAGCTGATTCAGTTCTGCCGGCCGTGCCAACTTCACACGCACTGCAGCCATATGACCATCAGCAACATTGACGCGGTGACACTGGGCGCTAACTGCCATCGGCGCCGGCTCAATCTGTGTGTCGAGGCAGTGGCCCAGGATCTTTTTTGTCTCAGTTTCGATCTTCTCTTCCTCACCGCCGATATGCGGCAGAACGTTATCGAGAATATCGAGTGAAGCCACGCCCGGATAACCGGCGCCGGAAAGTGCCTGCAACGTCGTTGCGACGGTTGCAGACACCCCGAACGATGCGTGCAAAGGAGCCAGCGCAAGCGCGAGCATGATCGTCGAGCAATTGGGGTTGGTGACGATGAATCCGCCTGATGTGTATCGCTGGCGCTGACGTGGCAGGAGATCGAGATGCTGGTGATTGACTTCAGGAATCAGCAGCGGTACATCCTCGTCCATGCGAAACGCCGACGAGTTGCTGATGACGGGATAACCGGCAGCCGCAAAACTTTCTTCCGTCTCGCGTGCAATGTCGCCCGGCAGAGACGAGAAGACGAGATCACACTCGAGCGGCGGCGCAGGTGCCTGCACCGGCAACGAGCGAACGCTCTTTGGCATTTCGCCTTGCAAACGCCACGAACACGCTTCGCCATACGCCTTGCCCTGCGAACGATCAGATGCTGCCACCGCAGTTACTTCAAACTGCGGATGATTCTCCAGCAATTGAATAAACCGCTGGCCCACCATTCCGGTGGCCCCAAGAATTCCGACACGAAATTTACTCTTCATATACTCTTTCTATTGGTGTCTTTGACAGGATTTACAGGATTCTCTTCAGGATGAACAAGATAATCCTGTACATCTTGAAAAATCCTGTCAATCCTGTGAAGCATTAACTTTAATCCAACGCCAGCAAAGCTTTCTTTATGCGCCTCACACCCTCTTCCAACGTCTCGTGATCTGCACAGAATGAGACGCGGAGGAAACCTTCGCTTTCACTGCCGAATGCCGCACCAGGTACCGTAATCACTTTCTCACTCAACAATGCTTCCGCGACTTTCATTGATGGTCCATACTTACTGACATCCAACATCGTGTAAAAAGCACCATCAGGTGTCACTGCTCGCAACCCCAACTCAGAATCAATCAACCGCAGCAGATGATCACGCCGCGCTCGAAACGTCTCGCGAAAACCAGCACGCGCGGCTTCGGCTTCATCCGTCCATGACACCAACGACGCCTTCTGCGATACAGCCGACGCGCACGTCGTCACGTAACCATGAAGTACAAGTGCGGCCTGAACCACCGCTTCTTCACCGCACAACCAGCCCAAACGCCAGCCCGTCATACTCATCGACTTCGAGAGACCGCTGATAACTATCGTGCGGTCGTAAAAGGACGATAATGTTTCGGGTCGCTGCGTTGTGTAATAAAGCTCTCGATAGATCTCGTCGCTGATCAGGTACGAGCTGTGTTCACGCACCGCTTCCGCGATGCTCACGAGATCTTCAGTTTTCAAAACACGCCCGGTCGGATTCGACGGACTGATACAAACTACGACTTTCGTGCGTGGCGTTAGAGCGCGTCGAAACTCATCCACATCAAAAGCAAAGCCACTCTCGCGCGGCAAACGATAAAACTTCGAAGTGCCTCCAGCCATCCGCACGATCGTCGGATAAGCCACAAAGCCGGGATTGGGAAGCAGCACCTCGTCTCCGTCATCGACGAGAGCAAGCAACGCCAGATACAGCGCTTCCTGTGAACCGGCGGTAATTACAACACGCTCCGGCTTCCCTTCGAGATACGAATACTCTTTGGCAACTCGCTCGCGCAGGGCAGGCAGACCCGCGTGTGAAGTGTAGCCGTTCTGTTCTTCGATGATCGCTTTGACGGCTGCTTTTCGAATGACATCAGGCGTCGGCAGATCGGGCTCACCCAAACCTAAATTGATACTACCGGGCAGCGCGCGATCGAAGACCTGGCGAATGACACTCTTCTCGATCCCTTGCAGTCGTTTCGGCGGTACGAACTTCATTTTAGGAAACTTCAGCGAAGATAATCCTCTAAGCGCACGGCGGTGTCGGTCTTTTCATCGCGATACTTAACAATAATCGCCGCATACAGAGAGAGTCCCCAAGCGCGTCCACGCTCGGTGGTTACCGCACGCGCACCGGGAACAACCACCGCACCTGCCGGAATCTCAACTGGTCCATCTGCCGTTCGCTGGTAGATCTCACCCTTAACGAGATCGTACACCGGAGTCGACCCGGTCAGAATCGTCCCGGAAGCCAACACTGCGCGCTCACGAACGATCGCCCCTTCATAAACCCCACAATTACCGCCGACCAGCACATCGTCTTCGACGATCACCGGCACTGCACCCACCGGCTCAAGCACGCCACCAATTTGCGCAGCCGCCGAAATGTGAACGCGCCGCCCAATCTGTGCACACGACCCAACTAGCGCATGGCTATCAATCATAGTTCCGGCATCGACATAGGCGCCGGCATTTACAAACATCGGCGGCATACAAACCACGCCTGGAGCAATGTAAGCGCCATCTCTTATCGTCGAACCGCCGGGAACGATGCGCACGTTGTCTTCGATCTTAGTCGGACGGCTGGGATAGGTATCTTTGTCGAAGAATTTAAAGCTGTCGCCGGTTGACATGTCAGCGATGGCGCCCATGCGAAAGCCGAGCAGCAATCCCTGTTTCACCCAGGAATTTACCAGCCACTTGCCATCAGCACGCTTTTCAGCCGCGCGAATTTCGCCGCGATTTAGTGCCTGCTTAAACTCCTCGAAAACCGTCCGGTCTGCGCGGGAAAACTCATTGTTTTCACGCCCTGCGAGCGCCTCGATCTGTTCACGCAACGGCATGCGACGTTTCCTTCAATAGCCCGAGTTCGAACAAAATTTCACGCATGCGATTGCGCGTCTTTTCCTGCACCGGAACCAGCGGCAGACGAAGATTTTCTTCCAGCAAACCCATCAACGCCATCCCGGCTTTGACTGGACCAGGGCTGGATTCGATGAAGTTACCTTCCATCAACGGCAGCAGACGATAATGCAACGCCCGCGCTTCATCCCACTGGCCCGCGAGTGCGAGATCGTTCATTCGCGACATCAGTCCTGGCGCCTCGTTTGAAGCCACGGAGATCAGGCCGTCGCCCCCGAGTGCGATCAACGCCAACGTCAGCGAATCGTCGCCGGAAATTACGCGAAAACCGTCGGGACGGTTACGCAGGATCTCCATGATCTGCGAGAGGTTACCCGAAGCTTCCTTGACCGCGACGATGTTCTGGCAGTCGCGTGCAAGTCGCAGTGTTGTCTCTGCAGAAATATTGGTTGAGGTACGCCCCGGAACGTTGTAGATCACAACCGGCAAATCGTCGACTGACTCTGCAATCGCGCGAAAGTGCGCGTACAGTCCTTCCTGCGTCGGCTTGTTGTAATAAGGAGCAACTGTCAACACCGCATCGACGCCCACGTCGCGGGCTGCCTGGGAACGCCTGATCGTGACTGCGGTCGAGTTGCTGCCTGTTCCCGCAATCACTTTTGCGCGTCCGCGCGATAACTCAACGGTGGTCCGGATGACGAAGCTATTCTCTTCTTCAGTCATCGTGACGCTTTCACCGGTAGTGCCGCACGGCACGAGCATACGAACTCCACCCGCAATCTGATATTCGACAAGCGCGCGCAAACGCTTCTCATCAACCGCGCCATCGGCGGCAAAAGGTGTAACGAGAGCCGTGGCACATCCGCGCAGCCAGTCAAGTTGTAATGTCATGGTGACCTCCGATCAAGAATTTCCTCTATCACCTCTCCGAACTCGAACACTCCTGTTCGGCCGGCGATCCAATGTGCTGCTACGATTGCGCCACTAGCAAAACCTTGTCGCGAACGCGCAGTGTGAGTCAGCAGCACCTGATCTGCTTCAGAATCGAAACCGACGCAATGCGTGCCCGGAATGTAACCCGCACGCGTCGACGACGTCGGGATGTCTGGTCCAAGATATTCCGACATGAAGTCGCGCAGTTTTAGAGCCGTGCCGGAAGGTGCATCGCGTTTGCGGCTGTGATGCGCTTCTTCGATGAAGGGCGCGTACCCATCAACGGCGGCAAAGAGCGACGCGGCGTGTTTCACAATGCGATAGAAAAGATTCACGCCGATGGAAAAGTTTGCGCCGTAGACCATCGCACCGGAATTTTCATCAACGATCTGCTTCGCTGTGGACTCATGTTGTTTCCAGCCGGTCGTGCCTTCAACCAGTGGCACCCTCGCACGCGCGCACGCTTCGATGTTCTTGAGAACCGCCTCGCCGACTGAAAAGTCGATCGCAACATCATGCCCGGGAAGTTTCTGCGTTAACAAATTTTCCTTGCTCGTGAACACAGCGCCAACCTCATCGCCGGCCTTCCGCGCTTCAGCGGCAACCAACTGCCCCATCACTCCATAACCAATCAGCGCAATCTTCATCCGTGTTTATCTGTGGCTACAACTTTTCCGCTAATTTCACATACAGCTCAACAGCATCTTCGAGTTCACGTTTCGACACACGCTCATGATCCGTGTGCGCATCGAGAATCGATCCTGGTCCAAGCAACAAAGGCTTGCCCCACTGCGACAGATACGGAACATCCGTGGTGAAACGCACGACGCACTCGTCAATCCCGGGAACAGAAAACAGCCGCACCGGATTGTGCGCTGAAGCATATTCGAGTCGCCCACGGGTCCCAACTGCATCTTCAAGAACTCTTTTAACGTGCTCTATATCGATACCGAGGCGAATTTGCAATTCCGCACGCGCGTGATCGGGAATCACATTCGGCCGCGTGCCGCCATTGAGCACCCCGATGTTGCACGTCGTAGTGCCGAAAAATCCATCTTCAGGCCAACGGCAACTGCGAATGTCCTGCAAAATATCCAGCAGCTTCTCGATCGCCGACTCACCCGCCTCCGGATACGCCGAATGCGCCGCACGCCCATCAGTGGTGATGAACACGCGCACCGATCCTTTCGTGCCGGTTGCCAGACGATTGTCAGTCGGCTCGCCGTTGATCAGGAACTGGCATTGCCGCGCCTGCGGATGCTTGTTGGCGGCTTGTGCACCAAAACTACTGAGTTCCTCGTCAACAGTGAAGAGTAATCCCAGGTCGTTCACACCACTGGCGCGCAAACGCTCCGCGGCGAAGATCTGCACTGCGATGATTCCCTTTGCATCACACGATCCGCGGCCATAAATGAATTCTTCATCCTCACTCGATGCCATGAACGGCGGCACAGTATCCATGTGCGTCGAGAAAACAATGCGCGAGGGCGCTTCAGTTGTAGCGAGCACATTAAATCGATCCGCAGCAACCCCCTGTTTCTCGACACGGTATCCAAGCCGCTCCAGATAGTTCGAAAGGTACTGGCCCACCGCCAGCTCGTCACCCGTGAGGGACGGAATATCAATCAACTCTCTTGTCAAACTAAAAAGATTCATGCTTCTTCTGTTTTGTGCTTTATGTGCATTCTTGTGGCAAAGAATTCTTCGTGCAACCTGGTGACCACTTCCTGCACGTGCTCTTCCGCGACGACGAAAGTGAAATTGATACTCGAAGCGCCCTGTGAGATCAACGAGACATTAATGTCGCTGATCGTGCTGAATGCGCGCGCGGCGATTCCAGGCGTTCCTCGCAAGCCCTCACCGACCACGCAGATTATCGCCTGGCCCTTTTCGACTTTCACAGTGCCTAGTCGTTCCAGTTCGTCAACAATCGCGGGCAGCGCGCCGGCTTCGTCCAACGAGAGCGACACGCTGACTTCCGATGTCGTAACCACGTCAACTACAGTTCGATGTTGCTCAAACACTTCAAAAAGCGCGCGCAGAAAACCGTAAGCGCCAAGCATCCGTAATGACGTAATCTGAATGACCGTGACACCGGTCTTATGCGCGATTGCCTTGAGCGTTCGCGACGTTGTTTTGCTCAGTGGTCCAACGACGGTTCCCTGCGCTTCAGGCATTCGTGAATTGCAAATACGAACAGGAATAGCGTTCACAATCGCCGGGTGAATGGTTTTTGGGTGCAGAACTTTTGCGCCGAAATACGCAAGCTCTGCGGCTTCACCGTACGACAAACGCTCAACCGTGTAGGCATGAGGAACTATGCGTGGATCGGCGGTCAAAACTCCCGTGACGTCGGTCCAAATCTGAATCTCGTTAACGTTGAGCACCGCGCCAATCAAAGCCGCGGTGTAATCTGAACCTCCGCGTCCCAGCGTCGTCGTGGCTCCGCTTGTTGTGGCTCCGATAAAACCGCCTAAAACAGGAACGATCCCGTCCGCGAGTACCGGTCGCAACTCGTTCTGCGTGTGAGTCGACGTTTCAATCATCAGGGGAACGGCGCAAGTATATTCCTCATCTGTGATGATGCAGCGACGCGCATCAATCTGCCGTGCTTCAATGTCCCGTTGATTTAGAACTGCGGCAAGCAAAGTGCTGGAGAGACTCTCACCGAATGAAACAATTGCATCCTGAAGTGCTTTCCGTTCGGAAGAGTTGTGTGCGAATTGTTTCAGCAGCTCCGATATCTGATCAGCGAAGCTGTGCAAGTGTTTCAGAAATTCGGCGCGGTTCGCGTTTGAAAGGAGATCTTGTGCTGCTGCGTCGTGCCGTTTGAAAACAGTCTCGAGCGAAACGATGGCCCGCTGTGCATCGCCGGTCGCGGCTACGTTCGTTGCGTTGAGTAAACTATCAGTTACGCCGCTCATCGCAGACACGACGACGACCGGTGCAGCTTTATGTTCCGCGGCGACGATCCGTGCGACGTTTTCGAATGCGGCCGCGTCAGCAACTGACGTCCCGCCAAATTTCATTACGATAGGCATAAAAATCAAAAAGGCCGGTCGTAAGTGAACACGACCGACCTCTTTTTTGAGAATCGTAAATTCGCACGCGCTGAGCTCAACGCGTCACAAATCTTTTTCGTCGTAGCACTCCACCGGTGTAATTGGTGACAGTCCCGCGGATTTAGCCGCGGCAACCAACTCGCGTTCGTCGGAAGGAAACGAATGTGAGCTTCGGCGACCAGCCCCTTTCAGTCAAACGAAAAACCCTTCACCCGTGCGTTTGCCTACTCTTGGAGGTCGCGCCTCTACTCTTGGATTAAAAGATCAACTTAGTGATGAGAAACGGTAGCCCCTGATCGGAAACTTGTCAAGAAATGTACGCAGAGTATAAAAGACGCCATCGAACGTACTGTAGGGGCGGCCCTCCGTGGCCGCCCGTGGCTTTGACGGGATCATTTGCAACACGATCTATCAAAACCACGGGCGGCCACGGAGGGCCGCCCCTACAGTACGTTCGATCAAGCGTGATTATTTTGAAGTCTGTGGTGACACGTATTTCACGAAACTCAATCGCCCCAACGTCTCGAGTTTATCAAGTGAAATTCGGCCGATGATAAGTTTAGAAGTTTGAGAGTCGAGCACGACTTCGAACCCAAGCTCCTTTAGTTTCGCCAGAGACGTGGGTGATTTGTCCGTTAGCCAAACTTGCACTTCAGCCTTACCGTTACGAATAAACCCACCTTCATCAGCGCCTGAAAGCGTTTCCTTTCTTTGCAGCTTCGCCACTACTGCAAGCAAAGAGCGATGTAGCTTGGGCCGCAAGTTTTCGCTCTGCTTTTTATCGATTAGTTGCTGCCTTGTTGCTATCTGGGCCGGATCCGCGGTTGAGATCCCCATCGGCGCGCTTGGCTGCGCACCCATATTGGCTCCTCTACCTGGTCCTGCTCCTGCTCCCGCTCCGCCGCCGCCCGCGCCTGCCACGCGCGCTCTGGAAACAACAACACTCGCAACCTTAGGCGGACTATTTGTCATATATCCAAAGGATTGGCGAGAGGCTGTCGATATGTCGTCAACACTTTCAACTTTCACGCCCTGCGGAACTTCCACCGGCACGTCAATCCGTCGCGGCTGGCCGCCATCAGTGACAACCATCTCTTCCACCGCAACGAAAGAAGTAAACTGCGTCATCAACCGATACTCAATGCCGAGTTGCGTGATCGTGTCCTTCAACTCAGCGCGCATGTTTCCCGTCTGTGCTCCTTCGTAATCCTCGTTCATTAAACTCTCGACGCGTGCACGCGCCCACATCGGCGCCAGCACATCGTGCAGAGCCATCGTCTCCGGCAACTCAACCGGAATGTCGCGCACGAAATCACTGCCGCCCATCTTGCCTTTCAGACGAATCGTTCCGCGACCGGCTGAAGTAAATCTTCCTTTCAGAATCAGCGGCTTTGCGCCAAAGAGATCCGGAATGCGCTGCGGATAGACATCTGCGACCGGAAGATTATTCCAATCGATCGAAATATCCGTCAGCAACGGATTGCGCACACGTTCGTGAAAACGACGCGCGGCCGCGGACCCGTCATCATTCAACGCTACATACTCAACCTCACCACGTCCCGCTTCCGCCATCTTATCGAGCAGGAAACGATTTACAGAACTTCCAATTCCAAACGAAAACACACGCGCATTGGGATGCTTTTGCACTTCGGAGATGATCTCCATGTCGTTTCCAACATAACCATCGGTCATGAAGCAAACGATGCGAATGTGCGACTGATCGTCAGACGGTTCCAGGGCAGCCTTGATCGCCGTCATCATCTCCGTGCCCCCGGAACCAGAACGCGAACCGAGAAAAAGCCGCGCTTTATTCAGATTTGCTGGCGTTGCAGGAACCGCTTTTGGAAAGAGTATGTGTGTGTCGCCGGCAAACGTAATGAGGTTAAACGTGTCAGATGGATAAAGACTGTCGAGCGCCAACTTCATCGTCTCTTTGGCCTTCTCGATTGGAAAACCTTCCATCGAACCAGACGTGTCAAGCACAAACACCAGCTCCTTTGGCGTGACGTCTTCAGCCGTAATCCGGTCGGGTGGCTGCAGAATGAGAGTGAAGTAACCTCCCTTTTCCGAGCGATGCGTTATCAACGCATCCTGGATCGCCTGACCCGCGACGTCGTAACGAAGCACGAAATCCTTGTTGGGAATCGTCGCGCCTTCGCGCAGATGAAGGCGTGCACTGTGAGCATCCGGGCGTTGAATATTGACGTCGTGAGTTTTTGAATTGATGTCGTCGAGGACCAGTCCGGCGTCGAGTGCTACGTCGAGCGAGATGTCGTGCCCGCTTCTCATCGCGGGAGGCGGTGAGTTCGGTGTGATGCGCGACGCGTCCGGCACGCGATTGGTGTCAGGAGCAAAACCGTTTCCTTGCTTTTGTCCGGTAGGCGAACCGGGCACATAACGTGGTCCAACAACCATCGGAAAGACAAATTCGTATGCGCCATTAACGTAGTTCAAAGTTTCAACGTAGCTGATTGTGATCTTGATCTGATCGCCCGGAAGAATGTTGGCCACTGATTGTGTGAAAATATTCGGGCGTTCCTGATCGAGCAGACTCGCCACTTTGCCGCTCGATTTCGCAGCGTCGTAAACTGCTTGTGCTTCTTCGCGAGGCAGGATTTTTCCGCGGATGGTTCGCTCACCGACAGTCATCGTCATGTCGTCGACGGCGGCATTTTGCGGCAATGGAAAGGTATAAACTGCTTCGATCTTCTCCTTGAATGGATTCTCAAACTGTTGCGTCACCACGACTCGGGAAATGAAACCGCTGATCTCCGCCTTCACATCGGTGTGTTTCAGAGGGCACATCGCTTTGGGGTTGCCCTCAGCATCAGTCACCGTCAGCGCGCCCGCTGTGTAGCCGCCTTGAGCAGAGGCAGTAGTTTGTGGATAGAAAAACATGGCCACTGGCACTGCAAGAATGCCGAGAGTGAGTATCAGCAACGATTTGGGAAGGAGCTGTATCTGCATGGTTTCCTCCAGAGCGTGGTTTCGATAGAGTTAGAACCCGAATGTTACGTCTCAGTTCCAGAGTTGTTGAGTTTTGAACGTTCGAGGACGTTCCAACTTGTAACTATGGGTCCGTTTTTCTCTGTGCAACCTCCGTGTTCTCCGTGTCTCTGTGGTTTAATTGAGTCGCGGCTAAAACTCACGACAGAGACACAGAGCACACAAAGGTTGCACAGAGATATTTCTTCAGTACAAGTTGAAGTTGTATTCGAGTTGCATTGCCACCGACACCTGCTGTCCGCCCTTTACCGCTGGTACAAACTCGATCTGACGCGCGGCTGCGATTGCGCGCTCTGTCAAGCCGAACGGAAGCGTACGCAACGCGCGTATTTGGACCACCTCGCCGGTGCTTGAAAAGACTGCGCGGAGCACGACTGTTCCGCTAACCTGATTCCGTCGTGCTTCTTCCGTGTACTGCGGTTCCGGTTTCGATAACAAACGCGCTCTTTGTTCAACCTGGGAAGACCGGAATATGCCTGAGCTGCCAGCGCCCCTGCCGCCACCTTCTCCGTCGCCGCCAAGCTCTCGTGATCGCTCACCCATATTGCCGTCTTTTCCTGGTCCATAGCCCGGACCATCTCCGGCGCCGATTCCCAATCCCTTGTTTGTTCCAATTCCCTCACCTTCACCCGGACCTTTCGATTCCACAAATGATGTTGATCTCGGATCGCCGTAAACCGGTGCCCTCAGATCTTTCCAGAGCGCGGGATCGATATCCATTCCCGCAACCGGGAGTGCTGGCGGGTTAAGAGGAGGCCGAGTGGGTATTGCTGCCTGTATTGACGAAGGCGGCGGCAACTTTCCGGTTTGGGGTGGCAAAGGACTGCCATCGCCTCCACCACCACCTCCGTGCGCTTGTTTCCGTGGAGCTCCAGAGCCTTCACCAGTCTTATCGCGAAAACCAACTCGACCTGGTCCATCAAGCCCGATTGAACCATTCCTTGCTTCGCGGGCCTTAGAAAGATCCATCAAAACTACCTCAGGCGCCTCTTCGATCGTTGCTGCTCCAGTGCCACCGGTGCTTCGCTCAACAAGCGTCACCATGACAATGATGCTTGCGATCGCGACGACTGCAGCGAGTGTTGCCGGTATAGCGTTTGGCGATGAAACCAACTTTTCCAGCAGATCTTGAGTCATCGCCCTCGTAAATCTAACGGGATCCTTTTTGAACTCAGGCCAGCCTCGTTTCAGTTCTTCCTTGAAATACTTGATCTGAATTGCGAGCCGGCTGATCAGCGGTCGACTCTCTATTATCGTGGGGTGATATTCGTAGGATGGTCTATCAGTAGAGTGAGCAATATTCATCGCAGAACCTCGTTTGGCCTGTAAACAGACTTCCAGCGGCGGACGTGCGTTGCGGTCCGAACAGATCACTACAGAAGTTCGCTTACAGAAGAAGTCGAAACGGTGATGCCGGCAAACGGCGAATTTGCCCGGCGCGGGGAGCCTCTATTGCTTTGTTACCGAAACCAGTGAAAAGGTGACGCTTCGGAGAGACTAAATAATCGGCAATTGTGATGAAGCGCTGCGTCTTTAAGATGCTTACTTGATCTGGTTGAAAAGTTTTGTGGCGCGGGCGCCGTCGATGCGCTGCAGAATTCGATACTGCTGCAGTGCTCCATTGCGATTGTTAATCGCCAGGTACGACATGCCGAGGTTGTAGTGTGCTGAAGGGTAATCCGGCTTTTGCTGGACCGCGATCTGATATTGCTGGATCGCTTCCGCATAACGATTCATTTGGTGGAGCGCATAGCCGAGTTCGTTGTGGGCTTCGGGATAGTTGGGGCGCAACTGAACCGCCTTGCGCAGTTCATCAGCGGCTTCGGTATAGCGCTGGAGATCGTTGTAACACCAGCCGAGATTGTATTGCGCGGTGGCGTTGCCGGGTCGAAGCGTGAGTCCCTGTTTATATTCCTTCGCCGCTTCTACGTATTGCTTCGTGTTGTAGTAATAGACGTCGGCGAGTCCCAGGTGCGCGAGGCCGAGGTCAGGCTTTTCACGAATTGCTTCCTGGTACGACTGGATCGCTTCCGGATAGCGGCCAAGACTTCGCAGTGCGTAACCGATCTCGTTGTGTGCTTCAGGGTAGTTCGAACGGTAAGTAAGTGCACGCTGCAGACTCTTGATCGCTTCGTTGTAGTTTTTCTGCTCGTTTTGAACCCACCCGGTCTCGTAATGGGCTGCTGCGTAGTCAGGTTTGATACGAATGGTTTGGTTAAAGGTATTTAGTGCTTCGATGTATTGTTCAAGTTTCTTGTAAGCGTAGCCCAGCTCGAAACTCGCAGCCGCGTGGTTGGACTGTAACGCAAGAACTCTCTTCAGCGGATCGACTGCCGAGCTGTACTCCTCGAGGTCGTTATAGATCCAACCGATGCGATACAGCGCCGAAGTCATCGAAGGATTGATCTCAACCGCTTTTAAATATGACTCGAGTGCTTCGCGATATTGTTTTGCGTTATAGAGCGTTTCGCCTTGCTGATAGTAAGTTTCAGCGCTGGTCGTTGTTGAAGTGGTCGTGGGTCGTCTGGCTGGAGGTTTCCTGACCGGTGGTTTTGTTGTTGATGCGGGTTTGGTTGCAGGCTTAGTTGAAGGTCTACCGGTGCTGCCTCCGATCATGCCGCCACCGGTGACGCCGCCCGCATCGTGTTGCGCCAAGGCGGTGCTGCCGCTCGTGGATATTAATAGGACTGCAGACAGAGTTATTAAACGGGGGCAGGACAGAATCGACATCGCATTTCTCCTGGCGCTCAAGCGGAATGGGGATGGTCAGAACCGCGAGGACATTATAGGTTCTTTATCCACAGATTACACAGATTGTTTTATAGAATCTGTGTAATCTGTGGCTAAAGGGCTACCACTGGGCGTGCTCGTTTGACAGCGTCAAATCCATTACGGTAACGTAACGCGCTTGCGCTAGCGTTCAACCCTCTCACCATCTGCGTCCCGTTCGTCTAGCGGCCTAGGACACCGCCCTTTCACGGCGGCGACACGGGTTCGATTCCCGTACGGGACGCCAATTTTAATATTTAGATTAGGGCGAAGCGCTTAATTGTCTACTGAACCAGTTTTCGATATTGTTCGTATTGAGACCAATCTGCCTGTATTTGTTCAGAACTGGCTGAACGTCGATCTTCACGAAGAAATTTTTCGCTCATTATCTTCATCGTAATGCGAACAACACCAACAGGATTGAATCGACCTGCAACGTTCTTTTTTCCTTTTCTCACCATCGGGGGCTTTTCTTGCTCGTAACGCTCAAACGCTACCCTACCTTTGTTTATAATCTCGTCAATCTTCCCGATCGTTGTAAAGCCACTCGCCAAGAGTGGATTGAGCAGGTCGGAAACCTGTTTCGAATTCAGGGGCTTTCGGTCAGGAAACTTCGCTGCTAAATATGCCGTCAGGCTGTCCAGGTTCAGTTCTTGCGCCGTTTTTTCATCACCTGAAGCTCCGTTTTCGAATAGCTCCTTCATGTGTTCTCGTGATTGTTTGCTTTGACTGTAGAACATTTCGAAGTGCCGGTCCGCTACGTAGAACAGCCCACTTAACGCGTAGAAATCCTTTCTCAGCTCGGCTGGTACGTCTTTGTCGTTTTTGTAATCGAGATGGTGCGATACATTGGCCCACGCGTCCATTGCAATCGTCCTTACCTGAATCTCAAAGGGCATTCGGGCGATCCGGTCGTATCTAGGGCCGGTATATTCTTGTTTCATGGTGGTAACAAAGTGGACAGACATATAGCCGAACGACGATACATCGGCGCCTTCAATTTTATTGTCTTCAGACACTATTTGAAACGTGTTTCGAATAACAACTGCTATCCGGTCAAGGTCCGAGAGATATAGACCAACCACTCTCAATCCGACAATGTCGTGAATCTCTTCAAATGGATCCCACTCCTCGGTTTGGGTGTCTTTCGGCCTTTTTCCTTCTCTGCTGTTAACCTTTTCAAGAAATGACTGTAACTTCTTAACTCTCGATGGTAGCGAATGGTATTTGATGCCAGCCTGCTGGAGCGCCGATTCCAATGCATAAAGAGCTTCCTCTCGCAACTGTTCAAAAAGCGGCCCTTTAGCTTTGAACTGGTCTGTTATTTCCGTGAGTTCCATCGCAGTCTGATAGCTGCTCAGTCTGTGTGGAATCAAATGCCTATTCGAGACATGCGATCCCTGAAGATGACGCCGTCTTAGAACCTCATGTGTCGCATTGTACGTCAGAGCAGGACCGGATGTAAGCACCGTGAGACGCCAGTCTCAATTTGTGGATCCTGCACTGGGCTCGTGCCTTCCTGTCAGCCAAACATCTTGATCCCAGTGCGGTGAAGGTATCTCCTCGCACAGCGATTCAGTGAGTCCCGAAGCTGATCCATCGCCTGAAGGCGTTCGGTCACCGACATCTTCTCTAGCTCGGATGTTTCAATCATCTCGTCACACTATCACCTCGAGCTTGTGGCTGCGATACGTAACTTACGAAGAATGTTGACGATGTTCACACAGATTCATCGCGCGTCTAATAATGAGTCCTTAGAGTACCTTTGATTACGTTACAGTGCTGTCCATGCCGTGGGTTTCTTTTGAATTCCTGTAAATCGCTTCTCTTTCACGGCCGCGATACGGGTTCGATTTTCGTACGGGACGCTAGTAAAATCACATCGCGCACGAGCTTGCTTACGAGAAAGAATTCGAGTTGGAATAGTCGGCATCGTTCAGCTATTCTGTGCCTACGCCTGAGGACGCGACATAGCAAATCGTTGGACGAGCGGCGGGGGGTATTTTCGTGCATGAAGTGGCGCGTCGTCACTAAACATCAGCCGGATAGAGTTCTGATCCAGTGGAGGTAAAAACTATGTCGTATGTCGCGGTCGCCATCGTTATCGGACTGCTAATCGCCATCCACGAGTACGGCCATCTACTGGCGGCGAAGTTGTGCGGTATTCCGGTCAAGCGATTTTCCATCGGGTTTGGACCCAAACTGTTTGCATTCAAACTTGCTGAAACATCCTACTGGTTCTCGTTGATTCCATTGGGCGGATATGTTTTGCCTGCGCTCGAGGACACGGACTTCCGACGACTCCTTACGTACAAGCGAATCACGTTCGCTCTTGGTGGCCCAATAGCGAATATAGTCGGCGCGTTCGTAGGATTATTCGTTATAGGTATCTCGCAGCTCAGTTTAGGACCCGTCCAGGCTGTGTCGTTCGCCGCCACGCAACTGATGATGGGTCTGCAACAGCAACTGTACGGGTTGTCGACGCTGTTTGCTGATTTCGGACAGTTAAGTGGGATCGTCGGAATAGTGGCTGTTGGGGGTACTCTGTTTGGTTCCACATTGGCAGGCCTGCTTACGTTTTCCGTAATGATCAACATTAGCCTTGCAGTCTTGAACCTGCTGCCGCTTCCTCCCCTGGATGGTGGGCGAATTCTCTTCTGCGTTCTAGAGAAGATCTATCGTCCTATCGCCAAGGTCGAAGCGCCTGTCACACTCGTAGGCTGGGCGCTGGTTATGGTGTTGATGGTATGTGTGACTGTTCAAGACGTTGGAAGGGTCGTCGCCTAGACTTTCTTTTCACGGCGGCGACACGGGTTCGATTCCCGTACGGGACGCCAAAGCTATCAAATTCCTTGACTCTTTTTAGCAAGCTTACGTTTCCCGCACCTCAACTTCTTAAGGGCGGCCTAATGAATAGACAGCTTGTCCGAACTACTCTCATAAGCCTTATTGGAGATTCACTCATCCTTCTGTCCGATTCCATAGCGAAAAACGAGCTCACCACCGAGCCACCCTGAGATCGAGATCAGAATCACGCCGACTAGCGAAAGCAGAAACGGAAAAGCGAGTCTGCGGCCCACGAGTTCACTGTAGCTACCCATTCGCAGGAAAAGACTAATCGCAAACACCACAAGCGCCGCAAAGTTGAGCCGAGCGTGCCAGTTTGCGACTCTCTTCACGTCGCCATTTTTGATTGCCAGCCAATCAATGATGCCCGGGATCGCCGCTGCGATCGCTCCTAAGCAGCCGGCTGCAATCATAAACTTAGCAATTACGAGCAGCGTCGGATGCCGGAGAAAATAGAAAAGGACATCCACCACAAACGACGTGACCCAGAGAGCAAGCGGAAATGGAATCAGCATCGGATGGATCGGATGACCGGCGACATTGGCTTTGCTTTTCATTGCAGCACTCCTTTCGGGAATTTGATCGTTCTCATCTCAGTGCTCTGCGATTCGGTTCGCCAAAGGTCTCTATAATGTCCGCATTATCTGATTACTCCGCCAAAAGACTCCTAATTCTCTCTGCCAGCGCATTTAGCTCCTTGCGCTTCGGCCTTTGGTAAGTAGGAGGAAATATTATCCCAAAGCCATCTCCAACGTACCGTGGAAAAACATGAAGGTGAACATGAGAGACTTCCTGACCTGCGGCTGCACGATCCGCCAGGAAAAGATTTACCCCTTCGCACTTAACGGAACCAACCCGTAACACGCGGCGAGGCGCTGCGCTACTCGAAACATTTGCGCACCTTCCTCTTCTTTCAAGTCAGCCAAATAAGGAGCATGCCTGTTGCTGACCACCAGCATATGACCGGCATTCACCGGCTGAATATCCATAAACGCTGAGCAGCAATCGTCCTGATATACCATGCTGACTTCCAGCTTCCCGGACAAAAGCTTGCAGATTATGCAGTCAGAATTTTCCTTCATGAAATTGAGGAAAGCGGCAATTTGGGATCAACAGACTTATCGACTGACAGGGTAGTATTCACAGATTACGCCGATTACACAGATTAGAAATCTGCATATCTGTGGATACTGCTCCTGCTGGCTGCTCCTGCCTCTTGTCACACGGGCGGGCCTTCACTCGCATCAAACTCATCCATCTCTTTCTTCCACTCGGCGCCACTGCGGCTTTGCAGCAGACGCACACAGCGATTCCAACGCAGGATAGCGTCGTCGTTATCAGGCGGGCTGATCTTTTCTGCTTCCTCGAAGCATCTCATCGCGTCTTCAAAGGTGGGTGTTACAGTGTGAGGTGGCCGGCCGGCGCGTAGCTGGGCCTTCGCTATTCGCTCCTGAAGTATTCCAGCGTAGTAAGCACGCTCATAGTCGCTTGTCAAAGAGTTAAATGCGCGTGCCGCTTCCGCATGTCGATCAGACGTACCGCCGGTAAACTGATCGGTGATTGCCAAACCCAGAAGGCGCAAGGCGGTCTGGTGGTGTGGTTCCTGCGCCAGGATGTCGCGACAGATCGACTCCGCCTCGCCAGGCTCGTTCAAATATCGGTAGAGTTCGGCCTTCGAGATCGCCTCTGTGATTCCGGCCTTAGATATTGGCTTCAGTTTGAGTTCCATTGTTGCCTCCTCTCTCAGCCTGGAACAACTCGCACCCTACTTCTTGCCCTTCAGTTTGCGCAAGAACCACTGAACCGGATCGTAATAGTCGTCAACCACGCGCTCCTTCAACGGAATGATAGCGTTATCGGTGATATGGATTTCTTCCGGACAAACCTCTGTGCAGCACTTGGTAATATTGCAGAGACCAATCGTTAGTTCGTCTTTCAGTAATTGAGTTCGCGACAAACCGTCAAGGGGATGCATCTCCAACCCGGCGATGCGAACGAAGAAGCGCGGACCGCCAAACTGTTCCTGCTTGTTGTGATCCCGCAAAACGTGGCAGACATTCTGGCACAGGAAACACTCGATGCATTTGCGAAATTCCTGCACGCGATCCACGTCGCGTTGATCCATCTTCCATTCGACAGCGGCCCGCGGGCTGAATGGTGGAATCTTCCGGTTGACGCGGTAGTTCCATGACACGTCTGTCACCAAATCCCTGATGACGGGAAAACTCTTCATCGGTTGCACCACGATGGGTTCATCGAGAGGCAACGCATCAAGACGCGTCTTGCAGGTTAGCCGGGGATGCCCATTTACTTCCGCTGAACAGGAGCCACACTTGCCGGCTTTACAGTTCCACCGCACGGCCAGGTCCGGTGCATCGTGGCCCTGGATATAATGTAAGGCGTCGAGCACGACCATGCCAGGTGCGATTGGTACCTGGTATTGAACCAGTTCGCCACCGCTGCGGTCACCGCGAAAGATTTTGAATGTGGCGTTTGGCATGTCTTTTGGTCCTACGAAACAATCTCCTCCAACTCTCCCGGCATTTCCGCTATCGGCAACTGCTTCAATTTCATCTGGTCGCCGTCGCGCACGACCACGTTGTTCTGTTTGCCCCATACTTCGTCGTAGTTCGGATAATCGATTCTACTGTGCGCGCCGCGACTCTCCTTTCGTTCGCGAGCACTCAAGGCGACCGCTTCCGACACGGTGAGCATCGATTTTAGATCGCGTGCCAGGTGCCAGCCCGGATTGAAGAGTCGCGAACCACCAACTTTCACCTTCGCTGCGCGTTCATTCAACTTCCGGAGGTCTGCCAGTCCCTTCTGCAGATCTTCGTCATTGCGAAAAATACCGACGTAGTTCTGCATCGTCTCTTCCAGATCTCGATGTATCTGATAAGGACTATCACCGTCTACGCGATCAAATGGCGCGAGCATCTCGTGCGCCGCTTCGAGTACCTGCTGAGCATCGATGGTAACTGTTCCGACCTGGTTTGCATGTTGTGCTGCCGCCAGGCCAGCGCGCCGTCCGAACACCAGCAGATCGGAGAGCGAATTACCCCCTAATCGATTTGCGCCGTGCAGTCCGGCGGCTGCTTCGCCGGCTGCGAACAGACCCGGCAGCGTCGCTTGTGCGGTTTCTGCGTCTACGCGAATGCCACCCATCATGTAATGACACGTTGGTCCAACTTCCATTGGTCCCTGCGTGATGTCCACATCCGCCAGTTCACGAAACTGGTGATACATGCTGGGCAGTTTTCGTTTTACGTAATCGGCCGGCTTATGCGAGATATCGAGATAAGCTCCGCCATGTTCTGTCCCCCGCCCTTCGCGTGCCTCCGTGTAGATTGCGCGCGCCACTACGTCTCGAGTCGATAGCTCCATCTTCTCCGGATCGTAGCGCTCCATAAATCGTTCGCCATCCTTGTTGCGGAGGACGCCGCCTTCGCCTCTGACCGCCTCGGTAACGAGAATGCCTTGCACGCCCGGCGGCCAAACCATGCCGGTAGGATGAAACTGCACAAACTCCATATCGATCAATTCAGCACCCGCTTCATAGGCGAGCGCCATTCCGTCGCCGGTGTATTCCCACGAGTTCGACGTAATCCGCCAGGCCTTACCGATACCGCCCGTGGCAATCACGATTGACTTGGCCTTGAAGACAACGAAGCGCCCAGTTTCCCTCCAATAACCAAAGGCGCCCGCAATGCGTTCTCCATCCCGGAACAGCTTGGTGATGGCGCACTCCATGTAAACATCGATGCCGAGATGCACACCTCGATCTTGCAAGGTGCGGATCATCTCCAGACCGGTACGGTCGCCGACGTGGCAGAGACGCTTGAACGTATGTCCGCCAAACGCTCGCTGCAGAATGTCGCCGGAGCTGGTGCGATCAAACAACGCGCCCCATTGCTCCAGCTCACGGACACGCTCCGGCGCTTCCTGTGCGTGAATCTGGGCCATGCGCCAGTTGTTGAGAAACTTCCCACCGCGCATGGTGTCGCGAAAGTGGGTCCGCCAATCGTCGGCGGCATCAACGTTCGCCATGGCCGCCGCAATGCCTCCTTCCGCCATGACGGTGTGCGCTTTACCAAGGAGCGATTTACAGACGACGCCAACGCTCGCACCCTGCCCGAGCGCTTCAATGGCCGCGCGCAAGCCGGCGCCGCCGGCGCCAATAATCAGCACATCGTGTTCGTGAGTTTCGAACTTTTCATTCACAGCAATCTCAAGTCCTGAATCGAACCGCTCGCCACCAGCCGGATATACAGATCGGCGAGACCTACCGAAACCAAGCTCAACCATGCAAACAGCATATGGTGCTCATTCAAAAAACTAAGACCGCGCCAAGTCGTCCGCCGAGGACCGCCAAATGAGACACACGAAAAGCAATCGACTTTTCCGCCGGCGATGTGTCGCAAGGAGTGGCATGAGAAGGTGTAAAGCGTAAGCAGGATGATATTGGCAGTTAGTACTAGCGATCCCGCGCCAATGCCGAAGCGCCTGTCAAACCAGAAAGCATGAATGGCGTCGTACCACAGGATGATCAGGAAGATAAGCGCAAGGTAGAGAAAATAGCGATGCAGGTTTTGGAGTATCAGAGGAAATGCAGTTTCGCCTCTGTATTTGTGGGGGTGCGATTCACCAACTGCGCACGCCGGCGGATCAAGAAAGAAGGCTCGGTAGTAAGCTTTGCGGTAATAGTAGCAGGTGGCTCGAAAACCCAACGGTGCCCACAGAATCAGGACCGCGGGCGACAGCGGCCACCAACTTGGTTTAAATAGAGGCGAATAAAATGGAGAAAGGTATGGACCCCATTCGTAGTATTGGGCTTCGAAAGTTCGCCAGGTGGCATAGACGCTAAAGGCGCCGAGGATGAGAGCTACGGGAACGAGTTCGAGCCACCAGGCATCGCGCCGCATCGACGCGCCGAAACGACTACGTTGCACTACGGTTCCAGATTCAGCCATAAGGTTAACAGGCAGTTGTGCCCGACGAGCCGAAACCGAATCTTCAAAACGAGCTATTTGTATTCCGAGCGTTTACTTTACTGGAATCGCAGGCAAGAGCGCCAGCGCTTGGCCAGCAGCGGCCGCGATTCTAACTGACTTGGGATGAGAGTAACAACGATTGATGTGTTAGCCCACATTGCCCTGTCACGCTTAAGATGGTAAGTGTGACAACATACAACTATCAGTTGCGATTACCGACCTCTACAGAGAATTCTTCTCATAGGCACGTTCCAACCATAGCAAGGCTTCATTGATGTCATTCGATGACTCAAGTTCGAAAACTACCCAGCCGCTGCCTGGACCACTAGCAGGCTTTAGTCGAATATCACTTACGCCGGGCAACTTGATGAGCAGCGACCTCGCTGTTTCCGCAGCTCTCGTCCGTGGGATTGCCGCAAAAATACTTTTGCCATGGTAGAACCCGGTCATGCCGAACATCGACTTTGCGCTTACTTCCGGCCATGCTGAAATTTCCTGCCCCAGCAACGCGCACCAGCGCTGCATCTCGGTGTCAATTTTAAAAAGTTTGGGTCGCTCAGCCATAAATTTGCTCGTTGGTAATCGAACTTGTCGCAACAGCCCACTTCGAACGCGAGTTACCTTGAGGCGATTCACCATTTTGGACCAAGACGTGCTTCAGGATCTCATCAGCCAGATTTCAAGTTACGGGCGTTGGCCGACGGTCCAATAATTACGCCTACGACCAAATCACTATTTGCAGCCTAACGCCCGAATGAATGAGTTGTTAGGAATCATTCGCAACGAAACCATCTCTTCACACAATTGGCCCCTCTTCGTGTCCCTATTCATTAGTTAAATACTCACGCAGCAATTTCCCTTGTTAGGTCCAGCCGAACCTTCGCGCGAGTAACGAAGAAGGTTATGACGGCAGAGATTAGACCAGATACTAAACTGGTAAGTAGGGATAAAGCTGTCTGATCATATTTGCCTCTCTAAACCTACAACAAACTCAAGAGGTTGATGCCTAACGCATGATTATCTGGTTTCGTATATGAAGGCGGACCCTTTACGCGCTTTCCGTATAAAACCAAAGGCAAGTTCGGTCAAGCTGTTTTCGTGGAATAGCTATTTACGTGTGTTGGGAAAAGTGAGTCGGTCTTGAATGGAAAGAGACGCTTAACGCGGGTCCATTAAGGGTCCAATAACGAGTCCTTAGAGTTCCTTAAACTACCTTACGGTGCTACCCATGCCGCAGGTTTCCTTTGAATTCCTGTAAATCGCTTCTCTTTCACGGCGGGCGACACGGGTTCGATTCCCGTACGGGACGCCAAACTTAAGCCACCGCAGAACCATGATGAATGACCGGATACGAAAGGGTGAACCGATCTCAGTAAACTGGCGTTATCAGCTGTTCCATCTATTTGAGTTGGCTAGCTAACCACGACCTCGCAAACCACCAGTCTCTTTCGGCTGTTGCCTGAGATATTTCGAGTGAGTCCGCGATTTCATTGATCGTGAGACCGCCATAAAAACGCAAATCCACTATTTGAGCCGCCCTCGGAGCAACCTTCTCCAATAACCGAAGTGCCTCTTCAAGATTGGTTAAGGCTGGTTTGTTGAACGATATTATTTTTTTTGCTTCCTTTTCCTCAACCCAAGTGGTTGGACCACGTTTCATACTGTATTTGCGACGTGCCCAATCAACTAATATTCGGCGCATAAGTCTGGATGAAAGCGCTAAGAAGTGTTCACGATTTTGCCACTTAACAGGTTCTCCAGTTATCAACTTTATAGATAGTTCGCTTAAGAGTTCCTCCGGTTGAAGGCCGTCGATCTCCCATTCGCTTTGAATCATCATCATTGCAATGAGCTTCAGTTGAGAATACTCACGCTTAAACAATTCATCTCGCGCCTCTTTATCTCCGCTGCTCCAACGCTTAAGGAGTGCGTTATGGATGTCCGTTTCAGTTTTCAGCGAGATTTCGGTTAAACCTGAAATGTCCGCCGGAGTTCTGCTATGCGAGTTATCTGTGATTTCTTGCGTTACTCGATTATGAGACGGTTCAACGCGTGAAATTACCAATGATGATTCAATAATCTGTTCGAAACGAACTGACAAAGCGCGTACTAACCGCGCATAACCTTCTTGCTCGAAGAGATTGACCCATTGCCATCGTCGCAACCTTTCTGGAACCTCACATTTCTCTAAGCGAACCGGGATTAGAAAGATTGTGCCCTCGGGCTGCATTTCAGCAACGTCCAGCGCAAGCTTGATTTCCTTTTGAATAAAGCCGCTTTTGGTTACGGCACCTTTAGACAAACACGCGACGACAATATCGGCCGCTCTCACCGCCCGCAATATCTCCAACTCCCAATCTTGTCCGGGAACCAAGTCCTCCTCATCGAGCCAAGCATCAATTGCGTCAGCCCGCAAGCGAGTATAAAGAGCACGAACTAGCGGTTTGTCGCCCGTTGAGTGACAGAGAAACACGCGCAGTTTTCTAGGAGGTTTACTCGTAATTTCTTTATCCGACATACTTCGGTTGAATACACTCCACAGGCAATCTCTCTAGGCGCAAATCTTCCACCTTTTACATGTTCTGTATCAGTTCAACACGCTTGTCGATTTACAACTTCCGGCTGCTTAAACACGTTAACGGAATGACCGTTTAGGAGAGTATTCCTCAGCAAGCTCTTCAGTGGGTTTCAATTCACGCATCGCTCCTAAGCTCGTGGTAGACCCGCATTTCGGTCCTCATCTCCTGGGATTGAAGCATTACCCGGCAGATGGAAGACCCGCCTATGCGTTCGACTCTTTAACTCGTCATCGATCTTTTTCTTCAACCGAGCGGGCACCTCTGGAGCGGATTCCGCAAGCGCATCCATTTGTTTCTTAATATCCGACACTACGCGTTCGAACTCGTCTGGATCTGACGGTGGAAACGTCTTGAGGTATTCGAGCGACCTCCTAATCGCCCCGTAACCGGCACCTGTAGTTCGGTGGCGGTCGGCCCGTTGGGCAAAGCCGAGAAAAGTTTGAAGACTTGCCAGAACCGCGGCCAATATACTAACGAGACCAACAATGATGCGCGCGTTTCCGGCTGCAGCCTTGTCAAGCGAAGCAAAAACTGCCGTGCCGACCGCAGCTGTTAGTATGATGGTTGGAATTCCGAGCAGGTAGTTAAGGCGGGTAAAACGGGTTCCGCACTCGTAGTGAACGCGCTGGCTCTCTCGAACCCGTCTGAACCAGTCCGTTATGAGTAATTCCATTTGAGGTTCCATCGTTGTCTCTCCTTGACACAAACCGGAATAAGGAACGAGTCTGACGAAGCCATAGCTGGAAATCATTGCAACCAGAGAGGGCTGGATTCGTGCGAGTTGCGAGGCACCAGCGGCTCGAGTTTCATTTAAAACGGCGGGAGATTATTCCTGTTCCATTTCAAAAGTCAACGGCTTGACACTTACTTTTCGCGACGACTCGCAAACGCACGCTTATGCCGTCCGGTTCTGTCCAACCCTCGTCAGCTTCTGAAAAGACATTAAACGGTTGGTTGACTCTCGATGGAAGTCGGCGTTTTAGTTCCAATCCATAATGGGAGAGATGATAGCGTAACGGCAGACCGCATTTACGAAAGTGTTAGGGCGATCAGGAGGCATTTTGCGGAAGGGTGTCGATTTCCCTTGGCCACTCCACAACCCGTTCCAAGTCGGCTTGCTGGGTGATGCCATCAAAAATTCATTGGTGTCTGAGAGTGCTGGCTCGAATTCGTAATGTGGTCGTCAACTGTTCATAGCCATTCTTTTTAAAGAGATCTACCCATTGCCACTTAGCCAGTCTATCGGGGACGACACAGTCCTCAAGTTTGACTGGGATTAAAAAGATCGTGTCTTCAGGCTGTAAATCAGCCGCATCAAGCACTTCCTTAATTTCTTTCTGGACGTACCCTGTCTTGTTTATTGAATTTGAAGATAGACAAACCAACACAACATCTGCCTGTTTTACCGCTTTTTTAATTTCTCGCTGCCAATCTTGGCCGGGCAAAATACTGTGCTCGTCAATCCATGGGTCATACCCGTCCGCGATCAGATTACTATACAGTGTATGCACCATCGGCTTATCTTCAGAAGCATGGCAGAGAAAAATCTTAAGTCGAGATATTGCCGGTGCCCACTCGCGAACGAAAGTGGGTAGTTCATGAAATGATTTCAAACCAACTTTTAGTGGATTGCGTGGTGCAAGCTTCAAATCTATTCGCCCAATTTTCGTTTCGACATCGAATTCTCCTAAAGCGGTATCGAGTGCTATCAGGATCGCACCTTGAAACTTTTTCTTGTTTCTGCGAGTTAGGCCTTTGGCATAAAAGGTAACGTCCAAGAGATATCCGTTAGGCGTCGTTGTAAACCATAAGTTGTCAGGTGAGAGCTTTTGGTTCCCAAACTCCAGCGTAAAGTGAGTGCCTTTTGGTTGACGAAATGCAACAATTCTCCATCCAGGAAGCCCCGGTGCGGCTCCAACTAGTCTAATGACGGAGGAGAAGCGTTCGGCTATACCGTCTGCACTGACTATAAAATCATGGCCATAAGACTCTTTGGAGCCAATCTCAAACGTCAGTCCTTCGCTTACCTTTGAGAGTTCAGAACGTAACGATTCAATAATCTTTGTGTGATTGCGCTTGAGGTTCTTCAGGGAGTTCGAATTAGACTCAAACCACTTCCAAAACTTATCTTCAGGACTGATTGGTTTCATTGCATTATCCGTATGTGCATGGGAACAGTTTGCTAAGGTCAAACTGGTCTATTTGCCTTCTATTCTGACGGCTTTCTCCCTAAAAAGGTTTTAGAACATGGATGCGGGCAGTCGCAGGATACGGCGCCGTGAAAGAAAAAACTGTGGCAGATGAATATCCAACTCGGAGCTTTGATGAGGCTACTTTCCAACCAAAGCTCGCAAGAAATCACTTGTGTAGCTACTCGTCAGAGTTACAAACACTCGTTTATCGTCTCTTTCGCAACTGCCTCCGAATCCATAAGGGATCGCGCCGTAGATCCAGAATGGCATAAACGTAAACTACGTCACCTTCCACTTCATAATAGATGCCAAATGGGAATCGCTTCGACAGCATGCGATGAAATCCAAAGTAGATTGGATGAACACCGGCAAAAAGGATTAGAGAGTCAAGATCGGAGAGGATTGAATCGAGAAAGTAATTGCCAACACCGGTTGCACACGATTCATAGAATTGTGCACCCGTCTCGAGGTCCTCTGCCGCGTCGTCGAGTATTACGACGGTCATGGTTTAGCTTCGTAGACGGGATCTGAGTTCTGCCAGAGTCAGAAACTTTGCTTCTCCGCTCTGGACTCGCGTTTTCCGGTCAGCCAAAACGTCTTGATGCCAATCCGGTGAAGGTATCTCGTCACCGGATCGATTGAGGGAGTCCCAAAGCTGGTCCATCGCTTGCAGTCGTTCGGTTATTGACATCCTCTCGATCTGTGATGGTTCAATCATGTCGTCACACTACCACCTCGAGCGTTGTGCTGCAAGAATCAAACTCGCAGCGCGCGGTGTGGGTCCATTAAGGGTCCAATAACGAGTCCTTAGAGTTCCTTAAACTAGCTTACGGTGCTACCCATGCCGCAGGGTTCCTTTGAATTCCTGTAAATCGCTTCTCTTTCACGGCGGCGACACGGGTTCGATTCCCGTACGGGACGCCGGCACTTCAATCCTCCCTCGAATCTCTGCAAGTGGACCGAACCCAGCTTGAACCGTATTGAGTTGACCCTAGGAAAGCTTATCGCTGTAGACCAGGGACAAGGACAGGTACTGAACAATCCAAGACCGGAGAATGACTGCTGACTCGCAATCATCCTCCGGGCTAAATCCTCTCCACACTACCCGACCAGTGTAACGATC
>DASYSD010000083.1:0-6760 GCA_036003745.1 Pyrinomonadaceae bacterium
ATATTAGAAAACGAGGCGGCGCTATCTTTTGTGATTACCGCTACGGGCATGTCTTCGTTTATCACAACGGTGCAGAATCTTACTATGCCGCCAGGGGTTTCCGTGGTTCGCTAAGGGTCTGAATTTTGCACAGAGATCGCTCCTACGGAGCTGACAGAAGATTGGGCGCATACTCGAATAAACGTTTCGGCGCTACGCGGGCTGGCAATCTGTAACAACTGCATGTGTGCTTTTATACTTTCGGACTTTTCAAAACCCAAGTCCGTTCAGGATTCACAAACAACATTTCAGCAACGTGTTGACCGGGTAGTTCTACACTACGCCCTGCAGTCAAAGCTGCTTGAAACGGACTTTGCCGCAGATGCGGAGAGTGCCATGAAAGTGGCGATGTGCAAGCTCGAGCTTTGCCGTCGCGATCAAAAGTTTGGCGGGGGCGGCCAGCTCCCCCGAGTTATTCCCGCTTCTCCGTCTGAGCGAACGGTGCGATTCGTCTTCGATGGGAAGGAGTATAAGGACCAACTCACAACGTTCGATGCATCTGCGCTTTATGGACCAGTGCCTTCAGTGCCTTTTCAGCTCCCGGACGGACCGGTGACCCTTCTTTCGAATCGCGAATTAGTGAATAAAGCAATTCTCAGTTGGAACAGTGACAATCACATCGGCACCGATCTCTCTCTCATTGCGTCCATAGCTTTGATGGGAGGCCATTTTGCATTACTTATGTGGGCCTGGAGCGTTGGGATCGCCTTATTTGTGTACATCGCCTCGCTCCTTCTGGGCATTGGCATTCCGATATCTACTATTGCAATGATCGCGGGATCCGGTTTTTTCATCGGCGCGGCGTTCGGCTTGGTATCGGCGGTCGCTTGCTACGAGAAAGGCGACTACGACATGTCGATGATGGGATTGTTCCCCATCATCTATCGCTATGGCAAACTCCTGGACAAAGACTCGTACGACCACATTCTTCATAAACTCCTCAGAAAACACGTCTCGGGCGGAGCCAACAAAGTGCACGAAGTCGATCATGTGTGTGGAAAGAAGGTGCTGTCGTTCCTGCCGAAGAATTGGATAGGGGAGACGGAGAACCACATCCTGATGATAGAGACGGCACGCTTCCTGACCAACCAGCTCCTCTTGCTCCCCAACCCTGTTGCCGTTCCATCCGTGACTCCTCCCTACGACCCAGCCTTCGATAATTCTGTGAACGGAATGCGTCAATGGATGCTGAATCATCTCCAGAAGTATCTGCAGAACGATTTCTGGGAATTCAACTCCAGAATTTACTCCCGGTTCGTTGCCCTTGCGCTACAGAATCTCTATGAATTTTCCGCCGATCCGGACGTAAAGAAGGCGGCTAAGATTGTGTTGGACTACCTATCTGCCAAGTTTGCCGTGACGAGCAACGGTTCCCGGCGTGCAGGGCCTTTTCGGCGGCACAACGACAATCGAGACAAGAGCCCGCTTTTTGATGAGTTCAGCGATGCAGAAACCTGGAGGTTTCTGATGCTTACGGGTGATGCGCTGATGCTAGGCAGTCTTCCGCCCGGCAAAGAAGAAGAGATTCTCGGTAAGGAGTCCTACACGTTGGTGACCGCAGCGCTTGGTCGCTATCGGGTGCCCGAACTTCTGCTCGACTTGATGTTAATGCCAGAAGCGACGCCTCCTGCGACGAGTTTGCCAAACCGCTACCTTCAACTTATCCGCCACGGAGCATGGGACCATGGATACGGCGATCCGGCCATGGAGATCACGTTTAGTTCCAACAAGTATCTAATCACGGGCGGTGGAATATTCGCCAACGCGCGCGGAGATGAAGAAGCGTGGGCACTGCCCACCAACTTGATGCTCACTGCGCCTAACGCAACTCGAAGTTCGGATTGGAGGGATTTTATTCGGATTGAGGGAACAGTTGAAGAGAAAGCGCGCGCCAATACAGGGGTGGCGCCGGGCTTCGCCTGTGGCTTGAATCCGAGAATTCCCGACTGGATCCTCGAATTAAAAATGAGAGGCAATCCATCGCTCATCGAAACAACGCATACGAACTGGACCTTTATCAACTTTGCCTGTAACGAATTTCCTTTCGGGGTCTACGTTGTTGTGTTCGAGAAAAAGTGCGATAGCGAACTCTCAAGAGTATTTGCAGGTCAACACGGGAAATTTGGGTTTTTTGCGGTGGTCGAGGTGGAGATGGTGGACCAAGATAACCACTTTACGAGCTTCAAATCGGATGTTTTATCGCTTAACAGCTCCAAAACCTACACCGCAGAAGGCATAAATAACTTCTTGTTCCCTACCGGACTGGGAGGTGATATTGATTTTGTATGCCTGCCGACACAGAACGGAAACTACGAGCCGCTTCTTTGGACTATAGTGAAAATCAATGGTAAAGCCGTTGGACGGAACATTAACAATTGGGACCTGGCCACAAGTTCTCTGTTTTCCCCAGACGGCCAACAGACTTCCCTCGAGGATTGGATTATTAGGTCAGAAAAGCACTTTGGCTGCGTAATGGTCGACAATCCCCGGTTGGACCATCGGCTGGTGCTCGACTTAAGCGACGCGATGAACCCTCGAACGGCGTATGTGATGGACCATCGATTCGATTCTGGATGCCGTTGCCCGCTGTCCAAGGAATGCGAACGGAAGCATCCGATCAAGTAGGTCGAGGCAATTGAGTTACACACAAACCGGCTTGTGATCGTAAAGGTTGTTGGAGCCCAGCGTTCAAAAACGTATGCGCATACCTTTGTCCAACCGAAGGTGCGATTGGCCGTTTGGAAGGTTGCTTCTCCTTTCGCTCAAACGGGCTGGAGATTGGCATGATTGTTTTGGAGAGTCCGGTACCTGAACCAAACATCCGCACAAAATTCTTATTTAGGTGCCTCGGTCGGGCCTCTCTGTGTTCCACCTGTGTTGGGACTATGGAATAATGACGCCACTATAACTCGCACTGCCCAGGGCGCCGAGGTAGTTTCATGTCTCAGAGTCGCACCTCCATTATCTCGACAGGAATATTCCCTCATTCCTTAACCGTTATTGGGATCCTCTGTGCCGTCTTAGCGAGCACATTTCAACTCAGCGTGGAGGCGCAAAAACTCGTTCCTGAAACTCGTGCGGAAGGGTTCGGGCAGACAAACGCCGGGCAGGAAGTTACTACGCTTGAACCTGGCAAGCCCATCGAGCGAGAACTCTCGGCGGGTCAAAAACATGACTATGAGATTGCGCTTACGGAAGGGCAATTCATCAGTGTACAGATCAAGCTGCGGGGCATAGATGTCCGCGTGACGCTCCAACCGCCGACCGGCGATCCAGTTGAAGTGTTAAATGCTCTTGGAACATTGCAGGAAGGGTTCTTCCATCGGGTGGCTCAGTCGTCTGGAATCTACCGGCTCACTGTTCACGCGCGAACGAAGGCCCCTGCCGGTCGTTATGAAATCGTCGTCGCGGAGCTGCGCACGGCGACCGAGCCTGATCGGGCGTTGCAGGAGGCGCGAGAGTTACTGGTGGAATCGCTTCGGCTCAATCGTGAAGGACGGTACGGTGAAGCCCGTCCGTTGTTGATTCGTGCGCTTGAGATTCGTGAAAAGGCGTCGGGGCCGGATAGCTTCAGTCTGGTGCAGCCACTCAACATGCTGGCGGGTAACCTGGAGGAAGCGGGTGACCATGCGGGCGCGGAGCCGCTGCGCCTACGCGCCCTGAAGATTGTTGAGAGGAGCCGAGGGCTGGATCATCCTGAAGTAGCTCGCCATCTTGGCTACCTCGGAAGCCATTATGCCGAGAGGGGCATTGATCTAAAGGCGGAAGAAATGTATCAGAGAGCCCTTGCCATCTTTGAAAAAGCGCAGCTTGTGGAGAGTCACATCGTCGCCGCTATGCTCGGGGATCTGGGGAACATTTATTACGCGAGAGGCGATTACGAAAACGCTGAAAAGCAATATCAACGGGCGCGAACCCTATGGGAAAAACTGCTGGGGCCGGATCATTTTCACCTTGAGCCGACATTTATCTTCTTAGGGCGTGTTGCATACGACGCAGGCGACTATACGAAGGCCAAAGCCATGTTTGAGCGCGCGCTGTTTCTGCGTGAAAAAGCTATGGGGCAGGACGAATCAGGAATCCCCAAGCGCTTCAATGATCTGGCCATGCTTTATTCCACGACGGGCGACTACGCGCAAGCTGAAGCACTCTACCTGCGTGCACTGTCGGTTTACGAGAAAGCCGGAATGAGTGATCCAAATGTTCAAGACACTTTGTTCGGCCTTGCCCGCCTTCATGCGGCACAAGGCCGCACATCCGAGGCGTTGAAGTTTCAAACCCGCGCGAGCGAAATTGAGGAGCGATACATTGGATTGAATCTCGCTGTCGGTTCCGAGCGTGAAAAACTGGCGTTCCTTGGCAGCCTCTCTTTGCGCGCATCACGAAATATTTCGCTGCACACGTCTCTTGAGACTGATGACCGAGCGGCGCGAGACCTGGCCGTAACAACCATCCTGCGACGTAAAGGGCGCGCGTTGGATGGGATGGCCGACAGCCTTGCAGCGCTACGCAGGCGCTCCGGCACGGAAGACCACGCGTTCTTCGACAAACTGAGTAACACCACATCGCAACTGGCCAGGCTCGTTCTCAATGGGCCACAGAATACGAGTCTGACCGAGCATCAGAACAAGGTCAAAGTCCTTGAAGAGCAGAGAGAAAAGCTTGAAGCGGATATCAGCCGCCGTAGCGCAGGCTTTTACGTGAAGGCAGAGCCAGTCACACTCGCCGCGGTTCAGGCGGCGATTCCGGAGCAAGCGGCGCTTATTGAATTCGCGATCTATCGCCCGTTCGACCCGAAAGCGCCGGATAACCAGAAGGCTTACGGTCACCCCCACTACGTCGCATACGTCATTCGACACCAGGGAGACGTTCAATGGACCGAGCTCGGCGAAGCTAAAAAGATTGAGGATGCCATAAACGCATTGCGACAAGCGGTGCGTACACCGACGCGTACCGAAGTGAGAAGTCTTGCTCGCTCTCTTGATGAGAGAGTAATGCAACCCGTGCGCCCCCTGCTGGGCGATGCCACGCAGCTCCTTGTCTCGCCGGATGGCGAGTTGAACCTTGTCCCATTTGCGGCCTTGATTGACGAGCAAGGACATTATTTGATCGAACGCTACGCCATCGACTACTTGTCCAGCGGGCGCGATTTGTTGCGATTACAAACGCGGCGCGACAGCAAGAGTGCGCCAGTAGTAATGGCTGATCCGGCGTTCGGCGAGCCGGCGGTGATTGCCTCGGAAGAAGGCACCGGTCGAGGCAACGGTGCCGGTGCTCGCGCCCGGCTCGACTACTCGCGAGTATTCTTCGGGCCGCTGCCTGGAATTGCTGAGGAGGTGCGAGCGCTGAAGATGCTGTTGCCGCAAGCGACTTTTCTCACGGGCGAGCAGGCAACAGAAGGAACGCTCAAACATGTGAGAGCACCGAGTATTCTGCACATCGCTACGCATGGCTTCTTTCTGGAAAACGATTCGTCAGTGGAGAAACGCGCCGCCATTAACACTCCAGATAGAACTCGACTCGCTAAGTGGGCGGCTCGGGTCGACAACCCTCTGTTACGCTCCGGGCTAGCTCTTGCCGGTTCTAATCAGGGCCGCAGTGGAGACGAGGATGGCGTGCTCACAGCGCTTGAAGCAACGGCTCTGGATCTTTGGGGCACTAAGTTGGTCGTTCTCTCAGCCTGCGACACGGGAGTCGGCGAAGTGAGGAATGGCGACGGCGTTTACGGTTTGCGACGGGCTCTGTTTCTCGCGGGGACCGAAAGCCAGTTGATGAGTTTGTGGCCCGTTTCGGATCGCAGCACGCGTGAGCTGATGGCCGGATATTACCAGGCGCTCGTGCAAAATGTGGGCAGAGGCGAGGCGTTGCGGCAAGTGCAGCTCAAGATGTTGCGCAACAAGTCTCGTAGTCATCCTTACTACTGGGCTAGTTTCATTCTGGCGGGTGAATGGGCCAACCTGAAAGGTCAGCGGTGATGAATGTCCGATAAACTTTAGTTTGTCGTGTGTCGGATATGCGTCACACGACAAGCTAAAGCTTATCGGACATTTCGCGTTCAAAGTGTAGATTCATTCTGATGGAAGCCGGGTTAACAACTGATACATTTACCAGATTGTTGGATCGTCTCGATTCGGATCGGGAACAAGCCGGCGAGAAGTATGAAGATCTCCGTCGCACTCTGATCAGATTCTTTGAGTGGCGGGGCACTCCATATCCGGAAGAACAGGCTGACGAGGATTTCAATCGCATTGGTCGAAAGCTGGACCAGGGCACCGAGATCCAAAACCTGGCGGCTTACAGCTACGAGATCGCGCGTTTGGTATTCCTGGAAACGACAAAGGGAACTGACAGAAAGCGGCTGTCGCTAGAGTCGGTAAAGGTTGATCCTGTCGCCTTGAACAGCTCGGAGGAGACCGCCGAGAAGGAACTACGTTTAGTGTGTTTGGACGAATGCTTACGCACGTTGTCAGGAGGCAGTCAGAAATTGATTCTTGAATACTACACGCATGAAAAGCGCGGCCAGGTCGAAAGGCGACGTGCATTGGCAGAGAGATTTGGCTTAAGACGCGATGCCCTCGCCAATCGCGTACAACGCTTGCGCGATAAATTACAGTACTGCGTTTCCTCCTGTCTTCGAAAGAAATCAGCGATATGAATCTCTTGATTTGCCACTCGTTAATGAGATGAATACTCAGCAGCAAACCATACAACGCTACCTTCT
>DASYSD010000084.1:0-79241 GCA_036003745.1 Pyrinomonadaceae bacterium
TCGCGGTTGATGTACCATTGAACGATTCCTAACGAAGGACTCGACAATCTTGACTGACAAAATCCGAATAATGGTGATCGACGACCAGGCGGTGGTGCGACAGGGGTTCGTCTCGCTTATCAACACCGTCGCCGACATGGACGTGATCGCGCAGGGAATAAACGGGCAACAGGCCATCGATCTCTACCGCGAGCATCGGCCGGACATCACTCTCATGGATCTACGCATGCCCGTGATGAGCGGTGTCGATGCGATTGCAAAAATTCGTCACGAGTTTAATGACGCACGGATTATCGTCCTCACCACCTATGACGGAGACGAAGACATCTACCGTGCACTGCAGGCCGGCGCGCAAGCTTATTTGTTAAAGGACATGTTTTTTGAAGAACTGGAGGACGCGATCAGGAAGGTCCATGCGGGCGCCCGACGGCTTCCGCCGGTGGTTGCCGAGCGCCTCGCAGAGCGAATGAACGCGTCCGAGCTGACTGTGCGCGAGTTGGAAGTGCTGCAGGAAATCGTGAAGGGCAAGAGCAACAAGCAGATCGCGAGTTCATTGTGTATCAGCGAGGCGACTGTTAAGAGCCACATCAACAACATTCTCGGGAAACTCGGCGTGACTGATCGTACCCAGGCCGCGACCCGCGCTTTGCAACGCGGAATTGTCCACCTCTGACTCACAAGGCACGATCGAAGTATTGTAGGGGCGGCCCTCCGTGGCCGCCCCTGCGTTTGCCACACGCATTGCTTCGCCACACATTTGATTCGACACAGGGGCGCCCACGGAGGGCCGCCCCTACAGTACGTTCCGCAGTCCTTGTGACCCTTCTCAATCTAAAGTTGGAGACACGCACCAGACCTTCAGGTCATGACACAGTTTAGGAATACGCGTATTCTTCGCAGCGTAGTTACCCAATTCTCCGGTTCCGAGTTCAGATCAAGGCTTCTTACCCTACCAAATTGTTGCAGACCAAAAGGGTCTTGATTCACAAGTGGTAGAACTCGGAACCGGACTTCCCTTTTAAAAAGCAGCTACCGCACCTGAATCGTTTTCTTGAGTCTCGCATCCGTCGAAGATCCGCCGACAGCAATCTCAATCCGATCTTTTTCTACCACCCAGCGATCGCTTTCCGAATTCCAGTACGCAATCCGCGAGGCGGGAACCGAGAGCTTCACAGTCTTCTGTTCCTGCGGAGCAAGACGAACGCGAGCGAAATCCTTCAACTCCTTGAGCGGACGCGAAACACTGGAGTTGAGATGCCTCACATAGAGCTGGACCACTTCATCGCCAGCGCGCTGTCCGGTGTTTTTTACAACGACGCTGACATCGATCGATCCATTGGCTGAAAGAGCCGGTGCGCTGGTCTTGAGATCTCGGTACGCAAAGCTGGTGTAACTCAGGCCATAACCGAATGGATAGAGCGGCGTGTCGCGAAAGTACATGTAAGTTCTTCCGTGCCGGATGTCGTAGTCCATCATCGGCGGCAGTTGCTCGAGCGACGCAGGCCACGTTTGGACCAAACGGCCGGCTGGATTGTAGTCGCCGAAAAGAACCGTCGCGAGCGCGCGCCCTTCTTCCTGGCTGTTGAGGGCCAGGTGTAGAATCGCGGGAACGTTCTGCTGCGTCCAATTGATCGCATACGGAAAGCTGGACTTCAGCACCACGATCGTTTTTGGATTCGCTTCAAATACCGCTTTGATCAACTCTTCCTGCTCAAGCGTGATCGATTGCCGGTCCACCGCTTCTCGTCCCTCACTCGGCACGGAAACCCTTGCCCACACCTTGTCGAAGCCGCCATTCGGATGATTACCAACACAAACGATCGCTACGTCTGACTCGCGCGCGGCTTTGACAGCGGCGCCAGCGTCGTTGTTCAGAGCGTGATTGACTTTCACTGATTCGCCCACCGTATTTTTGATGCCCTCAAGCGGCGAAATTGCGTACGGAGGAGTGCCGCTGTACCAGTCGAGTAAAACTTCGTTCGAGCGTGGTCCAATCACAGCGATCGACTTCAACGATTTCTTATCGAGCGGCAGGAGATTGGCAGAGTTCTTTAAGAGCACGATCGATTTCTGCGTGGCAAGTAATGCTACTGCTTTGTGTTTTTCGGTGAGCCAGGGCTCGACGGTCTCCTTGCCAATCGCTGAATAAGGCACGCGAGAAGGCGGATCGAGCAGGCCGAGCCGGATCATCACTCTGAAATTGCCTCTCAGTGCGCGGTCAATGTCTGCTTCTGTCAGCAGTTCTCTCTTCAATGCGCCTCTGACGGAGGTGCGATAATCGTCCAAAAATTGTCCGATACCAGCTTTAACTGACTTAGCGGCAGCGGTTTCGAAATCAGGATAGTACTTGTGTGACGTAACCAGATTCTTCATTGCTCCCGCGTCGGTGCAGATGATTCCATCCTGGCCCCACTGGTCCCGCGTGATATTTTGCAGGATCGGATTGATGGTCATCGGCACACCATTCACGGCGTTGTAGGCAGCCATGTAAGCTCTCGAGCCACCTTCGATCACGCCCATGCGAAAAGGCAATGAGTAGTACTCGTGAAACAGACGTTCGTCAAAATTTGAGCTTGATTTGTCGCGATCGTTCTCGTTGCTATTCGCGAGGAAGTGCTTCATCAAAGCGGCCGATTGCCAGTATTTCGGGTCATTGCCCTGCAAGCCTTTACTGAAAGCGACTACCATCGCACCGTTGAAGTATGCGTCTTCGCCGTAGCACTCTTCGTTTCTACCCCAGCGCGGATCACGTCCGATATCGGCATTGGGAGATCTGATTACAATGCCGCCCTGGTTATATTTCGGGCTTTGAAAGACGTAGCGTGCTTCGTAGCCTTCAACCTCTCCGGCTTGTCGCAAGATCTCTTTGTCCCAGGTTTCGCCGAGACCGATGCCCTGCGGAAACGTCGTCGAGGGAACGGTCTGCGGCCGGCCCCATTTTCCTGGTCCACCCTGCGTTAGTCCGTGAATGCCTTCTACGTGACCACTTGCCTTGATGCCAAGCCGCGGCACACTTGGATTTGTGTCGAGACATTCAATCTTTTCATCGATTGTCATCAACGAGAGGATGTTATCGATCCGTTGTTCGATCGGAAGATCGGGATTTTGAAAGGGATGTTGAGCCGGAGGAGACGTCTGCGGCATCAACACTGCAACGCAGGCGATCAAAATCAGGAAGCGAACCATATTGATCATCGGTTATTAGCCACGGATTGCACGGATCCTTCTACAATTTTGATGTACTTCCGCAGCGGTGGATTGGTTACTTTGTCGACTCGGCCACTGGGCCACTTGATTTCGATGCTATCAACCTTCGCAGCTTTACCGATTCCAAGAATCTCGCGTGGATCGTGCGACGAGAGATAACTGCCACCCGCAGTCTTGAGACGGCGGTATTTCACCCCGCCCGCTTCCCACGTGATGATGGCGCCGACCGCCATTGAATTGCTCTTGGTAGCCACTAGACTCAGGCCGACCCAGTTGTTCTGATTTCCACCTTCATTCCGCAACAGAACAGGAGCATCGCCGTTGTTTATGATCAGCACATCGAGGTCGCCGTCGTTATCGTAGTCACCAACCGATAAACCACGCGCCGGAAAGTCCTTTCCGAAAACAGGACCGGATATCGCGCTGACGTTTTTGTACGTCCCGTTGACGTTCTCAAACATCAACAACGGTTCTTTATATTTAACTTTGAGCGACTGAATCTCAACCATATCGTCGGGATGGCCATTCGCCAGGATCAGATCGGGATCGCCATCGTTGTCGTAATCAAAAAAGCGCAAACCCCAGCCGCTGAGAAGACGCGTTGCTTGTCCAATTTCCCCGGGACGGTCAAGAAAAGTCAGGTCTTTCTGGTTTTGATAGAGAGAAAACAGTTCCTGGTCGATATTGGCAACGAACAGGTCCTGCCAACCGTCGTTGTCGTAATCGGCGGCATCCACTCCCATTCCCGAGCGCGGCGCGCCGGAATCGCTGTATGCGACCATCGAAAGCAGCCCCTCTTCTTCAAACTTTCCCTTCCCTTTATTGACGAAAAGAAAGTTTGCCAGCGTGTCGTTCGCGACGAAGAGATCCATCAAGCCGTCGTTGTTTATGTCAGTGGCGACCGCTCCAAATGATTTGCCGAGTGATGCAGCAATTCCGGAATCCTTACTGGCGTCGAGAAACTTGCCGCCACCCTCATTGTGAAAGAGAAAACTCGATCGAGGCTTGAAGACGCGCGGCACGCAATAGTAGCGACGTCCGACGCGATTATCGCCACAGAAGATCGTGCCCGCGCCGCTGTACTGCACAAAGCTCGAGACGAAGAGATCGAGTTTGCTGTCGTTGTCGTAATCAAACCAGGTGGCACAGGTGGACCAGTTTGGGGCGGCAACGCCCGCTTTGTCGGTCACGTTCGTAAAAGTTCCGTTACCGTTGTTGTGAAAGAGCACATTGGCGCCATAGTTGGTTACATATAGATCCTGCCAACCATCACCGTCGAAATCCGCGGCGGCAGCCCCCATTCCGAAGTCTCCCATCTGGCCGCAGGCGACCCCGGCTTTATCGGTAACATCTGTGAAAGTACCGTCGCCATTGTTTCGATAGAGAGCGTTCTTGATTGGTGTTTTGGGTTTGTAAAAATCTGATGGTCCACTGTTGACGAGATAGATGTCCATGAAGCCATCGTTATCGAAGTCAAAGAAGAGCCCGCCACCACCACACGTTTCGGGCAGGTGCCGTAATTCGGAGCGCCCGTTATCGTGTACCCACGTGATCTTACTTTGCGCCGGCGACACTTCGGCGAACGTAACTCTTTGACCCGGCTGTTCGGGACGAGCTTGAGACAAACCGCTTCCCAAAACTAACGCCAAAACTGTAATTAGACATAAGAGCTTCATGCTTCAATCCGTAAAAAATCCATCTAGATCCGTGATTCAGTTTGGATACTTCTCGCCAGGTTTAACCACGCGAATGTTGTGATCCGTGAACTTGAAGTATGCTGCCTTGATTTCAATCTTTGGCATGTGGCACGACGTACAGTCTTTGTCGGCGACAGGGCAACTCTTACCATCACCGGCTTTCGCCTTTTTATCCCTGAGTGAATGACATTCCAGACACCGCTGATCGTAATAAGCCGAGTCTTCTCTGAGTGGCTCGTGTGGATTATGACACGCCGTGCAGCTTATATTCCGGTCGTCCGAATAACACTTGCTATTGAAAATACGATAAGGCTGAAAACGAACGTTGTTGATCTCCAAACTCTTCAACAATGCTGATTCTTCGGCGCCGCGATGACAGGACGCGCAAAAATGCTGCGTCAAGTCATCACCATTTAAAAGACCTGGGTTATAGATAGACCTCGCAGGAGTATCGCCATCTTTAACCGCCGCGATATGTCTCCCGCCTGGTCCATGACAAGATTCGCAGCGCACGCCATGCGCTAATTTGTCTAGTCGCAGTTTGGTACCGGTAACCACTGCGCCGGTCGCATGACAATTGAAGCAGTTGGCGACCTCGTTAGGAGTCAGTAAACGACCAACGGCGTCTGCGAGCGATGCCGGCACACCGGTCGGCGCACCAATCGTAAAATCGAGTGCCTTTGGCTCGTTGTAGAAACTCACCATGCTCTCGTAAAACTTTCCCTCGCGCTCGAGCACATAAGTTTGGCCCATCTTGCCCTGTCCAAAGGCGTAGACGATCGGAAACGAGAGAGTGTCTTTTCCATCGGTAACAGAGTAAGTGCTTTGTTTTCCATCGCGTTTAATCTCATACGTGTATGGACCAACGCGCATCGTCAGTTTTGGGTTGTCGTTCAGCACGAGAGAGCCCGCGACCGGTTCCATGGCCATCGCCATCCCACTCGGCCCATGCGATGCAAACAATTTCTTGTGACACTCACCACAGGCGTGGTCGCCAACAAAAACAGCATCAGCCGGAACTCTTCTCGGATTCCAACGTTGCCCGGCAGTCATCTGGCCATTCACCGAGCTCGGCTTACAGATAAAGACCGCGAACGCAGCAAGACCCAGCACAATCGCCACCGCGACAAGGGAATACTGTTTCACAGAATTCTTCATGCAATCTGTGTAATCTGTGGACTATTGCGGGTTCGGTTTTCCCGGTTGTTCGGGCGGGGAGCCGGACTTATCAAGCTGACGCTTCTGATTATATTCGTCCTGAAGCTTTTTGAACGCTTCGCGTTCGCGAGCAGCGTCATCCTTCCGACCGGCCCGTGTGTAAGCGCGCGCGAGAGCGAAGTGCATTTCGGGGCTGGAGGGCGCGAGCTTCACGCCTTCCTCTAACTCCTTGATCGATTTTTCAACTTGTCCAAGTTCCAGCAACACGCGTCCCAGCACGTTGCGCGCGGCGTACAACTTTGGAGCGAGTTGCACAGCCTTCTCTGCTAGCGGCAACGCATCGTTATATTGGTCTCGTTTCAAGAATTCGAAAGCCATTTGGGTCATCGCCGGAAAGTGATTCGGCGAGATCTCCAGCTCGCGCTTGAACTCCTTCATGGCAACATCCGCATCCTGCGGCAGCATGTATACGCCGAAGGCATAATGGACGTTTGCGTCATTTGGGTACTGAGCTAGTAGTGTTTCGAAAGCTGCACGCGCCTGGTCCAATCGTCGAGCCGCCATGTTGTATCCGGCCCGACCGGCCAACGATATTTTTTCTCTCTGGTCGGAAGGGATGTTCTTCGGCAGCAAAGGCATTCTCAACATGGTTAGACCAAAAGCTTCAATAACCTTCGGTGTTTCGTGTCCAAGCCGCACGAACTCCATCAGCACATCATAGGCACTCTCAAAGTATTCGAAACGCACATAAAGCAGCGCTGTGTGATACCGGACCACCGCCGCCAATTCAGAACTATCGCCAACGCCTAACGTGCGGGCTCGCTGTAGCGAGATCGCAGCCTGTTCGTAGTCGGCAGTCTGAAACAAACACAGACCGAGCATGCCCCAGGCTGGTCCCCGTTCAGGTTCGAGCGCAACCAGATTCTGGAAAGCATCGCGAGCCTGAGGGTAGATGTCCCGCTGGTAAAAGATCGCGCCGATATACCACCAACCCTCGGCCCACTTTGGTTTGACTTTTAACGCCTGACCATAAAGCGAAATTGCCTCGTCGAAACGTTCCGCCAACCGCGCTTCGTCAGCGAGCTTCACGAAACGCTCAAACTCCGCCTCAGCTGTTGCCTGACTTTGTGCAGCTTGCGGCTTTGGTCTTGTTTTTCCGGTGGACTGTGCTGAGGCTGTGGCTGAACACACCAACAGCATGGCGATCAGCGATACTAATAAAGTTTGGCGCCACTTTGGAGTGCGGCGGCCTGGCAGCGCTTTGGCCTCGATCCTGAGTGATCGATGACAAAGCGGCGCCAGGCCGCTGCACTCCAAACTGGCACCCAATGCAAACAAATAATCAATCTCCCTATTGCGGTCCCGGTTGTTTGGCTTGGGTCTCAGCATTCGCTTTTTGGATGAGTGCCTTCTGCCGGTCTCCATCCTCTTTTCGATTGAGCCGATAATAGACTGACGCGAGCAGCACACGCGCTTCGACAAACTCTGCGTGTTCCTTCAGAACGCCTTCAAGCAATGGCAATGCATCAGCTGGTTTGCCAGCCGCAGCGTAGACAGCCGCCAGATGATAACGCGCATATTGTTCGCGTGGCCGCAGTTGGACCGCACGTCGCAGGTAGTTGAGCGCTTCGTCCAGCTGCTTGTTCTGCCGCAGCAATACTCCGAGATAAACATTGGCATCGAAGTCATTTGGGTTATGGGCCAATTCAGTATTGAAGGCAAGACGCGCCTTTTCCGAATCTCCAAGGCGCATCAAAACGCGACCATACCAGGCCTGCACAGTGGGAAGTTTTGAGTTCAGTTCCAGCGCCCGTTCAACTTCTTTAAGTGCGCCCTGCGCATCATCCGCCAGTAACAGAATAGAACCCATTAATAGATGCGCTTCGGCAGAATCTTCATCGCGGAACACCCGATCGATGATTTCCTGACCCTTGCTGAGCTGATTGTCGCCGATAAAAGCGCTTCCGAGGAGATAAGCTACCGCGCGATTGGACGGATCAGTCTCTGACAACCGTGAAAGCGAGTCGATCACTTTCTTGTATTCACCCAACCTTACCTGGCAATCCGCCAGCACTACTTGCGCATTTAGGGTCTGAGGCTGGGTCGGAGCCGCGGCGAGAAATCGCTCTAATTCACTCGCCGCCTCTGAGAACCAGGCAGCCTTGTAATAGGCCATCGCCAGATTGAACCGGATCGCATAATTCGCCGGCTCTACGCTGAGGGCTCGCTTGTACTGCTCAATTGCATCTTCGTATCGCCCCAGGCCGGAGTACGCAGCCCCCAGATTGGATCGTACATCAACTCTTCCAGGGTGCGCGGCGAGAATCGCGAGATAGGCACGTACAGCACCCTCCAAATCTCCGCCCTGGTGCAACTCGGTGGCGCGCGCAAACTCGCGCTCCACCTGGTCAGGAGTCTGTGCCGAGACTGCCGCAACGAACACTGCTACGGCGATCAATAACAACCCTACTGCAACAGCTCTGCGCCGTCCTTTGTTGAGTGCCATTAGTTAAATCCAGGCGAGCTAAAGATCCACGAGAGTATACAACAGGGGCTTTCGCAGTTTCCAAGCCAACCTGGGGCTAACGGCGCTTAAGAATTACTGGAGTTCAAGCACGGATGATTCTATACTCGTCACACTATGAAATCCTTTCTTAGCCTGATACTCACTATCGCAATTGGATTGTGTCCAGCAGTGACATCCGCACAAACCACGGCCTCGCAGCAACAGGACGATGTGGTGCGATTTCGCAGTAACGAAGTCAGACTGGACATAGTGGTCACGGACAAAAAAGGACGGCCAATCAAAGATCTAAAAGCGAGTGACTTCGAGGTCTCCGAAGACGGTGTGACGCAGAAGGTCGAGTCGTTTCGCTTCGTAACAAAGCGCGCTGAGGCGGTGGACCGAAAAGCAAACGATGACAGGAACAAACCGACCGACACCACGGCGCCCGTCCCCCCGCCCAGGCGTTCTAGTCCGGCAGTTACGGCGCTGGTCTTTGATCGACTGTCACCGGAAGCCCGGTCACTTGCCCGAAAAGCCGGTTTGGCGTATGCGCAAGACGGCATGGCCTCCGGAGATTTCACCGGCGTGTTTGGAATCGATCAGAATCTCCGGACGGTTCAGGCATTTACGGATAACCAGGAGCTAGTTAAGGAAGGAGTCGAACGAATTACTGGAGCAACGCCTTCCACCTACGCGTCAGGCGCAGCAGGAATTCGAGCAAACACGGAGCAAAGCTCCGCCTTATCAAATCAAATTTCAGCAGGAGCCGGCGCCGCCTCAGCAGCAGGCGCAGCTCGGGACAGCGCTGGAGCATCCGGAGCGGGTGCAGAGATCGGCCAGGCTGCGGTCGCACAAAAGTTACTCGAAATGCAGAACGACATGTCGGACCATTACGAGCGACTGCAGCGCGACCAGGAAGGATATGCAACCATCAACGGGCTGCTCGCGGTGATTAGCCCGATGCAAAACCTGCCGGGGCGAAAAACAATCATATTTTTCTCTGAAGGTTTGAAGCTGCCGCCATCCGTTTCTCACAAATTCCCTTCCGTCATTGATGCTGCAAATCGCGCCAATGTGAGTATCTATTCAATCGACGCCGCCGGGTTACGTATAGAGAGCGGGACTGCCGAAGCCGCGCGTGAGCTCAATTCGCTCGCCGGAGGCAGTATGGGACGGCAAGGAGCCGGCGAAAGAGCCGGCGGTGGCGGTCCATTGATGCGCGCACTCGAGCGCAATGAGGATTTGCTGCGCTTTGATCCACGCAGTGGGCTGGGCCCGTTGTCAGATGAAACTGGCGGATTTCTAATCAACAACACAAATGACTTAGCCGCCGGGATCCGTCGCATAGACGATGATATAAGTGGCTATTACTTCCTCACCTACGTACCGCAAAACAAAGAATACGACGGGCGGTTCCGTCGTATCGGCGTGAAAGTTTCGCGACCGAATGTCGAAATCCAGTCGCGCAAAGGTTATTACGCGTTAGAGTCGGTGGGTGATCTTCCCGTGCTTGATTTCGAAGCGCCAGCGATTGCCGCGGCGCGAAATTGGCGTGGTAAGCCGGGCCAAGATTCTTTGCTCAGTGGTGCCCTCACTTACCCTGTGACAGGTAAGAATGGACTCACTCTGATCGTTGCAGAAGCGCCGCTGGCGGCCTTCAAATTCGCTCCGGACAAGGACAACAAGTCATATACCACTGATTTTTCAATAGTTGCGGTGGTAAGAGATAGCTCCGATCGGTTGGTTCAGAAGTTAAGTCAACATTACGCTTTGACCGGACCGGTTCAGAATCTCGATAACGCCAAAAAAGGAAGTGTACTTTTCTATCGCGAAGCACAACTTCCCCCTGGCAAGTACCAGATTCAAGTCGTCGCGTTTGATGCAGCCACGGGCACCGCAAACGTCAATTCCACTCCTCTTGAGATTGCAGCCACCGACGACAGCAGACTGCGGCTGAGCGCCGTAGCGGTATTGAAAAGAGCAGAGCGTCTCAGCGCAGAGGAACAGAAACGCGATCAACCGTTTCGGTTTGGCGAGCTGCTTGTTTACCCGAATTTAGGTGAACGGATCGATCGCAATACAAGCAAACAACTGGCGTATTTCTTCACAGCCTGGCCGGCGAAGGGTTCGACCAAGCCGCTGCAAATGACCTTGGAAATTCTGCAGAATAAGCAACTAGTAGGTAAAACCTCAGGTGAGCTTCCCGCTCCAGACGAGCCAGGGCAGATAAAGTATGCCGGCTCTTTCGCGATTGACAAGCTTCAGCCAGGCGTCTTTGAGTTAAAGATATCGGTGAGCGACGGTGTGAATAGCGTCAGCCGATCCACAAGTTTTGTTATCGGATCGTAATTGGGTTGCAGACTCAAGGGATGAATCCGCGGCTCATTTCCGTTTTTCGATTTGGAGCGACAGCGCTTTGGCTTCCTTGATCAATTCCCCGCGCGGCGCCAGTTCCAGATACGACTTCACCGATCGGCTTGCTCCAGCCACGTCTCCACGTATCATGTAGATGCGTGCCAGATGATAATGGGCCACAACGCATTCATCGCCACCCATGATCAACGCGCGCGTCAATTCCGTTTCGGCAATCTCCAATTCGCCCATTTCCAGCTTTGTTATTCCGATCCACAGTCGCGCTACCGGTCGCGTACTGTCGATGGCAACGGCCTCATTCAAGAGCGAGAGCGCTTGCGTGTAATTTCGGCGTTCATACTGAACCAGACCCATGTTGAATTTAGCGTTGAAGTTCTTGGGATCATTGCCGAGGACGATTTGAAAATGTTTCTCGGCTTCGTCAATGCGTTTTAGTTTTAAGTACTGTGCGCCAAGATCATTTCGCGCCGCCAGGTATTCCGGATAGATAGAGAGCGCTTCCTGAAAGTGCGTAGCGGCCTTCTGAAAGTCACCTTTGTTTACAAATTTCAACCCCAATTCGTATTGCTTCTTCGCTGCCGAAGGGATTGCTTGCCGTAGCTCAGCTTCCGAAACAACTTTGGTAAGACGAGTGCCGGTGGGATCTTTTTTCTCTTTGAGCTCAAGAATCAGATCTACCATCAACCCACGGCCCAGCTCGACTCTGCGTGACGCCGGTTCAAAGTTGCTCTTCGGGATTTCGGCGTCGACGTAATATATGCCCTGGCTCAGATTTCTGATCTGAAACTCACCGCTGCTGTTGGTGTAGAGAGTTGAGAGGATGCTTTGCTGCGTTCTTAACGTAATCCGGGCATAACCTTCCACTCCGAATCCGGACGGAAGCGTGACGCGACCGCGAATGACAGCGTTATTCGTGTCGACGGCAGAGAGTCTTCTCTCAGACTCCTGCTGCGCCCAAACAGGCGCCGTGAGCGGTAACCACCACAAACAGACGGCAAAAATGCGAATACCTGGATGCATAAATAAGTCTCGGAAAACGTGTGCTTAGCCTACGCCTTTACCTCGCAAAATTGAAACGGCGCGAGAAGCGAACTCCTGCTCCTCGCGCCGAAATGTTCCGACTTGGTCGGAGACTAGAAGTAAAACTTCAGTGCAAACTCCACGATTCGGCGACCACGCTTGGTCTGGATCTTGCCGAAGTTATTGATCGTGTTTTGCGTAAACCTGAACGGTTTTGTTGGATCGCAAACACCGGCCTGGTTGCTGCCATCTCCTGTTGGACGGCGAACTACGTTCGCGGGATCACACTCCGTATCCAGCGCCAGGAAGATGTCACTATCATTCGGGTTTGTAGAAGTGACATTGATCTGAGTTGGGTACGCCTGGTTGAAGACGTTGAATAGGCCCGTCCGGAATTGAATCTTCTTCTCTTCAGTGATGTTGAAATTCTTGAAGAAAGAGATGTCAAAATTGCTGCGACCAGGGGTGCGTATATAGAACGGTGGCTGCGATGGACCGGTGGTGCCGAACGACGGGATCGCAAGCTTCGAAAGATCGTAAGCTTTGCTTCCCACAGCCGTGCCGCCCACCTGTGGATTACCAAGGTAGACTGGTGTGATGGCGCCGATACTTGCGCCGGCGTTCGTACCGTTGAACGCATCGGAGCCATACCATGCAACGGCTTGAGCACTTTGAGCAATCGCACCGGTAAATCTCAGGCGGATTGGGATACCGCTCTGGATTGTGGTAATACCCGAGATCTGCCAACCGTTGAAGATCCCGTTTGTAACGGCGTTCTCGAATTTGCCACGTGCGAGTTTTGGTACGCTCCAGTTGTAAGAGAGATTGAACACGTGAGTTCGATCAAAGGGCAGCACACCCCAGCTTCGGTTTCGCGTATCGATCGGATCGGCCCAGGCAGCTCCGTCACTCTCGTTGGTGGCGACAGTTCCCAGTGCTTTACCAAATGTATAAGTGGCAAAGTACTGGAGGTTTCTACCACTGTGGCTAAGGGTCGCCTGCAATGAATGATAGGTCGACGTACCAGTGAACTGATACAGACCAACTGAATTGAAGGCATCAAATGGTCTGTATCTTCTGAGCACTACGCCAGCCAAAGTTGCGCGCTGTGCGGGGTCAGACAGATTAATCGAAGTAAAATTCCTTGCTGGCGTCCCGGGCCCGTCTGGTTCCGTTACTGATACGCTCGAGTTCAATGGGATCGACCCGCTCAACAACGTTCCCAACGGGATAATGTTTGCGTTGCGCCGCTGTGGTAGATGCCGTCCCTGAGTGCCGACATAGGCCACCGCAAGGATATTGTTCATGGGCAATCTCTTTTCGACGGTGAAACTCATGTTTGCAACTCTCGGTATTTCATTTGATTGAAGGTCGCGAGTGTTCACGTTGACTGAGCTGATGCTGCTGAACGGATTAAGAGTCGTCAAGTCGCCGAACGAAAGCCCGTTAGCTGAGGACCACGGAGTATCAACTGTCGCGCTATAAGTGTTGGGCAGCTCGCCGCTTGAGTAGTAGTCGTAGTTACCCTGTACGCGATTGTAGAAGAGTCCGGCGCCTGCACGAACTACGAGATCACCCTTACCGCCAACATCCCAGGCTACGTTGAGGCGAGGCATCCACTGAACCGGTAGGTTGTCGAGAACGCCTTTCGGAATCTCATTTCGGGAAGCCAATTTATAACCATTGGGTTTCGTAATGTCGCCGCCCAAAAATAGCCCCGCACCAGGCTTATACGATGCCGGGTCAAACAAGACACCGAGGCCTTTTCGCTCAAAGTTCTGAGGCAGGTAAGCGGCACGCATTCCATACTCGAGTGTTAGGTTTGGCCGCATCTTCCAACTGTCCTGAGCATAAAACTCGTAGTTGTAATAGCGGAAGTTATCCAGCGGCCGGCTTGACGCTTGCGCGAATTCAATGGGTTTGCCAACGTAAACGTCGCCGAAGTTATTGCCGGTCCCTGTCGTCTGTCCCCATTGTGCGGTCACGATATTCGTATCCGCGTTTGATTGCTGCCGCTTGTTCGCTTGTTCAACAAACGCTCCAAACTTCAGCGTGTGGGTATTCTTAACCTTCACGAGGTTGTCGGTGATCGCGAAGCTGTCGTTCCAAGCAAGAATCGGATAGCCGTAAGCGGTATGGAAATCTCCCTGCCCCCAGGTTATGACACTGATTGGAACATAGGGATTTGTGTTTTGGAGTCTAGCCGGAATATTTGGATTGCTGGTTGAGAAGAAACCTACTGGAGTAAGACCCAGACCTTTCCACGAAACCTTATCAGGCTCCGCGAAATCGTAATTCAGCTTCAACTTACTGGCACTGAACAGAATCTCGTTCGTCATGCTGGTGTTAATCATGTTAGTCAGATTCACCACCACCGAACGGCCCAGATTCTTGCTCGTGAGTTTTCCGGGAATTTCATAAGATGATGAGTCCCACCACAAGCCACGCGGGAAGCCCTGCTCTTCATACTCACGCGCAAAGCGCACATACAGTTTCGTCTTTTCGCTTACGTTGTAATCGAACCTGGACGTGAACTGGTTTCTGTCGTTAGGCCTCAGCACGCTATATGCATAATTGTTCCCTCCATAGGGAGCGGTCCGATTGGGCGCCGGATACAGATTCAAGAGAGCTCTGCCGAGCGGGTTTGCGCAGGGACGTAAATCTCCGTTAGGGGCTGCGTCTCCAGCACCGTTAGAACCCGCATTTCCCGTAACTCCATTTGCCGTGCAACCTGCGGGAACGAAGATATTACCCACGCCCGCTTCGCTGAAATCGCCCTGGCGCTCTTTGAGGGTCGGAACACGGAACAACTTCGACCCCTCGTCAACCTGCTGGCGATAGAGCTCGTAACCGACAAAGAAAAACAGTTTGTCGCGACTACGATTGAAGTTGGTCCCAGGCAGGAGAACAGGCCCGCCTATGTTTCCGCCAGGATAGTTGTACTTACTCAGCGGTCGCTCAATGATTGGAACCTTGCCCGAGTTGGAACGATCGTTGGCCTGGAAGCGCCAGTGGCGAACGTAGTCGTAAACGCTGCCATGAAAGCCACTGGAACCGCCTTTCGTCGTCGCACTGATTTGTACCGCGCTGGTACCATGTTCAGCGGCGTAGTTGCTGGTCTGAACTTTAACCTCCTGGACCATATCAGGATTGGCGGTGATAACCGTGCCGTTGTTCGCCCCGATGTCGATCATGCGCGAGCCATCGATGGTCACGTTGTTCTGCTCCCCGCGCAGACCGTTCACGTGATATTGAGAACTTGCGTTCGCGCCCCCGCCAAACGAGATGCTCTCAAGCGATGTGTTATCCGGAGCAACGACGCCGGGAAGAATGCGTAAGAGTTCAAGAGAGCTGCGACTGATAATCGAAAGGTTGTCGATCTGCTTCGATGTGATCGTGTTCTCTTTGGCGCCCGTTTCTGTTTGCAGCTGATCGGTGCCGGCAGTGACGGTAACCGTTTCAGTTGGCGCGCCCACCTCCATGGCGATGTCAACGCCCTGCGTACTACTGGTTTCGACTTTCAGGTTAGTCTGCGCAGCAGTTTTGAAGCCCGGCGCTTCCGCTTTCAGCGTATAAGTGCCGGGGGAAACGGCAGTGAAGGTGTACGTGCCATCCTCACTCGATTTGGCGCTGCGCTCGTCTTTCTTCTGCTCGTTGACGAGCGTGACGACCGCTCCACGGATGATGGCTCCCTGCGGATCTTTCACAGTACCGCGCAACGTCGCGCTACCAGTAGATTGCGCGACTGCCGGTGTCACACCGGAAAGAACAGTCAGGGAGAAAACAAAGATAGAAACGATTAGCGTCGCATAGAGCTTGCGCTTGCCTAGTGAAGTCATACTCTCCTCCGTTTGGAGCGAAATTCCAGGAAACTAAAAGCGTCAGACTTTAAATTCTTTGAGACGTCTTAGGGTTTGTTGTACGACCAGACAAAAGCGATGATGCTTAACCCTTCAGGGTTGTGGTACGAACCCCAAAACAAAGCTCTCCACTTATCAAAATTTCGACTTAGAGGTTTGTTGCACGACCGGACAAAAGCCTTAGTACTACCACTACCCGAATCTTGTCAAGAGTTTTTTATGGTTTACTAAGTTTTCTTTAATGCCAGTTAGTGCAGAAACCGAAGGGCGTTGCAGTTCCGAAAATGCGCTAGGCAATAGCGGTGCCGCACGCCCGCTGTTTCGCCCGATCACAAGAACACTGAGGAATGTAACGAATTCGCGGGTGGAGAGCGGCGTCCAACTTTGGTTGGATATTGAAATTTTCGGGGAGCTTTCCGAAAATCTGAATTGTTAGCCCGGGCCTGGGAGCCGGGACGCTGCGTCGATATCTCATAAATAGCCGGCCGCTCCCAAGAGTTGCCGGGAACTCCGGTTCGGGTGAACGCCGGTGCAATTAATCACGTTGGAGTTTGCGTTGAATCAGCGAAACGCGCCGAGCCCACGGTAAGCAGACCGACCAAAATGAGGATGAAGCGATTAAGGTAAGAGAGATCTCTGGACAGTTTTCACCCACGCAGCGTACCGTTAATGCGAGTTTTCAAACTGTCGAGCAGTCACTCGAAGGCTCAGTGTTCGGGACGAGTCGTCACTGCTGATAATCCACGCTCGAGCAAGAGGACTCTCCCTGATAATTCGGTTAAGGAGTGCTTTAAGTGTAGTGTCGGAAACCTTGAGTGAGAATTGACCTCCTAACTGAGGAATGTAAGACCCGGAAAAGTTTGCCCCAGTTTGCATTCCATGTGCGTCTATTATCGCCTTTACCTCTGGAGTGTTAACCAGATCGTCTTCCAACTTCCAACAGTCAGAATTTTGAGTTACTGAAAAGCTCCTGATTCGAACTTTAAGGAGTTCAGCAAGAAAAGCATTCCGATATTTGTTGCGGGGGAAGATATTTACAACTCCGTTTTCAATGAACCAATCATACCGCTCGTTTTGACTTATAATCTGGCCCATCAAATCCGCTATTGTTCCCTCGGTTAGCTCCACTCGATAGTGATTCGATTTTTGCTCATCAGAAGAGATCTCAACGCCCATTGGAATATCATAGTTAAGCGAAAGCCTGGTAAGCAGATTCCAAAGCTGGCCTTCGAGAGCAACGTTCTTTATTAGCCGAGTCGCTAGATCGGTGTTTCTTCTAGATGAGTCGAGACTCTGAGCTTCAGTCCGGTGGCTGTTCGAGATGGTGATCAGCAGTATCACTGAGACAACACTGACATACTTTAACCACATAGCTCCTCCTGATAACTTGAAATTTCAAACCTCCGATTGATGCCAATAGGCAAGTCAACGCGACTCAGGTCCATTATTGAAATACTCTTTTTGTCTGTGGGCCTTCGGTGAAACTGATAGTACCCGCTCCCGCATCTTTTATTACTCGATTTGGACCGGTCTCAATTTGAATTCTACCCTGCTGTACCTTTACGTTCTGATTGATTTCAACAGTAGGCAATCCCTTACCAAGGGACTGTATATCTATAAATACTCCACTGTCTGGCGCCGGAGCCGGGTCGGACGACCCGGGGTCTGGTCCTCGCACCGACTTTACCAGTTCCTGTAACAATACACCGTTACCGGATGGAATGATGTTGCACCCCTGGTCCAAGGGAATGACTCCAATTGGTTGAACCGTTCCCGTGAAAAGCAGCGGTGAAACATTTCCGTATGCATCAATTAGTCTAGTGTTCTCCACGTTACTGACTTGACCTGGCACAACAACGACGCTGGTAAGTATCGGTCTCTCGCCCTTCTTCAACGGTGCGGCATTCTCCTTAATCTCCTGCACCGCAGAAACGATGTTAGGATCCTGTCGAAGATCCAAAATATTTGGCTGTTGCTGCAGCGGTTGCTGGGGCGGTTCCATCTGTTTCTCCGCCTGCTCCGCTTTCTTTTTTTCTTTCTCGTTCTCACTCATAGTATCCACAGCCATGCCCGTCGAATCTGTGAGCCTCAACGGATTATTCAGGACATAGCTGTAGCGATTCCAGGTTTGCGGATGAGATGCATGCGCCGATGCCATCAAAGGATCAACACTAACGAAGCGGCCTTGCGACGATGAGTAATACCTGGCCAGAAAATAATCGAGACCAGTCTCAACATCCCGCTCTTTTGAGGTGAACTGTTGACGCACACCATCACCGGAGTAACCCTGAGCCTGTGAACGTCCCCCTGTTGGAGCCAACAGTTCCTCGCCAAATGGCAAATAGTCGTGACGTTTTACGTTCGCTAACTCACCGGACTGATCAAGGACCATGCGCGGTGTGCCGAGGTGGTCCGTGACCAGCCAGTTGATACTGGTGGAGGCGCCACCGCTTTGATTTCCCCATGCTTCCAGTTCCGTAATGCGACTCCAACCATCGATCGAAGCATTTATCAGCACTCGAATCTTGGTCGTCGTGATAGCCGAGAAACTAACCTTCTTCCAAACCTTATTGTTTCCTGTCACACTTCCGCCTGTCACTGTGGCCCAAGCGGAGCCATTCCAATACTGCACATCAAAACCAGTGAGCCCATACAGGCTAAACGTCATTGTCTCGGTGGGTTCAGCAGGGTTGGAGGGGTTGTCTTGAACAGTGTAAATGTCGATCTCATCAATAGTCTTACTACCGTTGAAAGCCACTTCTAACCACTGCGGAAAGGTGGCCGAGGAGCTATGCCAGCCGCCGCCATTAGGCCAGTTCAGACCTTTGTGTTCTCCGTCGATCGCTGCACTCGGTACAAGCGGATAACCGCTGTAGGTTGAAGAAGCTGTCGCTGTTGCACCGTTTGCTGTGAGCGCGACGTTCGACCGCGTGCCGCCCCATGCTTCCAGTTCGGTGATGCGACTCCAACCATCGATCGAAGCATTTGTCAGCACTCGAATCTTGGTCGTCGTGATAGCCGAGAAACTAACCTTCTTCCAGACCTTATCGTTTCCTGTGATACTTCCGCCTGTCACTGTTGCCCAGGTGGAGCCATTCCAATACTGCACATCAAAACCAGTTAGCCCATACAGGCTAAACGTCATTGTCTCGGTGGGTTCAGCAGGGTTGGTGGGGTTGTCCTGGACAGTGTAAATGTCGATCTCATCAATAGTCTTGCTTCCGTTGAAAGCCACTTCTAACCACTGCGGGAAGCTGGCCGAGGAGCTATGCCATCCGCCGCCATTAGGCCAGTTCAGACCTTTGTGTTCGCCGTCGATTGCTGCACTCGGTACAAGCGGATAACCGCTGTAGGTGGAGGAAGCTGTCGCTGTGGCACCGTTTGCTGTAAGTGCATAGTTCGTGCGCCCACTTGAAGCACCAGTTGCTGTAATTAGCAACTGACCATTGCGATATGCATACTCTTTTTGTGGGCTGCCTGGCGTGGGAGTGGCTGGATACTCCGCCACTAACTCCCCGCCAAACCCATGGACCTGAAACGTTTGCACGCCGTCCACGGTACGCTTAACGCGTTGTCCACCGGCATCATATGAATAGAGTTGCGCCTGGTTGTTTCCGCCCCACGCGGAAGTGATCCGGTTCTCTGCATCATAGGTGCGATTACCAGCACCGGTGTACGCGTCATGTTTCAGATTTCCTGCCTGGTCATACTTCATGAGGTTGTTCGTTTGGTCATTCGGCAGAAACTGATCGTTGGGCGCGTATAGCTGGTTTGTTTGCGGATCGATCTTGAATTGACTGCCAGTCACACCATAGGTCCTTAGGTGTGGATCACCCGGATCCTGAGTGAGGTCAATAGTGCGATTGCCCCAGCGGTCATACTTAAACCACTGACGCCACTGTTCAGCTTCATCCTTGACTTCGCGGGCCCAGTTCAGCCGATTCAAACTGTCGTAATCATACTGTTGCGAGCGGAGAGTATATCCGTATACCTGATCATCATCATTCGGAATGTACACTTCCTGCTTGCGCAGATTCCCGTTGTTATCTGTCATCGCAGTGGCGCTGTTGCTGCCTCCGCACATGCCCGAACACTGATCGCTGTAATGGTTAATGATCGCGCCACGATTCCAGGTTGTATCGTTCGCACCCGTCCAGCTTGTGCTGTCGCGAATCTCGGACAGCTGACCACGATTGTTGTAAAAGAGTTTATTGTAAACAGCAGTGGTGGTGCCAAACCTCTCCTTGGTCAAACCTCCCAACGGCGAATAGATGATCTCCGTCGAGTAGTTGCGAGTGGTGCCATCTCCTAGACTTCCAGTAACAGCGGATGTGCGACCGGCAGAGTCGTAGGAGTAATTCACGCTACGTCCAGAAGGATAGGTAACACTGTTGATTCCCCCCGAAACATTTAGACTGGCGCTCATCTGATAGTTCACACCACCTGTACGTTGCACTTTCACGATGTTACGCCCAGCGTTGTCGTATCCAAAATAATCCCCGGCGGTGCTGGTCGCGCCACCATAGGTAACAGCAATCGGACGGCCTGTTGACGTACCGAGTGTATAGCTGGGTGCGCCCGTGGGCAGAGTTTGCGAATCGTAGTAAAAATTCGCTTCATCGGTCGCGCCGACGGTGGAGGGCAATGCCGGGCTGTTGTGGGTCGTCTCCGTCGTTGAGCTCGAGCCGTTGTACCAACGCCGGGTAATGCGGTTCAAACTGTCGTACAACGCATGCATTGAAACTCCACGTGCATCGGTCCTAACGATCAGGCTTCCTGCGTTCGAATACTGATACGAAACCGTGCCGTTCTCCGGATTCGTCGCAGACGTCAACCGCTTCAGTGAATCATAAACAAATGTTCTCGACGGCTGTGTGCCCTGGGTGACGCTGGTGAGGTTGTCGAGGGTATCGTAACCGTAATCAGTTTGATAGTTCAGTCCGCTGGGATCTTCGTAGATGGTTTTCAATCTTCCCAGGGCATCCGTGATACTCTTCCTTGCCTTGCCGATCTGATCAGAAGCGGTCACTGCATTGCCCAGATAATTCGTGGTGAGCACAGCGTTGTCGGGCGTCGTTACTGTTAGTACTCTTCCTAGTCCGTCAAAGGTGCTGGTGGTCCAGCGCGCGACTTCATTATCCGGAGCTAACGGGCGGAAAGGGTTGGAAGTTTTATAAGCCCTACTCCGCGCGTCGTATTGTGTTTGGACCGCGATGTAACTGGTTGGGCTTTCGTATTGTCTCGTTTCGACAGTCCTTCCGAAACCGTCATAAATCGACATGCTCACAAGACGGTTATCATTGTTCATAAGCTGGTCACTGGTGGTCGTAATCGTGTGACCAGTATCGTCGTAAGTGATGGTGGCATGACTCTCCGCGGCCGTACTATACGCGCGTCTTATCTGTGTCATACGATCCAGAGAATCGTCGTGAAAGACGGCGGAAATGATTCCGTTGAAGTCCTGTTGGTTAATTGCCTGGCCAAGGCCGTAGTCATACTGGATATAACCATTCTGGCCGATCGCGTTTGTTACCTGTGTCGGGAATGCGAATGTCTGCTGGGAACCTAACTCGGTAAAGGTATAGCGTTCGGCAAGTGATGCATCGGGACCGCCAAAGTTGTCGTCATATCCAATGGAAGTGGCGATGACATTGCCTGGAGTGCTGCGTGGATCAAGCACCTTCGTGACGTTGCCGGCGATGTCATATTGATTGAACGAAGTAATAGCCGAGCCAGCCGGTAATAGATACTGAGACACGGCTGTCACGTTCCCACGATTGTAAAAAGACGTTCCAATGCTTGTGTCGTGTCCGCTAATGTTAGACCGGTTCACCAGCGCAGCGTGAAAAGTAGCAGAGTCCGCGACGTAATTATCGTACTCATATGTGGTGCGCGCCCTCTCGTTGGCACTTCCATCAAAAACCGAGATCTGTGCCGCCAGATTTCGAATATGGTAAGTGAGGGAGAGGTCTGGATTGTTCCAAACAGGATTCAATGTGTCATAGCCTGAGGTGAGGTAACTTGTATGCGTATGGCGTAGCAGCGGTCCGGCGACACCCGAACCGTAGTCGTACTCCCAAACGTCGGTTTGATTGTTGTACTGGTCGAAGCCTATTGACCCATTGATGGGGCTGATTGCGGTGGTCTTCGTCACCTGATTGTTGTCAACCAGAGTCGTAGTTACATCAACCAGTCGAGGATCATTGGCGGGAGCACCATCTGATGAAGAAGTCCACCAGCTAACGCCCGTCTTCTGTTGCCAGGTGTTGTCTATTCGTCTGAGGACAGTAGTTCCATCCGATGCGAATAATTCAGTCTTGTATTCACGACCTTCCTGCCATGATGGATAATCGGTAGCTTTGGCCCATAAAGAAGGAAGCCAGCCACCGTAAAAGTAGTGCTTTGCGCGAGCGAGCAGTGCATTTCCATTCTTTGGATCGACACTGTCAACCGTTACCTCGGTAGGCCCATTGGTAATCATAGCCGGGACCGGATAGATAGTTCTGGTTTCATAGGTCGGCGTAGTTGCATCAAGTGCGGTACGTCTTTCAATCACTCTCTTGAAAATCCCAAATACGTGATCGCCATGCTGGTAAGTCCCCATGGTCCAGTCGTACTCAATACGTCCACCTGTGGGCAGGATGACCTGCGCGAGATTTGAATATGAGTCATAGCGAAATTCGTATTTACCTCCATCAGGCAGTTCTACGTCCTTCACGACCCAAGGATTGAAGGTGCCTTGCTGAGGATTCTGCAGATTAGGAAACAGTTGACTAAAAGTCTTTGTAGTGAATTCGGTTGAACCATCGGGATGTTTCCGAAGCACATTGCTCAGTGAATCCCTGTGAATCGTAATTGTGCGAGTGACACCATTCGCGCCTTTGAACGAGATGCCCTCACCGGTGAAACTGATATGGCGGTTTAAAGAATCATCAATGCCTACAACATCGTTGCCGGAATAAGTAAAGCTGACCTGATTGCCGTTCGCATCTCGTATCCAACTGGTTTTTCCACCGTCAATGCGATAACGAGTCCCGTCGCGCAGCATCAAGTAACCGGACGGATAGATGACGTTTGGAAAGTGGGGGTTACTGTCATCATAGATGTCGGCGTCTGAAATGAACGTCATTGCCGAGCCGTCTGCCGAAATAAATGTCCGTCCTCGAGAGGGACCGCCCCCCAGGCACCCGCCACCTTGCAACGGCTGACCACCCGTCTGCATATCCCGGAGTTCAATTTCTGTCCCATCCGGAGCCGCGAAAGTTAACCGCGTCAAGGTTTTCGTGAAGAATGGACCTGCGCAGCCTGCGACTGCTTCATCGCTTCCTGACTGTCGACCCTGCAAAACTCCCGGGCCATAACCAGGTTGAATGCCGGTCCACCAGATCGGATTCGCTATGTACTGATAATTCGATTCATAGTATGTACATCCTGATTGATCGCAAGTAGGTACTGCGACCGTTTGCACAATCCAATTCTGTTCAAATGGCAACATCATCGTGTACCCGGCGCGACCTCTGCCACCTATTCGCATTAGAGGTAACCGGAAATTTAAGTGCCCATTGAAAAGGTTGATATTGTCAAAGTCACCGAGGGGGTATGACCCGGCCGGCGCACCTGGCTGAAGCGCAAGCGGAGTCCAACCCGCTGTGGCAGTCGTATTTGCTGGTGGAGTTGACTGCGCCAGTGCTGTCGCAAACGAGCTAATTAGTAAGATCCCTACCGAGATAATAGTGCAAAGACAATGTCGTTTGCGCCGATCGATTGAACTATGTACACGGGTCACGAATGAAGTGCGACTTGTAGAGAACAGGTGGGGAATAAACATGATAAGAACCTCTTTTCATTGAGTCACTGATAGGCCGCAGGTCGGAATTGTTCGCGCCCAGTAAACGTCTCTTGCACAGATTTGCAGAGGGTGCGTCAACGGCTATCGATTACGGAGCACTGCTTTTTTAATCAGACTGTCACGTGTGTTATCGCTGAGGGCCGAAGTCAAAACTCCCACTGAGAGCGACTGTCGCGAGGAGTCGCCCATGAGAAGAGCAAATTCAACGTCCCGTCACTCGCAAGGGTAAATTGTGACGCAAAACATGTCAGTAAGAATCGTTGCCCTATAAGTGTTTCTTTGTTTTGGACCAGTTGAATTCTACGCGGTCTAGCGGCTTTGCACAACGGCTATATGAGCCACAGATTAACGCGGATTGTGAATGGATTATTTTGATCCGCGTTCATCTGTGGCTCAAACCTCTAGGCGGGAACCACTGACGCGAATTTGCGAGCGAGAACCAAACTAAGTGCACCCATCAAGCGCGTGTCGTCACCGAGTGTCGAGGCAAACACCGGCGTGGAAGCCAGACCACTGCAGATCGTATTTTCAGCCAGCGTGCTTTTTAGTTCATCAGAGATGAGCGGCCAGACCCGAGCGATGTCGCCGGCGAGGATCACGGCTTCGGGACTCAAGCCCTTGGTGAGATTTGAAATTCCCAATCCAAGATAGTGCGCCGTCTCGAGCAACGCTTCTTTCGCAGCGTTGTCTTTCGACAGCGCATTGTCCATCAACTTGCGAAACGAAATATCGGAATTCGACGAGGCGCCGCGTCGTTGGCGATAACGAGCTAACGCCGCTCGCTCAGAGGCGAACGCTTCCCAACACTTTTCACTTCCAGCCGCACACGCAACCGGAGCCCCTCTTCCGATCGTCATGTGACCAAACTCACCTGCAGCTCCAGCCACACCCTGATACACCTGCCCATCGAATATGATCCCGGTTCCAACTCCTTCCTCAACCAGGACCAGAATAAAGTCGCGCACATCACGAATCTCCGGTCGACCTAACCACAACTCAGCGAGTGCCGCTGCATTCGCATCGTTGTCAATTGTCACTGGCAACCCGGTAATCTCGTGCAGCTCTGAAGCGAGCGGCCAGTTGCGCCATTTGAAGTGCGGGATAAAAAGCGCGGTACCTGTTTCAGGATCGACGAGTCCCGGCACACAGACGCCAATTCCTTCAATGTTCCCGTGAGTCTTGATAAGTCTCTGAATAGTCGAAAGCAATCTGCGATACGTCGCCGTCACGTCGGGATACGTATCGAATACTTCCCGATCAACGACGCGCCCCACGAGATCGGCAACGGCTACGGTAGTTTGCGCCGTACCCACATCAGCGCCGATTGCCATACAACCTGCGGCTCGCAAGCGAAGCAAACTCGGCGGACGGCCGCCGGTCGACTCACCTTCGATCTCGTATATCAACCCCTGCGTCTTCAGCTCATCGACGATCAACGAAACTGTTGACCGCTGCAACGCTGTTTCGTGAGAGATTTCCGCGCGTGAGATTGGTTCCTTCTCACGTACATAGTTGAGGACGATCTGACGATTGATGTAACGAATCGTGTCCGCCCGGGCCACATTTGCTTTTTTGAGATTTATGCGTCGCAAGGTCTTCGTCCGTGAATATTACCAACTTAGCGAGTGGTGATGACAAGTGAAGCAGACTGCAGATTGTCTGAACTCGCTTCTAAATAGATCCGTCCGGGTTTTTGCTTAGACTGAAGGATCACAAGCGCCATTCCGTGCCAGGCTTTGCGCTGTTTTCCTTTGAACGATTCGTGGCTGGCTTGATAACCGTTGTCGACACCTGCGATGGTCGCGTCGCCGACGACTTTGAATTTGATAAGGTTATCAGCCGTCGGCACAACTGTTCCATTCCGATCAACTACCTTCACCGTTATGAATGAGAGATCCGTGCCCTCAGCTTTGATCGTTCGGCGATCCGGAGCCAAAATTATTCTCGCTGGCTCTTCCGCCGTCCGCACCTCTTTGGTGAGCACTACCTGGCCATTCTTTCGCGATACGGCTTTTACCACTCCAGGCTCAAACGGGATGCGCCAGAACACGAGGACATCGTCGCCTTGCTTCCGTTTTGTACCCAGCGAGCGCCCGTTCAGAAAGAGCTCAACTTCATCGGCATTGAAATAGGTGACCATGTCAACTTCCTGACCTGGCTTCCAGTTCCAATGTGGAAACAGGTGCAGCACCTGCTTGTTGGTCCACTCGCTTTGGTACATATAGTAAACGTCTTTCGGGAACCCGGCGAGATCGATGATTCCGAAATACGAACTAACAGCGGGCCACGGATAGGGTGTCGGTTCTCCGATGTAATCCCAACCCGTCCAGATGTACATGCCTGAGAAAAAAGCTGTTTTCTTAACGATTTTCCATGTCTCTTCATGTGTAGAACCCCAAGGAGCGCTGGAGTTGTCGTAAGCCGAACACGTGAAGTCAGGGTTTCCTTCTTTCAGAACCTCATCCCATTTTCTGGGCCAACGAAGAATCTTATCGGAGGGAAGGTTGTAAGTCCCGCGAGTACCGAGTGCAGAGGTTGTTTCCGCGCCGATTATTGGACGTCCGGGAAACATCTTTTGCAACTCGGGAATTTTCTTGATGTCGTAATTGGTGCCGATGAGATCGAGCTCACCCTCGGTGATCACCTTGTTGTTGGTATTAACGCCATTGGTCGCTGACGTGACAGGACGGGTAGTATCGAGGTTGCGCACGATGGCGCGTAACATTCTACTGATCCGGCCGCCTTCAGGATTATCATTCCACTGCTCCATCACCTCATTGCCAATACTCCAGATGAAGATGCTCGGATGATTTCTGTCACGTAGCAGCATGTCTTCCAGATCTCGTTTGTGCCACTCATCAAAATCGAGGTGATAGTCAAACTTGGTTTTCTGTATCTTCCAAATATCAAACGCTTCATCCATCACGATGAAACCCATCTTGTCGGTGAGTTCGAGCAGCTCGGGGGCAGGAGGATTGTGAGACGTACGAAGACCGTTGACGCCCATCTCCTTCAACATCTCGAGCTGCCGCTCGATCGCACGCGTATTAACTGCGGCGCCGAGCGAGCCCAGATCGTGATGATTACAGACGCCGCGGATCTTTACGGGTTTGCCATTAAGGATGAAGCCCTTGTTCACATCAAAAACAAAGCTGCGAATGCCCAGCGGTGTTTCGTAACGATCGACCAGTCTTCCACCCTGCTGCAACTGCGAAATAACCTTGTAAACATATGGACGATCGTCGGACCAAAGCGAGGGCGACGAAACTTCCAACGTTTGGCTAACTTCCGCGTGCGAATCTTTCGCGGTGACTGCCCTCGCGATGCTCCGCGCTACTTCTTTACCACTCGCATCCTGAATGATCGTGGTCAGATTTACGGGTGTCGCACTCTTCGAGCCATTACTTACCCTGGTCTTTATGACGACTGTGGCTGACTGATTGTTAACCTCGGGCGTCGTTACATACGTGCCCCAGTGTTCGACGTGAACCGGATCGAGTGTCGTTAACCAGACGTTTCGGTAGATGCCTGAACCTGAATACCAGCGTGAATTTGGTTGTTGAGAATTATCGACTTTGACGGCGATAACGTTTCGTCCACCGCCGTAAATCAAATGTGGGGTTAATTCATAGATGAACGAGATGTAACCATAGGGACGCTTCCCGAGATATTGACCATTGATCCAAACCTCGCTGTTGCGATAGACGCCGTCAAACTCGATGAAGATCTGTTTTCCTTTAGCAGTCATTGGAACGGTGAAGGTCTTGCGATACCAGCCCAAACCACCGGGCAATGCGCCGCCACCCGTACCGGATGGAGCTTTCTCACTAAACTCACCTTCGATACTCCAGTCGTGCGGCAGATCCAATTGCCGCCACTGCGCATCGTTCAAATCCGCGTCCTGTCCGTTAGCGATATCACCGAGATGAAACCGCCAGTCCTGATTGAAGGAAACTTTTTTTCCCGGACGCGAGTTGGCAAAGCAGAGTGGAGCGAACAGCAGGCAACAGATGGCCAAGGTTAGTTTTCTAGTCATAAGATTTTATCCGTAAACAATCCGCGTAAATCTGTGGCTATTTCAACCCAAGAGCCTTCAACAACTCGGGATCTTCCTGCGCCTGACCGTTGGCTTTATTGACGGCCGCAAACCCACCCGCATAGTCCCACATGGTCCAACCAATGCCATGTTTCTCCAACGCCATGCGCATATCGTGAAGCCACGTCACCCTATCTGCGGCGCGCGCAAATTTACGAAAGGCGCCAAATTCGTTACAGGTGATGTAAACGCGATGTTTTGCTGCCCACGCAGCAGCCATTCCCAATTCCCTATCTATGCGCGACGCATTCCAGTTCTCTTCACCGTAACGAAGCAGGTTGTATTTCGCCGGCTCGTCCTGAATTGTGTCGAGCAGGAGTTTTACCGCTTCCGGTGAGGACGGATAAGGAACGTTTTTGTAGAACGGCAGGTTTGGACCGGCCCACGTGGCGCCCTGGTGCGTAAACGCAAAGGGTTCGTAAAAATGAAAGTTGTAAATTAGGTTCTGATCGGAATACGGCTCGAGGAAAAGCATCTCGTAGAGTCCCGACCAGCGATGACCACTCGCGATAATGGTGTGGTTCGGAGCGCCGGCACGGATCGCGGCGATTAGTTTTCCCTGTATCCCATACCAGCGATACGGATCCTCCACCATAGGCTCGTTAATGACTTCGAGAAAAACCAGATTTGGATCTCGCCTGGCGAGATGAGTAGCAAAAGCGCGCCAGAATTTCGCAAACGCCTCGATATTTCGCTCTTCTCGATTCATCCGCAGTTTGAACTCGTCACTCGGGTGGATATCGATAACCACCGCCAGACCTGCCGCTAGCATCATGTCGAGTGCATTGTCGACATAGCGGAGGTACGTGGCGTTGAGAATCGAGGGATCTGGCGTGTCGCTGAGCAAAGGCGCGGGCTCAATCGGAAAGCGCACGTGGTCGAAACCCATCGATTTAATGAGCGCAATGTCCTGCGCCGTGGTATGAGTTTCGAGATGAGTTTTTGAGTAATTGGCGGCCTGCGAGAACCAGTGACTCAAGTTAACGCCGCGACGCAAACGTTCAAATCGCGCCGCTAGATTCGGACGGTTATCCTGATTTGAAGTCGCATCAGGACGAGAAAAAACAGCTCCACGTGTCGCTATATTTGACACATGATGCAAAATAGCGACGGTCAATAACAGGGTGATCAATCGTCGGATTCGCTTCAGCACGCGCATCTTTTATCAGGCGTCAATTCAGAAAGCAAAATAAAAATTTTCTGTCGCGTGTCCGGTTTGAACTTCTTCTCTGTGCAATCTCTGTGTCCTCTGTGTCTCTGTGGTTAACGGCGGATGGCCACCATAGAGACACAGAGGACACAGAGGTTGCACAGAGAAATCTGAATCAAAAACCTCGGGGAGACTCAGCATTGAGCAGAAAACTATACTGGTGGCTTAGCCCAATTTTGATCCTTACCTCAATCGTTGCTGTAAACAGTCAATCAACTCGCGGGAGAGCGAGTAACAGCAAAACGGTAATGGAAATCAACTCTGGATGGCAGTTTCGTGAGGTCGGCAAAGCGGACTGGCATGATGCCTCCGTGCCGGGCTGTGTGCACACGGATCTGCTGGCAAATAAGTTGATCGACGATCCGTTTTATCGCGACAACGAAAAGAAACAACAGTGGATCGACAAGAAAGACTGGGAGTACCGGACCACTTTCAAAGTCACTCAGCAAACGCTTGCACGCGAGAATGTTGAGCTCGTCTTCGAAGGTCTCGACACCTACGCCCAGGTTTATCTGAACGATGAGCTGTTGCTCAAAGCGGACAACATGTTTCGCACCTGGCGAGTCGATGCCAAACAGATACTGAAAACAGGCGACAACAGTTTACGAGTTGTCTTTCGCTCGCCTGTTAACGAGATTCTGCCGGTGATGGCGAAGTTGAACTATCAACTTCCGGCGCCAAACGATCAGGGCGAAAAGACTTCTCCGTTCACCCGCAAAGCGCCATATCACTACGGTTGGGATTGGGGTCCGAGGTTTGTAACCAGCGGTATTTGGCGCCCGGTTTCGCTTCATGCGTGGGATCAGGCGCGCGTAAATGATCTGCAGATATTGGTCAAAAAGATCTCAGCTGATGTCGCTGAGTTGACTGCAAACGTCGAGATTGAAGCGAGCGCGGCAGGAACGGCGACAGTTCTGCTCGACAATTTGAGTGACAAGGTTATCGCCGGCAAACAGACAGTGAATCTCAACAAGGGAACGAATCACCTCGCGTTTGATTTTATAGTCCGGCGACCACAATTGTGGTGGCCCAATGGTCTCGGCGCACAGCCGCTCTACAGTTTTCGCGCTCGCAGCCTGGTAAACGGGCGCGTTACCGACGAAAAGAGTACGCGAACCGGACTGCGAACTCTCGAACTCAGGCAACAGCGCGACGAAGCGGGCCAGAGTTTTATGTTCGTAATCAACGGCATTCCGGTCTTCGCAAAGGGCGGAAACTGGATTCCCGCCGACAGTTTCCCCTCCCGGATCACCAAAGAGAAATACCGGTTTCTGATCAAATCCGTGCGCGACAGCAACATGAACATGTTGCGCGTTTGGGGCGGCGGCATTTACGAAGCTGACGAGTTTTATGAGCTCTGCGACGAGATGGGAATACTCGTCTGGCAGGATTTCATGTTTGCTTGCAGCATGTATCCCGCGACGCAGGACTTCCTCGACAGTGTGCGCGCCGAAGCAACTGATAACGTCAAGCGTCTGCGAAATCACCCAAGCATAGTTCTGTGGGCAGGCAACAACGAGATCGAGGCGGGATGGATGAACTGGGGCTGGCGACAGAATCTCCCAGCGTCGCTATGGGACGACTATAAGAAAATTTTCCTCGGGGTTTTGCAGGAAGTTACGGCCAGGTTTGATCCTTCAAGAGTTTACTGGCCGAGCTCGCCCCATGGTGGTCTCGACGACGATCCGGATTCACTGCGCAGCGGCGACGTGCACTTCTGGAGAGTTTGGCATTTCGCGGAACCGTTCACCGATTACGAGAAACAAACGCCGCGATTCATGAGTGAATACGGATTTCAATCGTTCCCGAATATCGAGACGGTGAAGGCTTACACTATTGAATCCGACAGAGATATCGAGTCGCCGATCATGCTCGCACATCAACGCCATCCGCGTGGCAATCAGCTAGTGCGCGAATACATGTTGCGCGACTACGCGCAGCCAAAAGACTTCGAATCGTTCTTGTACGTGAGTCAGGTTTTGCAGGCTGAGGGAATCCGCATCGGTGCGGAGCACCTGCGACGCATCATGCCGCACAACATGGGATCGCTCTACTGGCAAATCAACGATTGCTGGCCCGTCGCATCATGGTCCAGCATCGATTACTTTGGGCGATGGAAAGCGCTGCAATACTATGCGCGCCGGTTCTACAGCGATCTGCTCGTCAGTCCGAGTGTGCAAAAGGGTTATTTGAAATTGTTCATCGTCTCGGATCGACCGAAGGCGGTACCGGCTAAGCTCAGAGTTACACTCATGAACTTCGAAGGGGCGACTCTGAAGAGTTTCGTCGAGGATGTGAATGTCGCGCCGTTGACCAGTCGTTCTTATTTCGATCTGAGAGTGGAAGAGCTTCTCGGTGGAACGGATGGCAAAAATGCAGTTGTCTACTGTGAACTACTGGTTAATGGAAAAGTGGTTTCAAGTCACGACTACTTTTTCGCGCCGTTCAAGGAACTGACGTTCTCGAAGCCGACGATTATCTCAGAGGTGACGCGTATACGCGGTGGCTTCAGCGTTAAACTAACCACCGATAGGTTCGCGAAGGCTGTCTATCTCTCAGTCGCGGAACACGACGGGTTGTTCTCCGACAACTTCTTCAATCTCGCTCCGGGAAGAGAGATGACAGTGGAGTTTCGTTCGCGTGAACCGATATCAGTGGAACAGTTGAAGGAGCGACTACAGATTCGGTCTGTGTTTGATGCTTTTTAGCCACGGATTAAACGGATGAAAGTTCGATGGGGGATTTTAGGGACTGCAAAGATCGCGCTGACGAAAGTCATACCGGCGATGCAGCGTAGCGACCGGTGTGAGATAGCCGGGATAGCTTCGCGGGATCTTTCGAAGGCAAGGACTGCGGCCGCTGAGTTAAACATTCCGAACGCGTACGGAAGTTACGAAGAACTTCTCGCGGACAGTTCAATTGAAGCAGTCTACAACCCGCTTCCAAATCACCTGCACGTACCGTTGACTGCAAAAGCCGCTGCAGCGGGTAAACACGTTCTTTGTGAAAAACCAGTCGCACTCAATGCTACAGAAGCAAGAACGTTGATCGATGTTCGTAATCGCACTGGAGTGCGAATACAGGAAGCTTTCATGGTGCGGACACACCCGCAGTGGCTCGAAACACGCAGATTAATTCATTCGGGACGTATCGGTTCACTCAGATCCATCACCGGTTTTTTCAGTTACTTCAATCCTGATCCAACAAACATTCGCAACCAGCTCGCGCTTGGCGGCGGCGCGTTGATGGACATCGGTTGTTATCCGATCACCATCTCGCGGTTTATGTATGAGACAGAGCCTCGACGGGTGCTTGGTTTTATCGAACGCGACGCGGCGACCGGCACTGATACCCTCACGAGTGCCGTACTTGATTTTCCAAACGGTCGCTCGACTTTCACCTGCAGCACGCGTCTCGCGCCTTACCAGCGCATGATCTTTTTCGGCACTGAGGGAAGGATCGAGGTGCTGGTTCCATTCAACGCACCTAACGATCGACCTACCAGGATCGTGCTTGATGATGGCAAGGACCTGACGGGCGAGAGTGCCGAAACGATCGAATTCCCGATTTGCGATCAGTATGAGATCCAGGGCTCGCTCTTCTCTCGAGCCATTCACGAAAACCGCGAACAGCCGATACCGCTCGAAGATGCGATAGATAACATGGCCGTCATCGATGCGGTCTTTCGTTCAGCAATGACAAGTCAATGGGAGGAGGTTCAATGAAACTCACGACTTCATTCACCATCGCAATTGCAGCGCTTCTGCTTATGACTGCTGGTCCATCATCAGCTCAGGACGACAAACTCGTCTATGCTGATTTTGAGAAGGTCGAGAATGGGAGAGCGGTGAGTAACAATGGAGGGTTAGTCCAGATCTATACGGCTCAGGAATCGGTGCCGGTAAAGTTCAAAGGACTGGCAAACGCTTCACCCGGTGCTCCGGAGTTGATCGTTCTGAAAGACGCGCCAACCAACCATCTCGCGACTTTTGAGTACAACCTCCTTGGACCAAACCAGTGGGCCAACGTGACGCTGGAAGTGCAGGGCCGCCCGATCAAAGAGGGCAAGCCTGTGGCCGACGATGTTAGCGGTTACAAACAGCTGGCGCTGCAACTCTACGCAACCGGCGTCGATTCGTTGCGCGTGGAGTTCGTAAGTCACGGACAGGGGATCAATATCAACGCCGGTTTTCCGCAATTGCCGATTCGCCTCAAGTCGGGACTCAACACGTACCTCATTCCGCTGAAAGGACTGTCACAACCTTCCTGGGCGGAGAAAGTTGACCCGAAGGAGGTGTTAAGAAAGTTAACGGCTATCAGCATCAGTGCATATTGCAATCAATGCACGCCGCAAAGCGGTATGGTCCTGGTGGACAATTTAGTTTTTCAAAAATAAGCGCGCATGAAGAGATTCATCTGTGTAATCTGTGGATTGCTCTTTGTACTGCAAGTGTCTGCGCTCGCCGCTGTCGCTCAGGAACAGCAGTTTGCCAATCTCGGCGACTTCAAACTTCAGAACGGCGGTGTGATCCGCAATTGCCGCATTGGCTACAGGACTTTTGGCAAACTAAACAAGGACAAGTCGAATGTCATCGTCTTTCCGACCTGGGCGGGCGGAACAACCGAGCAGCTCAAGTCGAACTTTGGACCAGGCAGACTGATCGATAGCACGACCTATTTCGTCGTGGCCATCGATGCGCTCAGCAACGGAGTCTCGTCTTCGCCGTCAAATAGCCGGTTTCAGCCGCGCATGCGTTTTCCTGAATTCACCTTGCGCGACACTGTTGCATCGCAGCATGAGCTCTTAACGCGCGTGCTCAACATCCATCGTGTTAAAGCAGTTGTTGGCATTTCGATGGGAGGCATGCAGACGTTTCAGTGGCTCGTCTCGTATCCCGAGTTCATGGAGAAGGCGATTCCGATCGTCGGCTCGCCGCGCTTAGCGCCTTACGACCTGATGCTCTGGCAAGCGCAGATTGACGCGCTGATGAGAGATCGCGACTGGAGGGGTGGTAACTATTCCGTTAATCCGGCTCGCGCACTCGACTTTGCTTTCGGTGAGCTGCTGTTAACAACTCCTGCTGATTACAACCGGCGCAAAACTCGTGAACAGGTGTTTGCAGATCTTGCGAAAGCGCAGAATGACGCTCGGCGATTCGATGCAAACGATAAGATTCGACAGGTGCAGGCAATGATGCAACTCGACGTCTCACGCGATTTCGATGGTTCGCTGGAACGCGCGGTGAGGGCAGTCAAAGCGAAGGTGTTTGTAGTAGTGGCGAAGTACGATCACGTCGTCACTCCTGGACCAGCAACGGAATTTGCGAGGCTACTCGGTGCAAAACTACTCGACCTCGATGGAGACTGCGGTCACCTCGCCACCAGTTGCGAATCGCGCCGCCTCAACGAGGCTGTCAACGATTTTCTCAGATAGCCACAAAAAGCACATAAAAAGGTTGCTCTTACTTTTGTGCCTTTTGTGGCTAAATTTTGATCTGTTTTGTGGCGCCGCGGCGCAGCTCAACAGGAATCAGTTTGTCGCGATAACGAACGCGGCAGAAGGTTCCGCTGATGCTGTGGATGGTGGCATGGTCCAATGCGCCGTTCTTCCAATCGATATCAATTTCAAAGCCACCGCGTGCGCGCAAACCTTGCACCGAACCGTTGGGCCATGCGGACGGCAAAGCTGGTAACAACTCGATCTCGCCGATGTGACTCTGCATCAACATCTCGACGATGCCCGAAGTCGCGCCGAAGTTTCCGTCGATTTGAAACGGCGGGTGAGCGTCAAACAGGTTGCGATAGACTCCGCCACCACCGCGAAACTCTTTTGCGTAAACTGGCGATAACGCCTTCTGCAGCAACAGATACGCCCGATCGCCATCACGCAGTCGGGCCCACAGATTTATCTTCCAGGCCAGACTCCAGCCAGTTCCCACATCACCACGCAATTCCAAACTCTTCCTTGCTGCTGCAAAGAGTTCGGGCGTGGTGAGATGATTGATCAGCTTCCCCGGGTAGAGCCCGTAGAGATGTGAGACGTGACGGTGCTGACGTTCCGGAGCCTCGAGGTCCCAGTCGTCTAACCATTCCTGAAGCTGACCCGCACTCCCGATCTGCATCGGCGGCAAACGCATTTCCACATCCTTCAGCCTGACGCTAAAGTCTTTATCGATACCGAGAATCGCTGCTGACCGCACACACTGGTTGAACAGATCACGAATGATCTGCATATCCATCGTTGGTCCAGCACAGATTGCAACATTGCTCGGATGCTTGTTCTCCGGCGAAATCGACGGACAAGTCACCAGCCACTTATGTCGCGGCTCTTCCACCAGCGTATCGACAAAAAACTCAGCGGCGCCTTTCATCACCGGATAGGCACGAGCGAGAAACTGTTTGTCTCCGGTAAATTCGTAATGATGCCAAAGGTGAGTGCAGAGCCATGCGCCACCGGTGGGCCAAAAACCCCAGAGTGGTCCATCGATAGGCGCCGTCTGTCGCCAGAGATCAGTATTGTGATGACAAACCCAACCACGCGCGCCGTAGTGAACTCGCGCCGTACGCGAACCATTCTCAACCAGCTCCGACACCATTCGCAGCAGTGGTTCATGACACTCTGAGAGGTTCGCGGTCTCGACCGGCCAGTAGTTCATCTCCGTGTTGATGTTGATGGTGTACTTGCTCTCCCACGGCGGCGTCATCAGGTGATTCCAGATTCCCTGCAAGTTGGCGGGTTGCGAACCGGGACGCGATGATGAGATGAGGAGATAACGCCCGTACTGGAAATAGAGGGCCGCGAGCTGCGGATCCAAACCTTGTAGAAACTGTGCCGGTCGTTGGTCTGTTGGAAGATCTGCAGCGCCGGTTCGTCCCAGGTTTAGTTTCACGCGATGAAATAGTCGTTGATGCTCGCGCACGTGAGCGGCGCGCAGTTGCTCAAACGATTTGCGACCTGCTGCGACGAGATGATCGCTGACAATCGTCTCCGGATTCCTGCTCGTGTTTTTATAACTGACGTAACTGGTCGCGGCTGCAACGAGAATGACGGCCGAATCTGCGTTACGGACACCCACCTTCTGATTTTCCGCGGCAGTTTCACCGCCGGATGTCACAATCACGGCACGCGCTTCAAAACTCAAACCTCCCTTGATGCCGAACGCGTCTCCATTTACACCACGCAGCACCAGTGCGCCCTTACCGGCAGTTGAGACCGTTGCTTTCTGTGGTGTTTCGAAAGTAGCGGAGAAGTTCAACTGGCGCGGAGTGTCGGCCGTTAGACGAACGACGATCACCTGGTCCACAGGGCTCACAAAGACTTCGCGCGTAAACGTTGTGGGACCAACTTTGTAAGAGACAGTGGCGATAGCTGTATTGAGATCGAGTTGGCGGCGATAGTTAGTGACGTTCTCGTGACCCGGAAATGAGAATTTCAGATCGCCAACCGGCTCGTATGGCATCTGCTTAATCGGTTGTGCCATCATTTTCGCGCCAACCAGATCGTGCGCTTCCTTGTATTTGCCCTGAAAGATTAGACGGCGCGCCTCGGGCAGTGCTTTCAGTGCTTCCGAATTGTTTGGATCGTAAGGAGAACCCGCATAAAGCGTATCTTCGTTTAGCTGGAGCTGTTCACTCGCCGGGCCACCGAAGATCATCGCTCCGAGACGCCCGTTTCCAACGGGCAGTGCCTCTGTCCACTCGCTCGCAGGCTTGTCGTACCACAACAAAAGCGCATCGTCTTCAGGCGCACCAGGCAAGGCATTAAGGATTGAAGACGAAAATGAGAGCGTCGCCGCCGCAACTCCAGCCTCCGCCATGAACTTTCTTCGCGCTATTTTCCTCTTCATAGTTGGGAATTATGCGCCTCCTTGGAGGCGCATAATCAATCTCTACCGCGCGAGATTTTGCACGTTAATGGTCCACTTCACTTTGCCGGCTTGAGGATCAGAGCTCAACGCGAAACCAGGTCCGCGTGAAACAAGCGACAGGGTTTGTACATCACTACCGGGCCGCGTGAAGAGACCTGTCGCGGCTGCACTGTCGGTACTAAACACACGCAACTCGACGTTGTTCCAGTCGATATCGTTCGTGCTTTGCGCAACTTTAACGTGCGGTAACACCGCGTGATTCCTGACCAGCAGCACGACCGGTATCGCACCTAACGCAATCTCGTGCCACTTCTCACCCTCGTAAACGCGGCCGCTTTGATAATCGATCCAGCTTCCCGGCGGAAGATATACTTTTCGCTGCTGCCCACTCGCAAACATCGGCGCCACAAGCAAGTCTGATCCAAACATATACTCATCATCGATGGTCCATGAACTCGGATCATTTGGATACTCAAAGAACAACGGTCGCAGCATCGGGAAACCACGCGCTGAGGAATCCTTTGCCTGAGCATAGATGTAAGGCATCAACGAATATCTCAGACCGAGAGCCTTGCGAAAGTCTTCAGTCAACGCCGCATCATATTCCCAGGGTTCCCTCGGCGGCGCACCATGCGCTCGCGTGTGCGACGTCAACACTCCCCACGCCAGCCAGCGACGATAAAGATCACGCGGCGCTTTTTGGACAAAACCGCCGACGTCATGACTCCAGTAAGTGAACCCTGATAATCCGAACGACAGTCCGCCCCGCAACTCGCCCGCCATTGCGGAATCCGTGTTCTCCGCATCGCCACCCCAGTGCAGCGGATAACGTTGACTGCCGGCCCAGGCGCTGCGCGCCCAGATCACGTCGTCGCCGGTAACTTCTTTTGTGACTTCGGCGACTGCCTTGTTGTAACGCAACGGATACAAGTTATGCTCGTACCAGCCACTCAATCCGGAATGATATTGTCCGGCTACTGGCGCGCCCTCACCGAAGTCGACCTTGATCGCGCCAACGCCGAGTTTCAAAAGATCTCTGAGTTTTCCCTGATACCACTTAACCGCCTCGGGATTACTCACATCGAGCGTTGCATCTTCGAACGGCAGTTGACCACCTTCATTTTTGACGTGGTATCCCTTCTCCACCATCTCCTTCCACAGATCGTTCTTGCTCGTGAAGTAAGTGTATTGCCAGAGACTCACGTGAAATCCCTGCTGCTTCAGATCGGCAATCATCTTTGCCGGATCGCGGAAGCGTGAAGTTGAAAACCGGTAATCACTCCGCCAGTCAGTCTCGAACCAACCCGTGTCGAGGTGAATTACATCCGCCGGCACCTGGTGAGATCGTAGTTGTTGGGCCACCTGGCGCGCCTGGTCTTCCGAGTTGTAAGTGATCCGGCTCATCCAGAAACCAAACGACCAGAGTGGCGGCACGGGACTGCGACCGGTTAATGCGGTGTACTCCGAAAGAATATCTTTTGGCTCGCCGAGAAACAGAAAGATGTCGAGGTTCTCATCGCCTGAATAGATAGTGTTGTGAGCGTCGTAGTACTTGCCGAAGTCGAACGTCAGCGGCGCGCTGGTATGCACAAACATTCCATACCCATTACTGCTCAGGAAAAACGGTATTGGTTTGTACATGTACTCGTTCTGCGTGCCCATGCCGTCGCGCGTCCAGACAAACACGCGTTGTCCGCGTTTGTTGAATCGTGTGAACGATTCGCCACAGCCGAAGATTTTTTCGTCGTGCTGTAGTTCAAAGGTGGCGGCGATGCGGCGAGAGAGATCGCTCGAGCGACGCACAAAAGAAAATGGAATCGGCGTGATAAAGGTCGCTGGATCGCCGATGTTCTGTGTGCGTGTAAGCAAGCGTCCATGCTGGTCGTAGATTTCGATATGCCACGGTTGCTTGATGATGCGTACACGGCCATGTGCGCCCGTGTAAACGATTTCACGTTCGTTCTGCTCGACTCTCCACGAACCATCTTTTGGTACTGGACCAGCGAGCATGAGTGACTGGCCATCGTTCATCGGGACAGCTCTAGTCGAGAGGCGCAGACGCACCGTACGCGGACTCACAAATGTGATTGAAAAAGGGAGGGCCGGATCTTGATCGTATTCGGTACCGGGAAACTCAGTGGCCTTGCCGCGCGTGAATCCGACGTCGATTTTGTTGAACGATAGCGTTGTGTTCCGGAGATAGCGGTCCCATTGCAACGTGCCCTGACCGGTGGTCGTGTCGAACGACGTGACGCGACTGCCGACAAAGTAGACGTTCTCCATTTTCTGAAAATCCTGACTGACGTCTACCGGATCGCCGAGCACCTGTGCGTGCGCGAAAATGGGAAACAGAAGGAGTGTCGTCAACAGGAAAATCCGAGCAACTGACTGTGGTTGCATTTGGCGGTCCTCTGCAATTTGTGAACTTATTCGAGCTAGGAAGGTGGACTTTAGCGCAGGGTTCGAACAAAGTCCATTCTATTAATTATCTCGGAACGTACAGTACGTTCGATCACGACCGCGCTGTTATCGTTCTTTGAGTTCGAGGGTTCCGGAAACTGAGAATTTGCCAGTCAAGACGGGAGTTCCTTTGAACCCAGGCTGGCCACCACCGGCATTCACCAGGAATTCACCCGGCTCAATGACGCGTTTGCCGGCGTCATCGATCACTGACATCTGACGCGACTTGATCGTAAACGTCACGCTGCGCTTCTCGCCTGCTTTCAACGAAACGCGATCGAATCCGATCAAGGAACGAATCGGCACAGGCACAGAAGCCGCAACATCAGTCAGATACAACTGGACCACCTCATCCCCTGCCCGGTCGCCAACATTCTTTACATCAACCGTCACTTTGATCGATTCACCAGCTTTTACAGACTTCCCATCAACCCGCAGATTGCTGTAAACAAAATTCGTATAACTCAACCCGAAGCCAAAGGGATACAGCGGTTCGCCTTTGAAGTAACGATACGTCCGTCCCTGCATGCTATAGTCAGTAAACGGCGGCAACTGGTCCACAGACTTGTAGAACGTCACCGGCAGTCGTCCTGCAGGGTTGTATTCACCAAACAACACATCAGCAACCGCAGTACCACCTTCACCACCTGGATACCAGGCGTGCAGGATCGCCGGTACGTTATCATTGGCCCAGTTCACCGCCAGTGCACTGCCGCTGAGCAAGATAACAACAACGGGTTTGCCGGTCGCGACCACCGCTTTCAGCAATGCTTCCTGTGGTTTCGGCAACGCGAGGTCAGTCCGATCGCCGCCGCGAAACCCTTCGACCTTCACGGGCATCTCTTCGCCTTCAAGACCCGCTGAGATGCCGAGGACAAGAACAGTCGCGTCTGCGTTTTTAGCGGCGCTGACGGCTTCGTCAATCAATCGTTCCTCGAGACGTGGATAAGACCACACGAGTTTTGCTACCGCCTCACGACTCGTTTGGAAATACTCCATAAGCAAGTCGTAGTTGCGTCCTGCTTCGAGAGTGACCTCTTTTGTAAGAGTTCTCGTTGGATTGCCAGTCCAGGCATCAGCAATGAGTTTGCCGTCGAGGTAGAGCCTGGCGCCATCATCGGCGGTGAATCCGAGTGTGTAAGTTCCCGATTCAACCGGCGTGAGTTTGCCGATCCAGCGGACAGAGAAGTTATTCTCGTTTACCTGCGGAGTGGGTTTGAAACGTCCCCAGTTGAAATCGATGCGCTCGTCTGTGCGAACAGTTGCCGGCTGGCCCTCCAGTTTCGGATTGTTAAAGTATTCCGCTTTGAGTCCTGGTTGCGTCCCTTTTCCATTAATTGACAGAACAGACATCGGGACGGTTACGACCGGCTCCCCTGCAAGCGTGGACCCAAGCGCGAAACTGACTTTCGTATTTGCGGAGACTGCATTCCTGATTCCGGCGAGCGGCGTGATTAAGCGAGACGGATAGCCGTAATAGTTTCCCCATAACACTTCCGGCGCATCGGCGTTTGGTCCAATAACGGCAATACTTTTCAGATCTTTCTTCAACGGGAGCGTGCGATTGGCATTCTTCAGCAACACTATCGACTCACGCGCAGTTTTCAGCGCGAGCTGGCGATGCTCGGCAGTGTCGTTCTGCGAAAACGGAATGCGCGCGTAAGGAACCATCTCGGGGGTATCAAACATGCCGAGTCGAAATCTTGCGGTCAGCAAACGTTTCAGCGAGGTATCGATCTCGGCTTCGGTGATCAACCCCTTCTGGAGCGCTTCAAGCAGCTTGACGTACTCATTGCCACACGTCAGATCAGTTCCCGCTCGTACGGCGAGGGCCGAAGATTCCGCTTCAGTCTTAACAAACTTGTGGTACTCCCAGATATCCCTGATCGCACCGCAATCAGAAACAACATAGCCATCGAAGCCCCACTCGCCACGCAGAATGTCCATCATCAACTTCTTGTTGGCGCAGCATGGTTCGCCATTCGTCCGGTTGTACGCACACATTATCGAATATGCTTTTGCTTCGACGATGGTGTCGTGAAACGCGGGCAGATAGGTCTCGCGCAGATCTCTTTCGTAAGCCTGCGCGTCGAAACTGTGACGTTCCGGTTCCGGACCACTATGCACAGCATAATGCTTCGGTGTGGCGATCACTTTGAAGTAGCGTGGATCATTACCTTGTAGTCCTCTAACGAACTCAACACCAAGTCTTGCGGTCAGATATGGATCTTCACCGTACGTCTCCTGACCACGACCCCAACGCGGATCACGAAAGATATTGATGTTCGGGCTCCAGAAAGTCAGACCCTGGTAACGACCGTGTTGATTGTTACGGATAGCCTCGTGATGCTTCGCACGTGCTTCAGTTGAGATAACGTCAGCTACATCGTGTATGAGTTTGGTGTCCCACGTTGCAGCGAGACCGGTAGCTTGTGGGAAAACCGTGGCATAACCCGCGCGTGCAACGCCGTGCAGCGCCTCGTTCCACCAATCGTATGCGGGAATGCCGAGACGCTCGATGGCTGGAGCGCCGTTCTGCATTTGTGAGACCTTTTCTTCCAACGTCATCCGAGAGACGAGATCGTTGACGCGTGCTTCGATCGGGAGGTTGGGGTTCTTATATGGTGGTTGAGTCTGTGCGTGCCCGAGTGGCAAGCCGACGATGATTAATCCGACCAGGATGACCGCCAGATAGAAGTATTTCTCGCGCAAAGGCGCAAAGGCGCAAAGAAGAACGCTAAGATCAGTTAGCTCTTTGCGTCTTCCTTTGCGCCTTTGCGCCTTTGCGCGAGATTTCTTCTCCACGCTTAACGCACTCCGAAGAGGATATCAACCGTCAACTGGTCCAACCGCTCGTACGGCAAAATCTTGCGCGCTAACTCAACGCGATCGAGCGGAAGCTCCTTCACTCGGGTCGCATTCTCCGTGCTGTAACGACCAATTTGCGCGTCAGAACCATTACGTATCTCGGCCAACAAAGCCTGAATCTCCTTATCCTCATCAAACTGCCGCGCCTTATCTTTCAGGATTAGATAATTCCTCATGCACCCAGCTGCAAACGCCCACACACCATTTTCATCCTCACTACGATAAGAATGCGCATCGAAGTGACGTGGACCATCGTAAGCAGCCTCCAGCAGTCGCACCAAAAAGAACAGATTCTTAATCGACTCCGACCCAAACCGCAGATCCTGATCGAAACGCGGACCTTTTTGATCGTTGAGATCGATATGAAAAAGCTTGCCTGCTTCGATCGCCTGGGCCACGACGTGATAGAAATTCAGTCCGGACATCTGCTCGTGACCAACCTCAGGATTAACACCTACCATGTCCGGATGATCGAGCGTTGCAATAAAACCGAGCATCGCGCCCGTCGTCGGCAGATAAATATCACCACGCGGCTCATTTGGTTTCGCCTCTAAAGCAAACTTGTAGTCGTAGCCCTGATCGATGGAGTACTCGCAAAGAAAGTTGAGCGCCTCACGATTCCACTTCAGCGCCTCACGCGGATCTTTTGCCGCGTCGACTTCCGCGCCTTCTCGTCCACCCCAGAAAACATAAATGTGCGCTCCCAGCTCAGCGCCGAGATCCATCGATCGCATCGTCTTCTGCAACGAATACATTCGCACGCGCGGATCGCTTGAAGTAAACGCACCATCTTTGAAAACCGGATCGTAAAAGAGATTCGTCGTCGCCATCGGCACTTTCATACCGTAATCGTCGAGCGCTTTTTTGAACTCGCCGACAATACGGTCCCGCTCAGCCGGCGTCGCATCGATCGGTACCAGGTCGTTGTCGTGCAAGTTGACGCCGTAAGCGCCCAATTCACTCAAACACTTGACGATCTTTACCGGACTCAACGTCGGACGCGTCGCATCGCCAAATGGATCTCGGCCGCGATTGCCGACAGTCCAAAGACCAAAAGTGAACTTATGTTCCGGTTTCGGTTGATAGTTGTTGCTTGCCATGTTCCCCTCACTATTCAATTGACTTCTGGCGCTTGACGCGTCGAACTCTTCTTTGTGCTTTTTGTGCCTTTTTGTGGCTCAGACAGATAACGGCTCGCGAAGTTTAGAAATGTGGGCCAGTTTGGTCCGGTAGTGTGTCCGCCGCGGTGCTGGCGAAATGCAATGTCGCCATCAATCAAAGCAGTTTCAATCTCAGGAAACTCAGCGACTCCCAGATCACCTTTACCTAAAAGTTTATACACTGGCCCGGCAGCAACGGCCGCCATGAACATTCCCTTCGCATCGACCCACCAGTCGCCTTTGTCACCAGTGCCGATGAACACCGGACGCGGTGCGCACAATGCGATCAACTCGTGTGAATCAACAGGTAAGTCGTTCCAGTTGAGCGGCCCTGCATATTTGAGATAGTTGCCGGCCATCCAATGATATTCACCAGACGACGCGATGTTTTCGACGAGCTCACCCCAATTTCGTCGATGAAGTTTTGCGCCCGCCGCGCCAGATGAGCTCACATACGCGATCGCAAAACGTGAGTCATAAGCCATAGCGACAAGCACCGCTTTGCCATAGCGCGAATGTCCTTCAAGGCCGACTCGTTTCGCATCGACCGCTTTGTCAGTTTCAAAATAATCGAGCGCACGACTCGCACCCCAGGCCCACGCGCGCAATGCGCCCCAGTCGCCGAGGCCGCGCGGCTGGCCCTTGTTAGTCAAGCCGATAATGCCCGACGTCAGACCAGCGCCATTGTCAGCCTGAACGCTCGTGGGAATCAGACTCGCGTATCCCCAACCCTTGCTCAAAACCTGCTGTTGCCACGGCGGTTCGGGAGGCAGCTGCGATGCCGGCATTGCCGGCGGCCGAAACCCAGGTGGAAACACGAAACTCAGTTCCATGATTACAGGAACAGGTCCCGCAGCTTTCGCCGGAGTTGTCAGTGATAACTGAATATCTACGTTGACGAGTGGATACAGGGAGTTGTTAACGTTGCCAAGTATCTTTTTCGTGACGACTGGGATATCGTACTTGACCTCTTGCCTCGTATCAACGACCTCCCAATCAACCCGTGGCACATTAGCAGGAACTCGGCCATACATCTCGCGATCGAAGCCTGCAATGATCTCCGCACGGCGCTGGTCCCACCACATCTTTACACTCGTCACTCGTCTCCCATCCTTAAGCAACAACGGATCGGGAAGAGTAGGAAACGGATTCGCTTTTGCCTCGTCGTAATTCGCAGCATTCGGCGCTTTAGGATCATTGCCGTTAACACCTGGTCTGAGTGAGGTGATGCTCAAAAGATCCAACAATCGGCGATGATCCTGCTCGGCATTCAATTCCACGGGCCATTTCAGACTATTACTCTTCGTATTCATGACAGCAGCTAGCGCCGGCTTGCCTCTGCCGAGACGATCGAAGAGCAACGGATAATTCGTGCGGCCCTTCATGGGCCAGTTGTTCAGCCATGAATTTCCATCCGCGACGCCCCAGAAAGTTACGCGCTCAATGGCGTCGCGATGTTTGAGATAGACCTGAAACAACTCAGCGTAACGCTTTGCGAGTGCCAACTGTTTCGCGTCGGGTAAGCGATCGACATAAGGATTCAATTGCGGCGTGACTTCAACATCTACCGCGTAATCTGCACCAGGCTTCGTTGTGCGTGGCAGTACGTCGACATCAAGCTCGGTGATGTGAATCTTCATTCCCAACGCCGAAAACGCGGCGATCGTTGCGTCCTCGTCCGCGACTGAAGGCCAATCCATCAGGTTATGGTTTTGCAATCCGACGCCTGAAATCGGCACACCCGCAGCTTTCAATCTCTTGATTAGCTCTACACCTCCGGCGCGCTTTGCAGGCAGTTCCAAATCGTAATCGTTGTAGTAGAGTTCAGCGCTCGGATCTGCTTCATGCGCAAATTGAAACGCTTTCACGAGATAGTCTTCACCGATGATCTTGAACCAGGGCGACTGGCGCATCGTGCCATCCTGATTCAGAGCTTCGTTGACAACATCCCAGCCTTTGATTCTTCCTTTGTAGCGACCAACGACGGTGGAGATGTGTTCGCGCATGCGCTTCAGCAACGTCTCACGATCGAGCGGATTTCCCTTTCCGTCTTCAAACACCCAACGAGGTGTTTGGTTGTGCCAGACGAGCGTGTGTCCGACTACGAACATGCCGCGCTTTTCGCCAAACTCAACAAAACGATCGGAAGCGGCAAAGTCGTACCTCTCAGGCTCGGGATGGACCAGTGCCCACTTGAGAATGTTTTCCGGAGTGATGCTGTTGAAATGTGTGCTCACGATCTGAGCGCCGCGCGTGTCTTCTTCGAAGATCTGGCGGCGGTTCAGAGCCGCGCCAATCTTGAAATCGTTCTTGAAGACATCCTTCAGCGCTCTGTGTTGGGCCGTGACCGGAAGGCACATCGCCAGGCCGCAAAGAAGCACAAAAACCAGATAAGAATTGCTGTGCCTTTTTGCGCCTTTTTGTGGCCTACTTCGCAACCACTTCGAGCTTAGCCGTTTCATACTTCACCGAACTCGTTCCCACCATGACGTCGAACCATCCCGGCTCGACGACGTTTTTCATATTCAAATCGAGAAATGAAAGTTTGTCGGGCGTGATCACAAACTCAACCGTCTTGCTCTCGCCGGGCGCAAGCGAAATTCGTTTGAAGTCTTTGAGCTCCATTATAGGTCTCGTGACTGAACTCACCAGATCACGAATGTAGAGCTGTACGATCTCATCGCCCGCGCGCCTTCCAGTGTTGGTGACCGTGATGCTGACCCTCGCATCGCCAGCCGGACCAATCCGCGCCGGATTAACTTTCAGATTCGAATAGGAGAAAGTCGTGTAGCTGAGCCCAAAGCCAAATGGAAACAAAGGCTCTTTGTTTGCGAAGAGATAGCCTCGGCGAGCCGTCGGCTTGCGGTTGTAATAAAGCGGCAACTGGCCCACCGATCGTGGGAAGCTAATGGTGAGTTTGCCCCCCGGATTGTAATCGCCAAAAAGCACGTCCGCGACGCCGACGCCGGTTTCCTGCCCCAGATAAAAACCCTCGAGTATCGCGGGGACGTTTTCCGCGATGTAGTTGATTGAGAGTGGACCACTGTTGATTAACAGAACAATTGTTGGCTTGCCGGTTTCGAGCACGGCTTTGACAAGATCATTCTGTCGACCTACCAGCTCAAGACTATCTCGATCGCCGAGATGGTTATCGGCCCAGCCTTCCTTGTTTGTGTCTTCGTTGCTGCCGAGCACGAGCAACGCGACCTCGGATCCTTTAGCGACCTGCACCGCTTCTGCGATCAACTTTTGATCCTCGGCCCTGTCGCTGAGATGAGCGCTATCCGCAAACCAATTGCCACCCTCTTTGGTTATCTTGCAACCTTCGGCGTAAGAAACTTTGACCTTGCTACCGACTTTGTCTTTTATTCCCTGTAAGACACTGACGCCACGCAAAGGCTCGTCGCTATATCCCCCGAGATGGACCTGCGCTGCGTTTGGGCCAATCACTGCGATCGACCGCAACGCATTGGCATTCAACGGCAAGAGATTATTGTCGTTCTTCAGCAGAGTAATGGAGCGTCGCGCTGCTTCCGCTGCAAGGGATCGGTGCTCACTCGAATTCGTGACTCGCACCGCACGTTCAACATCAACATACGGATTCTCAAACAAGCCGAGCAGAAACTTTGCACGGAGATTTCGCGCCACAGCTCGATCGATTAAGGCTTCCGGGACCTGGCGATCTCTCACTAACTGCAAAAGCAACGGATACGAATCGGGATCGGGAGTCTCGGTGTCGACACCGGCTTCGATGGCGAGCTTCGCGGTTGTCAACTTATCTGCTGCAATGTGATGAAGATCCATCATCTGCGGAATCGCGTAGTAATCCGAAACTACAAGACCCTCAAATCCCCACTCCTCGCGCAGTAATTTTTGCAGCAACCACTTATTCGCATGCGAGGGCACGCCATCAATCTCGTTGTACGACGGCATAATGGCTGCTATGCCGGCTTCAGTCACCGCAGCCTTAAAACTGGGCAAATAATATTCGCGCAGTGCGCGTTCGGAAAAATTGACAGGCGCTATATTCGTGCCGCTCTCAGGTTGGCCGTGCGCGGCGAAGTGTTTCGCGGTGGCCATGACGTGATTCTCGTCGACACCTGGCCCCGGTCCCTGCAATGCTTTTACGATTGCCACAGCCATGCGGGAGGTCAGATACGGATCTTCACCGTAAGTCTCTTCAGTGCGACCCCAGCGAGCGTCACGCGCAAGATCCAGATTTGGACCAAGCACAATATGACTGCCACGCGCGCGTGTTTCGAGCGCACCGGCTGTGAAAACTTTGGTGACGAACTCGGGATCCCACGTCGTCGCGAGCGCGATTGGCTGCGGAAAACTCGTACTGCCTTTTGCCATGTGGCCATGCAGTATCTCGTCGTGAAGCATCGCGGGAATACCGAGTCGTGTGTTCTCGATCAACCATTTCTGAACAGCGTTGGCGAACGTCGCCCCTTCGCGTGGTCCTTTGCGTTCTCGCTGACGCGCGATCTGGCCGATGCCGTGTTTCATGACTTCCGCCGCTTTCGTTGGCGAGAAGTCGCCGCGGTCGGTGGCGAAATCCGTTTGCGGGTTAACCTGCGGCCGGTTGGCCCAAAGACAGGTCAGCTGCGCGATCTTCTCTTCCAGCGTCATGCGCGACAAAAGATCGGCGACGCGACGTTCGACCGGTAAACGTGGATTCTTGTAGTCCGGACGATTGTCCTGTGAATTCATGCGCGCCACGGGCAGGCAGAATGTCGAAAAAATGAACGTGATGCTGATGCTAAGTCCAACGGCTCGCGATTTATTCAAGCAGGCGTCCTCTTTTTAAGTTTTTAATAGACAGGATTTACAAGATGTTTTCAGGATTAACAGGATTCTTGTTCATCTTGTAAAATCCTGTCAATCCTGTCTAAAAACCGACCCAGTCCTTAAAATTCCCCGAGAACATCCGTACGACGTCGCGTGAGATCTCCTCCGCAGTAACAGCTCGCCCACTACTCAACAGTTGCTGATACGAGTCACAGAGCGCGTCCGCGATCTCTTTACGCGCGTGTTTCCACTTGTAAATCAATTGCTCAAGCACGCGCGCGTCCGAATGCTGTGGAATGAAACTCGTGCCTAACAACTCCAGGCGCTCGCGTGTAATCTCCGACACGATCGACGGATTGTTCAGAAACCACCAGCAGCCAAACGGCATCAGGTTGTTGAACTTTCTCGCCGCCACACACAACTCATGCTGGTTTTCACGAGAGAGAAACGTAGCTAAGAACTTCACGTCAGGTGATATCGCACAGAGTCTCTCAATGGTGGTGACATCAGCCTTGCCGACTCCGTCACCAGCTTCTCGCAACTTCGGATTGACGCGCCTGCGCACACCAATCATCAACGTCAAAGCGAGCCCGTGCTCTTCCGCTGTGGGAAGAACAACCTCACGCAGCAACTGGTCGCGGTGGTCATCGGCAGGAAACTTAAAATCAGAAGGTAACGACACCCCCATGTAAACGGGAGCCATCCGCTCAATCCATTTGTCGAGGAAGCTTCGCAACTCATTAATACTTGCGGCATCGAGGTCCGCATTCACAGAAACGCCACGGCGCGCAAGTGTGACGACCGCTCGTTCCCAGTCGTTCAATAAACGGTCCAACCGCATGGACGACTTAAAGCGAGGATCCGCATCGATGTCGCTGTTCCAAAATTCAACTTCGACGTCATCCAGAGGATCATTTGTCATCACGACGCCGCTGACCCGGGCAATGTCGAAAACGCGATCGATGTGTTCAGACAAGCGACGCGAGTTGAAAAACGCGCGTGCTTCACTCAGGTTTTCGGCGCGCGTGTCGAGACTAAAAGCATCGAGCACCGAAATAATTCCTCGCGCTGCTTCTGATGCCGGCGAGTTTTCAACGAACAGCGTCTGCCAAACCAGATCCGCCTGATCTGTTTTCGATAGCTGCCAGAAACGATCGTGTGAAATTCGGGCCGAGCGAAGCGTTTCGGCGGTCAGGTAGTGATAGGTCAGCAGTTCATCAATGCCATACAAACACATTCCATTGAACTCTGCCGGAAACAGATGCGTGTGCACATCCATCACCGAAGTTGAATTTACAACCAACTGAACTTGCGCACGCAACTCTGTCGCACGTGTGAACAACTGACTTTCGGTTGACGTCACCATAAGCTTTCTCGATGAAGTACTACGGAATCTCCGGCACTCTTGCGTCCATCGGATCGGCCCAACGATCATTCGGAATCGTCGGAGTCCAGCCTGGCCGCAGCGGATCCTGGTCGTAAGGGTACGCACCCAGACGACGATACAACTCCCGATACTCAGCAACTTTATCGCGGTCCAGCTTAACACCAAGACCAGGTGCAGTCGGTACGGCGATCGATCCGTTGTCGTACTTCAGCTTACCACCTTCGATAATGTCGTTTGTTAAATGATGGTAATGAGCGTCAGCCGCAAAAGACAGATTTGGAATCACAGCGCCGAGATGAAGCATCGTTGCCAGCTGAATTCCGAGTTCGCCGGATGAATGCACTGCCACGCCTAGTTGAAACGTCTCACAAACCGCCGCAGCTTTGACACACGCGCGAATACCGCCCCAGAACGTCGTGTCAAGCAGCACTACGTCGACTGCAGTATTCAGCACATTGGCTGCGAGTTGTTCAAAGTTTACGACCACGGTGTTGGTTGCGAGTGGCATACGAACTTTTTCACGCACACGTCGCATTCCGTTCATGCCGAACACAGGATCTTCAAGATAATCGTTTCTGATGTCTTCGATCTGCTGTCCAAACCAGATCGCGGTTTCAGCGGACCAGACGGCATTCGGATCAAAGCGGAAACTATCGCCTGCGAATGCGGACGCTAGCGCGCGATAACATTCGAGTTCGTACTGAGGCCGGAACACTCCGCCTTTCACCTTGTGTGACGTGAAACCAAAACGCTGCTTTAGCTCCCGCGCTGATTCAACGAGCTGTTCGATTGTTCGAACTTCACCTTCGCCGTCCTGCGAATTCGGATAACGGAAGAACAGGTACGACGCGAAGGGAACCTGCTCGCGCAAACGCCCACCCAGAATCTCAGAAACAGGTACACCCCACTTTTGGCCAAGTATATCCAGACACGCAAACTCGAGCGCTGCCAGGATCTGTGTCCGATTGTTGTAGAGCGACGCTGTCGGATTCGAGATCAGAAATCTCAATTCTTCAAGACGGGCCGGATCGTGTCCAATCAAATAAGACTTGAGTGCATGAAATGCAGCTTCCGCCGACTCACCACCGCCACCCATTTCGCCCAGTCCGATCAAACCCTCGTCGGTCTCCACCTCCACGATCGTTCGCACGAACCGCCCCCAGTGACAACCGTTTGCATGACGCAACGGTGCTTCGAGTGGAACAGTTACAGTCGTGGCGCGTATATCAGCGATTTTCATCCTTGTTCATCCGTGGCTAATAATCACCATTCCAACGCTTTCGCTTTGTATTCAACTAATGTTTTAGCCGGTTTTTCGACACCGGCAGGCAACGGGCGTTTTGCAAACGACTGAAAGTAAAGCAAACACGCGTCGCGCCACCAGACCGCATCTCGCTCCTGTATCTCCAGCTTCTTCGCGATCGCCGAATACCTCTCCTCATCAATCTTGCCTGACAGCGTCTTCCAGGTCGCGCGAGTTGCCCGCACCCAATCAACGCCCTGCTGGTAATGCAACGCAAGCTCATCCCACAGCGTCCGGCCCGACTTCATCTTGTGATCCCACGACACGTGATGGAACCAGAGTAAGAACTTCTGCGGACATCTTTGCAAATCCGAAAACTGCTGGCGGACTGGCAAATGATACTGACTGACCGTGTTGCTGCCAGTCTTCGTCCGATCAAATCCAATACCAAACGCATCAGCTTTGTGATAGTAAACCGGGTTCCAATCGTCGCGCTTTTCTGTACCCCACCATGGTGCTGGCCCGTAATGATGTCCGCCCCAGAATAAGTGATGCAGTCCGAGCGGCGTCATATAGTCAACAACCGCCTCGTGCGAGCCGAGCATCAGCCGGACAATCGTTCTAACTGCGCTTGAATCGGGCGTCAGCGTCATCCTGGTCCACTCCGTGGCGATCTGCTCAGACGAAATATTTGGGTTCCAGGCTAGCCGGCCGAAGGCGTACCAATTTCCCTGCAACATGTGATGGCCGGTCCAGTTTCTATCCGAGCCGGTGTTTGCAACTCCCGCGATGCCTGTCAAACGCTGACGATAAAACGTTCCATCTACCACTTTAGTTACAGTCGAACCACGACCGGAGGCGAACGTGTCAGAGTCTAAGAACTCGCGCCACATCGTTGCGAGAAACACAAAATGATTGGAGAAGCCAAGATACTCCTGAGTAATCTGCAGCTCAGGCATGACCTGCGTGTGAGGCATGCCACCGAACAGCGGATGAAACGGTTCGCGTGGCTGGAAGTCTATTGGTCCATTCTTGACCTGCAGCAAAACGTTTGGCGCGAACTTGCCGTCAAACGGTTGCAGGTTTTCGTACGCCGCTCCAGCGCGGTCGTAACCGGGCTTCATGTCGTAAACAAACGCGCGCCACAACACGATTCCTTTATGCGGCGCAACAGCAGCAGCCAGCATGTTTGCTCCGTCGGCGTGCGTGCGATTGTACGTTCTTGGACCAGGCTGGCCTTCGCTGTTTGCCTTCACAATAAAACCGCCGAAGTCCGGAACAGCTCTGTAGATCTCGTTGGCCTTACTTTTCCACCACGCCATCACCGACGGATCGAGCGGATCGGCAGTCGCCAGACCGCCAATCTCTATCGGAGCCGAAAAGCGTGCGGCGAGATAGACGCGAATTCCATAAGGACGGAAAACATTCGCAATGACGGCAACCTTCGCAAGGTATTCCGGCGTCAGGATTTGAGCGTTGGCGTTGACGTTATTCAGTACCGAACCGTTGATGCCAATCGAAGCGTTGGCTCTGGCATAGTCGACGAGTCGCTGATCGATGTGGTTGGGTAGTTCAGCCCAGTTCCAGAGTGACTTTCCCGCATAGCCACGTTCGATCGATCCGTCGAGATTGTCCCAATGGTTAAGAATACGCAGCTTCAATCGCGGAGACTGATCTATCTGCAAACGTTCGAGTGAATGTTCAGTTTGCAGCAGACGCAGGAAGTGAAAGGCGCCGTAGAGTGCGCCGGTTTCACTCGTCGAGGCAACAACTACTACATTTCGACTGCCGTCTCTGACCGTGCGAATACGATAACCCTCTGGTCCAAGATTTTTTAGCTCGGTTTCCCAGCGCAGTTTGCGAATAAGAGGCGACGTTTGCGGAAGGCCAACAACGACAGAAGCGTCGTCGCGATCGCCCACAACGATCGGCGTTCCCAACAATCCAGCACAACCAGCACTCAACTCACGACGAATGGCATCGAACGTCGACGAGCTTCCCTGAACTGCAATCGACTGAATGCGTTCTCGATACATATTCAACGATCGCGATGGAAGTTGTTCATAGCGCAACCACAACCGGTACCCATCATCCGCCTTCACACAGGTAATGCCACAAAAAAGGACAAAAAGAACAAAAAGCTTAGACCAGTACTTTTGTGCTTTATGTGCTTCTTTGTGGATCACAACAGGCCCTGTTTCTTGAGGAATTCCCTTATTTTCGCGTAACTGTCGATCATCTCCTGGCGATTGAAGCCACCATGCTTGCGACCGCGAATGGTCACTAACTGATTCGGTACGCCCGCTTTGTCCAACAGCGAATGCAGCCGAACCGCGTGGCTGTACGGCGCAACATCATCGCTCTCCCCATGTATCGTAATGATCGGCGGTAGACCGGCGCGCACGTAATTCACCGGCGAAAGTTGTTTCGCAAGCTGTTCGGCATTGCTCATACTTCCAAACCACTCGCGCGCATAGTTTTTCGCGTTTGGACCTTCAAGTAGATCAGCGACGTCGCCAATGCCAAACCAGTTAACAATCGCCGCCACTTTCAGCTCCGGCGCCGCTGCTGTATTCCAACGCGCACCACCGTCAACAGTACATTGACGATCGAACACATTATTCGGCGGCAACATGCCCGTGATCAAAGACAGATGTCCGCCTGCGGACGTTCCAGTCAAAACAAACTTCGACGAGTCGAGCGAATACTCACGAGCATGATTAGTGATCCAGCGAAGTGCGCAACGAGCGTCTTCAACTGCCGCCGGCGCCGGCGACTGGCGCCCGATTCGATACTCGACATTAATAACAGCCCAACCCAGTTCCAGATACGGAAGCAGGTAAAGAACATTACGCTCTTTCTGTCCGTCAACCCAACCACCACCATGAAAGAGAATCAACGTCGGGTGCGGACGCGTTCTGTCTCTGGGGAGATATAGATCCAGTTTCAGTTCGATATTGTTTGCTTTTGCATAAGTAACGTTGGGGAAGATGTCGTAATCAACCGGCGCGTAGTCGATCCAACGGTCAGAATTCGTCTGCGCGCCGGCAGATGCAAAACCCAGGAGCAGAATCGATAAGACGACAATACATCTCCACAGATTACGCGGATTAAATAGAACAATCTGCGTAATCTGTGGATAGCCTTTATTTGTCATCATCAACTCAGAAATTAAGTCGCAGCCCGAAGCGCCACTGGCGCGACTGGTTGGGTCCATAAAGCCCGGTGACAAATCCGAAGTTACCGCTGTTGGTGTCACTAGTGGGGTTCGCGAAGTTCGCGTGGTTCGTCGCGTTCAACGCCTCTGCTCGGAGTTGGAACTTCACCTTTTCCGAGATAGAGAACGTTCGGAAGATACTCAAGTCCGTCTCGAAGAATCCCGGACCACGCAAATTGTTTCGACCCCCACTTCCGAAGCGTGCGCCGGTTTCGTCCGCCCAGGCGCAGTTTGATGTGCATAGCACTCCTTGTATGGTCTTACCCTGCACCGTATTCAGGAAGTATGGTCCCGCTGCTGAACCAACCTGCGAGGAGAGTCCTATTCCACCCAGAATGGTGATATCCGGAATTAATTGATTCGGTACCTGGGCGCTGCCTGCTGCCAGTAGACCTGGGGCGTTGCCCTGAATTACGTAAAACGGTATTCCGCTCATAATACTCATGACACCGCTCACCTGGAAGCCGCCGAGAACCTTGCTGCCCCAGCCATCGTTGGCCCACCGCTGGCCTTTGCCAAAAGGCAGGTCATAGACACCATACATTTGAAGGTTGTGCGTGCGATCATAGCTGGCTGGACCTCGATTCCGGTCTTTCGCCGGCAGATATTGAATTCTCGGACCTCCGTCGTTGTCCGCAAAGTTGATTGTCTTGGACCACGTGTAAGCGGTTCCGAAGAGCGAGCTGGCCCATCGCCTGGTGAATAACGCCTGCAGGGAATCATAGGTTGTGTTGCCATATGGTTGGATTGAGTTGATATTTCCTATCAAACCAAACTTGACGGCCAATGGCCGGGCTGGGTTCCCTCCTCCCGGGGGCCCGGCATTGATATTGATGAAACCCATCTGTCCGATGACTCGCGTGCCTACATAACCAACCTGGGCGGCGAACTTCCACGGCAGTTGACGTTCGATAAAGGCGTTGAAGGAGTGAATCCTCTTGCGCGGTTCGTCAGCCGGAAAAGTCGTGGTATCGGCATTGGTCGGCAAAGGCAGTATTCCCTGGCTTAGGTCCGGGGGAGTGCTTGGGTTAATCAACCCTTGCCGCAGCGTAGTCACGGGAATGAAGGAGTTGGTCGCCCCATTGAAAGTTTTGGCGGGCATCGACCAGATGTTAGCGATGGGATAAGCATTTCGGACCTCCTGGTAAGGCCTCGGATCAGAAGATTGTCCATAGCCGCCGCGAAAGACCGTTTTGTCGTTATAGCGGTAGGCAATTCCAAAACGCGGTAGGAACAGATTCTTGCCGGCCACCGCGTTTCCGTTGATATCAAGGCCGCTCAATCCCCCGGTGATGACCTTCCCGGTTTCTGAATCGAAACGATTAATGCCGGTGTTGTCTTTTCGCGGGGTCGTGAACCGCTCCCAACGCAACCCATAGATGAAGGTGAGGTCGCGAGTAATCTGCCAGTGGTCGCGCGCGTAACCAGCGTACTGTTTCCAATAAACTGAGTTTGGATTCCGGAGCTGATCAACCTTACCGGCAGCAGTTGGCAGGCCGAGCAGAAAGTCCGCCCAATTATTGAATCTATTTGCGGCTGCAGGACTGCGGACAAATCCCTTGTCCTCGCAATCTTGCACCGTTGCATTTGCGGGACACCCTTGCAAGGCCGTTGCGTTACCGCTGAAGCCGAACGTGCCGCGCACGGTCTGAAATGCTCCGCCCTGTGGTTGGAAGTGATTGAGCTGCGCGTTTAGATAGTCGACTCCGAAGCGGAACGAATGGGAGCCTCTGAGCCATGAAAGGTTCGCAGCACCCACATACTGATTATCGCGGAATATAAACGGGTTCCCAGTGTTGTCGTTGCCGATATTGGTCCATCCAGCGCCAATCTGAAACGCGGGGACGCCGCCTTGAAGCCGATCAGGGCCATTGGTACCCGGGATCTGCAGGACGTCTAAGCCGAAGTTAGAGACGAGATCGAAACCTTCAGCCCCTAATCTCTGTCTGGTGTAACCAACATTTCCATCCAAAACGATTGTGGGGGTGAACGTGTAGCTTGCACCCAGACCGAACACATTGATCAGCCCGGGGGCCGTTCCCAATTGCCCGCCATTTAAAGCAGGACCGCTTATTTCTCCGAATATGGGTGGGTCAATGATGATCGTAGGTGAACGGCTATAGCGTCCCCAGAGATTGAGGTTGTCAGAAACGTAGTTGACCTTGTTGTCAATGTTGGTGCGGTTAAACGAACCTATGCCCGTTGCCGCAAAATTATTTTGGATGCCGGGTACATTTGGGAGTGGTAGCCGCTTCAAGATTTCTAGTGCCGCGATGTCAATGCGGTTTGCCGGAATGGTGTTGTTGGGGAAGGGCGTGCGCAACCTTGGGTCAGGGTTCGACAATGGGTCGTACAATGTGACGCCAGTGCCGGTGAAGTTCACGTTGCCATTCGCATCAGGACGCAGGTTTGCCTGCGGGACACTGAACGTGCCGCCCGCGGCGTTACGTTGGGTTGTGCGTTCCAGGTCGGTGAAGAAAAAGAGCTTATTCTTACCGCTCCAGATCTTCGGGCCACCCTCGCCGAAGTGCGGGAGGATAATAGGCCCACTGAACGCATAGCCGAATTGCGCGAGAATGTTCTTCGGATTCTTGGGCTGGTTCACGGGCTGGAAGAAAGTCCGGGACCTGAACCGGCTGTTGGTGTCATAACCCCAGCCGACGCCGTGGAAATCATTGCCACCTGTCTTAATGCTCACGTTGATTGCCGCGCCACCCGCGAGTCCCTGCTCGGCGTCGAAGGCATTGGTAACGATATTCACTTCCTGGATGGCTTCGGCCGGTGGCACGTAGACCGTGTTACCCGGCAACCATGGGTAAATGACGCTCGAGCCATCAATCTTCGTGTTGTTCTGCAAACGCGATACGCCGTTGACATTGAACGACATGGACCGCTGCGGGTTGCCGGCGGCGGAGTTATCCTCAGTGCCAGAGCCGTTGATGAAAAAGCCTCCGGTGCCTCGCGTGGTGCCCGGAATCAGATAAATTAAGCTCTGGTAGTTTCGACCGATGCTGCCGAAAAGCGGGAGGTTATTAACCTGCCTCTCTGACTGCGTGACGTTCACGTCACCACGATCGGTCTGTAGAGTCGCTTCCTCAGTGGCGGTGACCACCACAGTTTCTTCTACTCCACCGACCTCCAGAGCGGCGTCGAAACGATAAGTTTTATTCGCTTCGATCCGGACGTCTTCCCTGATCGTCGTTTTGAATGACGCCCTGGAAATGGTCACTTTATAGATGCCGACTTGAAGATCGTTTAACGAGTAAACGCCACGATCATCCGACGTAACACTGGACACGCCTCCAGTGGCCAGATTGGTTACTTCGACCTTCGCACCTGAAACGGCAGCTCCATTCGGATCGGTAACGTTTCCAACGAGAGAGCCATAAAGGACTTGCGCCGCCGTTAGCGCTGGTATGGCAGCGACCAGGAAGACGCTGAGTACAGTCAAGAACAGAAGCCGCCGCAACTTGGCAGTGAGTGGTCTCGCAAAGGTAAACATTGACGTATCTCCTTTGATGAAGATGGGCGTTTAAGCCATTTAGTTCGGGTCCACAACAAAATAGGCAACAGAAAGGCGCTCAGACGATCGCCGGAGCGCCGAAGTGTTTCAGTAAAACGAGTGCGATTGTGCCGCGTAAACGTGGCTGCGTTATTGGATCGCTTGGCACGACCTGGGTTTCTGCACGCGTGAAAGTATGCTGTCTAACTGTTTCCTTAATGACTGGTCCAACTTGATGCCAGGCGCGCGTGACTTCACCGACGATGACGATCATGTCAGGCGCGAGTCCGGCAACCAGCGGAGCGATCCCGCGCCCCAGGTACTTTGCCATCTCATCCAAAGCCGCTACTGCTTTTGCGTCGCCCTGATCGGCGAGTCGCAGAAGATGATCAAACGTGATTGTTGTTTCCGCTGTCTCAGACTGTCGTCTGCTGCGGCGCGCCGGGGCAACAGCGTTGGTGTAATTGCGAATTGCGGCTGAGTTGGACGCATACATCTCCCAGCAACCGCGGTTTCCACAACTGCACTCGAGCCCATCCTGAACAATTGCCGCGTGGCCAAATTCGCCGGCTGTACCCGTAGAACCCTGGACCAACTGGTGATTGAGTATCAGGCCGCAACCGATTCCTTCAGAGACAGTGACGACCACCAGATTGCGCAGGCCTTCAGCTCGCCGGCCAAAGCAAATTTCCGAAAGTGCACAGGAATTTGCGGCATTTTCCAGCTCTACGGGCAGCTGTGTTGCTTTTTCGAGTGGCGTCTTTAGATCGAAATCTTTCCAGCCGAGGTTTGGCGCAAAAACCAGCTTCTTGGTCTGGAGATCGACGCGGCCAGGCAGACTCACGCCGATACCTTCGCAGGTAAGTTCCGGCCGCGCCTGCATGAGCTTGCGCACACGCGGAAGGAGTTCAGCGATGAATTGCTTTGGATCTGTGGGTGTTGCCAGTGAATCCTGTGCCAGGAAATTAGCGTCGAGATCGGCGAGCGCCAGGGTCGTCGTGATCGGGCGCACATTGATACCGATGATGCCAACACGTTCTTTGTTCAGGTGCAGGAACGTGGGCCGCCGGCCTCTCGCAGTATGACCATTTGCGCCTTCAGTGATCCATCGTTCTTTAATTAATTGCTCGGCGATTACGGAGACGGTGCTACGTTGGAGGCCTGAATGGCGCGCCAGATCTGCCCGAGAGATCGGCTGATGCGTTCTAATCAGGTTTAGAACGATACGCCGGTTGATGTCTCGCGCGGTCTCGCTCGTCGCGACCTGAAAGTTGGACAGATCGATTCTTCGCACGATGAAGGAGCTTTCCGTTACTGACGGATAACGGTATTTAATTCGTGGCGCGAACTAATACCACGCTGGAGGAAATTAAGTCAATGAAAAAACTCAAGGGGTGAGAGATTGAAGATGCTAATTTACAAAACGCCGAAGGTGTTCGCTAATTTCAGCCCAGGGTTCGAGCGAGAACCCTGGGATTATAAATTAAAAGGCAATCTAACCCTGAAAGGGTTCGAATTGAGAGGAACCTTTCAGGGTTTTTATTCTTTTTTTGGTTTGATCCCCAGGGCTGAAATTAGCGAACGCCTTCGGCGTTTCGAAATCGAAATAGCACTTTATCGCGAAGTGAGTTGATCGAGAAATAAATATCGCGCACGCGTGTTATCCATTACCGCACGCGGTTCGACGTCCAATCTCATTACTCGCCCGCGGCTGATAGCCGGCCACTGCGGCAACCCGGGGCCATTCGGATCGCCCTTCTTGATGAAGTTTGCAAAATACCCTTGCATCACATTCGATACCTTGTAGTCATCCTCAGTCCACGGGTAAACCTCGTTCATCAACTTGAGATTACCCATCGCATACTCAATCTCCGCCGAGTGAGACGCACCACGCGCGGGCGGCGTGTTCTGCGTGCGCATCGGCGGCCGTGGGCGCGTGTAGAAGTAGCGATATACCGCCGTACCACTTGTCTTCGCATGCAGATCGGCCCACTTCCAGGTGCTATGGCCCATGAAGCGATCACTCGCTAGATCAGTGGCCGCCTGGATAACCTCCTCATTCGTCGCTGCAGGATAGAGTTTCAGTACCTCATCATCTCGATCCGGATAGAGCTTCGCCAAAACCTTTTTGTAGTTTTCGAACGTTGGCTGCTCGCGGCCTAAGACAGCGTTCCAACCAGACTCTTCAGAGTTCCAGCCAACCAGCAACGGCACATGTGTTTGTTTTCCAGTCGCATAAGTCGTCGCCGGATCAGCGTTGAGAAAGTATCCATCCACTGTCAGCGGGAAACGCCCGACACTGGACCAACCACCTTTACTCGCGGCGTCCAGAATCTGCTGCGACGGAATGGCTCGCAGCGCCGCAATCGATTGTGCGCCGAGACTCTCCGCAAACTTGCTTCCCCCTTCTTCTGCTTTTGCAAAAGGCGCCGCGGAAAGGGCGCCTAACATTGCACCGCTCTCGCCAATCGCACCGGCGATCAGACTCTTCGATAGTGGCGAGACGACGTGCGCGCTGACTGACATCGATCCGGCAGACTCGCCGGCAATCGTCACGTGTTTCGGATCGCCGCCAAAGTTCGCGATGTTTCGCTGCACCCACCGGAGCGCAGCGTTCTGGTCCAACAATCCATAGTTGCCGGATGCTTTATGAGTCGACTCCTTTGTTAACTCTGGATGGGCCATGAATCCAAACACTCCCAGCCGGTAACTGAGTGTCACCACCACTATGCCCTTTGCTGCCATGCTCTCGCCGTCGTAGCGAGGCTCCGATCCGTCGCCGGCAACAAAGCCACCGCCGTAGAAGTAAACGAGCACTGGCAGTCGCTCGCGACTCGATTTCGCAGGCGTCCAAACATTGAGATACAGACAGTCTTCACTGACTCCATTCGACCTGAACACCATGTCGCTGAAGATCGGCGCCTGCATACACCGCGGACCAAAGTCGAGTGCTTTTCTCACACCCTTCCAGTTTTTTACAGGCTGCGGTTCCCGCCAACGCAACTCACCTGTCGGCGGTTGCGCGAACGGAATACCTCTAAAGATGCGAACACCGGTCGGCTGAACACCGCGGCCTTCAACAGTACCGTTAGCCGTTTGGACCAGGTCCGCGGCAAGGATGACAGCAGTTGTGCTTAGAAGAGTAATGACAAGAAATAGAGCCTTGACAACCTTCACAACAGAACCTCGGTTTCACAGGATTTACAAGATTTACAAGATTAACAGAATTTTTATCTTGTAAATCTTGAAAATCTCGTTAATCCTGTCCACTTCATATGAAACGCAAATGGATTGCTCACAAATTCGGTGGCACGAGTGTGGCGAACGCGGAGCGATATCGCGTCGCCGCAGAGATTGTGCTTTCGCACGCCGCAGATGAACGCGTTGCGGTCGTCGTTTCCGCGATGAGCGGCGTGACGAATGGCCTCATTCAATCGGTGGGACTCGCCGCCAGTCGTGATGACTCTTATTTAAATAAGTTGCAGGAGCTTGAGACCCGACATCTGGAGACTATCGACCAACTCTCACTCACGACTGCGCAAACCGCCGCGCTTCGTGAAACAATCGTCTCCGATTTCAAAGCAATCGAAGAAGTATTGCGAGGTGTTTGGATCACGCGTCTTCCCTCGGAACGGATCGTGGAATTCGTCGCCGGCCATGGAGAGTTGTGGTCAGCGCAACTGCTGCACGCATATCTCGAAGCACGCGGTCATTCGTCGAGTTGGCTTGATGCACGAAAGGTTCTCATCGTCGAGCCTGACAGCAACACAGTCGCAATCGACTGGCAGCTCTCGCACGAGAAAACAGACGCGTGGGCTGCGGATCGTGCTGATACGGACTTCGTAGTAATCACCGGATACGTCGCCGCCACACACGATGGATCGTCGACAACGTTGAAACGAAATGGGAGCGACCTCTCAGCCTCGATCTTTGCCGCGCTGCTCGGCGCTGATTCGGTGATTATCTGGACCGATGTTGATGGAGTATTCAGTGCTGATCCTCGTCGTGTGCCGGACGCGATTGTGATCCCTGAGCTCTCCTACCAGGAAGCCGCAGAACTCGCCTACTTCGGCGCTAAAGTCATCCATCCGAACACGATGGCGCCGGCAATCGCAAATAACATTACCGTTTGGATCAAAAACAGTTTCAAGCCGGAAGCTCCCGGCACCAGAATCTCAGCCTCATCCCGATCTGACCAGCCAATCAAGGGGTTTGCGGCCGTCGAAGACATGGCTCTAATAAACGTCGAAGGCACGGGAATGATTGGTGTGCCGGGTGTGGCCCACAAACTCTTCGGCGCGCTGCGTGCTGTGGGTGTTTCGATCGTGATGATCTCACAGGCAAGCTCGGAACACTCGATCTGCTTCGCTGTTCCGCAAGGCCACGCTGAACTCGCAAAGAAAACGATCGAGCAAACATTTTTTGCGGAGCTGCAGCGAGGAGAAATTCAGACCGTCGATTTGCGAGAGAGTTGCTGCATTGTAGCGATGGTCGGTGAGGGCATGATTGAACGACTCGGCATGGCCGGTCAGTTCTTCAGTGCGCTCGGCAAGGCGGGTGTCAACGTGAGGGCGATTGCGCAAGGTTCGTCTGAACGTAACATCTCCGCCGTCATCGAACAGCACGAAGCAACCAAGGCGTTGCGAGCTTTGCACTCGGCCTTTTATCTCTCGAGTCAAACTCTTTCCATCGGCGTGATCGGCACGGGACTGATTGGCGGAACATTTCTGGACCAGCTTACTACTCGCATTCAGGAGCTGCGCACCAGACGCGGCATCGATCTCAGAGTGCGCGGCATTATGAATAGCCGGAAGATGATTCTTCACGAAGGTCAGCTTCTTCTCGAAGGTTGGCGCGACGAGTTAAGCAACAGCGCTGTCGAAGCGAACCTCGAACAGTTTGTCAATCACGTACACGCCGATCACCTGCCTCATGCAGTGATTATCGACGCAACGGCCAGCGCCGACTTAACAAAGCACTATGAGAGCTGGGTGTCGCGCGGAATCAACATCATCACACCTAACAAACAGAGCAACGCGGGCCCGCTTGCTTCTTATCGTAGCTTGCGCGAAGCAGCACGAAAGCATCAGCGCTATTTTCTTTACGAAACAAACGTGGGCGCTGGTCTGCCAATCATTCATACGCTTCGTGATCTAATCGAAACAGGAGATCAAATCATCAAGATCGAGGGTGTGCTGTCCGGCACACTCTCCTACATCCTGAATTCGTTCGATGGCTCACGTACTTTCTCCGAGATCGTCCGTGAAGCTCACGGGCTGGGACTCACAGAGCCCGATCCACGCCTGGACCTGTCTGGTGTCGACGTGGCCCGCAAACTGATCATTCTCGGACGCGAGATGGGACTTCAGGTTGAGATCGAAGCCGTCGAAGTGGAGAGTATGGTGCCGGAAGATCTACGTTCTGCCAGTTTGGAAGAATATCTGGACACACTCGGCAAACACGATACTGCGATCGCCGATCGGCTCGAATCAGCGCGCGCGAAAGATCAGGTGTTGCGATACGTGGGCGTCATTAATAGTGATGGCAGTATGTCGGCCGGACTGCGAACCTATTCACAAGAGCATCCATTCGCAAGCCTGAAGGGCAGCGACAACATCGTGAGTTTTCAAACTGCACGCTACAACACTCAACCAATGATCGTCCGCGGTCCAGGCGCTGGTCCGGAAGTGACCGCTGCGGGTGTCTTCGCCGATCTACTTCGACTAGCGTCGTTCCTTGGAGCTCCGCAATAATAACCCACCAAAAGACGCAAAAATCTGAACTAATCAACTGTGCTTTCTTGTGCCTCTTTGTGGCAACCTAAGGGAACAAAATCACCTCTGAGCAGGTGTACTTCACTCTCCCACGTCCCAATCATTCAATCAGGAGGATTACCGTGTTTAGGACAATGCTAATCGTGATTACCCTCGTTGCTTGCGTCTCAATCGCCGCCGCGCAATCGAGTGATTACAAAAAATTCGAATTCTTTGGCGGGTATTCGCACAACCGCGTCGATACCGGCATCGGCGACGACGATCCTGCACTGAACGATATCGTCGACGAACGCGAGGGCTTTAACGGGTTTGAGGCCTCAGCCACCGGAAATCTCTCGCGATATTTCGGATTGAAGTTTGATTTTTCTGGACACTTCAAAAACCAGACTATTCCGTTCGGTAGTGTTTCTGGTGCGAGTATCGACGTCGACTCGCGTCTCTTTAATTTCCTTGGCGGTGTTCAGCTCAAAGACAACGCTTCAGAATCAACATTCAAGCCGTTTGCTCACGCGCTTGTCGGCGCCGCACACGGTCGCAATCGCGTTAGGTTTAATCAGATCGCTTGTATCGCAATTGTTCCGAGCCCTTGCGCGGATTTCACCGAGACTGAAACTGGCTTTGGTGGAGCGTTTGGCGGCGGTCTCGATATTCGTGCCAGCGATCGAGTTGATGTGAGAGTGATTCAGTTCGACTACAACCCAACGAGATTGTTTGATAGCACGCAACACAATTTCCGGATTGGTGTCGGGATAGTGTTTCACTGACGTGTAGCCACTGATTAACACGGATTACACAGATCAGAAAAGGCTTTTATCCGTGTCGATCCGTGTCAATCCGTGGCTCATTCAGCCGGCACCCACTCAACACTCGCCGGAAACAATTTCTTCTCAGGATCGATCGTCACCACGTACGCACCGAGCGCACCAATGCGCCGATTTGGTCCAAAGGTGATCTTTGGCATCAATCCGGTGTCGAATTCATAAAGCCCTTCAAGCGTGGTAACCAATTGCTCGCGAGTAAGATCCTTCCCGCATCGCTCTAGCGAATAAACTAATATTTTTGCGGCGGCGATCGCCGAGGCCTGGGCCGCAGCGTGTGCAGAGCTCAGCTTGTTTCGCTGCAGTAAACCACTATACTCCGCTGCACCTGCCTCAGAAACATCTCCAGGGACAGTCGGAAACGCGAAGAACACACGATCCTTCATTTCAGCAGGCACCAACTCGGGTGCGCTTTTTCCAACCAGCGTGCCAAGAAGATAAACCGTCGGGCTCCATCCTTCCGCGCCTGCCTCTTTGAAAAATGCGTCCGCTTCATTGGCGGAGCCGAGCATGAAGATTGTGTCGATACCTTTTGCTTTCAGTTCGGTAACGCACTCTTTCGCCTTGAATGCGTCGTGCGGGTAATAAACATTCCTTGTCGAGCTCCAACCGAGTTTCTTCTCCTGCTCTCCAATAGACGCCGCAATCCCTTTGCTGAACTCGGAATCAGGCGAAATGATTGCCACCTGTGCCTTTTGCAAGTCGCTCTTCTTCGCCGCAAAATTCACCAGACTTTGAGCCTGCTCCTTTAAACCCGGCAGCAAATAGAAAATGTAACGATTGAGCGGCGACGCTCTGTCCGGAAGCAGCGTCGATGGCCCAATGAACGGCACTTCCCGCTCGCGACTCAACGTTGCGACCTCACTCTCAGCTCCGGCAGTTAAACCACTGACAATCGCAAACACCTGGCTGTCGTCGATCAACTGTCTCATGTTGGCGACCGTTGCACCGGCACTTCCGTTCAGTACATGGAGCTCTACTTTGCGGTTGAAGATTCCCCCACGAGCGTTAACCTCTGCAAAGTACGCACGCAGTACATCTTCCATCGATTGGGCCAATCCAGTCAGCGCATTCTTCTCAGGCAAAAGCGTGCCGATCACGATCTTGTCGTCAGAGATACCGGGATCAAGATCGGTGTCAATCCGTTTGAGATACGCGATCAGATCCGCCATGTCCTGTTGCGGCATTCGATAGGCCGGCATCGCTACGGCGAGTTTGTTTCCGGCGGGATCGACGCCGCCGGTCAACGCACGCACAAACGAGGCTTCAGTAAAGGCATTGTGTTTGCGGCCGATGTCGTGAGTGTGCCCGTAAGACTTGTTTAGATTGGACCAGACAAGATTTCCTGCTGTCACACCACCTTCGGTCCTTCCCTCGCCTCGTGCACCATGACAACCGGCGCAAGTAAGAGTGGATGCAGGCACATCGAGGTCATTCAGCACCGCCGTGATCTCCTGTCCGGACGAGCTTTCGCCACGAAGATACAATGCCTTGCCACGTTTCTCGTCCGCTGTTAAAGGACGAACCTGTGATTGTGCCCGCGCATGGCCCAGCAGTAAAAGGACCACAAAAAGGCACAACAGGAACAAACGAATCGGCTGAATGCAACTACTTATCATTGATTACGTCCTCGACTATCCGGACCAGTTCTTCAGATTTCGCGAGACCAAGCGCTTTCTTCCATAGTCCTTTCGGTTCGTTCCCGATGATTATGATCGTGCTGTGGTCACCTTTCGTCTCGACGTACTGCCCGAGTTTGTAAAGTGCCCAATCAACGTTCTCTTTCTTGCCGGTTAGAAACATCCAGCCGGGTCGAGCGTGAAACCTGCGACTGTATTCCTTGAGTCGTGGTGGTGTGTCGGTTTCGGGATCGACTGTGATCGACACAAGAAACGCGTCTTTTCCGAGTCGATCGCCGAGCGCCTCCTGCACTTTCTCGAGATTGCGGTTCATTGGTGGACAAACACTCGTGCAGGTGCTGAAGAATGCGTTGATGATCACGACTTTGTCTTTCAGCACGTCAGAGTAAAAGCGCACCTTCTGACCGTCCTGATTGATGAGTTCCACGTCAGAGAAATATTTCGCGGCTGCTGATGGCGACGGTTGCTGTGCGGCAACAAATGAAGCCGAGAGCAAGAGGATAATTAGACAAAATACATTTCGAAGGTTGATTAGACAGAATTTGCAGGATTGCACAGGATTCACATGATTCATCCTGTAAATCTTTTTAATCCTGAAAATCCTGTCACTGAATGATCTCGGTTTCATGGCTGCGTAGACTCCTTCGCGATCGACTCATCAACTTTTCCGGCGATGACGTTTTCGATCAAACTAACCATCTGGGTTGTCTTAGCCAAACCGTACGAGCGTGTCCATACACCTTTCGCATCGTTACCGACGACAACTGAAGGCGTGTGATCCTCGCGGCGTGCTGCTGATGCGCCGAGAGCACGCAACAACTGATCGATCTCCTGCTTGTTGCCGGTAACGAAGGTCCAGCCGGCGCCCGCTTTGAACTTTGCACCCCAGGCTTTCAAACGCTCAGGCGTGTCAGTCAATGGATCCACGCTGACCGAGATAAAGCGCACATCTTTATCTCCCAGCTCACGTTGCACGCGAGCAAAGGTCGCTCCAAGCGGTGGGCAAATCGTCGTGCAGTTGGTAAAGATGAAATTGATCGCAACGGTCTTGCCTTTGATAAGGTCGGAATAAAAATGACGAACGTTCCCATCCTGGTCCAACACTTCAACGTCCGGAATGTTCAACGTCTTGCTACCGGCGGAAGCGATGTTAACGGACTCAACTGCCGGTTGTGACATCTCGTCGGACGCAACAGCAGTTTGCCGCACCAGATCCATCTTGCACTTTGGACACTTCCCACGCTTTTTCGACTTCACCTCGGGATGCATCGGGCAGGTGTAGACCGCCTTCGCCGCAGTCTCTTGTGAAGCTGGCGAGGTAGCCTGGGCGGTCATTATGTTGACGCAATTGACCGCAAACAATGTCAACACAATCAGGAGAATAAAATATTTCTTCATTTGCTCTTCTCCTCCGCATGCAGCGTCAGGTATGGCAGATCTCTGTAGCGCACGCCCATCGAAGTTGATTCAACAAACACCATGTAGACACCAGACTCCGGCACGTTGAGATTCACTTCGTAGTTTCCATCACCGAGCGGCTTTGCGATATCGCGTCGCTGCCAGGTGCCCGGCGCCAGAAACGTCAGCACACGCACGTCTTTTAAGTCGACCTTGGTTTTGTTCGTCTTCGTTTCAATGAGTTTGAAACGCAGCGAGAAATTCTGGCCCACCGACAATTCTCGTTCTTTGTTCGTGTGCTCGATGCGCAACGCAACTGCTCGGTCTTCCTTGAGCAGCGGGTTCGTTTCGGCAGTAGTTTCGAAACAGTGAAAAATGGACGGCGAGTCTGTCAGAAACGCAACGTCGTAATGACCGCTCGCGGGTAGTTTCACGGTAGTTTGGTAAACACCAGGCGTCGTTTCCTGCAGGCTTCGATCCACAATCGCGACTGCGAGTGGCTCGCGGCGATAGTTCTGGAAGTTGCCCATCGGAGCCGCCATGCCTTCGGAGTAGTAATAGAGAACTCTATCAACCGGATTGGCTACGATGACAGCGTTTCCTTCGGGCGCCGGCACGAGCGCATTCGCCCGCACGGGCGCGGAACCTTCGGCAGGAATACCCTGACCGCCAGGAAAATCAGTAACATCGATCTCGTTTGCGATCGTCGAGAGACGAATCATGGCGACAGTTTCGATTTCCAGCGATCTGACGAAAGCAAACGTGTCGCTAAAGATCACCTGATCCGGAGCTTTGCCGACTTTGACTTCGTGCAACAGACGATTTGAAGCCGTATCGAATATGTTGACAGTGTTTCCCGTGGTGTTAACCACAAATCCATATCGACCGCCGGGCGCGAAACGAATCGAGCGCGAGCCAGGAGTCGTTTTGATCCGCGTCAGAACTTCGCCTTTAGTATCGATTACTGCAACCGATCCATCCGTTTCGCTAACCGCGTAAATCGCCTTGCTTAATTCAGACGACGCAAGCGAAACAAGATTTGGACCAACCTTGATATCCTTAACTTTCGCCAGTTTGGCAACGTCGATCACCGACACGGTTCCGCCTTCGCGATTCGAAATGAAGGCAAACTGATTGTCGCTGCTGACGACTATTTCGTGTCGTCCCGTGCCAGTCGCGATCTGTGCTGCGACTTTCAATGAGCCGGTGTCGATCACGGTGACGCCGCTCTCCTTGCCGTTTTCGCCGTCGTTACCGATCCACAAATACTTTTGATCGGATTGTAGTGCGATGCTGGTCGGCTTAATTCCGGTGTCGATGTAGCTTGCGACTTTCCAGCTGCGCGTATCAATAACTGCAATCTGATTCACGAGCGGCAAGGTAACGAAGAGCTGCTCGCGATCTTTGGTGAGCACCCAGTCTTCTCCAGGGCTCTTCATCATCACCAGCGTCAAAAGCTTGCTGCCGCCAAAGCCAAGCAGCGGGTCGATGACAGAGATGTCAGGACTCTTGTTCAACGCGAGGATGTAATAGGAATTGAGATCGACATCGGGGCGGGCACGCATGCTGCCGGTCAGATACGACTGAATCTTCGCGTGACACTGCGTTGCGTCTGCCACCTTTTCTCCCTCGCGCAGGCTGAGCCATGCAGAGAGGGCGAGACCTTTGACCGGTGTTCCGGTATTCGTGTCAGTGACTTTGAATTTGATGTTGACGTCCTCGCCGGCCCTTAGTTTCGCACCGGACGTCTGTGGATCTGCAGCGAACTCGATCGCTATTCCCTGCTCCACAATTTTCTGTGGTTGCGCGGGTTGCTGGGCGAACGAGGCGGCGGCACTTGAAAAAAGGAGTAAGAAGATTGTGATGTAAAAAGGTAAACGTCGAATCATGAGTGCGTTCATCTCTCTATCTCCTAAGAAATTTGCATGTCCTAACTTGAATTCTTCTCTGTGCACCCTCAGTGTTCTCTGTGTCTCTGTGGTGGTCCGACACAACGACTCCATAACCACAGAGGCACAGAGAACACAGAGGTTACACAGAGGAATTCAAGGTCGAGTGCAGCCTGTCCCCCAACAGGCTGCGCCCGTCTTGCGGTTGGAACCAACCGCGGTCTGGCATTACGGTGTTACCCGGAAGATGCCCCAGATACCGCCATCGAACTGAAATGACTCCTGCGTTCGATACAGGTAGTCGCCCGCCACTCTTCGGGCGCCACCGGCACCATTCACCGGAATCACTTCATAGTGCGAGGACGGTCCGATGCCATACACCGCACCTTTGAACTCTGATAACGGATTGTTGCCAATCGATTTTGAGTTGTTGGTGTAAGGTTCTTCCTGCCAGAAATGACCGTGCAGGTTGAACACGTTGTTGCGCATGTGTCCGTTCGAATTCAGGATCCGGAACCTGACTTCCTGACCAGCACGCGCCGTGAATACCGGCGTTTGCGGATCGCCACCAACCAGTGCGTTGGTCAGCACGTTGGTGAAGTCGAAGTTGCGTGTGTCTTCGAATGGAGTTTCCGGCGCGTATCCCATGCGTTTCCACAGTGGTTCAGTGCGGTAGTTGATCGCTTTCTGAGCAGAGTCTTCAGCGTCTTCCGCGCCGTCTGGACCAGCAAGGTTTGGCACTGGGCTACCGTCGGCATAGCGCATGTTGATATCGGTCTGCATTTGAACGACAAACTCACGGAACGACGTGCCGTCAGACTTTGTGACTGTGGCCTGTGCTCGTGAAGTTGTGTCTTCAATCCAGCTCGATCCCTCCGGTTCAACGATTAGCGAGCCGATCGCACCCTTGTTGCTGTGCTTGATCGGATCGGATGAGATCAAATTGGTCGCGCCAAATTCAATCGGAGTAGCAATACGTTGGTTGCCATTGATGACGACGTCACCGGCGTACCACCGGTAGCGTGCGACACCGGCTGGTCCAACTGTCTGGTTCGGATTGAATCCGACGTTCTTACCGTCGCTGTTCACCACGTTGTAAGCGAGCAGCTGCGGATGCAGACCAACCTGATTTGAAGGTTTCACCTGGTTGGCGTTGAAGTGATGGAGGATGTTCGGCATCGTGTTGAAGCCGTCCAGATCCGCCAGCACTGATGGAAGTTTGTTGTAGAGATTGAAGTTGATACATTCGCCGGCCTTTGCACGGACGACGAGTGGCTCAATCGGAACCCCTGCCTTCACCTTGCCATACGCATCGATGTCCTCACTGCGGAAGTACATGATCGCAGTCGGATCATTCAGCCCACCGCCCATACCGGCGCGGCTGTTGTAGATGAGTTTTCCGCCTGGTAATGCTGCGGCACTCACAGCCGTGACGTTAATCGTTCGTTTCGGAGCAGTTCCCGGACAGACACCGGTCGCAACGCTCTTACCGGTGGCGAAGTCGCTCGGATTTGACATCACAACCGTCTTCGTTCCGATACTCTCTCCGGCGAACGATTGCGCTTGCATATCGGCCTGCATGTCAGGCGACATGTACGTCGTGTCTGTCGTCGTAAACGTGTCTCCCGAAACGGAAGCGTCTGTTGTGTCTTTGTAATCCGTGACGCCAGTTGGGAACGTGCTGTCGGTCGGGAATGAACTGTCGTTGGTCGACAACGGAGCAGCGCCTTCCAGGTTGTTAGGCAATGCTGCGAGGTCGGTCTTCAGTCCATTTCGACCGTTGTAGATTCTGAGTAATCCCCAGATTCCATTCCACTGTCCGTCAACTGAAGCATCGTTCTGATAGAGATAATCGATGAATGGACGACCGCCCATGATCGATTCTTTACCAGTCAACATTTCAAAGTGTTCAGAGATACCGGCTATTTGCGAATTGCGGTAGCCGGAGTTGTTGACTGCCAAGGGATCCTGTGGCGTGCCAGGTTGATGGAGCCACTTGTGACCATTGATAGTCATGTTGTGTGTTTCTTCGTGCGCTCCCACGAGGATACGAATCTGAATCTTGTCGTTTTCGTAAGCTCGCAGTAGCGGCGTGAACGGATCACCAGGCTGCACACCCTGAGTCAACGCCGGATAAAACGTAGGCTGCACGTTGAACTGCGGGTCAGCACGCGTGATGTTTGATTTGTAGACTTTGGACAAGTCACCGGCTGCGCCGCTCGCCTGTGTGTTGGTGTTTGGATCGCGGACGCGTAAAGGCACCGGCTCGTTGCGGTAGTTAACACTGAATGTTCCGACGTCAGCCGCCGAGATTGCTTCGGGACACGGTGCCGGAACGCCACCGGGACAAACCAGGCCATTCTCAACAATGAACGGCAAGCCGACCTCGTCGGTGATTGGCGGATTGATTACGCGTTGCGGATCGGCGATTGGTTTCCCATTGACGTCGATGCCGGCGCCGGCCTGGTAAGCGAGTTGGAAGTCCGCGAATTCAAATAGAAACTCGCGGTGACTGTTGGCCGCATTCGTTTCGATAATGTTTGCCTGCCAACTGGTTGGTCCACCGTCAACAGCGCGGGTTCCCATAGTGACGCCCGTCTCCGGATTCTTCCAGACAGAGCCTTGCGGTTCGATAACGAGACCGGCATAGAGACCAGCCTGCTGGTGTGTTGATGGTCCAAAGTGATCGTGCGTGAAGACAGTGCGCAGCGTGCGGTCCACACCGTTATTGTTAAGCGTGTTATCCGCGTACCAGCGCTGCACAGTGGTCTGCGCGCCGAGAGTGCCGAAGTACGGATGCGCTTTCGGTTTCGGACACGTGAAAGTGCCGTCGCGCACGTCGCCGGACTCGAGACCGGTGCAACCATTCTGTTTGCGAATGGCCCTGATCCGCTCTCGTACTTCATCCGGACTGAAGGTGCCGTCTTCGTAGTTGAAACCATTTCCCGCTCCGTCAGACGAAGTAACGTCAAACTTCACGAGGTGAATATGCTGACCGACAATGTCGGTCGGAGTCCGCACCTGAAAGTCGTCCTGCTCGTAATTACCAGGCACGAGATTCGTGTGATAGAAGGTAATGCAGTCGTTCGTGTTCGCGCGGAAGAACAATGGCTCCGGTGGTTTAGTACCAGCCTTTGTTGCCGCCACGTCGGCCCACAACGAGAGAATGCGCGACTGCGGGAAGTGCCAGCCGGCTTTGTTGAGTTTCAGATCAAATTGAAATGCAGCTGCCTTGTACGTGCGTGCAACGCCCGCGGGATTTCCGTTGTCGTCCATGCAGGGATCGGCAAAGGGAGCTCCCGGTTTACGCGGCAGACCGTTGGTTACGAAGTTTGCTGCCGTTCCGTCAGGCTTGTAGCTCGGGTGCAGATGCATTTCGTGATACTGCATCGCCGCGATTTCAGAAGCGGTACCGGTCTCGGCAATGCTCTGAGCAACTGCGGTGACCAGCTCCTTGCTGAAGTCAAGACGATTTTCAACGTGGGTGAAAGTACCGCCAGTGATGATATGTCGCGGCAAGCCGCCATCATCGATCGTGTCGAGCGGTGGATGTGGCGGACGATGACCTGCCACTGCCGGACTGAAAAAGGGATAACCCTGTACAGTTGCAGTCGGCATCGGCGCCATCGCCAATGTTGGCAGCGGAACAATCGCGGGCGTTGGTGTCCCGGCGGTGATTTCACCATCGGGCAACGCACGTGAACCGGCAACGGGAATACCGTTGGCGTCCAATACCGTGCCAGCTTCGAAAACATCGTGCGAGCGCCACAATTCCCACATGCCCTGTGCGAAGTGCGGATAGAAGTGACAGTGGAAGATTGAATCGCCGACGGTCTGATTTCGGTTGCCGCTGCCGCCGTGCGAAATTTCAGTGGTGAATGCGAAACCCGGTCCGACTGCCTGACTATCAAGATAAGTCGAGTTGTCGTCGTCGGGTGTTTGCAGCCACTGATGCGCGTGCAAGTGGTGAATGTGATGCTCTTTCGGTCCCGCATGAACGACACGCATCTTCACGGGATCACCGATATAGCTGTGATGCACGTTGGAAGGATCATCAGGATACAAGACCTTGGTCGCCTTACGACCTGTGATCAATTTGCCTGTCGCGTCAGTCGTGTTGGCCGGTTTGTCCACGATTTGTGCGGGGTCGCCTATGGCCCACGATGACAGGAAGAACTCTTCATACTTGCATTCAGTGCAATTGAACATCGGTCCAACACCGAGCCGGTTCGCCAATATCTCTGCGCCAATTCCGGCGATGCCGTAGTTGATCGCAAATTTGTCCTGCACGCTGTGGAGCGTGTGGCTGAGAACCGGATCTTCAAACTGCGGAAACGCCTGCACGTCACGGACTTCATCGTGATAGACCACGGTGAACTCGCGGAACGGCTTGTCGCGATCCGGGTTGGTTGCGTTGGCGCGATAGGTACCGGTTGGAAAACGTCCTTTGTTCGGGCCGGTAATGATGGCGTTCAAGTCGGTGTTCACAATCGTATCGACATTGAGCATCTTCAGAATCGGCTGACCCGCGCGCGGGTGTCCCACCGGATAGACAGCGTCGTAATTAATGATTGGTTGACCGCCCGGCGTTGTTCCTGTTTTCGCGAGGTTCAAATCCGCTGCGGTTACCTGTGAGCGATACCACTCAGCGCCCTGGCGTTCAACGTTCACACTGCCGAATAGACCCTCGGCAAGTGTTCCGCCGTCGCCTTCGCCGCCGGTGGTGGCCGCCGAGCTGTACATCAAGTTGTTTCCTTCTCGGGTACCGTAGAAGGTGTAGACAGTTGAGCCTCCGGGGGAAACCAAACTGGGTACGTTGGTACCCACGTTTGAACCGTCCGAAGCGATACTGCCGACAAGCTCCATCCCGATCACGTGAATGCCTGCCGAACGAGTTGCAGGTTGATCACTCAGCGGTGTCGGAGAAAGAAGGTTAGTAAAGGTGATGCGCAGACAATCGCCGCTGTTCATGCGTAACACGATCGGTCGTGGTCGTTTGTCTGAGCGTAAACGAACGTTGCCGGCGACGATTCCCTTAGCGGAGTCGATTGCGACGACGTCCTGTCTGAGTGCGTAGATCATTCCGTTGGGATTAACTGTTCCCATACGGTTGAACATGATGACCTGGTCCAATGCGACCACGTCGGCTTTGATGGTGCGATTGCAAGCCGGTGTGGGTGATGGGAGCGCAAGTGCTTCGGTGGCGCCTGGGTCAGCAACCATCGTCTCGCTTTGTTGCGCGTTAGCCGTGATTGACAGCAACGCGAACGCGAGGAGGAAGAATAGAAGGGAGGACTTCCTCCAAGGGTAGATAGGGTGTTTATTCCTCATCAGTTTCCTCCAGATGAATTTGGGGGTGCAAGGTCGTTTGCAACGCCCGTGCCCACTCGAAACTGCGAAGAAAAGGTTCTCACGCAAAGGCGCGAAGAAAGACGCAAAGGTTTACTTCGCGTTCTTTGCGTCTTCCTTCGCGCCCTTTGCGTGAACGATCCCTATGTCTCAGCGTGAGACATCGGCGGGTTAGCGTGCTTCAGGCTGAGTCATTGGTTGGACCATGCAGGTGTGAGTTGATTAATTTGAGGATTTCAGAGGGTGGAAATGGCTTCGCGAGTGCGCCGATCGCGCCCAGTTTTTTCGCCTCGGCGAAAACCTGTTCACTACCGTGCGCGGTGATGAGAACGATTGGGATTTCAGGCTGATGCCTGCGAATGTCTGTGATGACTTCAAAGCCTGAGATGTCCGTTAAGAAGAGATCGACGACGCCGAACCCAAAGGGGCACGCGCGCGCCTGATCGATTCCGTCCAGGCCATTAGTGACAAGAACCACCTCGTAGCCGTTCGCCTCAAGCACCAGCCTGAGCGCGTCGCCTACTGACGGCTCGTCATCTACGATCAGAACACGTAACTTATTTTCTATTGGGGGAATCTCCGTCATCATCAGGGCTTTGCTGTCATCGACGAAGCAGGTCGTTCAACTTTAATGCCCAGTTTCTTGAGCTTTCGATAAAACGTGGGTCGCGGGAAACGGAGAATCTGAGCGCTCTTCTTGATATTCCCTGCGGTTCGTTCGAGAGTTTGCATAATTGCTTCGCGCTCAATCTCTTCCATCGGAAGTAATGGAGGAATAACAAAGCTCGAGCTCGTCAGTCGCGTCTGAAATTCTTCCGGCAAACAGTTAGGCAGCAACTCCGTGCCTGAACAGAACAACACTGCGCGTTCAATGACACTTTCGAGCTGGCGTATGTTACCGGGCCAATCGTAACGGATCAGTCGCATTACTGTATCCGGCGATAAATCGCTAATCCTCTTACCATATTGTTCGTTAAAACGCTTCAGGAAACGCCCAGCGATCAACGGCACGTCGTCCAGACGCTCACGCAAAGGCGGGACCTTAATCTTGATCGTGCTGATCCGGAAATACAGGTCTTTTCGTAAGACTCCTTCGTCTAAAAGCGCCTGAGTGTTGCGGTTCGTCGCAGAAACGAGACGGAAGTTCACATCGATCTCGCGTTCATCACCCAGCCGGCGCAACTTTCGCTCCTGTAAGACTCGCAATAACTTCGTCTGCAGGTGAGTCGGCATTTCCGCGATCTCATCTAAGAGCAGCGTGCCCTGGTTTGCAGCTTCGATGAGACCTCGCTTGTCGCGATCGGCGCCTGTAAACGCGCCACGTTTATATCCAAACAACTCGGATTCAATGAGTTCGTGGGGAATGGCAGCGCAGTTAATTCTAATAAATGGACCAGCAGCACGCTGGCTCTGTGTGTGAAACGCGGAAGCAATCAGTTCTTTACCAGTACCACTCTCGCCTTCAATCAAAACAGAAGCGTCCGAAGGAGCAGCGGTCCGAATGGTCTCAAAGATCTGACACATCTTGGGATCGCGACCAATCATTCCAAACGTTTCGCCATCGCCCATCAGTGTTCGCTTCAGCGACTCATTTTCGTTTCTCAACTCTGCGAGCTGTAAAGCGCGATCGACAAGTGCGAAGAGACGATCGGGCGTGTAAGGCTTTTCGAGATAGTAGTATGCACCGGCTTTGATAGCCTCGATGGTTATGTCGAGAGAACCATAGCCTGTCATTAGAATCACTTCGATTTCAGGCGTGGTCCTTTTTACATGCGTGATCAAATCGATTCCGGAGGCGTCTGGCAGCCGCAGGTCAGTAATGACGAGATCAATCGCAGTTTGTTTCAAGATTGCGGTAGAATCCGCAAAACTCTGAGCCGTCAAGACTTCAAAGCCTGCTTCAGTGAGAATCAGCGAGAGTGATCCGGTCACGCTTGGCTCATCATCAACTACCAAAATCTTTTTCGGGGTGCGTGCAATCACGATTGGCTCCTATCGTCCGCAGGTAATTCGATCCTCACCTGAGTTCCCTTTCCCTGGCCGCTCTGAACAATGATCTGACCGCCATGTTGCTGAATGATCTTCTGTGCGTAAGGCATACCGAGACCGAGACCGCGACTCTTCGTGGTATTGAATGGCTCGAAGATCTGCTTGATCCGCTCCGGACTCATTCCGGCGCCGGTATCTTTAATCACCATCCATATCTTCTTGCCGCCACTGCCTGTTGAAATCATCAAACGTCCGCCATTTGGCATCGCCTGAACGGCATTCAGCACGAGATTGAGAGTCGTCGCACGAATGGACGCTTCGTCCAACATGCCCGCGACGGGCGAACTATCAAATTCAAGAACGATTTCAATGTTGTGCGCAAAAATCTCAGTGCTGAGAAGTTGTGTCACGTCGCGCGCGACGTCATTTAAGTCCACTGCTTTCAACGCCAGAGTGACGGGTCGCGCGTAATTCAGAATCTGTTCAGTAGTGGCGGTGAGATGGTTGATCGTCTCTATGATCTTATCGATCAGTTGCGCATCGCCAGTAGAAATCTGTCCGTCGACTTTGCCTTTAAGGTGTTCGGAATAAAGTAACAGACCGGCGAGAGGATTCCTGACTTCATGAGCCACCTGCGCCGCAACTCGACCGAGCGTCGCAATCTTCTCGCTGTGTGCAAGTTGCTCATTGACCGCCATTAACCGTTGCTGTTTGCGATTTACGATGCCAAGCAGAATGCTCACAACGATCACGTCGACGGTCATCGAGATGAAGACATGCTCGACTCTTTGCTCGAGCTTATAACGGTAATCCGCATTTTCGGCTCCAGGATAATTACGCTCGACCCAGGCGAAGTAAGGCGGCCTTAGTAGTTGCTCCCAGGCGAGGATTACCACGGCTGTCAGCGCGAGGGTTAGCACTGTAAAGAGAATTATCAGGCGCAGATTGAACGATCTATTAAGCGACACCCTTCCGAAGGATGGGGCATTAGAAAACACTCGCGAAATGACACTCATAGAGATTCCCGGTAAAAAGGCTGTCTCCCCACAGCCCTCCTGGAGAAGGGATTAACTCATTTGTTTTGGGTTCAGATGTGGTTGCTAACTACAACAGCCCAAAAACCTGCTTGAAGTCTGCAAGAGTCTCTGCAAACGGCGGGCATTAGTGTTTCATATTGAGAAAATGCTACCGCTGCTAGAGGAATTGGTCTCTCCGTGAGTCCCCGACGACGAGAGAGCTTTTTCGCGCTTGGTACGGACTTTTTCCCGCGAACGATGAAGCTAGCGGAGAAGAAAACTTAGGAAAGCTGCTGTAGCACACCACTTGCAGATGCTGGACGACAGCGAGCTAACGACAACCTAATCGCGCACCGGGGAATAATACCACAATGCAAGGAGATTGAAATGCTGAGACTCACGCTTGTACTTATACTTTCAAGTTTTGTCTTCACTGCGGCGGTAAAATCGCAAACGCCGCCAGTACAGACACCCGCATCCGCACCTACCGATTGCGCCTGTGAATCGCAGGTTTTGCCTGACACGCTGGCGATCGTGAACGGCGTAAAGATCAGCAGCAGCGATATTAAGAAGTCTACTGGAGGTTCAGTGGGCCAACTCCAGGTTCAGGTCGTCGAAGCACGCCAACGCGAACTTGACCTCCTGATCAATTCCAAACTGCTCGCCCTGGAAGCGAAGAAGCGCGGAATCAGTACTGTAAAACTTCTCGAGCTGGAAGTAATGGCCAAAGTAAAGCGGCCGACACAAACTGAAGCACAGGTTTTTTACGATCAAAACAAGGCGCGCATTAATAAAGAATTCTTGGAGGTCGCTAACGACATCATCGAATATCTATTTGAGCAAAAGCAGCAGCAGGAAGCGAAGAAGTTTGCCGATACGTTGCGAGCTGCCAACGAAGTCAAAGTGAACGTGACTGAAGTGACTCCGCCGGCGAACGCAGCCGAACGCGCACGCGTGCTCGCGACAATCAAGGACGAGAAGATCACTTCAAGCGACGTTGAAAACTCTTTGCTGCCGATGATTTTCGACGTGCAAGAGCAGGTCTACAAGCTACGCAAAGACGAACTCGAGCTCACAATTAACGACACCCTGCTGACGCAGGAAGCAGATAAACGCAAGATAACTCCCAAAGCTTTGCTCGATGCGGAAATAAAGCCAAAGCCAGTTACAGATCAGCAAACACAGACCTTCTACGAACAGAACAAAGAACGCGTCAGCGGCGACTTTGCTGAAACAAAAGACGCTATCCGGCAGTATCTGGAACAGATTGAATTACGTCAGGCGGAACGCTCATTCCTTGAAAAGCTCCGTGCGACTGCTTCTATTCAGGTATTTCTTGTCGCACCTCAGTCGCCCGTCTTTTCAATCTCAACCAATGATCAGCCGTCGCTCGGAAGTGCCAATGCGCCGGTAACGATTGTCGCGTTCACGGATTACCAGTGTCCGAGTTGTGCGGCAATGCACCCGACATTAGAGCGACTCGTAACCGAGTATGGCGACAAGGTCAGACTCGTCACCCGCGACTTTCCGCTCAGCCAGCACGCGCAGGCATTTAAGGCCGCGGAGGCTGCCGAAGCGGCTCGCGATCAGGGGAAGTACTGGGAGTACATCCACATTCTTCTGCGCAATCAGTCGACGTTGACGGTCGATAAGTTGAAAGGTTACGCGAGCGAACTGTCGCTCGACCGAACCCGCTTTGATAACGCTCTTGATACCGGAAAATTCTCAGAATCAGTGCAGCGCGATATTGAAGATGGGATGAAACTGGGGATCAACGGCACGCCCACGATTTTCATCAACGGACGCCGTATCGCAGCAAAGAATTACGAGGATCTGAAAGCGATAGTCGAAGCAGCATTCAAAGCCAGAACACGCTGAAATCATCTAAGCCACAAA
>DASYSD010000085.1:0-35038 GCA_036003745.1 Pyrinomonadaceae bacterium
GGTCCTGTTTCCTGAGAATCCGAGTTACGCTTACATGATCGATCTGACGGGAAGTGGTAGTGACGAGGACAATCAGACTTATCTGAAATATTACGCGGACGAGGAACATCGCAGGCAGTGGGCCCACGATTGGCCCGACGACCCTTTGCCCGATCACGAAGATCCGCCGTTCGATCGGGATCGGTTTTTACCGCAGTCGCCTTTGGGCTGACGCATATGAGCCACGGATTTACACGGATTTATCCGTGTTCATCCGTGGCTACGAAACGATCATTGTCCCAGTGCCTTTGTCGGTGAAGATCTCGGAGAGGAGGGCATTGCGTTTATTGCCGCTGATGATGTGTGCACTGTGAACGCCGCGTTTCAGCAACACGATGATGCTTTGCAGTTTCGGAATCATCCCGCCTGAAGCTGCTCCGCTGCTGATTAACTCACCGGCTTCGGCGGCAGTGACTCGAGACACCTTCGTGTTTGGGTCACCGGCGGTGAGATAAAGACCGTCAACATCGCTCAGCAGCACTAGCTTTTCCGCCTGGAGTTGCACGGCAATCTCCGCGGCAATCGTGTCGGCGTTGATGTTGAAGACCATCCCCTCATCGTCTGCTCCCAGCGACGAGATGACAGGCAGATAACCGTGATCGAGCAACACAGTTAACAGTCTGGCATTGATCTCGACCACATCGCCGACGTGACCGAAGTCGACCTTGTTTCGCACACCCGTCTCGCGATTCAGGATCTCTTTGGGCGGGCGTTTTTCGGCGTGCACGATATTGCCATCGACGCCCGAGAGCCCTACGGCTTCGATGCCGCGATGGCGCAGCGCGGCCAGAATGTCAGTGTTGATTTTGCCGGCAAAGATCATCTTTGCCATTTCAAGTGTGGCGTCGTCAGTGACGCGACGACCTTCGATAATCGTCTGTTCGATCCCCAGTTTCCTGGCCAGATCACTCAATTGTTTGCCGCCGCCATGGACGACGCAAATACGAATGCCGACTTGATGAAGAAGCGCGAGCTCTTCGGCGAGCGAAATCAGATTTTCCTGATTCTCCGTGACCTTACCCGATAGTTTGACGACAAACGTCTGCCCCTTGAACCGCTGAATGTAGGGCAACGCTTCTCGCAGTAGATCGAGGCGCAGCTGGTCGTCAACGATTGGATGAATGTCGGTCATAGGGTTGCGAGTATGGCTTTCTGCACATGCAGGCGGTTTTCGGCTTCATCGATCACGACTGACAAGGAGGAATCGATCACCCCATCAGTCACGATCACGTTGCGACGCACCGGCAAACAGTGCATGAAGATCGCATTGTTGGTGCGAGACATCTTCTCTTCGTCGACAATCCACTTGCTGCGATACGGTGCGCGCGTTGCGATGTCCTGATCGGTGTTGCCGTAGAACTCTTTGGAGCCCCAGCTCTTGGCGTAAATAGCCTCCGCACCTGCGAAAGCCGCGTCGATATCGTTCGTGATCTCAAGACTTCCGCCTGCCTCACGCGCCGCTTGCAATGAAGTCTCAATCAATTCTTCGTCGAGGTCGTACATAGCCGGATGCGCGATCACCAGGTCATGGCCCATCTGCGCGGCAGCCAGAGCAAAGCTATTGGGCACCGCCATCGGCAGCGCTTTCGGATGCCAGGCCCAGGTGAGCACCACGCGTTTGCGACCGGGGCCGAGCTTTTCACGAATAGTCAGCATGTCGGCGAGTGACTGGCAGGGATGATGCATCGCCGATTCGAGGTTGATGATCGGCACGGACGCATATCTCGCGAACGCATTGAGAATCGGATCGGTTCGTTCTTCCGGCCAATCTCTTAGAGCAGCGAAAGTTCTGACGCCGATTGCGATGCAGTATCGCTCAAGCACACGGACAAATTCAGCGACGTGCTCGGTTTTATCCGAGTCCATCACGGCCCCTGCACGATGTTCGAGGGCCCAACTCGTTCCTCCCGGCTCCAGCACGACCGGATTACCGCCGAGCTCATAGATCCCCACCTGCATCGATGCACGAGTGCGCAAGCTCGGATTGAAAAACACGAGTGCCACAGACTTGCCCGCAAGCGGTTTGGAAAGATCATCGCCATGCTTGAAGCGCAATGCCGCATCAAGCAAACGCTCGATCTCCTCACGCGACAATTGCGATGTGTTTAGTAAATCCGTCTTCACCCGTGAAAATCCATGGCCGCAACTAACATGTCAACGTGCTCTTCCTGTAGACACAACGGAGGTAATAACCGCAACACCTTTGGATTACTCGACGTGCCCGTGATTATTTTCCGATCCAGCAATGCTTTGTGCACCGGCGCTGCATTGTCATCAAACTCGATTCCCAACAGAAACCCGAGTCCGTGAACCGCCACCACGCTCTCGACTTCTTCAAGTCGTCGCCGCAAATACGCCTCTACCCGTCTCACATTTTCAAGCATGCCGTCGTTCTCGATTGCTTCAAGCGTTGCGGTAACTGCCGCCATCGCAAGCATGCCGCCGCCGAAAGTCGTGCCGAGATCGTTTTCTTTGATGCGCGATGAAATTGCATCGCTGACGAGACAAGCACCAACCGGAACCCCGCTGCCGAGTGCTTTCGCGAGCGTCACGATATCGGGAACGACACCGGCACCTGCTTCACTTCCAGCGAAGAACCACTGGCCAGTGCGGCCTGCGCCTGTTTGCACTTCATCGTAAATCAGGACGATACCGCGTTCGTCACACAATGTTCGCAACGCGCGGTAGAAATCGGATTGAGCCATGCGCACGCCGCCCATCGACTGAATCGGCTCCAACATGATCGCGGCGACGGTGTCGTCCGCGAGTGTGCGAACTGAGTCGATGTTGCCAAACTCCGCCTCGAGGTGTCCGGGAACATTTGGTTTGCCGATCTCGCGATACTTGCCGAGAAACGTGGCGCTGATGGCGTCGGCTGTGCGGCCGTGAAAACCGCCCGTGAAAGTGATGATCTTTTCGCGTCCAGTGAACATCCGCGCCATGCGCATCGCATTCTCGTTGGCTTCTGTGCCGGAGTTACAGAAAAAAGTTTTCGTGAGTCCTTCCGGTGCGACGGAGACCAGCTTCTCCGCGGCACGAGCGCGTGCGTTGGAGTAGACGAGATTTGAGTAGAAGATCAGCTCACCGGCCTGTGCCTGGATCGCAGCGACGACATGTGGGTGACAATGGCCGGTGCCTGCGACAGCGTGACCGCCGTAAAGATCGAGATAGTTCTCACCTTCGCTTGTATAGATCCAGACCCCTTCACCGCGTTCGACGGTGATGGGCATTTTTTTGTAAGTAGCCAGTTGAAACTGATCTTCTTTAGCCACAGATGAACACGGATAGGTCACGGATTGGTTCCTACGAGCTTTAGGCCTGTTGTTTCGTCAAGTCCGAACATCAGATTCATGTTTTGAATAGCCTGGCCGGCGGCGCCCTTCACAAGGTTGTCGATGGCCGAGAAGACCACGATCTGTTTTCCCCGCGCCGCGAAGCCGATATCGCAGAAGTTTGTGGTCTTCACCCAATTGATGTCAGGCGAACCCTGGACCAGCCGCACAAAAAATGACTGGCGATAATACTCCGCGAAGATATTGCGCAGCTCTGCTTCCGTCATTTCACTTTTTGCTTCGGCGTAGATCGACGCAAAGATCCCACGCGCGACGGGCAACGAATGAGTCATGAAGATCAGTTCATTGGTCCAATCGCCGACGTGCTCGAGCTCCTGTTCGATCTCGGGGACGTGCTGGTGCGTGAATGGTTTGTAGGCGTAAAAGGAGGTCATCCGCTGTGGATGATGCGTATTCGCGGCCGCTTTTGCGCCCGAGCCTGACGATCCGGTCTTGGCGTCGACAACAACACGTCCATTGAGCAAGTGTTTGGCGACAAGCGGAGCAAGACCGAGCAGCGTCGCGGTCGCAAAACAACCAGGATTTGCAATCAAACGCGCCTGTTTGATCACCTCGCGATTGATTTCGGTCAGACCGTAAACAAATTCCGTCTGCGCGCTCATCGCGGTGTGCGCTTGTTTGTAGTGTTTCTCGAATGTCGCCTGATCGCGCAGGCGAAAGTCGCCCGAGAGATCGATGGCCTTAATACTTGCAGGCAGGCGCGGAACGATTTCCATGGCCTTTCCGTGCGGGAGCGCGAGGAAAACACACTCGACACCTGCTAATTCTTCAAGCTCTTCCGTCGCTTTCGTGAAATTGAGTTGAGTGAGCGCGTTTAGATTGCGATGAACTTCGGCGATCGATTTACCAGCCTGCTCATTAGCGGTCACAAACGCGAGCTCGACATTCGGGTGAAACAGCAGAATACGGAGCAACTCCGAGCCGCCATATCCTGAGCCGCCGAAAATACCGACTTTGATTTTTTCTGATGAAGCCATTGCCCTAAGCGATTCTCTTAAACAGCTACTTCCTTATCCTTATGCACCTCAACACTCTTCATCACGAGCTCAAACAACGCGCTGCCTTCGCGACGTGCATTTGCCGCCGGAATGTCAAATTGCGTCCTGATGTAGTCTTCGCCCATCGTCGAATCCGTCACTGAACCCGAGATCACATCGATTTCGACACCGCGTCGTCGCAGCAACTCAATCCCACCCCAGGCGCCAACGTAATCTGAAGCACAGAACACAATTGCCGCCGTCGCTTCGAGCAGTTCAGAATCAGCAAAAACTGTATCCACTGAATAACCGCCCAGAATTCCATCGCCCAACTCGATCACGATCAGATCCGGATTCGCCTCATTCAATCGCGCAATGATCGCTTTAGCCGCGGGCGCAAGATCGGCTACGTCAACAGTTGACGGTAAACCGCAATCGAGAAAACTCGCAGTCTTCACCGCGCCATGGTCCGCCATATTCAAGGTGTCGCGCAGACACGCGATTCCCGAAAGTTTTCCGGCCGCTACACGGAGCCCTGCACGTGTGGCCTGCTTGATTAACTCAGTAGCAGCGTAAGTCTTGCCACTGTTCATACTCGTGCCAGCGATCAACACGATCGGAGCTGTTTCGCCAAGACTCGTTTGTGGTGGTAGCGCAGCATCTGCGATATTCAGCACGCGACCATTTTCATCGCAGACGAGGCCAATCGCTTCGAGCTTGATTGCGTCGCCGAGACTCGAGTGATGGCCCGTGCAATATCCAATCACACCACCCATGTTGAGCAGGTGAAGCTGATCGCCGCTATTGACAGATGCCGGAACATCACCGACAAACCCTTTCAAAGCCCGACGACGGCCGAGCACTCCCAGCAACAGATCGCCGGGATTGATTTTGGCAAGACGGCCGGTAGGCAGCTCGAGCATGTTGTAGGTGGCACTGTCTGTAAGAGCACGAACGACTGCAACGTCGCCCGCTTTTGTTGACTCAGAATTGGAAACGAAGGCAACAGTCTTCGCTATCCCAAGCGGTGACGTCGCGGATCCGATCTTGTCGACGTCGATCACGTTGATTGGTTTTGTATTTTTTGTCATCGTCCACCTCCCAATCTGAGCCGCAACGCGTTCAGCTTAATGAAACCTTCCGCGTCGCGCTGGTTGTAAACAGTGTCGGCCTCAAACGTCGCCACGTTTTCGTCGTAGAGTGAATTCGGCGAGCGCCGGCCCACGACGATCGCGTTACCGCGAAAGAGCTTTAGACGAACATCACCGCTCACAGTTGCCTGAGTTTCGTCGATCATTTTTCGCATCAGTTTGAATTCAGGCGCAAACCAGAATCCGTAATACACACTTTCGGCGAACTTCACGCCGAGTGAATCGCGCAGATGCATCACTTCGCGATCGAGCGTGATCGATTCGAGTGCGCGATGCGCAGCCTGCAGAATAGTTACTCCCGGCGTTTCGTATACACCGCGAGACTTCATCCCGACGAAACGATTCTCAACCAGATCAACACGACCGATGCCGTGCTCTCCACCGATCTTGTTGAGTATTTCGAGCAGCGCGGCTGGATCGAGTGGTTTGCCATTGATTGCGACGGGAGCACCTTTGTCGAAAGAGATCTCGATGTACTGTGCTTCTGCGCGCGCGTTTTCGGGCGATCGCGTCAGCTGAAAAATATTCTCGGGTGGCTCGGCCCAGGGGTCTTCAAGAATGCCGCCTTCGTAAGAGATGTGCATCAGGTTCGCGTCGGTGGAGTAAGGCTTCTCAGCCGTTGCGGTGATTGGGATGTTGTGCTGCTTTGCGTACGCGATCAGATCCGTGCGGCCTTTAAAATCCCACTCGCGCCAGGGTGCGATCACTTTGATGTCAGGCTGAAGCGCGTAGTAGGTAAGTTCGAAGCGCACCTGATCGTTGCCCTTTCCGGTTGCGCCATGAGCGACCGCATCGGCGCCCTCTTTTTGCGCGATCTCGATCTGACGTTTGGCGATTACAGGCCGGGCGAGAGAAGTGCCCATCAGATAAACGCCTTCGTAAACCGCATTCGCTTTGACTGCGGTCCAGACGTAGTCGTGTACAAACTCCTGGCGCAGGTCCTCGATGTAGAGCTTTGAAGCGCCACTTGCAAACGCCTTCTCTTCGAGTCCCGACAACTCTGCACCCTGACCCACGTCAGCGCAGTAACAGACAACTTCACACTGGTAGTGTTCTTTCAACCAGCGCAGCATTACCGAAGTGTCGAGCCCACCGGAATATGCCAAGACTATTTTTCGAATGTTTTTGGTCATCTCTGTTTTATGATTCCTGCGTTCCGAATAAGTTCCAGATCTCTTTTATGGCCGCACGTTGTGATTTTGCGTCGCGAACGGCGATGAAAATCGTGTCTTCGCCGGCGATCGTGCCGACGATCTCAATAATTGGGGCGGCGTCGATCTCAACGGCGACGGCAGACGCTAGCCCCGGAACGGTGCGCGCGATTATCAAAGTGTCGCCTGCCTGGTCTAAACTCAGCAGGCCGCGAGTTGCGGCGCCGTTTGTTCGCGGCAGCGTGTAGTGCCCGTGATGTTTGACGACGCCGAGCTCTTCCAAATCACGAGAGACGCTCGACTGCGTAGCCGGCACGCCAGCGCGTTCGAGCAGTGCACGCAGGTTTTCCTGTGTGCCAACGGGCCGGGCTTGAATCAGGCTCAGAATCTTTTGCTGCCGCTCGCGTTTATTCATCTCAATATGCAAAGCACTTGCATAAACAATGCATAGATGCATAAACTACCATGACGGTTGCGTTTGCGTCAAACGGCTTCATTAGGACGGCAAGTTGGATTGGGCGCCTCCTTGGAGGCGCCCAATCCAGCCGGCATCAATCCCGTAAAAGCTAAACTCGGAACTTGAGGACGCTTGAATGACTGAATCTAAAAAACTTTGGGGCGGAAGGTTTGAGGGGAAGATCGATCCGGGTTTTGCCGAGTTCAATAATTCCTTTCGCTTCGATCGGCGGTTATTCGAAGTGGACGTTGTCGCCAGCATCGCCTATTGCCAGACGCTCGAGAACGCCGGTGTGCTCAAAGCCGAAGAGGGAACTCAGATACGCGATGCTCTCCGCACCATTCTCAAAAGCGGAATGGATGAGAATTACTTCAAACCCTCCACAACCGAAGACGTTCACTCATTTGTCGAAGCGCGTTTGATTGAACTGACTGGCGACGTAGGCCGGAAACTGCACACGGGACGTAGTCGTAACGATCAAGTCGCAACTGACTTTCGACTCTGGATACGCGGCGCAATTGACGACCTCAACGAAGTTATTCGAGACCTGCAGACCGCACTGATCGATTTCGCTGAAGCCCATCGTGACGTCGTCATCCCAGGCTACACACACCTGCAACGAGCGCAGCCCGTGCTGCTGGCGCATTGGACTCTGGCTTACTTCGAAATGCTTGCACGCGATCGTGAACGCCTCAGAGATGTGCGACGGCGCATAAACATCCTGCCACTCGGTTCAGCTGCGCTCGCAGGTACATCGTTTCCGATCAATCGTGAGGAGTTGGCGAAGTCACTCGGTTTCGAAGGAGTTTCAAAAAACAGTTTGGATGCCGTTAGCGATCGCGATTTCTGTGTTGAGTTTCTCGGCGCGGGTTCGTTGATGATGGTCCATCTTTCGCGCCTGGCAGAAGACATTATTCTTTACGCGACGAGTGAGTTTGGATTTTTCGAGCTGGGCGACGCAATCGCTACGGGCTCGAGTTTGATGCCGCAGAAGAAGAATCCCGATTCGATGGAGCTCGTGCGTGGCAAAGCAGGGCGTGTGTTTGGCGATCTGCTTGCGTTGCTCACGACGTTGAAAGGCTTGCCGCTCGCTTATAACAAAGACATGCAGGAGGATAAGGAGGCTGTCTTTGATGCCTTTGATTCTGTGTCCGCCAGCCTCAAAGTGACCGCCACCGTTTTCAAAAATCTTGACGTGAACAAAGCTCGCACACTCGCAGCGATATCCGGTGGATACATGAACGCTACAGAGCTTGCGGACTATCTCGTGCGCAAGGGCATGCCTTTCCGCGACGCACACGAAGTAGTGGGAAGGGTTGTCAGGCGTGCAATTGAACTGCAGAGTGAGCTCGATCAATTATCGCTGTCAGATCTGCAGTCGTTTTCCTCTCTCTTCGCTGACGATGTCCACATTGCTCTATCACTCGATCAGACGTTAAAGTCTAAGTCGCAAACGGGCGGCACGTCTCCGGAAATGGTTGCCGCAGCTCTCGCGGCCGCACGTGATTCTCTGGAGGATTAGGAAGCGCCTTTCTCATTAACGCTTCTTTGTTGGGCTTGCTGACGGGCTGGGTGATGGAGTGGGTTGCACCGTGTCCGGCTGTATCGTTTCCTGGTAAATAGACTTCACGTCCTGCAACTTCAGAACAACTGCCGGCTTCACTGCATTACGATCGGCATCCATGCTGATCAAGCCTGTGACACCGGGAAAGTTCTTTGTCTGGGCCAACGCCTCTCGTAGTTTGTCAGGGTCAGTCGATCCGATTCGTGTCAGCGCGTCAAACAGCAGCCGTGCTGCGTCGTAAGCGAGCGCCGCATGAGCATCCGGAAGCAGGTTGCCGTAGCGCTGTTTGTACGACTCAACAAACGATTGAATCGCGGGTGAAGGATCGTCAACCGAGTAGTGCGTTGTAATGTAAGCTCCATTCAACGCGTCGCCACCCAATTGCCAGAGCTCGGGCGCATCCCAGCCATCGGCTCCAAGGAGCGGTTGCGTCAATCCAATCTGGCGCGCCTGTTTCGCGATCAGTGTCACATCGCCGTAATAACCGGGGATATAGATCACATCGGGCTCTGCGCCTTTAATCGTGCTCAACTGGCCTTTGAAATCAGAGTCGCCCTGCGTGTACGACTGCTCACTCACGATGCGTCCGCCAAGCTTTTGGAAACTGAGTTCAAAATACTGCGTCAGGCCGCGGCCGTAGGGCGAATTGAAGTCGTATAGAATCGCCGCTTTTTGTGCTTTGAGTGAGCTCACTGCAAAGCGGGCCATCACTTCGCCCTGAAACGAATCGACAAAGCAGGCGCGAAAGATGTAATTGCCAACTTGTGTGACTGCCGGGTCAGTCGACGAAGGCGAGATAAATGGAATATGAGACGCCTGAGCCTTGGGCGCAGCCGCGCGGCTGTTGCCGGACGTGCCGCCGGCGATAATCGCCACGACCTTGTCCTGATCGATAAGCTTCGCCGTCAGGCGCGCCGCTTCTTCCGGACTGCCTTTATCGTCTTCGATGACAACATCGATCTGGCGCCCGTTGATGCCGCCGTTCTGATTTACTTCCGAGGCAGCCATCAGCACGCCGTTGATTGCCGACTGTCCAAAGTTGAAAGTTGGGCCAGTCAGATCGCCGAAGTAGCCGATCTTAATCGTGCTGTGATTCGCTGAATTGCTGTCTTCGCTGGGCCTGGTACAGGAGAACGCAAGAGCCATCAGGACGATGGCAGCCGGTAGAAATGCCTTTCGCAGTTTGTGAGTAGTCCGAGGTCGTCCAATTAAACCTGAGATTGACTGGCGACGAACGGAAGATCTACTCACCGAGATACGCTTCTTTAATCCTGGGATCATTGGCCAGGTCTTTTGATGGACCTTCCATAACTATTCTTCCGGTTTCCAAAACGTACGCGCGATCGGAATGGCCCAAAGCTGCGTGTGCGTTCTGTTCGACCAGCAGAATCGTAGTCCCCTTGCTCTTAATTTCGTCGATAGCTTCGAAAATGGTATGGACCACGAGTGGCGCCAGACCCAGCGACGGCTCGTCGAGGAGCAACAGTCGCGGATTTGACATCAGTGCTCGCCCCATTGCCAGCATCTGTTGTTCACCGCCGGAGAGAGTTCCGGCTTTCTGTGATTCGCGTTCTCGCAAACGCGGAAACATCTTGAAGGCGCGTTGCATGTCGGCGGCGACGGCGCGCTTGTTACGGTTCAGATAAGCGCCCATCTGCAAATTTTCGCGCACAGACAAATTCGCAAAGACGCCACGTCCTTCCGGGGACATTGAAATGCCGCGCGCGACCAACTTGTGTGTCGCCTTGCCGCTGATGTCTTCGTTTTCGAAGGTAATCTTTCCTGCGCGCGGTTCGAGCAGGCCGGTGATAGTGCGCAGCGTGGTGGTCTTGCCGGCGCCGTTGGCGCCGATCAGCGTGACGACTTCACCCTGCTCGACGTGCAGCGAAATGCCGGTCAGGGCTTCGATCGCGCCGTAGTTCACGGAAACATTTTCGAGCGTCAGCATATGTCCTATAGGACCTATATGACCAATAGGTCCTATTATTCTTAATCTCCCAAATACGCTTCGATCACCTTCGGATCGTTCTTGATCTCCTGTGGCAGACCCAGAGCGATCGACTTGCCGTAGTCGACAACCTGAATGCGCTCGCAGACGCCCATAACCACTTTCATGTTGTGCTCGACCAGCAGAATCGTGAGACCGAAACGATCTCTGATCTGTTTGATCAGGTGCATCAGATCTTCCTGCTCCGAAGGATTCATGCCTGCCGCAGGCTCGTCGAGCAACAGCAGCTGCGGTCTCGTCGCTAATGCGCGAACAATTTCCAGCCGCCGTTGCGAGCCGTACGGCAGACTTGTGCCGCCTTCGTCACAAACGCGCGCGAGATCAAAGATCTCGAGTAGCTCGAAACAATATTCACGATGTTTCTTCTCATCCGTGGAGAATCGCGGGGTGCGCAGGATGGCATCGATCAGTTTCTGGCCCATGTGAATGTGGCAGGCCGTCATGACGTTGTCGAGCACCGACATGCTCGGAAACAGGCGGATGTTCTGGAACGTTCGCGAGATACCGCGCGTGGCGATCTGATACGGACGCAGACCATCGATACGTTGTCCATTGAAATGAATCGCGCCCGAGGTCGGTTGATAAACTCCTGTAAGCAGGTTGAAAATCGTCGTCTTGCCGGCCCCATTTGGTCCGATCAGTCCGTAGATCTCGCCTTTCTTTACGGACATGTCGAGTTCGTTCACGGCGCATAGTCCGCCGAAGCGAATCGTAGTTTTTTCAGTTTGCAGCACGACTGGCGAACCGTTTGTACTCATCGAGGGTTTTCACCTCCGATTGAAGTCTCGCTTTGCGTCGCCGAACTGGCCGTTCCGCTGGACCCTTCAGTGAGTCGCTTGATGCGTTTCCGAAACCCCGCGAATGCAGCAGTCGATCCCAACAAGCCCTGCGGCCGTGTGATCATAAGAATAATCAGCAACAACGAATAGATGACCATGCGATACTCGGCGAAACCTCGCAGGCCTTCAGGCAGGATCGTCAGGACGATTGCGCCGAGCACTGAGCCAACAATCGAACCCAAACCGCCGAGAATGATCATGATCAGGATCTCGAACGATTTGATGAACTCAAACGACTTCGGATTGAGATAACCGTCAAAGTGGGCCAGCAATACGCCGCCGGCGCCGGCCATCGCGGAGGAAATGACAAACGCCATCACTTTGTAACGCGTGGTGTTGACGCCCATTGCTTCCGCCGCAAGTTCATCTTCTCGAATCGAGATTAATGCGCGTCCGAAAGCGGAGTTGACGATGTTGTAGACGATGACGATCGTCAGAACAGCAATGAGAAAGATCCAGAAGAAACTCTTGACGATGGGAATTCCGGAATAGCCGCGTGCGCCGCCCACGGCCTCGATGTTGTTGAGAAACACAACGATGATCTGACCAAAACCAAGTGTGACGATTGCGAGATAGTCACCCTTCAGACGTAGTGAAGGAATTCCCACTGCGAGACCGGCTATTCCTGCGACAATACCGCCCACCACCGTCGCAAGCGCGAGGGCTATCACCCACCCGATTTTTCCACCGCCGAGCGCATTCGCCAGATTCATTCCGTAGGTGACGGAGAAATAGGCAGACGAATACGCGCCGACTGCCATGAAGCCGGCGTGGCCGATCGAAAACTGACCCGTGAAACCGTTGATGAGATTCAGTGAAACTGCCAGGGTAATCGAGATGCCGCAGAGCATCAGGATGCGGCTGTAATAAGGATTTATTAGACCTGCCTGGAAGACAAAATCCAGCCCGTAAAGGACGCCGATCACAATCAGCGCGATGATGAGATTACGAAGATACCGAGGCATATCAATCCACAGATGAATCTGTGCAATCTGTGGTTAGACTTTCTCCTGAGCGACCGTGCCGAGAAGTCCGGAAGGTCGGAAAAGTAGTATCAAGATCAGTATCGCAAAGGCGACCGCGTCTTTATATGTTGGCGAAAGATAGCCTACGACCATCGTTTCCGTAATGCCGATCAGCAACCCGCCCAACACTGCTCCAGGAATGTTACCGATGCCTCCGAGCACCGCCGCGACGAAGGCTTTCAAGCCGACGAGGATTCCCATCAGAGGATCGATGCGCGGAATCCGAATCGCAACCAGAACACCGGCAGCTGCTGCGAGTGCCGATCCGAGTGCAAACGTGAATGCGATGATGCGATCAGTGTTAATGCCCATCAACTTCGCTGATTGCAAGTTAAACGACACCGCACGCATGGCACGTCCTGTCTTTGTACGATAGACGATCAACTGCAACACAACCATCAATGCCAGCGCGATAATCAGCACGATGATGTCGGCGCTGTTGATGCTCGCGCCGCCAACAAGATCGATATTGCGCTTGCGAAAGAGTTCCGGAAAGAACTTTGGCTCGGCGCCGAAAACCACCTGCCCGCCATTCTCGAGCAGCAGCGAAACGCCAATCGCCGTGATCAGTGCAGTCAGTCGCGAATACTTGCGCACCGGCCGGTAAGCGAGACGTTCAATAATGACCCCGAGCGCAGCGCAGATCGCCATCGCCAGCAGCATGACCACGAGCGCCGTGATCAACGACGGTTCCAACGTGCCACCGCCGAGTAGACCGCGTCCGATCAGGCCATCGGGATTCAGTCCCAGTGCTTGCGCGCCGCGTGCGCCCAGTCCATTAGCGAGATAAAAGCCCATGAAGGCGCCGACCATATACACGTCGCCATGGGCAAAGTTGATCAGTTTCAGTACCCCGTACACCATCGTGTAACCGAGCGCAATCAGAGAATAGATTGCGCCCAGTGAGATACCGTTAATTAGTTGTTGGAGAAACGTGCTCATACTCGTGATTCACTGTTGCTTGCGTCCGAGAACCGGGCGGGCCGTGATCACGGGTTGGCCGCCTTAGCTGGCGCCATACTCGCAGAAGCTACCGGTGGAGCTGCTGCACCTTCCACGTTGACGCGCTCCTTCACCGCATAGGTGCCACCGTCTTTGATTTCGATCATGACGATTGGCTTAACGGCGTCGCGTTGTTGGTTGAAGGTGACAGTGCCGGTCACGCCGGGAAATGCGTTTGTGGCTGCCAGTGCATCGCGAATGTCAGGTCCACTGAGCGACTTGGAACGCTTGATGGCGTCAAACATGATGTTCGCCGCGTCGTAAGCAGTGGCTGCGAGTGCGTCAGGGGTGCTGTTGTAACGAGATTTGTAATTGTTAACAAACTTCACCACTCGCGGATCGGTGTCGAAGGGTGAATAGTGGTTGGTGAAATACGAACCATTCAGGGCCGTGCCGCCGATCTTGTAAAGCTGTTCCGAGTCCCAGCCGTCGCCGCCGATCAGAGGTACCGTAATGCCTTTGTCACGCGCCTGTTTGGCGATCAAGCCAACGTCGTTGTAGTAACCGGGCACGAAAAGGACTTCCGGATTTGCGCCTTTCAAGGACGTCAACTGCGCGTTGAAGTCCTGGTCGCCTTCCTGGTACGACTGTGTGGCTACGATCTTGCCACCAAACTTGGCGAACGTTGCGTTGATGACTTTTTCGAGTCCGGTTGAATAGTCGTTCTTCCGGTCAACCATGATCGCGGCTGTCTTGGCGCCAAGTGTCTTGGCTGCAAATTGCGCGATCGCCGCTCCCTGATAAGGATCGATGAAGCAACTGCGGAAGATGAAGTCGCCCTTCTTTGTGACTTCGGGATTTGTCGACGACGGCGTCAGCATCGGGATCTTCGCATTCTGGGCGATCGGCGCCGCAGCGATAGAACGCGAGCTGGCGACCTCGCCGATGACTGCGTGAACCTGATCCTGGGTGACAAACTTGGTCACGATGGTCGCTGCTTCTGACGCGTCTGAGCGATCGTCCTGCACCAGCAACTCGACCTGTTTACCATTGATACCGCCTGCGGCATTAATCTCATCCGCAGCCATCTTGATCCCGTTGACAGACGAGATGCCGAAGTTTGCCGTTGAGCCGGTAGTCGACATAAAGACGCCGATCCGAACTTTGTCGCCGCTGTTACCCGCGGGTTGGCAGGCGCTCAGCAAACTCGCAATAACAAACGAAGCTATCAGAATGCGTTTCATACAAATCCTCACAGGGCTAGAGTTTCGGACGAACTTAACCGGAACTGGAGATTGATTTCTTGTCTTTAATCTCGCAGAAGGGAGACCAGAGCTTAGATATCCGCCGTAATCGCGCTGAATAATAGCTTTCAGACGCTACATACGCAAATCCTACTGCGAAATAGGTCATATATGTTCCCATAGGACCTATTGTAAGATTGCAGGCGTGAATAGCCCCAAAACCCACCTTGCGCCCGAGTTGGGCGACATGAAAGCTGACGACTTTCGCCGTCTCGGTCATGTGTTAATCGATTGGATCGCCGATTACTTTGAAAAGATCGAGGATCTTCCAGTACTCGCGGCCATCGAACCCGGCGACTTAAAGGCCAAACTGCCCACGGTTCCGCCCGCACACGGCGAGCCGATGGAAGAGATCGTCGCCGACCTCGATAGCCTGATCGTTCCCGCTCTCACGCACTGGAGTCACCCGTCGTTTTTCGCTTATTTCGCGACTTCAACCTCAGCCCCTGGAATCTTTGGTGAACTGTTGAGCGCGGCCTTTGATAACAAGGCAATGCTCTGGCGTACTTCGCCGGCGTCAACGGAACTCGAAGAAGTTGTTCTTGACTGGTTGCGGCAGATGATGGGACTTGATCCCGGCATGCTCGGCATCATCTACGATACGGCCTCCGTTTCGAGTCTGCACGCGATCGCAGCCGCGCGTGAAGGTGTCGAGAAACGCATTCGCGAAGAGGGAATGAGTGGTCGTCAGGATCTTCCGTTGTTGCGCGTTTACGTTTCCGAGCAGGCACACTCATCGATCGAGAAAGCAGTTATCACACTTGGCCTGGGCCAACGCGGTCTGCGCAAGATTCCCACTGACTCCGAGTTTCGCATGGACGTGCGCGCGCTTGCTGACGCCATCAACGAAGATAAGCGTAACGGATATCTGCCGTTCTGCATCGTGGCCACCGTCGGTACGACTTCGACGTCAAGCATCGATCCGGTTCCCGAGATTATTCCAATTGGTGAGGAGCATGCGATGTGGTTGCACGTCGATGCAGCGTATGCTGGTTCAGCGGCGATCGTTCCTGAATTCAGACAAATCCTTGCTGGTTGCGAACGAGCCGATTCGCTCGTGATGAATCCACACAAGTGGTTATTCACGCCTTTTGATCTTTCAGTGCTTTACTGCCGACACATGGATCTGCTCAAACGCGCGTTTTCGCTCGTACCCGAATACCTTCGTACACCCGAACAGGAAAAGGTGCGGAGTGGTTCTGACTATGGCATTCAGCTCGGGCGGCGCTTTCGTGCGCTGAAGCTGTGGATGGTGATGCGCTACTTTGGGCATGAGGGTCTCGCGGCGCGTATACGTGAACACTGTCGCCTCGCGCGATTGTTTGCAGCGTGGATTGATGAGTCACCCGATTGGGAAGTGATGGCGCCCGTGCCTCTCGCGCTTGTATGTTTTCGTGCTTGCCCGAAAGGGCATGACAATCTCGATGCGCTTAATGAAGAGATCATGCATCGTGTTAATGCGAGTGGTCGCGCGTTACTCTCCCACACACGCCTTAACGACAAGCTTACACTGCGACTCTCAATCGGAAGTATTCGCACGACTGAGCAGCACGTGCGACAAGTGTGGCAGTTGTTGAACGAGCAGTTGCAGCAGCTTCGCTAAAACGAATCGAACTCTCTGGAGGACACATGAGCCGAATTTTTCAACTCAAATTCGTGGGAATACTGTTTTGTTGTGTGCTCGTCACTGCGCAGATGCCCGACTCGAAAAATTTCTCAAAAGACGGCGTCTCGTTTGATTATCCCACCTCGTGGCAGCTTCAGGACGACACCAATGGAGACGCGCAGCAGTTGACGCTGACCAAAGCAGGTAGCGATGTGCAGATCCGCGTCTTCGTGCACAAAGGCCGGATCACAGCGGAGAAGTTACCGGACGCAAAGAAGGCTTTCATCGATCCTTACATCGCGGCAACTGCGAAACAGTTTGTGGCGATGGGAGCCAAACCCGAGCAGGTTCCTGACAGCTCAGAGATCGGTGGCATAAAGGCTGATGGCACAAGCATTAATGCTTCGCTCGGCGGGGAAACAGGCGCCGCCAAAATCTACTGGTCTCTCGTGGGCCAACGCGTGGTTGTGTTGACACTCTTCGGGCCAGACAAACAACTGAAGCAACTCACGCCCGCGTGGGACCTCGTGCGGACGAGCTTGAAGGTAGTCGATCCGAAAGCTGTCCCTGCGGCCTCACCGAAAGCGTCTCCGTAGGCTGAGTGGTATAGTCTCCTCTTTACCTCACAAGGAGATCCTCACCATGACTGAGAATGAAATCGCTACCACAATTCTTGATGCCGCATTCAAGATTCATAGAACTTTGGGACCTGGATTATTGGAATCGGTATACCAGGCCACACTTGACTTTGAGCTACAGAAGCGAGGATTGCGAGTAGTCCAACAAGTTGGTCTTCCGGTCTATTACGAGGATATAAAACTTGAGCTGGGATTTCGTGTCGATCTAATAGTTGGCGAAAAGGTAATCATCGAAATCAAATCTGTGGAGGCGCTAGCTCCGGTCCACCGGAAGCAACTCCTTACCTATTTGCGGTTAATGAATCTGCGGCTTGGCTTACTGCTAAACTTCAACGTGGAGTTAATGAAGGATGGCATCCAGAGAGTTGTTAATGGTTTGGTTCAATGAGGCAGTTTCTCCCGCAGCGGCGCAGCGGCGCGACGAACGGTCAAAGGCCCTTGAGCTTCGCGTTGCGCCGTTGCGCCGTTGCGGGGGAAATACTTTTTACGTCCTCCTAATCCTCTTTTTATTCGCTGCGCCTTCCATCGCGCAGCCGCGACAACTCATGAGGGCGGCGGATGTGGTGCGCGTGGCGAATGTCACGGATGCCCAGATTTCGCCGAATGGGCAATGGGTGGTCTATACCGTTTCCTCGGTTGATGAAGACAAGAATCTCAGCACGCTTTGGATTGCACGCCCCGGACTCGAATCGTATCCCCTTCCAAACCCGACTCCCACACCGCGTCGATCCCCAATCGTTCCCTACGTCGACTGGCCCGAGTTTCGTGCAACTACCCGTCCACTGTTGCCTTCAGGATGGAATGCTTCAACACCTCGATGGTCTCCCGACGGCACATCGATCGCTTTTCTTTCGGTTCACGACGAGCAAGACGGTCTCTGGGTCGTCAAAGTCGATAAACCCGAACCACGCTTCATCGCTCCTATAACAACCACAAACTTCTTCATCACCTATGCCGGTGAATCATTCTCGTGGTCGCCAGACTCTCGACGCATCGCCTACATCTCTGCCAAAGGCGAGGTTCCCGAATCTCCAACGACATCACGCCGCTCTGATGATGATCCTCGCGTGATCGATCGTATCCAGTACAAGTCACGCACATCGTTCTCGGACAATCGTCGCACACATGTCTGGGTAGTCGACGCCGAGCGGCCAATACCTCAGCAACTAACATCAGGATTGTTTTACGATCACGCCGTCGACTTCAGCCCGCGTGGTGATGAGATCGTCTTTCTCTCCAACCGCGAACCTGATCCCGACGCAAACAACAACTCAGACATCTTCACCGTCGATCTTAGTGGACAAACACGACAGATTACGCAAAGTCGAGGCTGCGAATACGATCCCGTCTTCGCTCCTGATGGAAGGTCCATCGCCTACATCGCCACCACGCGCGAAGTAACGACGATCGACAGCGTCGCCGAAGACACGCATCTCTTTGTAATCCCCGTTTCCGGTGGCGGCGCAAGAGAGGTAATAACTGATCACGATCGCAGAGTTCGTGATCCGCACTGGTCGCCTGACGGTCGTTCGATCATGTTCCTTGCGGGAGATCACGGCTACACGACGATCTTCAGAACCGGAATTGACGGCGGCCGTGTCAGTCGCTTCTCTTTGTTCATACTGGATGGACAACTCGCGGGCGGCTTCGATTCGCAGGAGTCGAAGCAGCGCAGTGAATCCGATGCACCGCAGGCACTGGCGCAACCGTTTCAAATCACGAGTTTCAGTTTTAGTAACAGAGCGCAAACAGTTGGTCGTGGGAACACTGCTGAGACTGCTTATCCTTTTGTGGTCACGATGGGCAATGCTTTGCGTCCGAGTGAACTCTGGGCTTGTCTGAGTAGTCTCATACCGTTGCGCCGTGTCTCCGCTCACAATGACGGGATGATGCGATCATTGCGACTTGTGCTTCCCGAGGAAATAGAGTTTTCGAGCTTCGACGGCACGCAGATTCAAGGTTGGTTAATGCGACCACCAGGTTGCAGCAGCGATCGAAAGTGTCCGCTGATTCTCAGTATTCACGGTGGACCACATGGAATGTATGGTTGGTCCTTCAACGCGAGTTTTCAGGTTTATGCCGGGCGCGGTTATGGCGTGCTTTATATGAATCCGCGCGGGTCGAGTGGATACGGGCAGAAGTTTTCCGACGGCACGATCAATGAATGGGGTGGTCGTGACTACAGAGACTTGATGGCCGGGGTTGATGAAACACTGCGCCGGAACCCCTGGATCGACAGCGAGCGGATGGGAGTGACCGGAGGAAGTTATGGCGGTTTCATGACGAATTGGATCATCAGCCAGACGCCGCGATTTCGAGGCGCTGTTGCAGTTGCGAGTTTGAGTAATCTGGTTAGCTTTTACTCAACTTCACTTTATCAGGATCTGATTCACGCAGAGTTTGGTGGTTTTCCGTGGGACAACTTCGACACGTTATGGCAATGGTCACCCTTGCGTTACGTGCGGCAAGTACAAACCCCGACGCTCTTCATTCACGGAGAGAACGACAACGACGTGCACATCACGCAAGCTGAAGAGATGTACATGGCATTGAAGCGCCGCGGCGTTGAGACCGTCTTCGTTCGTTATCCGCGCGAAGGTCACGGTCTAAGGGAGCCGAAGCATCGGATCGATGCATTGGAACGCACGATTAACTGGTTCGATCGCTACGTTAAGATGAATTAGGCCACGGATGAACGCGATAAACGCGGATTAACTGGCCTTTCTTGTTGTGTGCGGCTAACGTAATATAGGCGCACACTTGAGACTAGATTTTGAACAGATCAAGCGGGTAATGGGTCGTTCTTTGACCCTTCGATGTCCCGCGTGTGGGCAGTCAAGGATCGTAAACCAGCCGTTTCATATCCGGCATCACTGCCCGCACTGCATGGCCCTTTTCAAACGCGAAGACGGGTTCTTTGTCGGAGCCATCCTCGCCAACGTCGTAACGACCGAGCTTGTGATCCTGCTGGTGTGCTTCTTCTTTCTGCTGGTTGTAGGAGCCGATTATGAAAACGTCCTGGTGCTGCTCTTCATAATGGCCCTGATTTTTCCAGTCGCTTTCTATCACCACAGTTGGAGCTTGTGGTTAGGCTTCGACTTCATCGTGGAATCCCTGCCCAAGTACGACGCCACCAAAAGACATTGAAGCCCATATAGATCCTGTAAGACATATAGGTCCTATTAATTATCTTTTATTAATTGTATTTTTGCCTTTTACGTCGCTTTGTGGCTATACTCCGATGAGTTTGCCCGCCCGCAGGTCAAGAGCACAATGAGTTTGCTCCCTGTTAATTGAAAGGCCGGCGACTACAAGTTTCGTATTTGAAAGAGAATTATGCGCCATTCTAGGCGCCATCCCGCAAATACCCACATCAATCTTTGCGCAGAGCGAACGCCTCGCCCAACGGCTTGCAGGCGCAGCTCTGTTCATCAACAACTCTTGAAGAAGGCTGGTAATGGCAAAACAACTAATTGTGAGCGTCAATGGACGCGAGAAGAAAATTGCGATCATTGAGGACGACAAGGTCGCTGAGTTCTACATAGAGCGTGGAGAACAACACCAGGGAATCGTCGGTAACATTTATAAGGGACGCGTGATGCGGGTCTTGCCCGGCATGCAGTCCGCCTTCGTCGATATCGGATTGGAACGTGACGCATTCCTTTATGTTTCCGATTTCTTCGACGAAGAAGAAGAATTTGAAAGAATCGTCATCGACAAGTCGAGGAAGGGGACTCCGGATGCGGAACACGCGGCCGCCGAAGAAGTAGCTCTTAATCGCGTCGAGCGCGAACAAAGAATCGAATCCACTCAGGAACGAGTAGAGCCCCTCCAGGAGCCCGAAGCAGCACCTGCCGAAGAAGTCTCCGAGACACAGGAAACAGCCCGCCGTCGCGGCCGCCGTGGCCGTCGCCGCGGACGTTGGGAAAAAACCGACGAAGCAGCACCTGCGACTCCACCGCCTCCACGCTTCGAAGTGCCAGACACACCATTCGTCGCGGGCGATCCCTCGATCGAGCGAATCATCGACGAAGAGGAGACCGCAGCCAACGGCGAGATGTTCAAGGACGCTCGCTTGCAGGAACGAATCTTCGATCAGATTCACGCGATCGAATTCAATATGGAAGACGACTTCAGGAGTGCTGAAGTCGGTTCCATAATAGCGGGCGGTTTCGGTTCCGAGTCGTTTGAACGAGTAGATGACGGTGAAACTGTTGAAGAGCCAATTCGCGAGGCTGGTCGCCCGCGCGAAGCTCACGTCTCCAGTTTTATCGACGACGTTGAGCCCCAGACATTGCGTGGCGGCGGCTTCCAGCGGATCAGCGACGACGAAGAAGAAGCTGCAGCTGCGGCGGTCGTCGAAGAAAAACCTGCCAAACGATCACGAAAGGCAGCGGCAGGAACAGAAAAGAAGAAACGCACTTCGAAGGCCGCGGCAAGTAAGAGTAGTGCTTCGAAGAAGAAAGCCTCGAAGAAGTCGTCGAAGAAACGAGCCGCGAGTGCTGATACGGAAGTCAATATTGAAGTCGGCGATTCCGTGTCTGACTACGGTGATTCCGAGGCGCGTTTGATCGAAACTAAATCGCGTGGAGAATTTGCGACTCGCCGCGGCGGACGTCGCAGACGCCGTCCAAGCAAGAACAAACCTCAAGCGGCACAAGCCGCAGAGACAGACGGCAATCAGCTGGACGCCACAGATGGTCACGACGAAGACTTCGAGCAGGTGCAGTTTGTCGAACCACAGGAAGAGATAGCGCCGCCGCCGCCTCCTCCTCCTCAGCCGGAATCGAATCAACGCCCGCGACGAGAGCCGCGGGGGGAACAGCGCGACCAGCGTGGACAACGCGATCAACGCGGCCATCGCGGACAGTCGCGACGCGAGCGCCATCAACCCGCAATCACAGATCTACTAAGTGAAGGCCAGGAGATTCTGGTCCAGATCGCAAAGGAACCAATCGCGAAAAAGGGCGCGCGTATTACTTCTCACATCGCCTTGCCCGGACGTTTTTTGGTTTATATGCCGACCGTGGAACACGTCGGTGTATCCCGAAAGATTGAGTCAGATAATGAACGTCACCGGCTGCGGAAGCTGATCCAGACGATTCGCGCCGAAGAAGACATTCCGTCGGGCGGATTCATCGTCCGCACTGCAGGCGTGGGTATCAGCGAAAAGGAACTGCGTGAAGACGTTCGCTATCTGGTTCGTACGTGGCTCGACATTCGAGGCTCTGCTGAGAAGGCGAAAGCGCCGGCTCTGGTCCATCGCGATCTTGATCTGGTCCAACGGCTACTTCGCGACCAGTTGTCTGACGACTTTGAGTCGATCCGCGTTGACTCAGAAGAGGAATACCAGGCGATCGTCGAGTTCATCAACCGAATTCAGCCGCGACTGGTGAAGCGGGTCAAGCTCTACACGAAGGAACAGCCGATACTCGAAGCGTATGGCGTGCAAGCTGAGATCGATAAGGCGATCAAGCCGCGAGTCTGGCTCAAGTCCGGCGGTTATCTCGTGATCAATCAGACCGAAGCCCTGGTTGCGATCGACGTCAACACCGGCAAGTTTGTAGGTCGTGGCAGCGGTCGACTCGAAGACACGATCACGCGCACTAACCTCGAAGCGGTCGACGAAATTGTGCGGCAAATCCGCTTGCGCGATCTGGGCGGCATCATCGTGCTCGATCTGATCGACATGGAAGAGCGTCGTAACCGGCAGAAGGTGATGCAGGCGTTGCAGGAAGCTTTACGCAATGACAAGTCGCCAACGAAGGTGCTTTCGTTCAATGATTTCGGCCTGGTGATCATGACGCGCAAGCGCGTGAAGCAATCGCTGGAGCGAACGCTCTGTTCGCCCTGCCCGTACTGTCAGGGAGCCGGTCTGGTGAAGTCGCCGCAAACGATCTGTTACGAGCTGCTTGAAGATGCGCGGCGTTTGGCGAAGGAATTCAACGGTGATAAGGATAATAAGCAAGTCACACTGCGAATCAATCCTGATGTCGCGAAAGCGCTACGCTCCAGTGAGCGAGATGTGATGATCGAGATTGAAGACTATCTTGGACCAATCGACATCACGAGCGATCCCACGATTCATCAAGAGCAGTTTGACTTCGCGGTCATTTAAGCCGCGGATAAAACGGATCGGTTCACGTGTTTGTAGAGAATGTCGCGTTGCTGTGGCGTGAAGCCGGCTTCGCGAATGAGAAATTGAAGCATTTGCTCGTCGGCTCGATTGTGAGCGCCCGCCGCTGACACGACGTTTTCCTCAATCATGATCGAGCCCATGTCGTTGGCTCCAAAACGCAATGCCACTTGTCCCAGACGCAGACCCTGCGTCAACCACGACGACTGGAAGTTTTCGATGTTGTCGAGGAAGAGCCGCGAGACTGCGAGCATCTTTAGATAATCCACGCCAGTCGGTTCATCTTTGATCCTTCGTCCAAGCGCGGTGTTTTCACGCTGGAACGTCCAGGGAATGAACGCGGTGAAGCCGCCGGTTTCATCCTGCAGCTCGCGTATGCGTTGCAGGTGTCTGACGCGATGCTCGATCTTATCGCCGATACCAAACATCATCGTTGCAGTTGAACGAAGACCGACGCGATGGACGGCGCGCATTACGTCCAGCCACTCATCCGTCGTGCATTTTGTCGAGACTCGCTTGCGGACTTCGTCGTCGAGAATTTCGGCGCCACCACCAGGCAGACTGTAGAGACCGGCGTCTTTTAGTCGCGCCATGATCGTCTCGTAGTCGAGTTTCGAGATCAGATGGATGTTGTGGATCTCAGGTGGCGAGAAGCAGTGCAATTGAAATTCGGGATACTTCTCACGTAGCGAGCGCAGCAGATCTTCGTACCACTCGATACCGAAATCGGGATGCAGTCCGCCCTGCATCAAAACGCCAGTGCCGCCGAGTGCGATCGTCTCGTCAATCTTCTTGCAGATCTCTTCGAAGCTGCGCACGTAGGTGTCAGGTGCGCCGGGACGCCGGTAGAACGCGCAAAAAGTGCAGACGACGTTACAGACGTTGGTGTAGTTGACGTTGCGATCGATGATGTAGGTGACGATGTTATCGGGGTGACGCCGCGCTCGGATTTCATCGGCAGCGACGCCCATGCGTGCGATGTCGTGCGATTCAAGCAGCATCGTGCACTCATCGACGGTCATGCGCGCACCCGCGAGCACGCGTTCGAGAATCGGTTGAATGTTGGTGGAAGACATATCCGTGTAATCCGTGTCTAATTAGATAAACCTCAACGGCTTCACGCGTTCAATTAAGCCATGCTTGAACGCCAATTCAAAATAGAGTCGCAGACCCTTTTCCATCGACTCATCTACCTTGAAAACGATGTTTTCGGTCAGGTAGTTTCTAAGCTCATCGACGCGCATCGGAATTTTATCCTGATACGAACGGACAATGTCCTCGATGTGCGCGATTCCTTCGTCCCGGGCGCCTGAGAAATCAACCACCCGAGCGCGTTCGCCAGCGTCGTCCCGCACCATCCACATCGCAAAGACAAACCCGAGTCCGGTGTGCTCTCTCCAAAGCGCTGCCATGTCCCAGACATTCAGCCCCTGTCTCGGAATGGCCATGCCCGGATCGCCGATAATCAGCGCCGCGTCGTTTTTCTCGAGCATCTCTTCAAGCCGTGGCGCGCGCGTGGTCCATTCAGGTTCTCGGTCAAGAAACTCTCTGAAGATGATCTTCACTAGCGTTGCGGATGTGCGCGATGATTCATCCAGCGCAACGGTTCGGATATCTTCAAGTCGCCTGTTCTTTGATACGAGTACGACACTGAGCACTTCTTTCTGAGAACCAACGCAAACATTTTGCACCAGCGAACCGCCACCAATTCGTTGATATTCAATCACCGGTATGAGACCCCCTTCGACCGCCGACTGGCTGAGCAGTTGCGCGCAGCGCGCAGGCACAGCTTCGAGAAAATCCACGCTGGCGCGATGCATTCCGTGTAAAAAACTCCAGATTAGAGGTGCTGAATTCAAGTAGCTTGAAGCGGCGAGTCGAAACGGACGGTTCATGTCGTTGCCAGTATATGCGATCGAATTCTCGGATCAAATTGACACTCCGAATTACGGACAACTACTATTCGCCGATGCCTATTTACGACGTCACTGTTCCCGTTTCGAATGAATTGCCCACCTGGCCCAGCGATCCTGGCGTGGAGATAACCGACTGGCGTAGTTTCTCTGCAGGCGATGGGGTAAACGTTTCGATGCTTAACTTTGGGGCACACACCGGCACGCATGTTGATGCACCCGCGCATTTCATTGAGGGTGCGGCGAAAGTCGAATCGCTACCGCTCGAGGCACTAATCGGTGACGCCACAGTGATTAAAGTTCCGGAAGATGCTCGCTCGATCGATGAGGAGTTTGTTCAAAAACATTATGTTCCGGGCACTGAGCGTTTGCTCTTCAAAACCCGTAACTCCGCGTTTTGGAGCGAAGCGAAGCCGCAGTTTCACACTGACTTTACTTATCTCGATCTACCGGCAGCTGAATGGCTGGTCGAACAGGGAATTAAGCTGGTTGGCATCGACTACCTCTCGATTGAGAAGTACGCTTCTGAAAAACATGAAACCCATCTCGCGTTGCTATCGCATGGTGTTGTCATTCTCGAAGGTTTGAATCTGACTGGTATTGCTCCGGGTAAGTATGAACTCATCTGCTTGCCCTTACGTTTGAGAAGCAATAAGGGCGACGGCGCTCCCGCGCGAGTAGTTTTGAGAGCATAGCAAACAATGAAAGAGGCCGATCCAAAGTATCGTGAGCGAGTTTATTCAATTGTGCGCCGTATTCCGTCAGGCCGAGTGATGACTTATGGCCAGATTGCGGAGTTGCTGGGCGATGGCTACACGCCGCGAACTGTTGGCTTTTGCATGCACTCTTGCCCGGATGGAACCCCGTGGCATCGTGTCATCAACGCACAGGGCAAAGTTTCGACCGGGAGAGTTGTGCTGCCACACAACAAGCAACAGCTCATGTTGGAACAAGAAGGCGTAGTCTTTGATAAAAACGGCCGCTGCGATCTGCAAACATTTCTCTACATACCCAAAACCAGATCTCATAATCCGAAAAACGCTCGTTTATTCAAACGGCGATAGGAGGAGTGCGATGAGTTCAGATTCAATGCAACAAAGGGTTCCTTACGCTGTGAGCCCGCCGCGCTATTCAGTTTCGCATCAAATGGTGACCACCGCTTTTGAGTTGCCGAATTATCGCGTGGTGCAGAATCTCGGCGTTGTGCGTGGCATCGTCGTCCGGTCCAGAAATATCTTTGCGACAATCGGAGCGTCGCTGCAGACGATCGTTGGCGGCAATATCACTGTCTGGACCAGGCTCTGTGAAGAAACGCGTGCGCACGCTTTCGACATTATGATCCAGCATGCGACGGAGATCGGCGCCAACGCGATTGTCGGAGCCCGCTACGACACGACGGAAATCGCGCAGGGCGTCACAGAAGTCTTGGCTTACGGCACGGCTGTGATCGTCGAGCAGGCGAATCCCGGAGAGAGCTACCGTTCATGACACTCGATTACGTTCCCTTTGCCAAATTGCTTGGCATTGAGGTCGACTCCGTCGAACCCGGGAGAGCGGTGCTCTCGATGAAGCTCCGCGACGATCTGATGCGCAACCATGGAATTGCGCATGGCGGCGCCATCGCGACGCTGATCGACTCAGCAATGGCGATCGCCATCATGGCGCAACTGGCTGAGAACGAGCGAACGGTAACAGTCGACCTCACTATTCATTACCTGCGGCCAATCAGTGAAGGCACCGCGAAGGCGTCAGCCCGAATTGTACGAGCCGGCCGACGAGTGATCACCGTTTCCGCGGAACTTTTCGATAGCGAAGGAAAGCTTGCAGCGACTGCAATCAGTACGTATTTAAGAACTTAAGTCGCTGATTTACGCGGATCGTCGCAGATAAAGTATTATCGTCGTGTGGAAGATCTCAAGAAGTTCGCGCTTTATTTTCGGAATTACAAACTTCAACTGACGCTCGGGATCCTCTGCATTTTTGCAAGTGTTTCGGCCGGTCTTTTTCTTCCTCTTTTCGTCGGTCAGGCGATTGACGCCAACTGGACTCAAGTCACGTGGTCAAAACTAACCGTCTCTGCCGGCAAGGTACTCGGCGCCAGTCTGATTAGCGGACTTTTTCTTTTTCTCCAACGTAGCATTCTTATCGGCATGTCGCGCAATATCGAATACGACATGCGACAGGAGTTCTACCGGCACCTCGTCGATCAGCCACTGTCATTCTTTCACGAACATCGCACCGGTGATTTGATGGCGCGAGCCACGAATGATCTATCAGCGATCCGGCAACTCGCGGGACCAATGATCATGTACTCGCTGAGTACGCTCTTTGTGGTGATCCTCGTGCTGCCGCTGATGTTCGTGCTGAACTGGTGGCTCACGCTGTTGCTCTTTTTGACGATGCCGTTAGTTTCGCTGACCGTTAAATTTTTCGGGCAGCAGGTCCACACACGCTTCGAGAAGATTCAGGACTTCTTCGGACAGATCACAGCCCGCGCCCAGGAAAACTTCAGCGGCGTGCGCGTCGTGCGCGCATATGCGCAGGAAGACGCTGAGATGGCCGCCTTCAACAATCTCAACTGGCAGTATGCCGAGCGTAACCTCGGGCTGGTTAAGGTTGAGGCGTTAATGCGCCCGTTGATGACGTTTCTGATCGGGTTTGGTTACGTGCTGATCATCTGGGCAGGCGTGCCGCTCGCAGTGCGTGGAGAAATTTCGGTTGGCGAGTTCACGATGTTCAATCTTTACCTGACGCGTCTCATCTGGCCTCTTATCGCGCTCGGTTACGTGGTGAATCTTTATCAGCGCGGCACGGCGAGTTTGAAAAGACTCAATGCAATTCTCCGGATCGAACCGTCGATCGCCGACGCGCGGGGCACAGTCGAGCAACCACCAGTCAAAGGAAAGATTGAATTTCGGAACTTAACGTTTAGTTATCGGCCCAACGATGAGCCGGTACTCAAGGATGTGACGCTCACGATCCCCGAAGGTCAAACTGTCGCTTTCGTCGGACGCACAGGCAGCGGGAAGTCGACTATCGCCAATCTGATTCCGCGTTTGATCGAAGCACCCGACGACACGGTTTTTATTGACGGCGTTGATATTCGCGATTACCCACTCGCACAACTGCGCGCGAGTATTGGATATGTGCCTCAGGAAACGTTTCTTTTCAGCGATTCGGTGAAGGGAAACATCGCGTTTGGGATTCGAGACGCGAAGATGGCGGATGTGGAGTGGGCGGCAGAGATTGCGGGGCTGTCAGAAGATATCGCGGGCTTTCCGGATCGTTTTGAGGCGTTGGTTGGAGAGCGTGGCATTACGCTGTCGGGCGGTCAAAAACAACGCACAGCAATTGCGCGCGCCGTTTTGCGTGAGCCGAAGATCCTGATTCTTGACGATGCTTTGTCGTCAGTTGATACCTATACGGAAGAGAAGATTCTTGGACAGCTTCGCGGCGTGATGCGCGATCGCACGAGCGTGATTATCTCGCATCGTATTTCGACAGTGCGTGAAGCCGATATGATCTGCGTTCTGGATGAAGGTCGCGTCATCGAGCAGGGCACTCACGACGAGTTGCTTGCGCTCGGTGGTGAGTATGCAGATTTACACGAGCGACAATTGCTTGAAGAGGAGTTGGCTGCAACCTAGTTTAGCCACGGATTTACACGGAATAGTTGATGTCTACTGCGGTAAAACAATTTCACGAAGAGGAAGCGATCGGGAAGACGTACGACTTTCAGGTCGCGCGGCGGTTGCTCCGGTATCTAAAGCCGTACGTGCGTACACTGTTTGCTGCGCTCGTGCTGACGCTGGGGCTGAATCTTCTCGAGGTCTTGCAGCCAAAATTCACCGAGTTTGCAATAGACCACAACATCCTTCCTCGCAAGACTGACGGCCTGACGTTGCTTGTTGCTCTCTTCTTAGCGACACAGGTACTGCGACTCGGTTTCTCGTACTTTCAGTCGATCTTCCTCAACAGTGTCGGACAGTACGTGATGTTCGACATGCGAAAAGAGCTCTACTCCAAGCTGCAACATCAGGAAGTTGCTTACTACGATCGCAATCCGGTGGGCCGGATCATGACGCGACTGACGAGTGACGTCGATGCTCTCAATGAGCTGTTTACCGCGGGTGTCACAGATCTTCTGGGCGATCTGGTGAAGATCATCGCCATCGTATCGATCATGATGTGGATGGACGTCAAGCTCACCCTGGTCAGTTTGCTTACAGTGCCTTTGTTATTTGCCGCGACAACCTGGTTTCGCAAAGGAGCGCGACGAGGCTACGACATGGTGCGCACTCGGCTCGCGCGCATCAACGCTTTCTTACAGGAACATTTCGCAGGCGCTCAAACAGTGCAAATCTTCAATGCCGAAGCGAAGTCGTTGCGCACGTTTGACCGAATCAATGACGAGTATCGCCGCGCCAACATCGACACTATTTTCTATTACGCGCTCTTCTTTCCGCTCGTGGAGCTGATCGGCGCTGTCGGCATCGCGTTGATCATCTGGTATGGCGGTTATCGCGTCATGCAGAACACCGCGGAGCATACGGTGCTGACACTGGGAGCGCTGGTAGCTTTCATTCAGTATTCGCAAGCACTGTTTCAACCTATCCGCGACATCTCCGATAAGTACAACGTGTTGCAAGCTGCGGTTGTCGCTTCACACCGCATCTTCAAGACGCTGGATCTGCCACTGGCGATAGTCGGACCGAAAACGCCGCTTAAAGCGGAACGCGCGAGTGGTCGAATCGAATTTCAGAACGTTTGGTTCGCTTACAACGACGAAGACTGGGTACTGAAAGACGTCTCGTTCACTGTAGAGCCGGGGCAGTCGATCGCACTGGTTGGACACACTGGTTCAGGGAAGACGACGATCACGAACCTGCTGATGCGCTTCTACGACATTCAGCGCGGCCGAATTCTGCTTGATGGGGTTGATTTGCGCGATTGGGATCTGAATGCGTTGCGAAAGAACTTTGCGGTCGTGCTTCAGGAAGTGTTTCTTTTCAGCGGCACGATTGAAGGTAACATTCGTCTGGGTCGTGAAGACATTACCGAAGAGCGTGTGCGCTGGGCAGCGCAGGAAGTGCACGCTGATAGTTTTATCCGACGCTTGAAGGATAACTATCAGGCTGAGGTCCGCGAGCGTGGCGCCGGCTTGTCAGTGGGTCAGAAGCAGCTCATCTCGTTCGCACGAGCGCTGGCTTTCGATCCGGCCCTGTTGATTCTCGACGAAGCGACCAGTTCGATTGACACTGAGACAGAGCAACTGATTCAACGCGCGATTGAGCGAGTGATGCGCGACCGCACTTCGATCGTAGTCGCACACAGACTCTCGACGATTCAAAATGCGGATCGGATCATCGTGCTGCATCACGGTGAGATTCGCGAGCAGGGCACTCATCAGGAATTGCTTGCCGAGCGGGGATTGTATTGGAAGCTTTACAAACTGCAGTACGCTGATTCGCGTTCAGTTTTAGCCACGGATTAACGCGGATCCGTGGCCCTGTTCTGCATTGGCACCAGACCCTCAAATGATTTGTAGATCTGCAGGTACATCTGTGTCTCACGCGGGATGAGTACGCGCCAGCCGTCGCCACCACGCTTTAGATATCCCGGCAGCTTGGCTGCGTTTGAGTTGTAACCCGCCGCGAGGAGCTCACTCGGCGTCGCGATCTTCGCGCCCAGCGCATATTTCACTTCATCGTTCGCAGTCAACTCGTTCCAGGTGTCGTGCATGTAGAGCAACATTGCCTGTAGCGCGTTGCCGTGATTGCGCATGCCGGTCACAAAATCCGGAATCAGACCGACGCCGGGATGACGTGTACGCTCGAGGTTGTAAGCCCACGGAATCATCTGCACCATGCCACCTGCGCCTGCCGAACTCACTGAATACCGATAGGTATCGATCTGGTTGAGAGCAAACAACGAATAGATCTCATCATAAAGCGCGAGACGATTCTCGGCGCGGAAGCGGTCGTGATCGACGTGTTCGACTACGCACAGTCGTTCGGCAACATCGACGAGTTGCGGCGAAATCGCCAGTCCTTTTTCTCGCAGTCGCCTGGCGGCGAGATCGAGCATGTTGCGCACGTACGACTGTCCCGAACGCGAGAGATCTTTTGAAAGCAGTGCCGGATGAGCCGAGGTGTAGTAAGCCGTTTCGAGAAATTTTCCGCCTCGTTCGATTGGATACTCAATCGTGAGCGGTGCGAGCGCCTTGCCTTCAGGCGTAAAGATCGTCATCGCAGTATTAACGCCGTTGGCGCGAATGATGCGAAGGTTGATCTGTGTGCCCTCGGAAGTAATGGTGTTAGCCTCGGCGCCTTTGGTTAGAAAAGTCTCTTTTGAGAGTGTGATGAAATGGGTGCGCCCTGTTTCGCGATCAAGAGCAGCCACAGTCACAAACTCGATCGATGGCACGAGAGCCGTGGGCTTTGGTCGCGTTTTGAACATCCGCTGCGCTTCAGAAATGCGAGCCTGAATCACGGACGGAGTCAGATGCGCTATCGGCTCCGAAATCCGCTTCTGCGGATCAGCCTCTATGACCGGCAGAGTGGGTCCAACCGTAGCCGGGTTAGCCGGCGGTATCTTTGATGAGGTAACAGGAGCCGTCTGCTGCTCCTGATTCATAGGGGTAACAACGCGTGGACGAACTGCGCTACTCTCCTGTGCCCTCATCTCCATGGCAGCAAAAAGAACGGCGACAACAAGAAGAGCGACACGGGCACTAAACTTCATAGTTTTCTCAGGAGAGTTACAGGATCAAAATTACTCGCCGGGGGGCGGCGAGCGTTGGCTTAGATTCGCCCATGCCCCCTACGGTTGTCAATCACTTTTTCTCACGCAGCGGCGCAAAGGCGCAACGGAAGCGGTTAAGAGAGCCTTGCGTCTTCCGTTGCGCCTTTGCGCCGCTGCGTGAGAAATCCTCCTTATGTGCTTTTTGTGCCTTTTTGTGGCTATACTCGGGATTCTGAAATTGAAGGGAGCGTTTGCATGCTTTATCACCCACCCATTCGCTTTGCTCTAATTGTGTGTTTGTTGGCAGGTGTCGCACAGCAGATGATCAAACCGAGTAATTACCCCCCAGCACGAAAGAGCGATCAGGTTGACGATTATCATGGCACAAAGGTCGCCGACCCATACCGCTGGATGGAAGATCTTGATTCAGAAGAAACACGAAATTGGGTGGAGGCTGAAAACAAACTCAGCTTTGGCTATCTCGCGTCCATCCCGGCGCGTAATAGCTTGAAGGAACGACTCACCAAACTCTGGAATTACGAGAAGTACGGCATCCCATTCAGGGAAGGAAATCGTTATTTCTACACGCGCAACAGCGGTCTGCAGAATCAGGCTGTACTTTACACGGTGACCGGGCTCGATGCTCAGCCGCAGATGCTGCTCGATCCGAACACACTGTCGGCTGATGGCACAGTCGCTGTTTCGGGATTGCAGGTCAGTCCTGATGGGAAACTGCTCGCGTACAGTTTGTCAGCATCAGGTTCTGACTGGCAGGAATGGAAGGTTCGCGACGTCGGAACAAGCAAGGATCTTTCTGATCATCTGAAGTGGGTGAAGTTCTCCGGCGTCTCCTGGAGTCGCGATAGCAAGGGCTTCTTTTACAGCCGTTATGACGAACCCAAAAGCGATACGCTGAAGGGCACCAACTACTTTCAAAAAGTCTACTACCACAAACTCGGCGCAGATCAGAATCAGGACATACTCGTTTATGAGCGTCCGGATCAGAAAGACTGGCTGTTTGGTGGTGCCGTCACCGAAGACGGGAACTATCTGGTGATCACCGTCTTCCAGGGCACGGACGTGAAGAGCCGCGTCTATTACAAGGATCTGAAGGCGTCGAATGCTGAGGTGGTGAAGCTGCTCGACGACTTCGATGCTGCTTACAGTTTCATCGGGAACGAAGGTACGCGATTCTGGTTTCAGACCGATCTACAGGCTTCGCGCGGCAAGATCATTGAGATCGACACCGCTAATCCAGCTCGCAGTAACTGGAAAGTCGTTGTTCCTGAAGGCAAAGAAACATTACAGGCAACTACTTTCGTCAACAACAGATTCGTTCTCAACTATCTGAAAGACGCTTACACGCAGGTAAAGATCTACAACACGTCAGGCAAGCTCTTGAATGAAGTTGCATTTCCAGGTATCGGGTCGGCCGAAGGTTTTGGCGGTAAGCCTGGCGACAAGGAAACATTTTACTCGTTCACAGGTTTCACTACACCGACCACGATCTATCGTTACGACATGACGACGGGGAAGAGCACGGTTTTTCGTGAACCCAAAGTCGATTTCAATCCAGGCGACTACGAGACGAAGCAGGTTTTCTACACCAGTAAAGATGGTACGAAAGTGCCGATGTTCATCACTCACAAGAAGGGTCTGAAACTCGACGGGACCAATCCTACTTACTTGTATGGCTACGGCGGGTTCAGTATCTCGCTGACGCCAGCTTTCTCAGTTGGCAATTTGGTGTGGATGGAGATGGGCGGAGTCTATGCGCAGCCGAATCTTCGTGGCGGTGGCGAGTACGGTGAAGATTGGCATCAGGCCGGCATGAAGCTCAAGAAGCAGAACGTTTTTGACGACTTCATCGCTGCGGCGCAGTGGTTAATCGATAACAAGTACACGTCGACACCAAAGCTCGCGATTGGTGGTGGCAGCAATGGCGGTTTGCTCGTCGGCGCAGCGTTGACGCAGCGTCCGGATTTGTTTGGTGCAGCGTTGCCGGCAGTTGGCGTGATGGACATGCTGCGGTTTCAGAAGTTCACGATTGGTTGGGCGTGGGTTTCGGATTATGGTTCGTCAGACAGTGCGGAAGATTTCAAGGTGTTGTATGCATACTCGCCGCTGCACAACATCAAACCGGGAACGTCGTATCCGCCGACGATGGTCATTACAGCGGACCACGACGACCGCGTTTGGCCTGGACACAGTTTCAAATTTGCCGCAGCCCTTCAGGCCGCGCAGGGCGGTACTGCACCGATCCTGATCCGGATCGAAACGAAGGCGGGCCACGGTGCAGGGAAGCCCACCTCGAAAGTTATCGAGGAGATCGCAGATCGCTGGGCGTTCTTAACAAAGACCCTCGATATGAAGAGTTGAAAATAGGTCCTATAGGACCAATAGGACCTATTCTTTTCATTGAGACCACGGCGCGGGCTTTCGGACCCAGCGGAAGCCTCTCATTTTTTCCTGTAGCTCCGCCGGCAACGGTCCCGCATCACTCGCTTCAGTATTTGATTCGACGTGCGAGAGTTTCCTCATTCCGGGAATGATTGTGCTCACGTCGTCGTTGCCGAGAATGAAACGTAACGCAAGTTCCGGCATCGTGGTATTCGTGGAACGTTCTCGGTTCCACTCCTCGAGTGTCTTCTTCACTGCGTCCGCTCGCTCAACACTCGGAATCAGGTTTTCAGGAACAAAGTAAGTATTGCGCCAGTCGCCTTCGGGCCACTTGCTTTCTTTCGTCAGGGTTCCAGTCAACGTGCCCTCGTCAAAAGGCACACGCGCAATCACGGCAACGCCCATCTCCCGACACGCCGGAAAAAGTTCGTCTTCAGGATTCTGATCGAAGATGTTGTAGATCACCTGTACTGCATCGATCTGACCGCTACGCACCGCGCGCACTCCATTCCAGGGTTCCCAGCGATTAATGCTGATACCGATAGCATTAATCAATTTCTGACTGCGCATATCATCGATGCGATAGAGCCAGCGATCGTCTCGCATCCACTCGTCGTTCCAGGTGTGGAACTGCATCAGATCGAGCTGGTCCAGCCCTGAATTTTCGAGACTGCGATGAACATACTCTTCAACGTGATCCGGTGGATACGATTCCATCAACTTGGAATCGGCGAGAGCGGGCCACTGTAGATTCTTTGGCGGGATCTTGCTGGCGGTGTAGAGTCGTTTTC
>DASYSD010000086.1:0-27221 GCA_036003745.1 Pyrinomonadaceae bacterium
TATTCGGAATTCCACGAAGGGCGGCCACGGAGGGCCGCCCCTACAGTACATCCCGAGATACCTTGCTCTATCTACCGCAGCGATCTGAACGCTTCCCGAACATCGTCAGACAAATACTTCGGTTGTTCCCAGGCCGCAAAGTGCCCGCCTTTGTCGAACCTGGTGAAATGGATGAGTTTCGGGTACGCCTGCTCGGCCCATCTGCGCGAGACCGTGTACAGGTCGGTCGGAGAGACGCTCACGGCAACCGGGATGGCGACGTTTTTCGGCGCAACAAACGACAGTTTGTTTTCCCAATAGAGACGAGCCGAAGAGACACCCGTGTTCGTAAGCCAGAAGTGAGTAATGTTGTCGAGGATGTCGTCTCGCGTTAGCCCCTCTGACTGACCGTCAAAAACGCGAGCGATGAGCTCATAGCTGCGGATGTCGTGGTCGAGTATCCAGGCGGCAAGGCCGATCGGTGAATCCGCAATGCCGTAAAGTGTCTGCGGACGGTTCCCCATTTCCTGTGCGTAGGCGAGGCCGTACTTATAAAAGAAGCTGAGCTGATCGAACCCGTGTTTCTCCTCGGCTGAAAGGTCCGATGGTGGCTGAGCTCCAACAAAGGCGGCTTTGTCAATGTCGGCGGGAACCGCGCCAGGCATGTTTGTATGAATGCCAAGCAATTCCGGAGGAGCCTGTACCCCCATCAAGTCGACAACAAGTGCGCCCCAATCGCCGCCCTGTGCCACATATCGTGTGTAGCCGAGTCGCTTCATCAGCACTGTCCATGCCCGTGCAATGTGGGCGGCGTCCCAGCCGGGACTGGTTGGCTTACCTGAAAATCCATAACCCGGCATCGACGGGATCACTAGATCGAACGCGTCCTCAGCAGTTCCGCCATGCTCAGTTGGATTTGTAAGCGGATCGATAATCTTCAACTGTTCAACGACTGAGCCCGGCCATCCGTGCGTGACGATCAGCGGCAACGCATTTTCATGTTTTGAACGAACGTGAATGAAGTGAATGTCGAGGCCATCGATCTCGGTGATGAAGTGCGGCAAGGCTTTCAGTTTTTCCTCGCACTTACGCCAGTCGTAATCTGTTCCCCAATACTTCGCGAGTTTCTGCATTGTCGCGAGTTGCACGCCTTGAGAGGCATCCGTGACCGTCTCTCGGTCCGGCCACTTGGTCGCATTTATGCGTCTGCGCAAGTCAGTAAGTTCCTCTTCCGAAATGTTGAACTGAAATGGACGAATCGCATCTGCCTGCTCACTGACTTGTTGTTTAGCACTGGTTTGGGTCATACCGTCCTCCTTCTAGGGAATGTTGGAATCTTGTTGTGTGTTTTGTGATCTGCGTCTCATCGACTGCTCTCAATATCAACGTGAGTAGCGCGTGAAGACGAGGTCGCGATCTTTGACAGCCTGATGGCAGGCAAAGCAGGTTTTGAGTACCGCCTCGTCGGCCGGCTTGCCGGTGTTTTCGTCAAAGTGAGCGAATCCCCAGCCGCCGGTCGCGGCGTATTTCTTCGAGTCCTTGACCATAAACTGGACGCCATTTTTTGGTGCGCCGGCTACGAAGGATTGGTCCCTGCCGAAGGCCTTGTTGTTTTCCTCCGACGCGTCGTGGCTCCATGCTATTCGGGCGATGATCGTTCCCTCTGGGAATGGAAGTTTTCCCTCACGATAGGCCTTGATAGCTATGTCATTGCCAAGGATGGCGCGAATATCCTTCAGCGTGCCTTCTTCATTGGCCACAGAGATTAACGGCCAGTCGCGGTATCCATTGGGAATTGAAGTTACAAAAAGTGCGGGTGCTTCCTGAGTCGCGTATCCGGTTTTGACAGCCGTAGAGGCGATAACACTCGCCAGCACGATCAGTAGAGCCACCAGGAAACTTATCCGTTTCATGACCATTCCTCCTTCAAGTTCGGGACTTCTTGAACAGTAGGGAATAGACCACAGTCGCAGGAGGGAATCTATTGGACCAAGGTATCGATCGATACCTTCGTATTAGCCAGATCGCAGACCTATACCACGTATAGGGGACATTCACTTCTAATCGACCCAGTCTTATACTCTGAACCGAAAAGAGAACCAGGATGAACAACGAGCTTAGTAGCGTAATCGACGCGCTTCCGGGCTTAGTATGGACCGCCCTGCCTGATGGGCATGTAGATTTTGTGAACCGTCAGTGGCGCGAGTACACGGGCCTTTCCCTGGAAGATTCCTGTCAGGATGGATGGCATAGTGCGATTTATCCGGAAGACCTGCCGCAATTTCTCGAACGCTTGAGGTCTTGCTTCGCGTCTGGCGGTGTATTTGAAGGGGAAGTTCGCATGCGCCGCTTCGATGGCGAGTTCCGCTGGTTTGCAGTTCGCTCAAATCCAATGACTGATGCATCGGGCGCCGTCGTCAGATGCTCCTTCTTGAATTGGGATATCGAAGAGCGTAAACGTGGAGAGAAGTTGCTCGATGAGGACATCATCGAGCGTAAGCGTGCACTGGAAACGTTGCAGGCGAATCAGCACCTGCTGGATCTGGCTCAGAGGGCCGCGCGGGCGATGGCGTTTGATTGGTATATCCAGCGCGAAATCAATACGTGGTCACAGGAACAGGAAGCGCTCTATGGTCTTGCGCCGGGTACTTTCGATGGAACCTATGAAAGCTGGAGGAAGTTGGTCCACCCGAATGATTGGCCGGCGATCGTAGCGTCATTGAAGCACGCTCAGCAGACCGGCGACATCTCGGTGGAGTACCGGGTGGTCTGGCCTGATGGATCAATTCACTGGCTCGCCGCCAACGGCCGTATGTTCTTCGACGATGAAGGTCGGCCATTTCGGATGGTTGGATTTACCGCCGATGTCACACGCAGAAAGAGTGTGGAGGAAGAACTCCGTCGCAGCACGGCATTTCTCACGCAAGCGCAACACGTCAGCTCAACCGGAAGTTTCTGGTGGCGTGTGTCGACGACAGATGAGATCACCTGGTCAGAGGAACTCTATCGTATCTTTGAGTTCGATCGGGCGACGCCTATCACACTGGAACGAATTCGTACGCGAATCCACCCGGAGGATCTCGAAGCGTTCGGCACGACGGTTGACCTGGCTCGAGTAACACGTGAGGATTTTGAACATCATCATCGCCTGTTGATGCCAAACCAATCGATCAAGTATGTGCACGTTGTTGCGCAAGCATATCGGGATCAGAACGAACAGTTGGCCTACATCGGCGCCGTTCAGGATGTAACAGAGCGACGGGTTTCGGAAGTGGCTTTAGACAAAGCGCGTTCGGATCTCGCGCATGTTGCCCGAATCATGAGTCTCGGAGCTTTAACAGCTTCGATTGCGCATGAGGTCAATCAACCGTTGTCGGGCATCATTACGAACGCGAATACGTGTATGCGAATGTTGGATGCTGATCCGCCCAACGTCGATGGCGCACGTGAAACTGCGCGGCGCACGATTCGCGATGGCCACCGCGCCGCTGATGTGATCACACGACTGCGCGCTCTCTTCAGCAGGAAGAGTGCAGCCGCCGAGTTGGTGGATCTTAATGAGGCCACTCGTGAAGTGATTGCGTTGTCGCGCAGCGAACTCGAGCGCAACCGAGTGATCCCGCGGACTGAATTTGCTGCGGACCTGCCGCTTGTGACAGGTGATCGCGTGCAGCTTCAGCAAGTGATTCTAAACCTTCTACGAAACGGTTCAGACGCAATGAGCAGCATTAATGATCGTCCGAGGGAGTTGTTGTTCATAACTGAAGTGGAAGAAGACGACTTTGTGCGTTTGAGTGTGAAGGATGCCGGGACAGGCTTCGAGCCACAAGCCGCGGACCGGTTGTTCCAGCCATTCAACTCAACAAAGGATGGTGGTATGGGAATGGGTCTATCTGTCAGCCGCTCGATTATTGAGAGTCATCGCGGCCGTCTATGGGCCGCGCTGAATGACGGTCCCGGTGTGACGTTCTCGTTCTCGATACCGAGTGTTGGATGATTGGAAACTGTGGTACGTACTGTAGGGGCGGACCTCCGTGGCCGCCCTTCGCCGAATTCCACGTAGGGCGGCCACGGAGGTCCGCCCCTACAGTTCGTTCCGAGGGATCTTTTACGCTATGCGTTATTTTTTTGCAGCATGTATTGGTCGGCGGCGGCGGATGCCTCTTCGGGAGTGCCTCCGTTCTGTCGCGCGTACAGGTAAGGAGCGTACCAGTCCCACCAGTTGTGCTTACCATGAGTCTTCTCGTACGCACCGTGATGCTGTTCCGTTTCGTGCAGAAGTTCTGCAAGCGTTGCAACATCCATTATGACCTCCTTTCTCCGGCGGAATAGTAACCACGGTGTGAAAGATGATCTATTGGACCAAAGTATCGATCGAGACCTTGATGTGTATCGGCTCGGATCCGTTTTCTGACGAATTTTGCTTGGCTGAGATTCGCCAGAAGGTCTAAACTGCCGCCATGTTAAACGACTTCTCCTACGCGTTTCGCACGCTGCGCAAGAGTCCCATATTCACAATCACAGTAGTGGTGACCATTGCCCTGGCTATCGGCGCCAGTACTGCTATCTTCAGCGTCACAAACGGCGTGTTGCTGCGAAAACTGCCTTACAAGGATCCAGAGCGGCTGGTTCTTGCGCGCAGCGATCTGCAGCGGCGGAATGTCAAAGACTTTCCTCTCTCTAATGCCGACTATCTAGACCTGCGTAATGGCGCAAATAATAACTTCGAGGATTTTGCTGCCGTCAGTACATTTCGCATCACTCTTCCTGGTTTGGACGGTACGCCGGAACGAGTCCGCGTGGCCGCTGTATCGACTAACTTTTTCCAGATGATGGGTGCTTCGATTGCCGCGGGTCGAAACTTCGAGGATTCTGATGGAACACCTCAGCAAGCTCCGCCAGCGGCTCAGGGCAATGCACCAGCGGCTAACGCGCCACCTGCGCCGCCAACGATGGCCATTCTGAGCAACGAGTACCTTCAACGACGCTTTGGTGGCGATCGATCGGTAATTGGCAAGACTCTTCCAGTGGCCGCGGCGTTTGGACCACCCCCAATCATCGTGGGTGTATTGGCGCCAGGTTTTGAACTGCTGTTTCCTCCGCAAGCGAACATAGAACAGTTTCCGAGTGTTTGGATTGCCGCGCGCATTCCTTACGACGTCGCCAACCGAAACAACGTGCAGTGGCGTGTGATTGGGCGGCTGAGGCCGGGCGCCGCGATCGGCCCAGCGCAGGCTGAAGCTGAGACAATCGCGCAGAAGATTCGTGACGAAAACACTATTTCAAAGACTGCCGGTCAATACTTTCAACTTGTCCCGATGAAGCAGCACCTTGTGGACGAGGTTAGACCAGCGATTCTCGCGCTCATGGGCGCGGTGATTTTCTTGCTGCTGATTGCTTGCGCGAATGTGGCGAACCTGATGTTGGTCAGAGCCTCGTCTCGCGAACGAGAGCTGGCTGTTCGTGCGGCACTCGGCGCGGGTTGGTGGCAGTTAGTTCGGCAGACACTTGCAGAGGCGATCTTGATAGCCTTTCTCGGCACTGCCATCGGGGTGGGCCTTGCCTATTTGGGTATTCGCCAACTGCTCTTGATCGCACCGGCGAATCTGCCACGCTTGAACGCCATTGGGATTGACTTCCAGGTGCTCGGATTCGCGGTATTGGCAGGGCTATTGTCTGCGGTGCTCTTTGGGATCATCCCGGCGCTTCGCACCGCGAAACCAAATCTAATGGATACCTTGCGCGCTGCCGGACGTAGCGGCGCACTCGGTGCTGCGAGTCTGCGCAACGCGGTTGTCGTGGTGGAAGTTGCGCTCGCATTTGTGCTCCTGATTGGCTCGGGATTGATGTTCCGCACGTTTCTTAATATTCAACGCGTGAATCTGGGATTTGATCCACGCGGGTTGCTAACCTTCCAACTTCTCGGCAACGTTGGCGCCACACCTCAGGAAAGGGATACCTTCAAGCGCCAGCTTCGCGAAAAGTTCGATGCGCTTCCGGGTGTAAACAGTGTGACAGCGTCAAATCCATTGCCGCTTGCCGGCGGGTTTAGTCCGGTGCGTTGGGGCGGACCAGAAGCCCAGGCGGATCCGAGTAAGTTTCAAGCTGCCGATCTTCAGATTGTTTTGCCTGGTTATTTCGAATCGATGGGCATAAAGCTTCTGGAGGGTCGCACCTTCACGCAGGAGGACAGTGCGCCTGATCGCATGCTACTCATAGTTGATCAAGCACTCGCAGCGAAGGCGTTTCCAAACGAGTCTGCGGTGGGCAAGCGCATCCTGTTTCGCGTGCGTACGCCGGAGGCACAGTGGGGAGAGATCATCGGTGTGGTGGCCCATCAGCGCAACACGTCACTCATCGAACCGGGTCGCGAACAACTGTTCGTCACTGATGGATTTGTGAACCATGGAGCTGCTTCGTGGTGGGCGCTCAGGACTGACGGCGATCCGGCGTCGCTGGCCAACTCGGTGCGTGAAGTCGTGCGTGGGATGGGCAAGGATACGTTCATCAACCAGTTGCAGCCGATGGACTCATTGGTGACTGCGGCTCAGGCCCAGACACGTTTTTCGCTCTTGCTGATTGGAGTCTTCTCAACGATCGCAGCGCTGCTTGCTGGTGTCGGTTTGTATGGCGTACTGGCAACTTCCGTTCGGCAGCGAACTGCGGAGATCGGAGTGCGGATGGCTCTCGGCGCCGCGCCCGCACGCATTTTCCGTTTGATGGTAGGGAAGGGACTTTATCTTAGTGCCATTGGAATCGGTATCGGACTGCTCGGATCGTTTGCGTTCACGCGTATTCTGGCGAGTATGCTCGTCGAGGTCCGGCCGACTGATCCGGTGACGTTTGTATCAGTCGCAATACTGTTCCTGGTGATTGCTTTTCTTGCGTCGTGGCTACCGGCGGTTCGGGCCGCGGGCCTGGATCCGACAACGGCGCTGCGAAATGAGTAAGTCAAAAGACTGGGAGCGGAAAAGCCGCAGAAGAACTCAGATGAAGCCTTCACTTCGCATCGTGAAAAATTATCCCGAGTGTAAGCCGGCTTCCGGAACGAAGGCGGCTCACACCGTGCCGGAGGTTCACACGGTAGACACTCTTCTTTCCTTGAACTGGTCGATGATGAACGGCAAACACGACTCCGTCACCCTTTCGAAGCGGCACAACCATCGGCCGTGATTGCATACGCGGCCGTTGTTCAGTCATCACAAACTCACCGCCAGTGAAATCTCTACCCGGTTCTGACAACAGGACCGCGATCTGGAGCGGGAAAATATGCTCGCCGTAGAGATCCTGATGCAGGCAGTTGTAATCGTCTGGTCCATATTTGAGAACTAGCGGTGTCGGTTTATCCTGGCCCGCCTGATGGCAGCGTTGAATGTAGTCCGCGTGGATGGTTGGATAGCGCATGTCGATTCCCATCGCCTCGTTCCAGCCATTAGCAATTGGGACCAGGTGAGGATAGAGCGACGTGCGCATACTTCTGATTAGAGCGGGCAGTGGATAGCGGAAGTATCGATACTCTCCACGTCCGAAGCCATGGCGTTCCATCACGATATGACTGCGAAAGATCTTCTCCTCCTGATACAGAGCAGCAATCTCGTCGCATTCATCCGGTGAGAGAATGCCTTTGATGATAGCGTTACCTTCCGCGTCCAGATCTTGATAAACCTGCTCCCAGGGTATGGTCTCCAGTGTCATTCTCGAATGATAAGTGACATCGGTCAGGCATGACACTCCGATTCTTGCGGTCAAATCCGAACGACCAAGGCGCGACGAATGAGGCAAAGTCGCCTTTCTATGTCAGTCCCTCAATCGGTTGCCCGTACGTGAACTCCACCAGATGTCCATCAGGGTCGCGGATGATTGTGAAGTAGCCGACGGTGCCCCCTGCGTCTGTCGGTGGAACGGCGAGAATTCCCAGGTGTCGTCCTTTTTCGGCGATCTGGTCCACCTGTTCTCTCCCCTCACATTGGAACCCGAGGTGGTCCATACGTGAGGTAACTTCTCCCTGGCCGATGACAAGCAAAAAGATCGGATCACTGCCGGGTAGCGGGGTCGGGCCCAGCCAGACTGTTCCGCCTCCTTCACGACGACGATCGCGTACCACCGAAAGCTTACAGAAAGAAGTGTAGAACTCGATCGAGCGTTCGATGTTGCTTACTGTGATCGTGATGTGAGTCCAGCGAATGGCCATACTGGTTTAATCTCGCGTTGAGACCGATCCCGCAAGTTATTCTGGAGTCTCGGCTATCAATTCTCGCGCAGACGTTATATGTAAGCAACCAGAATTCGACACTTGAGGCCTCCTGCTTTCACATTTCAACACTGCACTCGAAATAACTCTGGCTTGCATCAAAAATGAAACCTGCCACGTTCTCCTGTTGTTAACATATCGTATCGTAGGCGCAAATTAGTGACTTCTTAAGGAGTAATTATGGAACCAAGAATTGATTATCTGAAGGTGGGCCAGGGTGCTGTTGGAGCATTGCTCGGAGTTGAGAAGTATCTGCATGGGGTTGGATTCGAACCGGGGCTTCTGAACTTGATTAAGCTACGCGCATCGCAAATCAACGGCTGTGCGTACTGTATTGATATGCATTGGAAGGATCTGCGAGCCGACGGTGAGAATGAGCAGCGGCTTTACGGCCTGGATGCGTGGGAAGAGTCTCCTTACTACTCCGATCGTGAACGCGCAGCGCTCGCATGGACCGAAGCGTTGACGAACATTCAGGACGGGCACGTACCCGATTCAGTGTACGAACACGTGCGAAAGGTTTTCACTGAAAAGGAGCTGGCGGATTTGAGTCTAGCTGTTGCGGCGATCAATAGCTGGAATCGTCTGAGTATCGCCGCCAGAACCGTTCCCGGAACTTATCAACCAGCCAAGTCACAAAGGGCGTAGCCCTCTGCTCGCGCTTTGCGCCTTTGCGTGAGAAATCTTTTCCTGGCGATCACAACTGTGCTGCAGTCCGAGTGCTGTGGCGCCAGAAAATTGCTCCCGCAAGCAAAAATGCCAGACCACCCACAGCAAGCCACGAGCGAATTGCGTGAAACCACTCCCAGCGATCGCGCAACTGTTGCCAGTCGGCGGGCAGCGTCGTCACTGTCCATTGGCTGAATTGATTATCCAGTGGAACTTCGACCAGCAGTGTAATCAGCAGCGCCACAACGAAGAGCATCATTCCCACCAACGTTGTGTAGAACGCTTTCGGGCGTCGCCGATACAACAGATACAGCACCGGCAACGTTCCCAGGATCGCAGCCGGCATTAGCAACGCCATGATGGTTCCCAAATTGCCGATCATTGCATGCCCGACTTCAATAAAGGTTTGAGCCGAGAGCGCGGCCATTGATCGACTGAGGCCGAGCCACGTTCCCCAAAAGACGCCGGTAACCAGGCTTAACAGGAAGATGTTTATGAATTGCCAGACTTCCAACGCACGCGTCTTGGTTTTGACTCTTTCGTCGCTGCTGGTGAAGACTGACGTATTGCGATATTGCGCAGCTTGCATATTCCTCCCTCGCTCGTGATTTTCTTAAGTCGGGGAGTCACCTACTGCAATGATGCAGTCGCCTGTTACGACAGTGTTGAGTTATCGTTCCATTAGTTCTGAATTTCTAATGACTGACGTTTTTAGACGCGACCAAGCAGAACCAGACTGCTAAGAATAGTTACCACTGTTGCGAACGCTATTGAAATCGCCAACCGGTGTTTCACCAACGGACATTGGAGTGCCTTTTCCATAAATCTCCCCCACGTTGATCAAATGGATTTTTGATTGCCAGCGAGCAAGTTAGCGGCCAGACAATGCCTTGGTGAAAAACAGTGATGTGATTGAACGATCGTACGAACTGATGACCGCATATGGTCATCTGTCGAAATATCGTCAGAGAAGTTCGTGGCTTAATTACTTTCAGCTTAATGAGGTGAGTAGTCGGAACGCGTGATTCTGAAGATGAAACTCTCGCGGCCGTTCGGATCGATCTTAGTGCCGGCGTGCACGCCGCCAATCTTCTCAACGGCTCGCTGCGATCGCAAATTCGTTGAACCAACAAAAAAGATCACGTTGTCGACGAATTTGAAGGCGTGCGACAACATGAGCCGTTTCATCTCACCGTTGTAAACGCCGCCCCAATGAGATCTCGCCAGGAAACTCCAACCGATCTCAATCTCGCTTCGCACCAGATCGTAGCAATAAAACCTTGATGAGCCGATGACCTCACCACTTTTGCGGTCAAGCGCGATCAGCGCGCCACCCGACTGCATCGCCTCATCAAAAAACTTTCGGAACACGTCGAGTTTGTAACGATCGGAGTTCGGATGTTGCTCCCAGATCAGCGGGTCCGACGCGACCGCATACAGCTGTTCGAAGTCCTCAGCTCGCAATGGCCTGAGTTCCAGAATCTCGCTCTTCAGTGTTGGTTGAAGCTCAAACGGCATCGAAGTGATCCTGTTAATCTTGTCTCATCTTGTGAATCCTGTCACCCCACTCACGAGCGGAAAACAAAAACATCGATTGGTTCGGTGACTGGATCATTATTCGAGCGCGCATATGAGCGTAAGGCTGTCATACCGGCGTCAAACTCGTTCCGAGTCAAACTTGCCAGGATTGAGTCGGCGCCGGTCGCCAGCCTTTCTGCGTAAGCAACGTAATTCGGCGCGATTTCCTGAACGATGACATCCTCAGCCAACAGTTTGAATCCCGCGCTTTCGAAAAGCGTGGCTACGACCACAATCGTAAGTAGCAGCGATGTCAGTCGCATCGTAATCCATGTTGAAGGCAGAACGGTTTCTCGCTGATAATTGTGCGACGAAGGGGCAAATTGTACCAACAATGAAAATTAATATTGAGCAAAGCTTCGACCAGATCAGCGACTACTGGTCCCCGAAAGTGATCGGCCGCGTCAACGATCAGTACGTGAAGATCGCAAAAGTAAAAGGCGAGTTTACGTGGCACAACCACAAAGATGAGGACGAACTGTTTCTGGTCGTGCGTGGACGGCTGCTGATTCAGCTCGAAGGTGAGGAGATTGAGCTCGATGCCGGCGACATGTACGTCGTCCCGAAAGGCGTGATGCACAACCCGGTCGCGGAGGAAGAGTGTTGGGTGTTGCTGGTTGAGACAGTGACCACAAAACATACTGGCGATGTTGAGACGCCAATGACGAAATCGATCGCCCAGCAGCTTGCGTAGCGTGAAAACTGATTTGTGTTCGCAAGAAATTGAAAGCTGGGGACAGGAATTGATAAAACCCTGAAAGCGTTTGCCACTTGACGAACCTTCAGGGTTGAATGCGAAGGTTGGTACGCACCCAGGGTTCTCGCTGCGCTCGAACCCTGGGCTGAAAATTAGCCAACGCCTTCGGCGTTTTGGATCTAAACCACTATCGCCAAGCTAGCAGCAATGGAAGAACACATCAGAGCTAACGCAGAACTCGTCATTCAAGAGACAGGCCCACTCAGCGGCATCGACTTTGGCTACACGCAGGAGTCGGTTAAGTGGCTTGAGGGCCATATTGAACGGCTGAGGCAATCCGGAGCGTTCGAGAATCCTGAGACGAAGACTAAACTAATAAGCGTATTCGGTTCTTTTCTCGGTGAGTGCATAGTTCGTTGCCACGGTGGTAAGTGGAAACTGCACGACGATGCGGGAGTTTGGTGCGTGGCTTTGCGACTGGAGTTAATAGATGGGGCGTCCAAATAGTTCACCTTCAGCGGAATCAAAAGATACGTTGCGCGCATTGCGCCGCGCGGCATGACGCGCTCTGGAACTCGGAATCCAGACGGGAACGCCTGTCTATGTCTGGAAGAACAATAGAATCGTGGGCGTTACCAAAGAGCAAAAGCAGGCGAAAAAATCGAAGTCGAAATCGCGTCAAGCTGCAGCAGGTCCATCGGAACCAGAGTCTTGGCAACGCGGTGAATACACCATGAGCACGGATCGTTCTCGCCTGGATCTTGATCTCATTCACGACTTCATCAGTAATCAATCCTACTGGGGACGCGGTCGGGCGCGCGACGTTGTCGAACGCTCAATCGAAAACTCGATGGCGTTTGGCTTGTACCATGACGACCAGCAGGTGGGATTCGCGCGCATCGTAACAGACTATGCCACGTTCGCTTGGGTGGCTGATGTCTTCGTGGTGCCGGAACACCGCGGGCGCGGGTTATCAAAATGGCTCATGGAAGTCATCATCGCTCATCCCAGGCTACAAGGATTCCGCCGCTGGGTTTTGGCGACCAAAGATGCACACCGGTTATACGAGCAATTTGGTTTCATCCCGCTGCATCGTCCCGAACGTTGGATGGAACGACCGGATCCGAACATGAAAGAGAGTCCGGATTATTGGCAGCGGTAGGTGGTCTCTTTGTAGGGGCGGCACTCCGTGGCCGCCCCTCGCGTGGCATTCAAGATTTCCGGTGGTGACCTGTGCCGCTCTGAGAGGCAACGACTCTTTTCGAGCGTGCCTTAATTCCACGAAGGGGCGGCTACGGAGTGCCGCCCCTACAAACAATTCATTGGACGTTGAGGCAAAGCTATTCCTTCCAGTGCACCGTGGTCCAGAACTGCGGATCAAACAGTTTCGGATCCAGCTTCACGTCGCCACGAATCTCAGAGTACTTCTCAGTCGTCACAACCTTGCCATCAACCATGAAGATCACTTCAGGCGCGATCCAACCACCACCGAGTTTCTCATACTTGTTGAATTGCGTTTCCTGCGTTTGCGTTCCATCCTTGCCTGCGGGACGAAGCATTCTGACAAAGTAAAGATTCTCCTGATCGATCCAGAATTGCGGCGAATGCAAGTCGCCCGCTTTTGCGCCAACGACATAGACTGGTCTTCCTTGCCAGGTGTCTTCCCTGAATTGCGACAGATCAAACTTGAGCGTCTGCAACTTCGTCGTCACTTCGCTCGCAGGCGAGCGATAGATGTCGAATCCGAGGATCAGAAGCGGATGCTCGTAGGGGCGCGTGGTTTCGACCTTGCCGTTTTTGAATATAGAGATCTTCCCACCAGTAAACAGGATTCCGCTGCCGTCACTCGTCGGTGTGAAGTCGATGCGCAAACTGCCGGGCACTGACATTGCCTCGTACCACGTTTCTACTTTCGATGTTCCATCGGGCTGAATGTTTGTTGTTTCCTGAACGAAAGTGGCAGTCTTGTACCACGACTTTCCGTACTTCTTCTGCATGGCCGCGATCAGATCATTCGTATTCGAAATCTTCGCGTACGATGTGGTCGGAGACACCAGTAGAGAAATTGCAACTATCAAAAAGAAATATTTCATCGTTGTCCTCATTGGTCATCTGGATGCAGTGCAAGTCTAACCGTTGGATCGACCGGGTCCAAGTGGCACTCAGAATCTGAAACATAGTTTTCCGCAGTACGTATAAGTCAACCAGATCAACGCACATCTTTCTCAAATGCTCCGCAGGAGTAATTAATTGAGAGCCATAGAGGTTGAAAACCTTTCACGCACATTCAACAGCCTTCGAGCAGTAGACAACATATCTTTCTCAGCAGACGCGGGTGAAATCTTCGGATTCCTGGGTCACAACGGAGCCGGCAAAACCACCACCATTCGAATGCTGAGCGGACAGTTGTTACCGAGTTCCGGCAGCGGCCGCGTCGCGGGTTGCGATATCGTCACTGAACAACGACGCCTGAAACCGCTCATCGGCGTGGTGTCCGAACACCAGAATCTCTACGAACGCATGTCGGGACGCGAAAACCTCGAATTCGCGGTGCGCCTTTATGGCCAGGATATGCAAAGAGTCGACACGGTCCTCGAGCAAGTCGATCTACTCGATAGAGCCAAAGATAAAGTGCAGAATTATTCAAACGGAATGAAGCAGAGGCTGCTTATTGCGCGCGCCATATTGCATGGTCCACAGATCGTTTTTCTTGACGAACCAACTCGTGGTTTAGATCCGATAGTGGGACGCGAGATTCGTCGCTTGATCGTAGACATGTCAAATCAAGGAGTAACAATCTTTCTCACGACTCATTACATGGAAGAGGCGGATCAGCTTTGTAATCGTGTGGCATTTCTAAGCGAAGGACGGATAGTCGCTCTGGACACACCGAGCAACCTCAAAACTGCCCATGGTCAACAACACGTGAATGTAACTCTCGATAACGGGGAGTGTCTCAGCATCGCTTTGGATGGTGAAGATGGAGGAAGAGAACTACAGCAGCTCATAAGCAACGGCGACGTTAGAACGCTACACTCAGCCGAAGCCACACTCGAGGAAGTGTTCATTCAATTGGCAGGAAGGCGGTTGTCTGAATGAACCTGAGCGTTGTGTCAGCCATCACCCGAAAAGATCTCGTCGACGCGATCAGACATCGCTATCTGCTCACGGCGTTGGTGACACCGTTGTTTGTCGCACTCCTCTTTCGGGTATTGTTACCGGACGTCAACAATAACAAGATTCTCACTATTGTGGTTCACGACGCCGGTGGCTCGGGGCTGGTCGCCGAGCTACGCAAAACACCTCAGATAGGAGTAATTGAAGCGAGTTCAGCCGATGCAACAGCCAGCGAAGTCAAAAACCGCAACGCGATTGGCGGATTGGTAGTGCCCGCCGGCTTCGATGCCGATCTGGCGGCAAGTAAGCAACCGGAACTAACTGTCTACGTCAATAATCAAAAGACTGTCTTTGAACAAGCCGCTTTCCGCCGGCTGTTGGACCAGATGGTCCGGTCGTTTGCCAAACAACCGGAGCCGGCACGTCTGGTCTGGGTTGATGTTGATAAAGGAGCGGACGATCAGAAACGCGGCGGAACCAGTCTCGATCAGATACTCCTGCCATTACTACTGATACTCACGTTTGGAATGACTGGTGCTTTCGTGGTGCCTTTGCTGATCGTGGAGGAAAAAGAAAAGCGGACTCTTGATTTTCTTTTATCATCGCCGGCAAGTCTCAGCGAGATAATCGCAGGCAAGGCTCTGACGGGAGTAGCCTACACGCTTCTGATTGCAGGTCTTTTGCTGGGTATCAACCGCCAATTCATAAAAAACTGGTCACTGACATCGCTTACTATTTTGCTGGGTCTGCTTTTTGTAGTTGGAGTAGGGTTGGTAATTGGAAGCCTGCTGAAGAACACCATGCAGGTAAACACCTGGGCAAGTCTTGTTTTGATTCTACTTCTTGCTCCAAGCTTTCCGTCCATTGGCATAACGGCATGGTTTGATAAAGCGATGCGTTTCATCCCAACGTACTTCTTGAGTGAGGCGCTGAAACTGTCGATGGCGGGCACCGTCTCGTCACAGTTGTGGATGTATTTGGCCGTGCTGTTAGGTTGTACCTTTATTGTATTCTTTGCGGCAGCATGGGCCCTGCATCGGCGCGGCTGACTGATACCTCGATCGTGTTACCTCGCAAATCCACAATGCCGTGATGCGCCAAAAAGCGCGACGTGGCAGAATGATGTGCACATCATTCTGTCATTTGCGGTGTCAATGGAGCATTACTAAGTTATGGCGAAACCGGTTTTACTAACCGTAGACGATGATCGTGAGGTGTTGCGTGCGATCGAGCGCGATCTACGGCGGAAGTATGGGAGCGATTATCGTGTGTTGCGAGCCGGATCAGGGCCCGAAGCTTTGGAGATAGTTCGAGAGCTGAAGATCAGGAACAACGCGATCGCACTCTTCCTGATCGATCAAAGGATGCCGGGAATGTCCGGCGTCGAATTTCTCGCACAGGCGATTAATCTCTATCCAGATGCGAAGCGCGTCTTGTTGACAGCTTACGCTGATACCGATGCAGCAATCGCTGCGATTAACGAAGCGGGCATCAATCATTATCTGCTGAAGCCCTGGGACCCGCCCGAAGAAAATCTCTATCCAGTGCTCGACGAACTCCTCGAGGATTGGGAAGCAGCATTCCCACCACAGTTCGAAGGCATTCGTGTGTTAGGGAATCGGTGGTCACCTGCTTCGCATAACATCAAAGACTTTCTGGCGCGCAATCACGTTCCATATCAATGGCTTGATATCGAAACTGCCGCCTCAGACTCAGAAGTGCGTAGCCTTGTAGAGTTGCTGGACGAAGAAGACACGCGTAGTTTGCCGATCGTGATTCTTCCGAACGGTGTTCGTCTGCGACAACCTTCACTGACTGAGCTCGCCGAGCACGCAGGCTTCAGAACTCGCGCGACGGAGGCTTTTTACGATCTGGCAATTGTAGGCGGTGGTCCGGCCGGACTGGCTGCGGCCGTATATGGTGCGAGCGAGGGACTGCGAACAGTCATGATCGAGCGGGAAGCGCCTGGTGGGCAGGCCGGCATGTCCAGTCGCATTGAAAACTATCTGGGCTTCCCAAGTGGACTTACGGGCGCCGACCTTGCACGACGGGCAGTGGTCCAGGCTAGAAGATTCGGAGTTGAAATCATTTCAGCGGAGGCTACCGAGGTAAGGGTCGATGGTCCATATCGCTTTTTGAAGCTTGCTGATGGGGCTGAGCTTAGTTGTCATGCGTTGCTCGTGGCGACTGGTGTGCAGTGGCGTAAGCTGGACGCGCCGGGTGTGGAACGATTAACGGGAGCCGGTATTTACTACGGCGCTGCCATGACCGAAGCGATGTCGACGAAAGACGAGGACGTGTATGTTGTTGGCGGCGCCAACAGTGCCGGACAAGCTGCAATGCACTTTTCGAGGTACGCGCGCCGGGTGGTCATGCTCGTGCGTGGTTCGTCACTTGCAGCTTCGATGTCGCAATATCTGATCAATCAGTTAAAGGCTACTGCGAATATTCAAATCGAATTCAACACATCTGTCATTGAGGCACATGGCGACGACCATCTGGAAGCCATTTCCATTCACTGTGCGGAAACAAACGAGATAAATAAAGTACCTGCGAACGCACTTTTCATCATGATCGGAGCAGCGCCGAATACAGAATGGCTGGCGAGTATTGTCGAACGCGATGAACGCGGCTTTATCTATTCCGGCCCGCAACTGACACGCGATGGCAAGCGGCCAAACGGCTGGAAGCTCGATCGTGAGCCAGGGCTTTTGGAAACAAACGTCCCCGGCATTTTTGTGGTTGGTGACGTTCGCCATGGTTCAGTCAAGCGGGTGGCTTCGGGCGTGGGTGAGGGATCGGTTGCGATCTCCTTCGTGCATCAATATCTCAGCAAGGTCGTGTGATAAATGGAAGAAACGGTTTCAGGCGGCACGGAAGCGATTGTTGCGGTGACCTCTTCACCGCCCGATAAAGTCGAAGCACTTCGGCGCGTCCACGTGTTTGCCGATCTGCCCGACGACCAGTTGCAGTGGTTCGCGGATAAATCCGAAGCGCCGCGATTCGCGGCGGGTGAGGTCATGTTTCGTAAAGGCGACCCGCCAGACCGGATGGTGGTGTTTCTTGAAGGCGAAATGCACGCATACTGGGACGAAGCCGATCACGACGTTGTTTACATCGCGCGCGCAGGCGAACCATCAACTGAAGTGACTGGAATGCTCCCGTTTTCACGCATGACTGAGTTCCAGGTAACCGGTTACGCAGTGACCGATGTGCGCGTGTTATGGTTTCCGGTTAGTTTGTTTCCCGAGATGATGCAGCGTATGCCCGTGCTGGTCCAACGGCTCGTCGGGATCATGAGTGATCGGGTGCGTGAAGCAACTACGCTCGATCAGCAGCAGGATAAGTTGATGGCACTCGGAAAACTGTCTGCCGGTCTTGCTCATGAGCTCAATAATCCGGCGGCAGGAGCGACGCGTGCGGCGAATGATCTGATTGAAACTCTGAAGGAGCTGCGCGCCGCAGACATGAGACTCTGCTCTCATGACCTTACGGCGAAGCAGCAGAAATTGATCGACGCCTTCGAAAGCAAAGCAATCGATCATGCGGCGACGGCAAAGCCGTTGAATTCGCTGGATCAGAGTGACAGGGAAGATGAAGTGTCCGAGTGGCTCGAGGCACATGGCATCGCGGAGCCATGGAGACTTTCGGCGAATCTGGTCGAAGCTGGAATCGATTCAGCGGCACTCGAAGAACTGCTGGGAGAGTTTCCTGAAACGACGACTGCTGATGCCTTGGCTAGAGTGAACTCTCAACTGGCAGCGGCGAAGTTGGCTAGTGAGATCAAGACTGCTACGACGAGGATCTCGGAGCTGGTTGGCGCAATCAAGGAATATAGCTACATGGACCAGGCAAAGGTCCAGGAGTTGGATATCCATAAAGGCCTCGACAACACGTTGCTGATCCTGAAGTACAAGTTGAAAAAGAAGAACATCACTGTCACACGTGAGTATGCCGAGTCGCTACCACTGATCAAAGCATATGGTAGTGAACTCAATCAGGTGTGGACCAACTTGATCGTTAATGCAGTGGATGCGATGAGTGAAGGTGGAAAGCTGAAGGTGCGTACCAAGCGAGAGCCAACGGATATTCTGGTTGAGATTCGCGACAACGGCGTGGGGATACCGGTCTCCGCAAGGTCACGTATCTTCGAACCATTCTTTACTACCAAGCCAGTCGGGGAGGGAACTGGGTTAGGGCTGGACACCGTCGCCCGCATCGTCCGCAAGAACCGCGGCAACGTTCGTTTTGAATCAAAACCCGGCGACACGTGTTTCCAGGTTCGCTTGCCAATTGGATAGGCGAAAGGACGCCTCGTCCTGAGCCGTCCTTTTATCTAATCGTCGTAGGCGGTGGCGGCGATTTCTCCGAGCGCGTCGCCAAGCTTAAATACCGCTTTCAGGTCTGGTCCAACCGGGACGTTATTCGCGAAGATCGCAAATATAATCTGCTTGCCATTCTTCGTCTCCAAATATCCGGCGAGGCCCTTTCCATTTACAACGATCTGCTCATTCAGCAGATCACCTCCAACGTGAGTGCCTGTCTTGGCCCGCACTTTTCCCGCCGCGGGAGAGTTTCGCAGCGTGTCCGCCAGACTGCCGTCTTTCCCCAGAATCGGCAGCGCCTCGTAGAAACTCCGGAACTCCTTCTGCTTCGTCATGAATGCAAGAAACTTGACGATGAAATCAGGGGTAAAACGGGAGTTTCCACCCGCTCCATCTGATTGCGCGGCTGCTGAAGGATTCAAGTTCATGCGCTGAAGAAAGGCACGTTCCTGTTTGAAACCAGCCTGCAAAGCATCCACGTGCTCTTTGCTCAACAACGCTCCAAACAAGTATGGCTTCATCGCGGCATGCAGGTTCTGACTCACCTTTAACGTTACCTTTACATCTTCTTTGATTGGCGGGGAGGTATGTTCGGCAACCTGGTTCTCAGTTGTATAAAGAGCGGCGAGTGCCTTCCAGTCTGGCGTTTGGGACGACGGAGCCGGCCCGATCTCCACGCCTGCCTGTTGAAGTGCTTCTGTGAGTACGACCTGCGCGAACCTGCTCGGTTGTGGAACCACAAACGGAAAAGGTCGCGGATCGCCCGCCGCAATCGTTCCGCGGACTTTTACTATCAGCGTGCCGTCGGGATTTGTAGTAGACACGAATTCAATGTCGGCGGCTGAATCTTTCGCGGCTGTCGTTACCTCATTTTGGAATGTGGCGTACTTAGTTGCCGGCGAGGATTGGAGCGATGTTGGACTGCCGGCAGATTGTCCGGGCTTGATGATGACGTCAATAACGTTGTCGTTCACAGACACCGGAGAAATCACAACTCCTGACCCGCCTTCTCGGGGTCCTTCCGGAAACAGGCTCACGTCGATAAGGACGCGACCCGTAATTCTCTTGATACCCTTTGTTGCTACTTGTTTCGCGAGATCGCGAATTACCTGAAGCGGATCGCCCGCGACAAGCTTCGCTTTCAAAATCTGTCCATAAGCGTGGTCCTCGTTCTCGAATGCAAGCGTGTCATCTGGGCGTACGCGATTGGAAAGATTCGGATCGCCACTGGCAACCAGTACCAGGTCACCGTTAACGACTCCGGCGGCAAGTGGACCAGTACGATAGATACGCGTGTGGAAGCGATAATCCGCACCGAGAAGTTGCAAAGCCGTTCCTTCGGTGACGACTTTCGTTACGGATCCGGGAACAAACAACTTGTCCGCATTGAGCGCGTAGAGCACTTTGTCGTCTGTTAGCGAATAGATCTCGATTCCAAACAGCGCATGACGATATTCCGGCCTGTTAATGATTGCGGCAATCTTTGCATCCAGTGGCTGAACACTCTGTGCGCGCGCACAGACTAGTGCCAGTGCCTGAGCGAACATCAGCAGAATCAGTTTTAATTTCATAATCGTCCTTTAAACTTTCGAGGAAGCCGTCGTGAACACGAGCAGCCAGCTTAATACGTGGAACGCGGACACATGTTTCAAGCCTCCGCTCATTTAAATCGACGATGCAGGAGAGTAGAATACGGGCGAATTTCGTCAGTCCTCCACTATCATGGCGAACCCCTTAGCGACTACTTCAACCTCGGCATGGAGCATCGTCCCGTTAGGACGCCCCCCTGTTCTCGCCTCAAGCCAAAGGACTAACAAAAATGATAAATCGAAACAAATTGTTAGCAGTGCTGTTGACTCTGCTGTTGACAATCATATTGCTCACACCGGCAACCTCTTTTGCCAGAAACTTAAAATCCGGCGCGGTGTATGTTTTGACCAACCAGGTCAGCAACGCCATAGCTGTTTTTACACGTGATCCGAACGGCTCACTGACGCCCGCGGGCATGTTTTCAACGGGAGGCGCCGGTGATCCAGTAGCTCAGCCTGGCGATCCGCCAACCGATCCGCTGGCTTCTCAGGGCTCCTTGATTCTCGGCGATAGGGATTTGCTGTTTGCCGTCAACGCGGGCAGTCACGAGATTTCGGTGCTGCGCATTGGCAGGGAGGAACTTACTCTCGTTCATAAGGTCAGTTCTGGTGGCGTGCGACCGATCAGTCTGACGGTTCACAACGACTTGTTATATGTACTTAACGAGGGCGGCACTCCAAACATCACCGGCTTCACGGTTGGCGATGATGGATCGTTAACGCCACTGGCTGGATCTACGCGCGCTTTGGCCGGCGGCAGTTTAGCCGATCCCGCTCAGGTTGGTTTCAACCCTGATGGGAGCTTACTTGTCGTCACTGAAAAGCTTGGCAACCGCTTGGATATCTATCTTGTTGGCCCGAATGGAATCCCCAGCGCCTCAAACCCCGATCTGTCGAGTGGTCTAACACCGTTTGGATTCGCATTCCGCAATGACGGAGTTCTGGTTGTGTCTGAGGCATTCGGTGGCGCCCTTAATGAAGGAAAAGCATCGTCGTACAGTTTAGCTGCTGACGGCACACTATCTGTTATTAGTAGATCAGTACCGGACTCTCAAACCGCCGCTTGCCGGGTGGTGATTACCGACAGCGGCGAATTGGTGTTTGTGTCGAACACCGGAAGCAGTTCAATCTCCAGTTACCGACTCGATGTGTTGGGTACGTTGAGTCTTATCAACTCTGTGGCCGGCAACACAGGAGCAGGCAGCACTCCAATCGATATGGCCCTAAACCATAACAATCGTTTCTTGTATGTGACTGACAATGGCTTGCAGGTCGTCAATTCCTTTGCGCTGGGAGCGAATGGAACACTGACGAAGATCGACACCGACGGCGGCTTGCCATTCGGTGTGCAAGGAATTGCGGCGCGGTAGTTCTGCAGTCATCCACAGATTACGCAGATGATCTTTGTAATCTGTGGATGGCTCTTCGCGAATCCACTTTCCGCGGGTTGGACGTCATTCTTTCTATTCTTCTCCTTTAGCATCCAGCGGAAGCTGATTGCAGCACAAACGAAACTTCCTGTTGACTACCAACATGAAGCAATCCTATACTCCTGTTGATTATCAACAGGAGAGGTAGTCGTGGGCAACAAACAGGAAGTTCTGCCGGGAACACTAAACCTGCTCGTCCTGAAAACGCTCGCCGCGCTTGGTCCATTACACGGTTATGGAATTGCACGACGCATCGAGCAGGTGAGTGGTGATCTGCTCGAAGTCAATCAGGGCACTATCTATCCTGCATTGTTAAAGCTGGAGCAAATGGGCTGGATCCGAGCCAGGTGGAGCGTGTCCGACAACAACCGGCGCGCGAAATACTATTCCCTCACCGCTGCTGGAAAAAAACAACTACGCGCGGAAGAAGAGGAATGGCGCAGAACCTCTGCAATTGTCAGTCGTTTTCTCGCCCCCTCGGAGGGTAATCAATGACGAGCTTGCGAGTTCTTTTGCACCGCTTGCGAGCGCTGTTTCACAGACGCAGTCTCGAGCAGGACCTGGACGACGAGTTTCGGGCACACCTGGAGATGCAAATTGAGGACTATCAGCATCAAGGAATGACTGCCGATGAAGCACGTTATGCAGCGCTGCGAAAGTTTGGCGGTGTCGATCAGCTTAAGGAAACGTACCGGGACCGGCGTGGTTTGCCCTTTATCGAAACATTCGTTCGCGATCTCGCTTATGGACTCCGCATGTTACGCCGGAGTCCGGGCACAACGATTGTCGCAGTTCTCTCGCTGGCACTCGGTATCGGCGTGAACACGGCTCTATTCAGCGCAGTCGATGCAGTGCTTCTGCAAACGTTGCCGGTCAATGAACCCGACAGATTGATTGTTTTCGAATGGCAAGCTACCCGGCGCTTCAGGACTACCGGAATGAGTGGTACGTCTAATGTGTCTGTGCCGCCCGGCTACAGGGGACTCTCGTTGTTTCGCTACGATGTTTTTAGAGAGATGGACCAGGCCCGGCGTATTAACTCCGGCAGCCCACTCAGCGATCTGTTTGCTTTTGGACCAATAAGGGAAATCACCGCGCGGTTTGCCGAACAGGCAGAGATCATCAACGGCCAGGCCGTATCTGGCAATTACTACGCAGCGCTTGGCGTTCAACCGATCCTCGGGCGCGCAATTACGGCTCAAGACGACCAAAAGGGTTCGCCGCCCGTCATCGTGTTGAGCAACAAACTGTGGCGAGAACGATTCGACTCGAATGCCTCGGTGATTGGACGAGAGCTCATACTCAACAAACAGTCATTTACGATCATTGGCGTGGACCCACCGTCGTTTACAGGCGTCGCACAGGTAGATTTTCGGCCCGCAGTAACGCTTGCACTCGCACATGAGCCTCTGTTGTTGGGAAGTTCGAGCTGCCTTGGAACCGAAACTGAAGAGCCGCTTTGGTGGCTGAATGTGATGGGACGACTCAAACGGGACGCAACCTCCGATCAGGCACGCGAGAGTTTAAATGGGTCGTTTCAAGCCGCCGCTCTCGAAGTAATGCCGCCACCGAGGAAAACGAACGAGCCGGTGCAGCTCGAAATAAAGGATTATCCGCGGCTTCTCACTGAGTCAGGCAGTCGGGGCATGCCCGATACACGGAAGGATTACGCACCAACAATCTACGGCCTCTTCATTGTAGTTGCGGTCGTACTGCTAGTTGCCTGTGCCAATCTCGCCAACCTGCTGCTGGCTCGTGGCGCGGTGCGTGGCCCGGAGATCAGCGTGCGATTGGCAGTTGGAGCAGGGCGCTGGCGAGTCGTACGACAACTGCTGACGGAAAGTCTGCTCTTGTCGTCGATTGGCGGAGCGGTTGGAGTGGTTCTCGCATTCTGGGCCAAACATCTGCTCCTTGCACTGACTGATACAGACACTGGACTCGTACCCGCCGGAGTTGATTTACGTCTGAACTGGCGAGTCCTCCTGTTCACATTTGCGCTGTCGGTGCTGACTGGTCTGTTATTTGGATTGGTTCCCGCGTGGCGCACGACGAGCATGGACTTAGCTACCGCGCTCAAACAGAGCCGTCGCACGACGAGCGTAGTGTCACGCGCAAGCCAATTACTTCTCGTCGGGCAAGTTGCCCTTTCGTCACTACTGTTGGCAGGTGCAGGGTTGTTCATCCGCACGCTTTATAACCTTGAGACAGTCGATCTCGGTTTTAATCAACACAACCTTTTGCTCTTTACTTTGCAGCCTTCGCAATCGGGATATAAGGACGAGCGTCTCATCAGGCTTTACCAGCAGATCTTTGATCGATTGGACCAGCTGCATGGTGTCCGCAGCGCGACGTTTGGATCAGTAGAACTTATCGCAAACGACAATTTTTTCGGTGGTTTCCTGCTACCCGGTGAGACCAGCGAGACGGCAGCCGAGCACGAGACTATGCGGCAGATGGTAAGAGAAAACTATTTTGCAACGATGGAGATCCCGTTCCTGCAAGGACGCCAATTCAGTCTGCACGACGGACCTCAGGCGCCGAACGTCGCGATCGTTAACGGAACATTTGCACAAAAGTTTTTTCCGAATCAGAACGTGCTTGGGCAGCGCATCACGTTTAACTACAAACGCCGGGCAGTTGAAATCGTCGGGGTTGTCGCAGATACGAAGTATAGACGGCAGCGAGAAGAGACCGAGCCAATTGTTTACACGCCCTGGCAGCAGGAAGCAGATGATATAGCCCGAATGCATTTCGCGTTGCGTACCGATGCCGAACCCACGGCGCTGGCGGGCAGGGTACGACAACTCGTGCACGATGAAGACAGCAATCTTCCAGTGACGGACATCACAACCCAAAGAGCTCGCGCACAGGCAACGCTTGGGCAGGAACGACTCTATACGCGACTGTTAACTTTCTTTGGAGTCGTCGCGCTGCTGCTCGCAGCCATTGGACTCTTCGGAGTACTTGCACACTCCGTCAGTCAACGCACAAAAGAGATTGGTATTCGCATGGCTTTTGGTGCACAGATCGGCAACGTTCTCCGGTTGATAATCTGGGAAGGTATGAAGTTAGTCCTTTTGGGACTGGGCTTTGGTGCGTTGCTTGGTCTTGGACTCAAGCGTGTGGTCGCGCTTCATGATTTCACGGCCGAAACCTGGCAACGCATGAAGGAACAATTGTTCGGAGTCAGCGTCAGCGATCCTGTAACATTAGTCGCGATTGTCTTTTTGCTGATCCTGGTCGCTCTGCTGGCGTGTTGGTTGCCGGCTCGCCGTGCAGCCAAAGTAGATCCACTGGTCGCGCTGCGATACGAATAACGAGCGTTAGCCCATTAATCAACAATCGTAAATTTCCTCGAACGCGACAGGCTCATCGCTTCGCCACTAACGGTAATCCTCAACTCATAATTGCCTGCCGGCATTTTCTCAACAGGCAATCCACTGACGAATTGGCTACGTCCCAACGCATCACTCTCCGGCAGTTCGCCGGGCATTTGGGCCAGAGTTTGACCCTGACTAAGCAGTTCAATAGTTAACTTTGGTTTATTCGAGCTGCCTGCCGGAACATACACGGTGAAATAGAACGGCACCTGCTTCAAAGATCGCTGAATGGGCTCACCCAGATTTGGGTGCACAATCATATTGGCGACGCGGAACGGATTGGTCATGCTTTCCTCTGCCGTTCCGACTTGCTCCGCCCGCTTTAGAAACACAACGTCACTCAGCCGGAACCTGCTCGCATCGGTTGCCGTTACCTCGATGTTTGCACTGCGCACACTCGCGCGACCACTGGGTGCGTCATACGCAATTGTCTCGAGGGTATAACGGCCGGGCGGGAGATTTGCTTCGCGATAGAAGAGAATTCGCTCCTTCCTGGCGTCCTCAACCTTGTCGGATGGACCAGTTAGTTTGTATTGACTACTGAACTTGGCGACGACCTGGCCGGTCTGATCCTTGAGCAAGTTAACGATAGAAAAATCAGTGTCGTACAACTTCTTTGCCTGATCCACATGAATGGTAAAGGCTGACAAGGGAGCATCAACAATCACCGGAGCGAGCCCTTGTCTCTCGCGATCCGGAAAACTGAAACCACCAACGTAAAACGGAAATGAATCGGGTTTCGGATTGTTGTCCAACACCGCGAGTGCTGGCGCTTCGTAAGAAAGCACGGGCGAACCGAACTTTCCTTTTATCGCGTAGTATCCTTTGCGACTCTGAACCGAAAGTCCTGAGCGTTTCAATTTCACTTCGATCTGTCGGAAGTGTCCATCATACTTTTGATTGTTCGAGCTATAACTCAATAAATAATAGGAGTGAAGATCTTCGTCGACTTTTTGCAGCCTGCCGGCGAGATCGTTGGAGTCAGTTATGAGAAACCCTCCGGTGTCGTTGGCAAGTCGTTGCAAACCGCTGTCCGGATTCAGACGAAGCAGATCTTCATTGCGTTCCAGGCCCTTCGTCATTGGGCCGTTAAGCTCCGCATTACTTCCCATTTGGGCCATACGTAGATCGCTGCGTGAACTGATCTCGCGACGTGTCTCCGCAGTTTTACTCTCAACTCTCAGGCCGGCAACATCGACTGCATAAAAACTTACGTTTCCGCGGTTTGCCTCATTGATTACTGATCGAAAGGCCTCCTGCACGTTAGGCGGAAGAACTAATCCTTCGGAGAAAAAGATTACGGCCTTGCGTCCCGGTAAGGCTCGAAGCGACGACGCTATGTGCAGCAGACCGTGTGTAGTTGCATTGCCTTGCTGGTCACGCTGCGTCTCTTCCAAAAACTCGAGCATGCTCAGGGCGACTTGTGCCGTCGGCGCATTAAATTCTGTACCGGGCAGTGGCGGTGCTTCGCCAGCTTGCGATGCTCTGAGTAGACCAACTGTTACCTCGTTTCTCGCCGCGCGAGCCTGCTCGTTATTCGAGGTGTAAAGCGAAGGAGCGTGTACGCCGGCTTTTTCGATAGCCGCCTTAATTTGCTGCGAGTCGGAAGTAAATGGCTGAAGAACCATCACTGAAAGGTCGGTCAGAAAAACTCCGACTAAGTCGTTCTTTTTAATGCTCTCGCCCAGGTAGCTGAGAGCAGCTTCGCGGGCGCGCGGTCGCGACTCGGGTGAGAGTCGATCAAAGACAAGCGCGAGCGCACTGACGCCGGTTGTTTCCTCAGTCGTTGCGCCCGGGTTTTTTATCACCACCGGATCAGTAGTAGTTTTTTTGTCGGAGTTAGGCGATGTGGCAACGCTTTCAGCCGCGATTGAGGCGACGAAGCGGAAAGAATTGATGTCCTGCTTGACGCCATCTTCGTAGACCTCAAAATCTGCCTCGGTCAGGTCTTTGATTATTTTGCCCCTCTTATCTCTTACGACGACATCAAAAAGAACCTCGTCTTTGCTGATTACAATCCTGTCCTGTTGATCGCCTGGGCGTTGGGTTTGAGCCAGGGCTGTGAAAAGAGTTCCAACAAAGCAAGCCAGAGCTGCGCAGGCGAGACTAAGTCGGGCCGGCAATGAATTGCACATAGCAATCACCTTTCTTTAGCCGTTAATATCAGTCTTGAGGTCTATCGATCTCGGTCAGTCGCGCGGCTTTG
>DASYSD010000087.1:0-73719 GCA_036003745.1 Pyrinomonadaceae bacterium
TTAAAAGGCCCTCGTGTCGTAGCCGTTTTGCCTGCGGATTGGTTGTGTTTCTCAGGCATTGCCGGTCCGCAGATTCCTGCGGCGCGGTCTGGTGCTTACTCGAGTTACGACAGGTTTGTCGAGAAGAACTTTCCCGGCTCACTCCGTTACCTCGATAGCGCTGTCTATCACGAATGGCTGTTTGATCGAACGACCTGCTACTACAAAATGTACATTCGCACCGGCGAGAGCAAGTACGTCGACGCGGCCTATCATGCGGCCAATTTCCTTCGGCAACACACGAAGCTGGATGGTCCAGACGCGGGCATTTTCACACTTAAAGGCGCCGATCTAAAGTACGTCTATCCGAGAGCAATGCACATTCACTACCTGCTGACGGGAGACGAACGTGCGCTTGCGTGCGGCAAGATGATGGCCGAGTATTGCTTCAACCATCAAAATCCGGTTTATCGTCCTGACCTGATCAAGTCGGTTCCGCTCGGAGTTGATCCAGAGCGTGGCAGAAACTTTTGGACTCTGCGCCACCAGGGTTATGGTTTACTGGGAATCCTGCATGGTTGGGAAATGACGGGAGATAAAAAATATTGGACCAGGGCTCGCGAGTGTATCGATGCTTACTACAAGCATCAGCAACAACCTCCCGATGGACGTCCTGCAGACGGCTCACTACGGCAGAACTGGGAATTGTATGATCCAAACGAGGCGACATTTCCCGGTGCGACCTCGGCGTGGATGATGGCATTGCTGCTCGATCCGCTCTTCCACTATTGGACACTTACAGGCGATCGTCGCATCGCTGAGATCGTCGTGAAATGGTGTGACTTTCTCGATCGTCAAGGCATCGTTCCCGACGGATCGAAAGCCTATTACGTCATTAATTGTTTTGCTGCTGATGACCCGAAAGCATCGCCGGGTGAGATTGGACCAGACATGGAGATGCATAACACTGAGATGGCTTATACTTTTGCTCTGGGTTTGTTCTTCACGAGAGACGGCAGGCGCAAACAGGTCTATGAGAAACGCTTCAAACGTTTTCTGGAACTGGCTGTCCAACTTGACATGAACCGCCCGGCTCGTGCTTTTAACTGGGCATTCCAGTTCACCAGTCAGCTCGTCTATTTCGCACAGCACCTGGGCGAAGGAATACGGCGGATAAAGGGTTAATCAAAACTATGATTGCTCAACGGAAGCGAACCATTCTTGTATTTATAGCCGCGCTCTTCATTCTCAGTCTGAATGCGGCCACACACGCGCAAACACTTTACAGAGTCACGATTCAGCAGGATGTAAGTGTAAAGATGCGCGATGGAGTGTCGCTTGTGGCGGATATCTATCGGCCATCGAGTGATGAAAAGTTTCCGGTGCTCCTGCAGCGGACGCCCTACAACCGAACCGGTGGTGCGCGAATGGCAAACGAATTGGCATCGCATGGATATATCGTTGTGCTGCAGGACACGCGTGGTCGCTTCGCGTCTGGAGGAGAGTTTTATCCGTTTCGGAACGAGAGTGCTGACGGGTTCGACACTGTTGAATGGGCGGCACAGCTGAACCAGTCCAACGGAAAGGTTGGGATGTTTGGAGGCTCATATGTTGGCGCCACGCAGATGCTGGCGGCAATGGCGGTGCCGCCACACCTCGTATCGATATTTCCCTATGTGACTGCTTCCGAGTATTACGACGGTTGGACTTACCAAAATGGTGCGTTGATGCAGTGGTTCAGTAGTTCGTGGACTTCCGGGCTCGCGATTGACACCCTCCGTCGTCAGGCAGACAGGGCCCAGGCGCCAAAAGAATGGGTCAACAACTTGCCACTTCAGGACTACGCAATCGTAAAAACGCCGCAGACTTCTACACTCGCGCCGTACTTTCGCGACTGGTTGTCACATGAACGTGATGACACTTACTGGGCGCAATGGCGCGTTTCGGATAACTATTCTCGAATGACTGTTATGGGGTTGCATGCCGGTGGATGGCACGATCTATTTCTCAAAGGCTCGATCAAAAACTACACTGGCTTGCATGCTGAGGCGGGTACCGCAGAAGCTCGTGCCGGCCAACGTTTGATAGTTGGTCCATGGGCTCACGCACCAACTTCGGCGGAGGGAAAGATTGGCGAGGTAGTATTTGGGAAAAACGCTGTGTTGGACACGACCGTCGAAACGTTGAAGTGGTTTGATTATTCGCTCAAGGGAATAAAAAACGAGTATTCAAGTGGTGCACCGGTTCGTCTCTTCATCATGGGTGATAACGTTTGGCGCGACGAGCAAGAGTTTCCACTCGCACGTACTCGCTACACAAAGTACTACCTTCACTCAACCAAAGGCGCAAATAGCGTCGCAGGTGATGGCTCGTTGAGCTTGACGCCGCCGCCGGCTACGGAGAAACGGGATGAATTCGATTACGACCCGCAAAACCCTGTGCCGACTATTGGGGGACGCTTATGTTGCGGGCAGGGAATTCCGCCTGGTCCCGCAGATCAAAGACCGAATGAAACGCGCTCGGATGTGCTGGTGTTTTCAACGCCGCCGTTGACTGAAGATACTGAGGTTACCGGTTTCATTTCACTCGAGCTGTATGCGTCGACTTCCGCGGTGGACACGGATTTCACCGCGCTGCTTGTTGACGTTGACGCCAGTGGTTATGCGCGATTTCTAACCGATGGCATCGTGCGAGCGCGTTACAGAGAGAGCACGAAACAGGCGTCGGCGATTACTGCGGGCCAGGTCTACAAGTACACGATTGACCTGTGGGCAACGGCGAATGTGTTTAAGGCCGGTCACCGGATACGGCTGTACATTTCGAGTAGTAATTTTCCGAGGTTCAATCGAAATCTGAACACCGGGGAAGAAATATTGGGTTCGTCCCGATCGTTGAAGGCCCATCAAATTATTTACCACGATCGTGAACACAGTTCGGTGTTGATTTTGCCGGTAATTCCACGGCGAGGACGTCAGAGAGTCTTCGCCACGGATAAACACGGATTGAAGGCGGATTTGATTTTTGGAAACAATCCGTTTTTAAAATCCGTGCAATCCGTGGCTGACTTTCTGCTTGCAATCGATCGAGGAGGGGTGGTATAAGCCCGGGTTAGTTTTAGTTTCGAACTAACCCCGCTCCATCGCCCAGACTGAACTTAGGAATTCAGGGTTCGTTTGAAACGTGAACAAACCTCCTAAATTTTGGCGTTTATCTTTACTGAACCGGATAGCGGTGCTCGTCCCCCCGGGAGTGTCTGCACATGCTAATGCGCTCAGTTTCATTAAGGAGTCAGACATGAAAATCCTAAGCACAGTAATGACTGGTGTTCTGGTGACCGGAGTCCTCTTGTGTTGCATGAGCACGGCGCTCGCACAGGGCACAAACCTCGGAACGATTCGAGGCACCGTTACGGACGCAAATGGCGACGTTATTCCGAATGCGTCAGTCAAGATCACAGACAAAGCCACCGGCCTCTCCAGAGATCTGACCACTAATGGCCAGGGAAATTATGAAGCTGCTGCATTAAAGCCAGGCAGTTATGAAGTCATGGTAGTTGCGACCGGCTTCAAAAAGACAATTGTGGAGACTGTTCTCAACGGGTCTGAGACGGTTCGCGCAGACATTAAGGCCGAAGTCGGCACCCAGAATGAGACTGTCACAGTTACTGGTAATGATGCGGGGCTGATTCAGCGCGATCAACCAGTCATCTCGGGCACGCTTACCAATCAACAGCTTCAGGAAGTGCCGCGCGACAGTCGTGAGATTCTGGAGTTTCTATACTTGAATCCTGACATTACGCAGGGGCCGAACGGTGACGGCAGCTTCAAATTCCTTGGAGCCCAGAGCTACGGCGCGACCTTCTCGCTCGATGGCCAAAGGACCAATGGTGGAATCTTCGGCGAGCCCACGTCGAGTCAGCCCTCACTCGAAACTGTCGGCGAGTTGATCGTGCTGTCAAAGAATTTCACAGCCGAGTACTCTGGTGTGGCAAACATTCGCATCGAGACAAAGCGCGGCGGATCTGAGTATCACGGGTCACTCTTCTACAACAACAAGAATTCCGCTCTTGCGGCCCGCTCCATCCAGGAAAAGAATGATGAGGCTGCGTTTTTGCCGACCAGCGCCGTTCCCACTTTCCCCAAGCCGTATTTCAACCTGAATGAGCTTGGCGGATCCTTCGGTGGACCACTTCCTTTCAGCCGGCAGAAAACGTTCTTCCTGACCTCATACGAGCGTCGCTGGGACTTAGCGCCGGTCCGAGTTAGATCCAACAACATACCGAGTTCACTAGTGCTCGCAGGTAACTTCACACAGATCGTCAACACGAGTAAGCCTGCGGTTCCAGCTGCGGTCATTCCACTTCTCACGGCTGATGAACTGGCAAACAACACGATTCTGACCGGTACGACGCGTCGCTTCGTCAGCATACCAACGCGGCTGCTGAATCCGATCGCGCTCAACCTGCTTAACGCTTATTACCCGCACGCTAATCCTGCGGCGCCGTTGCTTAACGCGAATGCGAGTGGTCAAAACACGACCGGCCGTCTCTTGGATTTCGCGCAGAGCTTCGGTGGTTTACTCACGCGCGACCTCGCCACACTTCGTGTGGACCACGACTTTTCCGACCGCGACAAGTTTTATGCGGTTTACAACTTTCAGGTGCGTAACGGAAACCGTGGTTTAGTCGCAAGTCCGCTACCGGCGTTTGGTCTACTGTCGCAGCACCAGAAGAATCATACGGTTTCACTCTCGTACACCCGGATCTTTTCAAACACCGTCGTGAACGAGGCACGCGGTGGCATCAATTACCAGTACCTGTACCGGCGCGCCAACATGACCACCGGTGAGTTTCTATCGAGCGTCGGTTTCAACGACCAGGAGATCACTGCTTATGGCTCCGTAGTTGGACTGAGTCTGATCGATACTCCCGGTCAAGTTGCATTTACGTTCGGACCATTCTCGGGTATTCCCAATGGTGGACGAAACACCGATCGTCCGATGGACCAGAAACTCGCGACGTTCGGCGACACGGTGACGTGGTCCAAAGGTAAACACTCTATCAAGGCGGGCGGCGACTTCGTCCGCAATCAGGCTGTTGATGGCTTCGCTCTAAATCGAAACAACCCGCGCGGCACGTTGACGTGGGGCGCTAATTTTAACGGCTTTGCGCAGTTTCTACTGGGAATGCCGTCAACCGCGAACAACTCGGCACTTTTCGTGCGCGATGTGCGTCCGGCTCTTGATGTATCCAACACCGAGTCAGGCATCTTCGTGCAGGATGACTTTAAGGTCCATCCACGGCTGACTCTTAACCTCGGTTTGCGTTATGAGTTGATCACTCCGTTCGTAGATAAGAACGACTTGATGGTGAACTTCGATCCGAATGGAACCGGCAATGGAGGTCGAAAGGGAAGGTTCGTAGTTCCGACCGAGGCAGTTAAAGCAAGAATTCACCCATTCTTTATCACTTATGGAACTGTGACTGCAGACGAAGTTGGTGTCGGCCGTGGTCTCGTTAACACCGACAAGAACAACTTCGCACCTCGATTTGGCGCGGCCTTTCGTGTCACCGAGAAGAGCGTGATTCGAGGGGGTTACGGAATCGTCTATCCGACTTCCGCTGCTCAGGGGATGCGTGATGCCATTGCCACAAACACGTTCAATCAGAGCGTACGAACCAACCAAAGAGTCGGTCTTCCAGGCGGCATCAATCCCGCAGGTGGCAATTTTGGCCGCGGGTTAACGCCGTTCAATAACGCTGTATTGGCGTCAGTTCAAGGCATCGCCGCTAACGCCATTCCGTTCGATCTGCAAGCCCCGCGCATTGAGCAGTTCAACGCGACGTTCGAACGCGAGTTGATGAACGATATCGGAATTCGTGTGTCGTATATTGGTGCTCGTCAGCATGGTCTAATTGGCGGATTTGATCTTAATGAGTTGAAGCCGAACGATGTGCCTTTTGCTACTACCGACGGGGCGGGGCATTCATGTTTCAATGAGGATGATCCGACCGATCTGGGGAACTGTACCGAAACTGCTGCTGATGAAGCTCGACGACCATTTCCTGACGGACTTGGCGCCTTCCTTGCGAGCTACGGAAATATCGGTCGAGGCCGCTCACACGCGTTTCAAGTCGAAGTAAACCGTAGGTTTGCGCGAGGATTGATGTTCAATGTTTCGTATACGCTGCTCGATCAGAAGTCGAGCGGTATCGATATTGGAAATTCGAGCCTCGGCGGAGCCATCTACAATCAGTTTACTCCTGATAACGACCTTTCAAGGGACTCCTTTGTTTCAAGACATCGGCTCGTGTCCTATGGAGCCTATGATATTCCGTTCGGTCGCGGTCGACAGTTTGGCAAATCGGTTTCCAAATGGGCCGATGCGGCTTTTGGTGGTTTCCAGTTGTCGTGGAACATGTTTGCCAAGAGCGGCACCGGGTTCACACCTTTTTGGACCTGCAATAACTGTGACCCAGTTTTTCCGGGAAATATAGCAAGCGCGTTTGTTGACGCCCTTGGCGATTTCAGTGGCCCAACTTATCGCCCTCGTGTGGTCGGTAATCCATATGCAGGTGTATCCGGCGATCGGTTCTTCAACCCGGACGCCTTTACTGTGCCGACAACAGGCGCCGACGTCTTCGATAACCCAGACGTTGCAAAACGGAATCTCCTCGTAGGACCCGGTACGTGGGGCGTCAATATGGGACTCCGTAAGTTCTTCCGGTTCAGTGAGACCACCAAATTGGAGGTAGGCGTAGACTTCAACAACGTCTTTAACCATCCACTACTGTCACCGCTGGACCTCAGCTTCGCAAATCTGGGCAGTTTCAATATTGCATTGACTCCGACCGGCCAGATTGTGATACCGACTGATGATGCTAATTTGCAGAGAAATCAGAACTTCGGACGCAATAACAACAGTTTCACGCAGGAGGGAATTGATAATCGCCGATCAATTCGTGCGAAACTGCGGCTCACGTTCTAAAAGGGATCTTTAGATCGAGGGTAGACGAATGATTTTTTGCCACAGATAAACGCGGATTACACAGATTATTTTCTTGTTCTGATCCGCGTTCATCTGTGGCCGGTTTTTAGTATCATGAGCAGTGCTTCGCGTCACAACTTTACCCGCAAACCAAATCTTGCCGATGTCACAGCGGCTGGACATGACATGCTGCGGCTGGTTAACCGTCGCATCCTGCTAAGCATCCTCTCAGATCGACAGCCAATCTCACGTGCCGAAATTGCCAAGATAAGTGGTCTAAACAAAGCAACCATCTCCACCATTACCGGAGAATTACTCAAGGACGCTTGCATCATCGAAGAAGGGTCGGGAAGAACTACTCCAATTGGTGGTAAACCTCCGACACCTTTGCGTCTTAACGCCAACCGTTTTGGTCTCTTCGGCCTCGACATCCGAGCCGATGAGACGATCCTCGCACTCAGCGATTTCAACAATCGCATCGTGTCGCGCGTCAGTTTTGAAACCGGATCAGTCGCTTCGTCATTTTTGACCAAAATTGGTAAGGAGATTCGGAAACTCCGACTCAAGCATGATTCATTCATCGAGTTTCCCGGTGTCGGCGTCAGCCTGCCGGGCCTGGTGGATAATCAGAGTGGTAAATTTCTTCTTTCGGTGGTCCTACCCTGGCGCGATGTGCCTGTTGTGAATCTGCTGGAAAAAGCTACCAGTCTTCCAGTCATCATTGATAACTCCGCGCGCTGTTCGGCTCTGGCCGAGATCTGGCATGGCAAAGCTCAATACGCACATGTTCGCCATCTGCTTTACGTCGGTGTGAGTACTGGTTTGGCTTGCGGCGTTGTTATCGATGGCGGTCTTTACCGCGGTGGCACTAACACGGCCGGTCAATTCGGACACATTCCCATCGACCTGAACGGTCCGGATTGCCGCTGCGGCCAGAGAGGTTGCTGGGATCTCTACGCTTCGGATAAGGCGACATTAAAGAGATACGCAGATTTACGCGGCGCGAACGGTAAACGAGTTTCGACGATGCGCAAATTGGTTGAGCTGGTTGATGCTGGAGATGCGGCGGCAACAGAAGCTGTTCGTGAGACGGCTCGTTACCTGGGCATTGGAATCACTGGTTTGATCAATGGTCTCGATCCGGAAATTGTAGTTATCGGTGGCGAAATCACAAAGGTCTGGGGAGTGATTGAACCGATCATTGTTGAGGAAACAAGGCGAAACCTGCTTGCGCCTCGGTCGCATCGCGTAGCCATTAGACCATCGGCGTTTGAAGTTCGCCCGAGTCTAAAAGGTGCACTGACTTTAATTCAGAATAGTTTGCTGTCCGTGCCCCACATGGGCTAACTCGTTTTTCGCTGTGCAATCTCTGTGTTCTCTGTGTTCTCTGTGTCTCTGTGGTTATAGGAATGTGCGATACAACAACCACAGAGACACAGAGAACACAGAGGTTGCACAGAGAAGAATAATCAAGTGTTGAGATGAACTACAGTTTGGATGAACTGAAAACGCTGCTTACCGGCGGACTGATTCCTGCCGTGCCGGTCATGTTCGATCGTGAACACCGTTTTCACGAACGTGCACATGAAGCGTACGTTGCGTTTATGAGTTCACAGCCGATCGCTGGGATTGCGATCTGGGCGCACACAGGGAGAGGACTGCTTCTTGATGATGCGACGGCCGGACGCGTGTTGCAGCAATGGCGGCGAGGGACCCCAGAAAAACCTCTACTCGCCGGCGTTGGTGCTCGAAGTAATCAATCGGATCCAGACGAGGCAACCAGGGCAACGTTGTCGATGGCGTCAGCCGCCGCCGGCTCCGGTGCAGACGCGTTACTCGTTTACCCGCCTTGCTGGTTGAAACACCACGATCGAAGAGAATCGCTCATCGTCGAACACCACCGGCGTCTTTCAGATCTCGGCTTGCCGCTCGTTCTGTTTTATCTCTACGAAGCTGCCGGCGGCGTTTCGTACTCGCCAGACGTATTGGACCAGCTTCTGGGTTTACCAAACGTGCTCGGCATCAAAATGGCGACGCTCGACAGCGTGATGACCTACCAGGACGTCGCGCGTCAAATCAAATCGCGACACACGGACAAACTGCTGATCACCGGCGAAGATCGATTCCTCGGTTACAGCATAAGAAGAGGCGCCGACGCGGCCCTCATTGGTCTGGGCGCCGTCTGCTGTGATCTTCAGTCTGAATTAATCGAAGCACATTTCGCAGGTAACGCGGAGCGATTTCTGGATCTGTCGGACATCGTGGACCAGCTCGCCGAAGTGCTTTTCATCGATCCAATGGAAGGCTACATCGGCCGCATTCTTTGTGCCCTTGCAAAGCTTGGCGTGATTCCAGCCGAAGCGGCAAACGATCCGTGGGGGCCAGCCTTGACCCCACACGAGATCGATAACATCACAAACGTACTGAATAGCCTGAACGTGCAAGTTGAATAATGTTTTCTCTCAGCGGACATCCAGAAATCGACCCCAGGCAACGTGCAGCCCTGGTTCGCGACTATGAACGTTTTCGAACCGGTTTACCTGACAACCTGGAAGACTATATTCGTGAGGAGTATCAGATCGACTTAAGTAGTGAATACGGGGAACGCTCGATCAAGAACCCCTTCGGCAAGGCTTCAGGTCAACTTTCTTTGAACCTGTCGCAGGTGCGGCGCGATTGTGAAGAGCAGTTGGGTTTCGTTGTTCTTAAATCGATCATCGCTGAAGACGCTTCCGGCGCGCAGTCGATGAGCGAATGGGCCATCGAAGAAACGAAGATGGTGGTGGAACGAATTACCGGCACGGACAACACTCAAGGTTGGACCGTCTCCTGGAAAGGGCGAGGCTGGTACGACACCTTCGCAAAGTACCTGGAGTTTTTTGACGAAGCGTTATCCCTCGCGCGTCCTGCTTCGGTATTGGTGGTGCCCTCCTGCAAGTATCACTTACCGAGTGCTGCGGAGAGTCTCTGGAAAACCGGCGAATATGAATACACCACAAAGTGTTTGGTCGACGTCTGGAAAAGACACGAGCCGGATGAGCCGATGCTGATCGAGAAGGACTTCAGTCCCACCCTGGCGGGTTCTGACCGGGCTGCCGAGGCGGAGATGATAATTGAATGGCTGACTCGCGTCACATCATTGATCAGGAGCGGTGCAGCTCCGGCGACCGTGAAGATCGGTCTGAAGGTTTTCAATGCAATCCTTGATGACGCGTTTCAACTGGAAATGTTACGGGCCATAAACGAGAAGTGTTCTGGTGATGGAGTCCCCGACTTTCTTGTTTACGCTAATCGATTATTTGACCCCGAACGCATATTCGATGGCGTTCGTGGTACCGCATACGGTGGACCGGATCTGAGCGCGCGCAATTTAAATGTGCTGGCACAGTTGCGCTTGCTTGAGCGACAGGAAGCAATTCCGGTTTGCAAGTTGCCGATCAGTGCCACCGGTAACATCGTGTCAGGACGAATAGCCGCCGAATACCTCTTGCGCGGCTCCAGCAGTTTTCAGATTCATACTTTCTTTCAGCTACCGAGTGGTGAATACACGATGAAGACCGGCGGGAAAACCGCTCGAGCTTTACTCGAGCTCTACTTTCATCCCGAAGAGGGATTGCTCGCCTGGTTGCTAAATCTGCGACGCGTATTCGATTGGCCGGTTGAATGGAACATAAAACGCATGGCTGCGTTCTGCATGGAACCAGCAAATAACATTTGGGCAGAGCAAGTTTCGGTATTGAGTTAAGTAATGCAGCCGACGACTGCAGTAGAGATTCGCTTGTTGTTTGAATCGGATATCCCTGCCGCGATGCAACTCAAAGAAGCGGCCGGCTGGAACCAGACTGAAGATGATTGGCTTCGCTTGTTGATGCTGGAGCCCAACGGCTGTTTCGGCGCAATTAAGGATGGTCGCTTGGTTGGTACTACGACAACCACAACATACGGCAAGGATCTGGCTTGGATTGGGATGGTTCTGGTCGACCCACAATATCGCCGTCAGGGAATCGCAGCGAGGTTAATGAACGTTGCGCTCGATTATCTGAAGGGCAAGGTCGACACGATAAAGCTCGATGCTACGGCGCTGGGACAACCTGTCTACGAGAAGCTTGGGTTCGAGGTTGAGTCAATAGTTGAACGATGGAGTGGAACGGCAAGGTCAGAAGCGCGCCACCCTCAGACTCGAACGTTCGAAGATCGCGATGCTTTGCTGGTGCTCGATCAACTTGCGTTCAATGCGGATCGTTCAAAGTTGATCGCAAGCCTGATCGACAGCGCTTCAGTATCGCCAGTTTTAGTCAGGGCAGCGGATGACGCTCTTGACGGTTATGCGCTGGCGCGACGTGGCACGCGAGCGGAGTACGTCGGGCCCGTAGTTTCAAGAGATCCTCAACAGGCGGTGACGTTGCTGGATCAAGTGTTGAGCCAATTGGATCGACGAAGTGTCTATATCGACTTCAATACAGAATGTGGTATCGGCGTGAGCGTGTTATCGCAACATGGATTCGTCAAAGAACGTGACCTGATTCGAATGCGTGCTGGTGGTCCAGGTGCAAAGACATCGTCGCTCGTTATAGCGATCGCAGGTCCGGAAGTCGGCTGAGCTTTTCTCTGTGCAACCTCTGTGTGCTCTGTGTCTCCGTGGTTTACATAGTCGTCGAGAACACTAACCACCGAGACACAGAGCACCCAGAGGTTGCACAGAGAAGAAAAGATTCAATTGGAGGCATATGGAATCAACCGCCACGGTGCAGGACGGACTAAACAGAAACTTTCGCGCGGACGAACTCAATGTCTACGTCTATGAGTCGCGACCGGCAATGGGCAAGGCTGCGGCGTCCGTGATCGCGGCGGAGATCAGGCAAGCGATTCAAGAGCGCGGTCGAGCCGTGTTGATACTCGCATCCGCGCCATCGCAGAACGAGTTTCTGGCACATCTGGCCGAAGCACCGGATATCGATTGGTCGCGTGTCACTGCCTTTCATCTCGACGAATACCTCGGCATGGATGATCGCGCGCCACAATCGTTCCGGCGTTTCTTAATTGATCGCCTGGTGAACAAAGTGCCGCTTGGACAATTCCATGGTTTGCGTGGTGATGCTCCAAATGGAACCGACGAGGCGAAGCGCTATGCCGAACTTTTGCAGCAGAATCCGCCTGATTTTGCCGTACTCGGAGTCGGAGAAAACGGTCACCTGGCCTTTATCGATCCGCCGTTTTGTGATTTCAACGATCCGGAATCCGTAAAGGTGGTCCAACTCGATGAAATCTGCAGGAATCAACAGGTGAATGATGGTGCATTCGCGTCGCTCGACGAAGTTCCGAAGGATGCTCTGTCGTTGACGATCCCCACGTTAATGGCTCGACCAAGACTATTCGCCATCGCGCCAGGACCTGCCAAGCGCCACGCGATCAAGAACACCGTCGAAGGTCCAGTAAGCACTAGCTGCCCGGCGTCGATATTGCGCACACATCCTGACGCGCATTTATTCATCGATGTTGTCGCGGCGGAGTACCTGAGCCGCTGAGACATTGGACCACTAAAACTCCCCCACGTTCACTAAGTAGCTCTAAAAGGAGAACAGCATGCACAGTTCAGTTCACGTGATCGATTACGTTGTGCTTGTCTGTTATCTCTTATTGATGGCCGGCATCGGCGCCTATTTCATGCGTTTCATGCGCGTCGGCGCAGACTTTTTAAAAGGTGGTAATCGCGTCGAGTGGTGGGTTGCGGGAATGGCATCCTTCATGTCCGGCTTTTCAGTTTGGACATTTACGGGCGGAGCCGGATTTGCCTACCGTCAAGGCGTCATCGGTGTGTTCCTCATGTTTCTCGCAGTGCCGGCCTTTCTCTTCGGGTACGTTTTCTTTGCCCAGGCCTGGCGACGTTCTCGCGTAACCACAGTGGTTGAATACATTCGCAGTCGTTTTGGCGAAGGTACTCATAAGATGTTCTCCTGGTTGACTGGTCCAAGCCAATTAATGTTTGGCTCGGTTCGCTTGTTTGCCTTGTCGAGCTTTATGTCGATTGCTTTGGGTGTTCCCGTCGAATACCTCGTGATCATCTGTGGTCTGGTTGTGCTTGCTTACACGGTACTTGGCGGTTACTGGGCTGTGTGCTTTACGGACATGTTCCAGTTCATGTTCCTTTTCCCAATTGCATGCGTGTTGATGGTTCTTTCGCTTGCGAACGTGGGCGGCCTGAGTAGTTTCATTGCGCAAGCACCCTCTGGCTACTTCAATCCGTTTGCCGGTGATTACGGTTGGTTGTTTTTGATTGTCTACACCGTTTCGCAGACGACCGGCTACAACAATTTCGGCAACGCGCAAAGATACTTCTGTGCCGATACAGAGCAGTCGGCAAAAAGAATTGCAGTCCTTTGCATGGTTCTATTCACTATCGGCAGTCTGATCTTTTATCTGCCTCCGCTCATCGCTCGGGTCGCGATACCTGATCTGGGAATAGTTCCAAACGGTCTCAAGCAGCCCTCTGAAGCTGCCTATATTGCGATGGGACTGCGCGTATTACCGCCTGGCATGATCGGCGTGTTGCTGGCGGCAATGCTCGCATCGTCGATGGCTTCGTTGTCGGCCCATAACCACATCATCACCGGCATTTTTGCGAAGGACATTTACCAGGGTTACCTGCGCAAAGACGCATCGGATCGCCACATGCTGACGGCGAGCCGGTTGACGTCGCTTGGGGTTGGTTTGGTGATGATTTGTGTGGCGCTTCTCTTTGCACAAGGCGCGACGGGCATCTTCACGCTGTTGTTTATTCTCGAGTCGATGTTTCTCATACCGCTTGGACTTCCGTTGCTCTACGGGTTTGCTGCGAAGGGTGGACCATGGTGGTCGGCGGTCTGCGCGTACGTTGTGGGCGCGATTACGTCGCTCTTCGTCAATCTCTATTTGAATCGCTATCTCGGGATGGGGCTCAACGAAACTTATTTGATCGGTATTCCCGCCGTTACTACAACGATAGCGTTTTTCATTCCGGTGTTGTTGATATCGCCTGAGGGAGAGTTTGCACGGAGAGTTGATGCGTTCTTCGAGAAACTGAAGACGCCAGTCGATCCGGCCACGGAGTTGGGCGCGACGGGTGTGTCCGGTCGAGGGCAACTCGCACTCGTTGGAAAAGTTACGACGGGAATGGGTATCGCGTGCTTCCTGCTTGTCGCGGCGAGTTCGCCGGGACGGGATCGTTGGATTGTCGGGATTTACGCCGTAGTGACAACACTGATCGGACTCGCATTTATCGGTGCCGGTCGAGTGCCGACCGAGTCAGACAAAACTCGGGCGCAGGCAATCGCAGCAGAACCAGTTTCAGACTGAGATATGGACCATTTTAAAAAACCTGCACGTGGATTGCGGCTGGTGTGTACCGTTGTCGTGCTCGCTTGTTATCTGCATTGCGCACAATTCGCGCTGGGCTCCGTTCGCACGATCTGGGCCGTAAACGATGGTGAGAAAGTGGAAAGAGATGAGCTCAACAATCCAAACAAATCGTCGAACTCCGCCTGGGATGGTCGCAAGGTAAAAATCTTTGGAGCACGCAACGAGATCATCGCTTTTCAATTAATCGTAGAAGCGGATGGCAACGGCATCAATGGTTTGACTGTCGGCCTGCCTCAACTGACCCAAAAAGGCGGAAAGGCCAAAATCAACTACGCCGCACCGGCTTTGGACCCGACAAACTATACGGGACGTCCAATCCAGATATTTTCTGTCAACTACATGAATGTTGAAGTTCCGTCACATGCCGAGTGGGTGTACAAGGTCGGTTCTCCTGCGGCTCCAAAAGATCCTACCGGATGGAAACCAGTGCAACTGATTCCGGAGAATGCGCGCGCCGGCCTTGGTGGGCTTCCACTGCGTGTAGCGGGCGATCAGAATCAATCCGTTTGGATCGAGATCTACACTGATCGAAATCTTCCAGCCGGTCAGTATTCAGGAGTCATCACAGTCGACGCTGATGGTCGAAAGCAAACCATACCAGTTGAGTTGGAGCTGTTTGATTTCACGTTGCCCGATCAAAACAGCATGCTCGCGATGGTCTATTACGAGAGTTTGCAACCAAAGCTTTATCAGGGACGCGATCTCGATCCGCAGTATCACCGCTTTGCACACCGCCAGCGCATCGAGTTAGTCCATGCTTACGACATAGACTCCGTGTCGGCCGCACTGGGCCGTTTCGACGGCACTGATTTCACGAAAGCAAAGGGCTATGAAGGACCAGGCGCCGGTGTTGGAAACCAGATTATTCCGCGCACCTTTTACGGACCGGGAAAGACTTTCGATGATCGTACGAGCGCATGGCGTGAGGCCGACAGCTGGATAACCTTCCTGCGAGCAAAGTCTCCTGACGCAATCACTTTTCTATATCTGCCCGACGAACCGGGCCGTTCCGAATACAACTACATCCGCCAACTCGCCGAGAATCTCCATTCGAATCCTGGTCCCGGTAAAGCCTTGCCAACATTTGTAACCAAGCACTACGTAAAAGATCTCGATGGAGCGATTGACATCTGGGACACTGGCCCGCTTGGATATGACATCAAGCGCGCAAACGAAGAACGTCAGCGCGGACGTAAATACTGGATCTATAACGGCGGCCGTCCCGCGGCTGGCGCGATAGTCATCGATGCGCCCGCCACCGATCCACGCGCCACTATCTGGGCGTGTTTCAAGCACGACATCGACAATTATTTTTATTGGCACGGCGTGCATTGGCAGCACAACCGGCAAAAGGTCGGCGAACGCAGACAGAATGTTTGGGCGAATCCGATCACGTTCGACAATCGTGGTCAACCAAATAAACCCGTCGACGACCAAGGATATATAAATGGCGACGGGGTCCTGATCTATCCAGGTGAAGACAAGCTTCATCCGGAACAGGACCGCGGTATACCTGGGCCAGTCTCAACCATACAGCTCGCAAATTTTCGACGTGGTCTACAGGACCACCAATATCTAACTCTGGCGCGAGAGTTGAAACTGGACGCATTAGTTAACGAAGTTCTCCAATCAGTGGTCCCCCGTGTTTTTTCCGACTCAGGTCCAGCGGTAGGTTTTTCAGAAGCTGGAAATGATTACGAACGCGCTCGCTACAAACTCGCCCAGGCGATTGCGAAGCAGCGCGCGAAATAGTTAACGGGCTTCTCTGTGCAACCTCTGTGTTCTCTGTGTCTCTGTGGTTGATTAGTTGTGAAATGCAGTTACCACAGAGACACGAAGAACACAGAGATAGCACAGAGAAATCGAATTAGGACAACACCGGAAGGAAGGGAGAATAGATGAAACACCTCATAGTGACATTGTTCCTGATTGCTGTTTGCGGTAGCACCGCTTTTGCGGTGACGTATCAAGTTGGTCCAACTAGAACGTTAAAGAAATTGCAGGATGTCGCACCGCTGCTTCAGCCGGGTGACATAGCTGAAGTAGACGGCAATGCGACCTATCCTGGAGATTTGATATTCACCCAACCGGGTACTGCGGTAAACAAAATTACGATCAGAGGGATTCGCGTCAACGGGTTGCGTCCGGTTATTTCCGGCGGCACTAACACCGTCGAGTTTCGTTTGTCAGATCACTACGTCTTCGAAGGTTTTGACGTTACGGGCGGTAGCTTTCGAGGCATCTATCACCACGCTCACGACATAACTTTGCGCGACTGTGTAGTTCATGATTGTCCGGCCCATGGAATTCTTGGCGCCGACACGGGCTCGGGTTCGTTATTGATGGAATACGTCGAGGTCTATCGCTGTGGTAATGGCACCGGACAGCATCCGGTTTACATGGCCACTGACGAGGTGATGCATCCGGGGTCAGTGTTTCGTATGCAGTACTGCTACCTGCACGATCAAAATGGTGGCAACAACATCAAGAGCCGCGCGGAACGCAACGAGATCTATTACAACTGGGTATCTGGTGGTTTCTACGGTGAAATCGAACTGATCGGTCCGGATCCACACGGTAATAAGGACGTTGAGATTAACACCGCTCGCGAAGATTCTGACGTGGTGGGAAATGTGTTTCAGCATATCGCGACGCAGGGCACGCGCATGGCTCGCGTCGGTGGTGACGGCACGGGACACACCAATGGACGTTATCGGTTTGTGAACAATACGTTCATTCTGCGACAGGGGCAGGTGAGTCCTGGCGTGGAGATCTTCGAGGGAATTGAGAGTTTGGAGATGCACAACAACGTGTTCTTCCGCGTTGGTGGTGCGGCGATCGATAAGGTTGTGTTGGAGACGCGCGTGCGTTGGGTGTCGGGTCGGGTAAGCACCGGCAGCAACAATTGGGTCACGACCGGTTCGGCACTGATTCCGACGGCGTGGACTGGAACTCTATTGGGAGCCAATCCGGGATTCGTTAACATCTCGACTCTTGACTTGCGACCGGCAGCGGGTAGTCCGCTGGTAGACGCGGGCAATGGCGCGCCGCAAAGCCCTGCGGGACATCCATTCATCAGTCCTTTATTTCCACCGGCGTTTCTGCCGCCGTTCCATACTGCTCTGGCAGTTGGGACAGCGCAGGCGCGACCGGTGTTTGGAGCGATTGACATAGGAGCGTTTGAGTTCACGCCGTAATGAAAGACGTTTCCTCGCGCAACGGCGCAACGGCGCAACGGCGCAACGGCGCAACGGAAACCCGTTGGAAACGCGGCAGCGCTTTGCGGCGTTGCGCCTTTGCGTGAGAAATCTTTCTTCGACTACTGAAGTCTCGACCAACATGAAGCTGGCGTTTTCAACATTGGGTTGTCCCGATTGGGACCTCGCGAAAATGATCGCGGGGGCGCGCAAATATGGTTACGACGGTATTGAGCTGCGTGCACTCAGAGGCAGTTTGGACCTCCCTGGTTGTGATGAATTCGCCGCGGAGCAGATCGGCACGACCAGGGATTATCTCAAACGCGAGGGGATCGAGATTTGTTGTGTGGACACTTCCTGTATGTTTCATTCGGTCGACGCCAGTGACCGAGCCGCTCAAGTAAATATCGCGCTGGTCCATGCTGATTTGGCGGCAAGACTTGGCGCCCCTTTGATTCGCGTTTTCCCAGACAAGATTCAACCTGGCGCGCAACGTGAGGAGACGCGAGATTGGATAGTTTCATGCCTGCAGGAGATCGCGGAACGTATGCCGCCCGATGTCAACGTCGCGCTTGAGACACATGGCGATTTCGCTCGAGCTGAGGCTGCAGGGGAGATCGCGACGCTCGCGAACCATTCAAAAGTGAAATTAATTTGGGATGTCGCAAACTCGGTAGCCGCAGGCGACCTGGTCCAAAACGCTGCCAGGACAGTTCAACCGTACCTGGCTCATATTCACCTTAGAGATGCAAAACCCGTCGCAGGCGCGGAACACTGGCTACCAGTATTAGCGGGTAGTGGTCGCGTTTCGTTCTCTGAAACAGTGGCCACGATTAGAGAATTGAATTACGACGGCTATATCAGTTTCGAGTGGGAAAAGTACTGGCATCCGGAAATCGAAGAACCGGAAATCGCATTGCCGGACTTCAGTAACGCAATTCGCAATCTGCTTGAGGATCGAAGTGACGCGACCGAATGTTCTGGTGTTGGCAAGTGACGTCTTGTTTCAGCACTTCTTTACTGAGAGATCGCTACAAAAGCTCGATGAGGTGACGAGCTGGAGGCGATCTACGTTAAGCGAAGATTCGGAAGAATTACGAACTGAAATTGCCAACGCCGATGTTCTCATGACGACGTGGCATTCGCCGTTTCTGACGGCGGAGATGTTGGGCCAGCAAGCGCGTGTGAAACTGATTGCGCATTGTGGCGGAGAAGTTAAATCGCGTGTTGCTGAAGAGGTTTTTGAATTCGTGACGGTTACAAACGCTGCGGATCCGATGGCTCGAGGCGTTGGCGAGATGGCGTTGGCATTGGCGTTGACTCTCGTTCGGCGAATTCCTGAGTACGCGAAAGAAATGCGTGACGGAGTAATCAGAACAAACGCAGAGGTTAGCGAAGGCGAATCATTCTTTGGCCGCCGAGTGGGAATAGTTGGTTTTGGTCGAATCGGTCGCGCATTCGCAAGATTGTTGCCGCCGCTTGGAGTTGATGTTCTGGTTAGCGATCCGTATGCGCTACCGCAGTCGGTTGAGACCTATGGCGCGACGTTCGTCGAACTCGACGAATTAGTTAGTTCGTGTTCGGTGGTTGTTCTATGCGCCGCTTTAACGCCTGAGACACGCGGCATGTTCGACAAGCGTCGGTTGTCGTTGCTGATGGATGATGCGTACCTGATTAACGTTGCGCGTGGTGGGTTGATCGATATGGATGCGTTGCTGGATGAGTTGAGGCAGGGTCGTATAACTGCCGCACTCGATGTCACAGATCCCCTGGAACCGTTACCCGTAGATCACGAACTCCGCCGATTGCCGAACGTGATTCTTACTCCCCACATTGCAGCCGGTGGCATCGAGATGCGTCGTGAGATCGGAGCAATAGCCGTTGAAGAAGTGGTGCGGTTTGCAAAAGGCGAACCACCGTTGAATCGCGTGACCTCGGAAATGCTTGCGACGATGACATGACGACTTGGGTGTAATTGTAGGGGCGGCCCTCCGTGGCCGCCCCTGTGTTGGCCACGGTGCGTGGTTCGGAACACGCATGATTCGACGGAGGGCGGCCCCACGGAGGGCCGCCCCTACAGTAGCTTTGATCGTGTTTGAAGATTCTGAGGTCATTCTGATTAAGAGCATCGTGCTACACCGCGTGCGGGTGCCGTTCATCGAGCCGTTTCGGATCAGCAATGGTGTCGTTGCAGAGAAGGATGCGATCCTGGTTGAACTTACAACGGCGCAGGGAGTCGTTGGCTGGGGAGAAGCGTCGCCGATGTCCGGGTCGTTCTACTCTGCGGACACTCCCGACGGTTCGTGGACAGCGCTTAAAGAAATCGTTCCCAGATTGTTTTCCCTGGGAGATCTCGATCCGACCCGATTCTGTGAATTCTTGCGTGAACAACACGCAGATCCATTCGCGAAGGCAGGTATTGAAGGAGCGTTATGGGATGCATATGCAAACACGAAACGGGCGTCCTTGTGTGAGCTATTCGGCATTGAACGACGCGCCGTCGGTTCGGGCGTCGCGATAGGGATCTTCGAAACGATCGAAGAATTGATCGAACGCGTCAGTCACTACGTCAAAGAGGGTTATCAACGCGTGAAGATCAAAATTCAACCTGGCTGGGATGTTGAACCGGTTGCCGCGGTGCGAGCGCAATTTCCACAACTTCCGTTGATGGTCGATGCAAATGCTGCGTACCAACTTGACAATTTGCAGATCTTTCGTGAGTTGGACCAGTTTCAGTTGATGATGATCGAGCAGCCACTCGCGGCCGGTGCAGTCGCCGAAGCAGGCGAATTGCAGTTGCATTTGAAAACTCCCCTGTGCGCGGATGAATCTGCTGAATCATTGGCAGCGCTGGACCAGCTAATCGCGAACAAGGCAGCGCAGATCATTAATATCAAGGTGCAGCGCGTTGGTGGTCTAAGTGAAGCCCTTTTGATGTTGCAAGCTGCTCGCGCCGCAGATCTTCAATGTTGGGTTGGCACCATGCCTGAACTCGGAATCGCCTCAGCCCAGGGGTTGCACCTGGCGATGCACTCAGGTTTTTCATTTCCGACCGATATCGAAGCGTCGTCGCGTTGGTACGTCGACGATTGTATCGAGCCGGCGATCACAATCAATGGGAGAGGCTTTATCGAAGTGCCGCAAGGCATTGGAAGCGGGTTCACCGTGTTACGCGACAAAGTTGAACGCTACACGACCGCCGTTGAAAGGTTTAGCTCATGAAACATCTCCTTATTTATCTATCGCTAACCCTCATCGTGCTGGCAAACGTAAGCCAGGCCGCCGCTCAGTCTTCTAAAGACACACCGCGCGTTTGGGAGGCGCCGCTCGTCATCCCAACTTATGAGCTCAATCCACCTAATCCTTACCCGGCGCTGCTCGATTCGCAGCGACGCAAATGGCGACCTGTTTATCCATATCCATTCCTTGATTCGCTCGGCACCGAAAAGAAAGACAAATCCTGGAAGGCTGTTTATCTCGAGAACGAATATCTGAAGGTGACTGTACTTCCCGAACTAGGTGGGCACGTCTATCAAATTTTTGATAAGACCATTAACCGCGACATTCTTTACTCAAATCCGGTGATGAAGTATGCGATGGTTGCGCTCCGCGGCGCATGGGTTTCGGGCGGCATCGAATGGAACTTTCCCGACGGTCATACGCTCACTACGGTTTCTCCTGTCGATTATGTGATTCGCAGTGAATCGGACGGCAGCGCGGCCGTTGCTGTGGGCGATACCGAGCGCGTTCAGGGAATGCAGTGGCAAGTGGTTCTGCGCTTGCGACCTGGAACAAGAGTTCTCGAATCGGAGGTTACGTTAAATAACCGTCGGACCGTACCCGGACGTTACTGGTATTGGTCCACTGCCGGTGCTCCTGCCGCCCCCGACCTGCGCTTCAACTATCCAATGCGTGAAACGTACCCGCACGCCTTCTGGCCGGTGTTCAAGTTTCCGATTGAAAAAGGTGTTGATATTGGACGTTTCAGTGAGGTGCCAAACTTCCTTTCGCTGTTTGCGCGTGACTCCAAGCGAGACTACTTCGGGATCTACTACGAGAAATCGGATTGGGGTGTGGTCCACGTCGCGGACCATCGTGAGTTGCCGGGCAAGAAGACGTGGACGTGGGGAACCGATGATAACGGCGACATTTGGATCGATAAGTTAACTGACGGTGGCGGACAGTATGTGGAGTTTCAAGGTGGCCGCTTTGAAACTCAGATGGAGCACCAGTTTATTGCTCCGCATCGCGTCGAACACTTCTTTGAGTACTGGTATGGCGTCAATCAAATGGGTGGTGTGTGGAATGAGGCGACCCGCGACGCAGCGGTGAAAATCAGTTTGCAGGGAAGTCGTGCCACGGTTTCAATCGCTGCTAATCGACGATTCAGGCAGGCTGAAACTGCGTTGGCGAATGGCAGCAAACAACTAAACGCCACCAGAGTGGATCTGGATCCGGCAAAGCTTTTTACTACTACGATTGAAGTTCCGGAACCGCGGCAACCTCTTGAACTCACGCTTAAGAGCAACGACGGTCGTGTGCTGCTGCGCTACCGAACCGATTCGCCGGTCGATAACAATCCCGATTTCAAACCAGCCACGCGTCCGATTGCAGATCCAAAAAATCCTGCGAGCGCAGAACAAAGCTACGTCGAAGGACTCGCATTCGACAAGAAGAGTAAAGAACGTGAAGCACGGCAAGCCTATTTCGAAGCTTTGAAACGCGATCCGGGTTTTGCACCCGCACATATCGCGTTGGGTATGTCCTTTTATAGAAGCGGTGAATACGCGACAGCGGCGAAGCATCTTGAATCCGCGCTGGTGCGTAATAAGGACGCGGCCGACGCTCATTACTATCTTGCTCTCGTACAACGCGCGTTGGGCCAGAATTCGGAAGCTGAAGATCATCTGCTCTGGCTCGTGCGTTCAGGTTATCGCGAATCGCTAACCCGCTACGTTCTCGGAGAGATCTCGCTGGCGAAGGGTGACAGAAAGCAGGCGCTCGAACATCTGCAACAGGCCGTCATGCTCGATCCGCGTGATTTGAAAGCCCGCACCGTGTTAGCTGTCGCTGAACGGCTGGATGGGAACATTCAATCGGCGCGGACACGAATCAATCAGATCGCGGGCGAGTTGCCGATCGATTATTTCGCGCTTCGTGAGCAGTATTTAATCAACAAGGCTGCTGGCGACTCTGCAAACGAAAAGCTGGCCTCGAATCAGTTGCGACACCTTTTATCGCGCGAGCCCGATGCGGTGCTCGAACTGGCCTTTGATTACGTTGCCATCGGGCGCAACCAGGAAGCTATCGATGTTCTTGAGGATGCGATTAAAGCCGGACCATCAGGAATTCTTGCGGTCGACAAAAACCGCGTTCATCCGATGCTTTACTACACTCTCGGTTACTTGTTTGAAAAAGGCGGTCAACGCGAACGCGCACGCACTCAATTTGCTCTGGGCGCGAAGGGCGATCCTGCATTCGTCTTTCCTCACCGTCTCGAAGAGATTGATGTGCTGCAAGCCGCAGTTGCTGCAAACGCAAACGATGGCCGCGCTGCTTACTACCTTGGCAACGTGCTGGCAGCGAAAAATCGCGATAAAGAAGCACTGGGCGCGTGGCGCGATGCGGTGAGATTAGATCCCGCCAATACTATCGCCCAGCGAAATTACGCCCGAGCTTTATGGCTCGTAAATCAGAACCGAGAAGAAGCGGCGACTCAATATCAACGCGCGATTAATGTTTCTCCGAACGACTTTCGTCTCTACATCGAGCTCGACAAGTTATTTGCAGAGATGCGTGCGACTGAGCGCCGCGTTAAGTTGTTGGAAGCTGCTCCGGCTCCCGTCTTAGCTCAGTCTGCTGCAGTGCAATCACTGGCAGGCGCTTACATTGATGCGGGTCGCTTCTCTGAGGCCGCCACATTACTGTCAAAGATCACGTTCACGTCAGGCGAAGGAGAGGACGCGGCACTGGGACTCTATCGGAAAGCACACGTTGGCATGGCTCGCAAATATCGAGAAGCTGGCGATCACCTGAAAGCAGCATCAGAGTTTGCCGCAGTCACTGACTTTCCAAGGAATTTTGGAGTAGGGCGGCCGGCGATGCAGTCGCAGGCGCAGTACTACGTCGCGGCAGCGCGCGAGTATGAGGCAGCGGGAAAACGTGATGAAGCTGAGCGTTGGTGGCAGCGAGCTGCTACTGAAGAACTGAATCCCCCTTCGCAACCGGAGGAACCCTGGTCGGAACATTACTACTACAAAGCGGTTGCGCTCGAACATGTGGGACGTGCGGCTGAGGCACGGAAACTGTATGAGCGTCTCGCTCGCTTGAACGACGATCAGAAAATGCTTGAAGCGGAACCGTGGCCGGCCACCGGCGCCATTCGCTTTGTGCTCGCCGGCGCTGCTTTGAAAGCACTCGGTCGCAACGACGAAGCACGCGTTGCACTCGAACGTGCATTGAAGATCGATCCACAGAACGAACTCGCAATATCGCAACTCGCAGAATTGAAACGCGCTGCGAATTCAACTGTCGGGGCGGCCCTCCGTGGCCGCACTTCCCGGAATTAGCAGCCGTCTCCAAATGCCAAACACGCTTCAACTCTTGCGCGACATGATCGCTATTCCCAGTGTGAACCCGATGCGGGCGAATAGCGGCGAGTCGGTCGAAAAAGAGATGGCGAACTTCGTTGAAACCGTGTTTGCCAGTGCCCGTGTTGATTGCGAGCGCCAAACTGTGGCTGAAGGTCGCGACAACGTCATTGCTATCGTTCATTCAACCGTCGGCGATGTCAATGGCCTGATGCTCAATTCACATATGGACACAGTTCCGGTCGATAACATGTCAATCAAGCCATTTGATCCGGTTATCGAGAATGGTTGCGTATTTGGGCGTGGCTCCTGTGATGCGAAGGCTTCGATAGCTGCGATGATGTCGGCAGTGATCGACTATGCACAGCAACCTGATCGTCCACGGCCGGTGGTGTTCGCGGCAATGGCAGATGAAGAGTTTGGGTTCTCCGGATCATGGAAACTGATCGAAAAATCCTGGCCGGTTTCTGCATGTGTTGTAGGTGAGCCGACACTGCTACGACGCGTGATCGCACACAAGGGAATCGTGCGTTGGCGTATCGAGGTTTATGGTTTGAGTGCTCACGGTGCAACGCCTGAGTTAGGAAGAAATGCTGTTTATGATGGGGCTCGTGTGGTTCTTGCACTCGAGGAATACGCGCAATGTCTCGCAGAGAATCAGTCTCACCCGAGATTGGGCCACCCAACATTGAATGTAGGCAAAGTCGCCGGTGGTCACTCTGTAAACATTGTTCCGGATAGATGCGTGGTCGAATTAGAGCGACGTTTATTGCCCGGCGAAGATGGCCAACAGGCCGTTAAGCACTGTGAAGAGTTTTTGCGCGAGCGGCTTGATGGGTCGGTGCAACTCACATTCGAAGCGCCATACTTGATCGACCCGGCGATGGATACTGCGAGCGACGCGGTGATCGTTGAATTGTTGGCGCGAGCGCAGCAGGAAGAACTCGGATTTGAGGCCGAACTGGCGGGCGCGAACTATGGCACCGATGGAAGCAAGTTGTCGCGCGCCGGGATTCAAACCGTCGTCTGCGGACCCGGTGATATTGCGCAGGCACACACGGCGAACGAATTCATTGAAATCAAACAAGTAGAACTTGCGACGCGAATGTATCGTCACTTGCTGGCAAATTGGAACGGACGACACTGATGGCAGGAATTCTCCCGCAAAGGCGCAAAGGCGCAAAGAAAACCCGTAGAAACGCGGTAGCGCTTTGCGCCTTTGCGCCTTTGCGCGAGAAATCGCTCTTAAAAATCAGAGTCCTTGCGATCCTTGCGACGTTCGCAGCCCTTCATTCGGTTCACGCACAACGCATCGACACCCCTGAAAAACGACTGGCTAAACTCGTTGAGGCCAACATCATCGCTGTTCACGCATTTCAGGTGCTGCTGGCAAAAAGTTCCGGCAAGGGTCAGGAATGTTTCTTAACAAACACCGTTTCTGACACTGAACTCAATGCCCTCTCAGAGCACCAGGCAAAAATACTGAAGACTGATCTCAAGCAGCTACGTCTGTGGGTGAATGGTCGTGAAAGCACATTCAATCCCGAGCAGGACCTTCTGCCTATCCTTGTGTCGGAATTGCCGATCCCTGACAACGCTCCCGTAAATGTCTTCACGCGTTACCTGCGACAGAACACCAAAGCGAGCGACGTAAAGATTCGCGCCGTTGCGAGTCTTTACCAAACCGTTCTCGAAGTTGAGCGCGACGGCGATCGACTTCAGGAAGAATTCGCGCTCTACATCGGACTTGGGCTTCCGGTGTACGTGGGCCAGTTCAACTTACCAGGAGCTGATGCGCACCTGCTCGCAGTGGGGCGCAAACTCGAGGGCCAGTCGTGTGTAGCACCCGTGGGCACCAGCGCCGCCGAGTGGCAGATAGCGGGACGAAAGATCTGGAATTGGGGTGAAAAGAACCTGCACATTCGCGACGAGCGTGTGCTCGCGGCGGAATTGTTGAAGGAACCGGAAGTCAAACGTCTCGAGCCGCAGCTGCGTGCGATGCCGGCTCAGAAGATCGCGGTTGTGGGCCATTCATTCACGATGGGTTTGCACTGGTCCTCGCCATCCAGTTTCGTTCCCATTGTTATCGATGTGTTTCGTCGCGAGAATCCAAACGTCCAATTCAAACAGTACGCAGCAGGAGGTTTAACTGCATCGCGAGCACAGAAGCGTTTTTATAAAGACCTACTTGCCTGGAAACCTGGCAAGGTGTTGTTTGTCGTGATGACACGAACTGACGACGACTACGAAGCACTGAAGGCGATGGGCGAGGGTCTGCGTGCCGCAGGCATCAAGACTTACATGTTTGACGAGGTTCACGATCCGGCAGCGGTAACACCGGGTACTGTCGAGCGCGCACGCGCAGCCGCCGAATCTGCTGGTATCGAAGTGATCGAAGTCGGCAGCATTCTTGCGAACGCTCCTGATCGATCAAAGTTCATGTGTCTTGACGGTATTCACATGACTGAACCCTATCACCGGCTGATGGCAAAGGAGTGGTTGAAATATCTGGCTGGCGCACGCCCCAATAGGATCAATTAAATGCAGCATCTGGTAAATCCTGTTCATCCTGAAAAAAATCCTGTTAATCCTGTGAAGCTAATGTCTGTTGCTGGGGCGCTCAAAGTCTCTATTTTGGTGTGCTGCATTCTTACGTGTGCAACTTACGCGCAATCCTCGACGATTACACGTCCGCGCATGTTGATTGGTGAGAACGATCCGCTTACGGGCTATAAAATTCTGCACGCCAGGTATGAAGCCGGCGCGCGACCTCCTGATGACATCGATGGCTGGGCATTAAGCTACCTCCTCACCGGTGACGAAACGTTCGCAAAACGCGCTGTCACAAAGATCCGGGAAACACACACTCCCGAACAAGTCGGTTCTCGTACCTATCCCGAGTACGTCAAATGGTCACTCGCCTTCGATTGGCTCTACAACTATCCGGGTTTTGACAACGAACTGAAAGATCGCGTTGCCGCTGAGCTTCTATGGGCAGCAGAAAAGATGTTGCAGGACCAGTCGCTGAAAGAAGTGCAGCTCGCGATGTATCACAACTACACGGTTCGTTACTTAACGCTGGCGCTCTTCGCTTTAACGGCGATCGAAGATCACGCTTCGGTTGAGTTGCGTGCAGCGCCGCTGCGAAAACATGCACGCGCCGTTCTCGATCATATTCTCGACCTTACGAACTTCATCACTCCGGACGGTGGCTATCATGAGTCGATGGACTACCAGCGCATCACTTTTGCGCCGCTTGCAATGATGGCGGAGTTGTTGCGCACCACGGCCAACAGCGATCCGGCACTGCGTTACACGCTCTTCCAACATTACACCGACACGTATCTCTACAAAGTTTTGCCTGATGGTACGACTGCTCGCGACGACGATAACGAGTTTCCGTACCTGCAGTGGGAAGACAACATCTGCTTTGGTTACTCGATTAATCGCTTTAAGGATCCGTATGCCGCATGGTTCCTGCGCAAGAGTGGCTGGCCCGCGCAACCAAAATGGCGCGTCGCGATAACGCAGTTTTTGTGGGATGACCCGAACGTGACGCCACGAAATCCAGCCGACAGCACGGAGGCAGAGATTCCGCGTGCGCATTTGTTTCGCGGCATTGGCCACTTGATCATGCGCGACGGGTTTGGCCCGGATTCAACCTGGATACAATTTAACTCTGGTCCTTACCTCGCAAAGCACGATCATCTCGATCAAAATCATTTTGTCATTTATCACAAGGGATATTTAGCAACGGAGAGTGGCGCAGACTACACGGACACGGAGAGCCCGCACTATCTGAACTACTACCGTCGCACGATTGCGCATAACTCCATGCTCGTTTTTCAAACCAGCGAAAAGTTTTTCTGGGCGGAAAACTTGTGGCCGGCAGCCAACGACGGCGGTCAGCGAATGGATTCGTCGCGTTACTGGAACACGGTTCGGAGCAGGGAAGACTTCGAGCGCACACGTGACTTATGGGCCACTGGTCACATGGAAGTCACCGATATCGCAGACGGGTCGTACGTCTACGCGCGTGGCAATGCGACCAACGCTTATCAACCTTCAAAGATGGAGCGTTTCACACGCGAGGTCGCTTACACGCCCGGCAACAACGTCCTCGTTATTTTCGATCGCGTGCGAACTACTGACCCGAGCTTTAAGAAGGTCTGGTTGCTGCACGGTGTCGGGAAACCGTCGGTTGTGGCGACAGAGAGAGGCAAAGATGCCGGTCACGGTGGCACTGGATACTCAAACGCCTCAACTTTCACGTATGAAGATGGTGGTGGACGTTTGCGAGTGCACACTTTGCTGCCGCGCGAACGTGAGGTGATAACGCGCGGTGGACCAGGTTGGGAATTCTGGACACCGGGGGACGAATTTGGTGGCGCATGGGGCTCCGGCAAGAACTGGCCGCTTGATCCACCGGCAGGTGGTCCATTACCGGAAGATCCATACTTGCGAAAAATGTGGAAGACATTCTGGGGCGAGAATTTCGAAAAACTTTTACCGTCTAACACGCGCGCGGTTGTTCCTGCGGCATGGCGTGTCGAAGTTTTGCCGCAAAAACCCGCGAAGGAAGACTTCTTTCTTAACGTGCTTGAAATCGGAGACAAAGCTGATTCGCGAGCGCCACAGGTCGAGCTCGTTGACGGCTCCAATTTGATTGGAGCTCTCATCGAAGGCGGCACCGTGACGTTGTTTGCAACTGGGGAAGGAGTCGTCACCGATGCTGAGGCCACGATTCCTAACATCGAGACAGCAAACTTGCTCATCAGTGGACTAAAGCCGCATGCAAAGTACGAACTGCAGATGACTGGTGGACGAGCAAACTGGCGGGGTGGACTGTTCAACGGTGTTCCCGCGGGAATGTTTGTCGGAACGGCGAACGATTCCGGTGTGCTGTATGTACCGTTCAAGGGACAAAAAGATGGGCGCCTTCGAGTAAGAATGCTTGCGAGTCGATAACAGAAGACAATCCACAGATTACACAGTTTGTTATGAGAATTTTGAGTGCAGTTTTTCTTTTCCTGGTTTGTACACAAATCTGTGCACAGCCCACGCAACGTAAAGCGGTTAAACCGCTGCACGAGGTCAATGACGTTGACTACCCGCTGGTGGGACCAGTTATCGCAATCGTTGGCGCGAATTTGATCGACGGACGTGGCGGACCAGTCGTTCCGGATTCAACTGTTGTGATTCGAAATGATCGAATTGTCGCGGTTGGAAAACGAAGTTCAGTGAAGATTCCCGCCGGAGCAGAGATATTTGACGCAAAAGGTCTCACGCTTTTGCCGGGACTAATCGACGCACACTTTCACATCGACGGCGACGATTCACTACCGGCGCTCTTCCTTTCGCACGGCGTGACTTCGTTGCGTGATCCGGGACAATGGATCGAGGCGTACGACACTCCGCGTCGAAAGGAAACGCCCTCGATTCCCAGACTTTTTCTGTGTGGACCACACCTGGACTCACCACCGCCGGCTTATCCGGCAGACTCTTTCATCGTCCGCGACGCAGAAGAGACGCGACTCGCCGTCAATCGTTTTGTTGATGATGGCGCCTCAGGGATCAAGGTTTACTATCGTCTGCCGCTCGCGTTGGTGAAGGTTGCGATTGAAACCGCACACGCGAGAGGCGTCCCGGTCATGGGCCATCTCGAGATCGTTGATGCACGTGACGCCATTCGCGCCGGGATCGATGGTATCGAGCATGCTACGTCTTTTGGTACGGCCTTACTTCCACTTAGAGATGCCGAAAAATATCGACAGTCAGTACTGGCGGACAATAATGCCAGACGTGAAGGACGATACAAGGTCTGGAACTCAATAAGACTTGATACAGCACAGGCTGAGTCTCTCTTCAAACTGATCGCTAACAGCGGCGTCGTTGTTTCGCCAACACTTGCTGTATTCGAACGGCGACGCGGTGATAAAGACACAAGCGATTTTCATGTGAATGGCTTTAAACAAATGGAGGCGTTTGTCGGATTGGCGAAGAATGCTGGAGCGAGGATTGTTGTTGGCTCACACTCCGATGTGCCACATGCCAAGCGAGGCTGGGCTTATCAACGCGAACTGGAACTACTCGTAGAATCTGGTCTAACTCCCATGCAGGCTCTGGTGGCGGGTACGATGGAGAACGCGCGCTACTTTCATATCTCAGATCGCCTGGGTAGCGTCGAGGCAGGGAAACTTGCCGACCTTGTTCTGGTTGAAGGTGATCCTTCAAAGAACATCAGTGACATGCGGCGCATCAAGCGTGTGATGCTGAACGGCATCTGGCAAAAAGCCGAAGGCGAGAGCAGATGAGAACTGCCTCTTTGTGCAACCTCTGTGTTCTCTGTGTCTCTGTGGTGAGCTTTTACTCCACATCAGTTAACCACGGAGACACAGAGAACACAGAGGTTGCACAGAGAAGGCCCGTGAGTGCTTCGGTAAAGACCGTCTACGTGGACCTGCTTGATCGAGACACGCGTTTTGCGGACGGCACTTATGAGCGCCCTTTTAAATCTTGGCGAGTCGCTCTTCAGCACGTCACGAGCGGCGACACGATCGTCGCAAAGAATGGCGACTATCGCAAAGCAGGTGCTGAGGCGAGATGGGGCGGGCTAACATTAACGCTGACACTGGCCGATCAATTACAAAAAGATGATCCGCATCCAGCCGTTTCCAGTCGTCCGGACACAACTGGCATTTATCGTTACGATCCGAAAAATCCACTCACCATCCGAGCCGAATCGAAGCACGGCGTGATCATCGATCACATACGTTTCCATCTCGCGCAGGGCATCGTCATCGACGGCTTCGACATTTTCCCCAATCCATACTATCGCGATGCGTCAGGCAAGAAATTAAATTCGCGCCGCAACGGAATACATGGCGATAGCGTCTACGAGCCGGAAGATTCATTCAATCGCGTGAAGACGAACGATCCGCCAGGTGGTTACACCTCCGCCTGGTATGACCGCAGCCTCTGGACCAGCTACATCACCATTCGGAACTGCAGAGTCCACTATGAATGTCCGCCCTCCGGATGCACCTCAACCTACGATCCAATGCAGGATGACGATCGACTGTATCTGATCAAGTTTAATCAGTCGCATCACATCACGATTGAAAACAACGAGCTTCTCGACGGCAAGAATTATCAACGTAAACCAGCCATCGATCTGCCTTGCGTGGACGACGTGGTTGTGCGACGGAACGTGATCAGCAATTGTTATCGCGGTGTTGTCTCAAAAGGTGGAGGTAGTCGCGTACTGATCGAGGCAAATGTGTTTGTCGACAATTCGGGAAGCGCTTTTTCGGGTGGCTCGACGGATCCGAATCTCTTTATTGATGGACGCGATGGCGATCCCTGCTCTTTTGCGAAGTACGAATCGTATGACATGACGGCGAGAAACAACCTCGTGGTATCAACACGTCCCGGTGAACGACCGGTGGAACCGATTTCGATCTGGGCCGCAAAGAACGCGACAATCGAAAACAACACCTTCGTCGGTATCGGCGAGCGAGGCGTGCTGTTAATCCGCCCGGGAAATGAGGTTGACAGTCCGGCGCGAGATTGCGGACGCTCCGTGCGACTAACCCAAACAGATAATCTGGCTCTGCGAAAAAACATCTTCATACTCTCAGGTGTCGTTGATGAAACGATGCTTTATCAGGTAACTGGCGAAGGTGTTAAGGTCGACGGCTTCGATCATCGCGAAAACACATTTTTCAACAGCGGGGCGGATGTGCCTGTTGGCGGCTTGGCCGATCCGAACCGGGAGCCAGGCTTCAGCAAAGCTGATCCAAAGCTCGCCGGTGGAATCGGAACAGACTATGAGACCTGGATGGCCACCGCGCGATCGGAGATAAAAGGAAGGGGTGTTTTACTCGAGCGGACGAAAGCACATGAGCGCTGATCATCTAAACACCACCGCACAGCCACACTTATTGCGGCGCTTTGGATTACTCGAATCTACAGCGCTCAATATGACCAACATGATCGGCATCGGCCCGTTCATCACGATCCCGCTGCTTTTGTCGACGTTGGGTGGACCACAGGCAATGCTCGGCTGGCTGGTCGCGTTAGTAATAACTATTTCGGACGGGATGATCTGGAGTGAGCTCGGCGCTGCGATGCCAGGCTCAGGCGGCTCCTACGTTTACCTGCGCGAGGGTTTTGGTCGCGAGACGTTTGGCCGGATGATGGGATTTCTATTTATCTGGCAGTTCATCCTGAGTGGACCGTTAGAGATTGCCTCCGGTTACATCGGTTTCACGCAATATCTCGGCTACATCTGGAAAGACATCGGCCGAACTCAATCGCTTGCGGTAATTGTTGCGCTTGGAGTTTTGAATATCAGTCTTCTCTACAGACGCATAACTTTCATCGGCAAGCTGACGGTTAGTTTGTGGATCGGAACGATCCTGACGACGTTCGCTGTTATTGTCACCGGCATCTTTAATTTTAATTCGAAGCTCGCTTTTGATTTTCCTCCGGGCGCGTTCAATTTCTCACTCGGCTTCTTCCTCGGCTTAGGTGCTGCCACACGCATCGGCATCTTCGATTATCTCGGGTATTACGACATCTGTTACATCGGTGAAGAGGTCAGGGAACCAGGACGAACCATTCCTCGGTCGGTCATTATCAGTGTGATTGCCGTTGCGCTGATCTATATCGCGATAAACTTTTCTGTGATCGGAGTAATACCGTGGCGTGAGTTTGTGCCGGCGGACCAGCATCCGCAGTCGAACTTCATTGTTTCGATCTTTATGGAGCATGTTTATGGTGGCGGCGTTGCGACCTTCTTTACAGCGATGGTGCTCTGGACTGCATTCGGTTCAGTCTTTGCTCTTTTACTCGGATATTCGCGTGTGCCTTATGCCGCGGCCATCGACGGTTATTTTTTCAAGATCTTTGGCCGGCTCCATCCGCGGAAGAACTTTCCGTATGTTTCACTTGTCGTCCTCGGCGTTATTGCAATCATTTGTAGTTTCTTTTCGCTGGGAATGGTGATCGACGCTCTAATCACCACGCGCATTCTCATCCAATTCATTGGACAGATTGTGGCGGTGACGTTGCTGCGCCGAAATGAGCCCGAACTAAAGCGGCCTTATCGCATCTGGTTTTATCCAATACCAAACCTGCTCGCGTTAGTCGGCTGGATTTTTGTGTTTGCTACCACGAATTGGACCATCATTGCTTTTGGTCTGGGTACGTTGGTTTTAGGGTTGTTGTGTTTCGTTGTCTGGTCACGTCAAACCGGGCAATGGCCATTCGCGACAGCAGAAGAAGCCGCCTGAAGCTATGTCGAAATTAACCGAACAGGAAATCGCTCAATTCAACCGCGACGGTTACCTCATGAAGCCGGCTCTCTTTGATGCTGAAGAGATGGAGCTGCTGATCACCATCGCCAAAAACGATCAACGACTCGAACAGGAAGCGCTGGAGCGTCGCGATGCTCAGGCTGGGACAAGCAAACTTTGGTTGACGGATGCTCTCGAAGATGACATTTATAGCGCGTTCGTGCATTGCTTCCGGGTTGTTGATCCGCTCGAGCAACTACTTGGTGGTGAGGTTTATCATTACCACCACAAAATGATGTTGAAGGAACCGTTTGTCGGTGGCTCATGGGAATGGCATCAGGATTACGGTTACTGGTATTCAAACAACTGCCTGTTCCCGTACATGGCGAGTTGTTTGATCGCGGTCGATCGGGCCACGCGGGAAAACGGCTGTTTGCAGGTGATTCGAGGTTCGCATCTGATGGGACGCATAGACCACAACAAGACTGGCGATCAGACGGGTGCAGACATGGATCGCGTCAACGAGGCTCTAAAACATCTCGACCTTGTATATTGTGAGATGGAACCGGGCAGCGCTCTCTTCTTTCATGCGAATCTGTTACACCGTTCCGACGCGAATCGAAGTCCCAATCCGCGTTGGTCGTTGATCTGCTGTTACAACGCGGCGCGGAATCCGTGCAAAGGAAGACCAAATCATCCGGAATACATTTACCTCGAGAAATGGCGCGACACGCGTATCAAAGAGATCGGTCGACGGACCCTGGGTATTGATTAGGTTCGATTGTAGGGGCCATTTAACTGACTAGGTGGAGATTCAGTGATGGATGACGAGAAGGAAACCCTGTCGCGACGCGAGCTGTTAAAGGCCGCCGGACTGGCAAGCATTGGTGTCACGGCCGCTGGAATTGCACAGGCGTCGGAAACGCAGGTTCGCCGTGCACAACAGCGAACAATGCTCGGCGTAAGATTTGAACCTCACGATGTCGTGCGTCTGGGAATCATCGGCGTCGGACTTCGCGGCACGGAAGTGCTCCGAGAATTTCTCGCTGTCGAAAAGGTCGTCGTCAATGCCGTTTGTGATGTCGTAAAAGACAAGTGCACGCGTGCGGCTCAGATGATCGAGAAGGCCGGACAGAAAACCCCGGGCATTTACGCGAACGGAGAGCGAGACTTTGAGAGACTCGTCACACGCGATGACCTTGACTTCATCTACATTGCAACACCATGGGAATGGCACGTTCCTCAAGTGCTCGCTGCATTGAGAGCACGTAAGCACGTCGGTACTGAAGTCCCGGCAGCTTACACGCTCGAAGACTGCTGGAAGATTGTAGAGGCCTCTGAAACTGCGCGACGACACTGTTTGATTATGGAGAACTGTTGTTACGACGATTCAGAGACTACAGTTCTGAACATGGTGCGCGCGGGCGTGTTCGGCGACCTCGTGCATGGTGAATGTGCCTACAATCATGATCTCCGTGGCATCTTGTTTGAGAACAAGGATGAGGGATTGTGGCGTCGCCGGCATCACACACTCCGCGACAGCAATCTCTATCCCACTCACGGACTCGGTCCAATGGCGCAATACATGGACATCAATCGTGGCGACAGGTTCGATCACATCGTGTCAATGAGTTCAACACACCTTGGTCTTGAAGCTTACCGGAAAGAGAACGTGCCTGCTGGCGATCCCAAATGGAAAGAGATCTACAAGACCGGTGACTACAACACGAGCATCATCAAAACAGCAAAAGGGCGCACGATCATGCTGCAGCATAATGTCAGCACACCGCGCCCGTACGATCGCATCAACCTCATTCAAGGCACGAAAGGAATTTTCCGCGACTATCCCCCGCGAATTTTCATTGATGGACAGGAAGGTGGTCACGGCTGGCAGTCACTGGATAAGTATAAGGACCAGTACGAATCGCCACTCTGGAAGAAACAGGGCGAGATGGCCCGCAAGCTTGGTGGCCACGGCGGCATGGATTACCTGATGTGTTACCGGTTGGTGCAGTGCATGCGTGAGGGCCTCGAGCCGGACATCGATGTCTACGATGCTGCGGCGTGGAGCGTGCCCGGTCCACTGAGTCAGTTATCGGTTGCGAGAGGCAGTATGCCGGTCAAGTTCCCGGACTTCACGAGAGGCTTATGGCAGCGCAAGGGGTATTCATTGAGGCCCAAGCTCTAACGCAATGATGCTTTTCCGGTCGCGCAAGTAGAGCCGGGTGCCGGATAACGAAGGTACGGTCCAGGATTTCCCGCTAAGCAGTTCCACTTTTGACGTCACCGTCAAACCTTCATTGGTCGCAGTGGCAAGTAATAGATGGCCATCTTCGTCCAGTATGATAAAACGGCCATCGGCAAACAGAACTGAGGCTCTTGGGAAACTGCGGTGGCGCCACAACACCTTTCCCGTTTTAACGTCGACCGCGGTGAAAGGCGCAGGTCCAAAGTCGCCGCTCGAGCCGTAGATCAAATCACCGACCCGAATCGCGTTTGTAAAATGAATTCGCATCAGGCTGTGTGCCCACACTTCCGCAACGGTCGTTTTGTCTTGAGCGCGAGTGAGCTTCAGGACACGACTGCCGCCCCCGTATCCACTCGAGACAAAAAGTAAATTATCAGGTCCCCAAACTGGCGTGCTGGTGTTTAAGCCGTACTCAGCCGGGTGAGGGTAACTCCATACAAGATTACCGTTGTTTGGATCGACGCCGACAATCTCGCTGTACATGAAAGCAACCAGTTGATCCTGACCATCGACGTTTATGATGATCGGAGAAGAGGTAGAATTCTTGAAATCATGCTTCTTCCAGATCACTGAACCATCTTTCACATTGAAAGCAATGAGTGAACTGGATGGTCCGCCTACCATCATCACAACTGTGTCTTTGTAAGCAATTGGACTACAAGAATAACCATTCACACGAAGAGTACCGTTGAACTCTTTGATTAGGTCGTGTGACCACAGGACTTTGCCCGTCTTTTTGTCGAGACAATGCAACTTACCAGTGGCTCCGGAAGTGAAGACGAGGTTTCCGCTAACCAAAGGCGTAGCGTGTGGGCCGGGCCCATTTGACATGTCATATTCCGGCGAAAAAGGTGCGGCGTAGCTGTGTTCCCAGGCCGTTTTGCCGGTAGCCGCGTCGAGGGCAACGACCACTTCGTTTTCGCCTTTCCTGTACATGGTGAAGAGCGTTCCGTGCTCCACTGCAATAGCGGAGTATCCTTCACCCAGCTCTCTTTGCCACAGTCGGCGCGGTCCCGTCGCGGGCCATGTTGTCGCCAGACCTTTTGTCTCGGAGATGAAGTTGCGGTGTGGACCACCCCATTGTGTCCAATCAGACACTTGCGCGAGAACTGCTGTTGTCGGAGTCAAAAGGAATGCAAGCAGCAGGATCACTTGGCTGGTTTTTTCCCGCAAAGGCGCAAAGGCGCAAACAAAACCCTTAGAAACGCGGTAGCGATTTGCGCCTTTGCGCCTTTGCGCGAGAAATCTTCCCATGGCAAATGTCATCCTCAACACTCGACTATTGCTGAGCTTGCGGTTTTTTAAAGCTGGACGGATCAATTTGGCCGTTGATTTTTACCACTTCAGTCGTCGCCGACAGAGCAGGGAAAGGCTGGCCATCAAAGGTTGCTGTTTTCTTGAATGGCAACGACAATCCCTCGACCGTTCGGTAGTCGGAATAGTTGATTACTATCTGGCCCACCACACCGCCTGGCCCACGTCCTCCATATGTCTGGTTAACGACGCGTCCGGTTCCAGAATCAATTCCTAACGTTGTAGTAAACCCTGGTAGTTCAACGTCTACGTATTCCAGCGCCTTCTCTTCGGCGCCATTGCGGCTGAGCCAAGCTTTGAAGTCGGTTTGGTTCCTGGCTCGAAACAGCACAAGTAGCTCGTGGTACAGCTCCTTATAGATCGCGGCGCGGTTCTCTTCCGGCATCGACCGAGCGGCGTTGTTTACCAGGATGAATGAATCGGTGGGGGTGATCACGGAGACGAGAGTGAAATTTGGTCTAACTGTTTCCTGTCGCAGAGTATCAGGAAACGCGAGAACCAGAATATTCTTGACCTGATTGTCTCTCAGATCCGTCTTTTGAAAACTGACAAGCTGATCAAGTTTTGATCCGGAGCCAAAAGCCTCAGCCGCTTTGGCGACGAGCTCTTGGCCTCGTTTGATCATCTCCGAGGTCGGCGGCGATTTGGGGGCTGCGGGAACTTCCAGATACTTCTCTGGAGCAGCCTTGAAAAGCGTTTGGCATTCCTCGGATCCAAAGATGTAGATGCGGCCGTTGTGAATCGCATAAAGATCTGGATTTCCAGAGGTGGGCGCTCCCATGCGTGCGCAGTGGCCATCCAACTGGATCTCATACCGGGCCGGATCCTTTTCAAACGTTGCCTTGTTCTCGGCGTTTGCGAAGAGGTACTGGAAACGACCTCTCGTAACTTTATATTTCAGATCTCCCTGAACCTCTTTGCCCTGCGAAAGCATCACCGGATCCAGACCTTCAAGCGGGATAAGTGTCTCGGGGTTCGGAGCCGACACTTGCGCATTGCCTGTGAGTGCAACACAGCCGAAGAAGACGATTACGACGAGAAGTGAGCATCGAATGATCATGGCTTAGAGATTTCCTTTTTGCGGAAATCTATCAGAAAGCCTCACGACCAGTTCTTACCCAGTTGTGTACGGTAGTCGTAGTGTGACGAATGGGTGGAAATTCGGGACGAACCGAGGCCACAGATTACACAAATCTGTGTTCATCTGTGGCTAAATATTCTCGTTTCGGGTGGACCCAGGTAGCTGGGCTTGAGGGCTCCGGTGTCGATCACAATCTTGTCGAGCACTACTCCTGCGTCGACCATGAAAATCTTTAGCGTGTGCGGGCCGCGAGTTGCGATTTCGTGACTCGAAACTCCTGTGGTACTGGCGTTCAGTACATTCAGGGACCATTGACGTGAAGGCGCCTGCAAGTCAGCTCCAACCGTAACGATCTGCGGCGATTGATTGTCGAAGGCAATGGCATATCGCAGGCCTTGTCCGGTTGTGATCGGGAACGTCGGTAGCAAATAACAAGTGATATTGAGTTTTCCAGCGGTAAAGAGGTAGACCCGATAGTTCAAGGCGGGCGCTATGTCGAGATCTTCAACCTTCATACTTGTGGCGGTGGTGGGCGAAATGCTGATAGAGTCGCCGGTCCGGCCGAGCCCTGGAATCAATGACCACATCACATTGTCAGCCCTGATGCCTGAAATCTGTGAGTAGTGTTCCGCCTCGATCGATACCACGCCTCCTGTTTCGATAAACGAGTTCTCCTGGACATGGATTTCCGGATTGAAGACGCGTACCGCTATTAGTCGCGACGTTCCTGCTCCGCTAATTTCGATTGTTCCTGAGTGCTTTTCGCCTCTCGGTATCCTCATCCAATCGATCGAGACGAGTACGCGTGTGTCATGCCGCAGATCGCCCGTGGTTTGACTTAGTTTGATCCACGGTTGACCCGGCGTGGCCTTCCATGGGGCGGGAGATTTGCCAGTGTTAAAGATATCGATGAAGCGCGTCTCACGTGTTAGGCGATTGATGATCGGTAAAACTGCATTGTCGTCTTTGAGCGTCTCCCGCAGGCCTTCAATTGCAATGCCGAGTCCGGGTTTGTCGGATACTTCCTGAAGCGCAGCCGGCGCCACTGGTGTTCTGATACGCATCGACTGCCACATGTCACCGGGAGGCAATTCCGACATCATGTGCCGCCACTTGCCGTTCACTAGTTTCTCGTTGAAGTAAGTGGTTTCCAGATTCAGCAGCCGTGTGGCCTCTTCACCTTTCCGCGTCCACTCACTTGCGCTGGCACGACCCTGAGCCATGTATTCTCTCGCCTTTTCGAAGGAGAAGTATCGGCGATTTGCTAAAGCTGAAGCACGAACCGGATAGACCACCGTTTCGTAGAGCGCGTCTTTCAAAGCCGGTGAAAATCTGTTGTAAAGACGATCGGTGCGGGCCATCAGTTCGTCATACGAATCGATCCGTCGCTGCACTTCGTCGGCATAGTCGAACGCGCTCAAAGCGGTGGGCTTACGATCTTCGTTCACGAAATTCCATTGCAAATGCTCCGGTTTGCGTGCGAATCCCAGCCGGTAATATTGGTCCAAAATTGCGGCGATCTCGTACGGCTGATTCGTTCCGAATTTTGCTCGCGCCCAGTTAACCAGAAAGTCATTCAGGTTGTGCCGCTGCCATCTCGAGATATCCCATCCCATTTGCATGAAAAGATCTATGCTTATCTCCGCGGGTTTAATATCGCCGACATTGAGCATCCAAAACTTACGTACTCCGTGATCGTAAGCTTTCGACATTTCTTCCCAGATGAGAGCCGGTGGCGTTGTGTCGAGCCAGAGATACGAGAGTGGTCCACCGAGGTAAGAGACGTGATAATAGACGCCGAAACCACCCCGCCGTTTTCGTTCTGCCTCCGTTGGCAAATAACGAATATAGCCAAAGTTGTCGTCGGGGAAGACGATGGTAACGTCGTCAGGCACCTTTAAACCGTTGCGATAGTCTGACAACACTTCTTTGTAAGGACAGAAAATTTGCGGGACCGTGCTGACGTCTTCCCTGACATGCTTTGCCAGCAGGCTGCGTTGATCGGCAAAGATCTGTTCGAGAACTTTGATTCGCTCCGGTTGTGTCTTTGGACCTTGAATGGGACTGTCGTGGATGCCACGCATTCCGATCGTATAGATATTCTCAAATTTTCCGTTTTGCTCGACTCGCTCTTCCCAGTAGCGATGTACGCCGTCCGCGTTTTTCGCGTAGTCGTAATCTTCGTGTTTCGCTACCCACTCGGTAACGTTGTTGCGCAACATGGGCTCAGCGTGTGAGGACCCCATCACGATCGCATAGTCGTCCGCGACTCGTTTGTTCTCTGCGTACAGGTTGAAAGCCCTGGTGCAACTATGCATCGCGGGCCAAAGCGTATTGGCTTTCAAGCGTAATAACAGTTCGAAGACACGCGCGTAAGTCTTCGGGCCAATGTCGCCGAGTTCCGGATCAAAAGTTTTCGCAGCCCAGGGTTGCAGGCCGAGATCCTCATCATTAATGAAGATGCCGCGGTATTGAACCGACGGTGGTCCAGCCCGCCGCGTACCAGACTGAACGAAAAGACGTTCACGATGCCGCGGAGTTACGTCCGCCCACCAGTACCACGGAGAAACACCGATCGCCTCCGACAGTTCAAAGATTCCGTACGCAGTGCCGCGTCTATCGCTGCCGGCAATCACAAGGCCCAGGCTAACACCGGGCACAGGATTGGCTACCGTCGTAATCAAGAAGCTTTCCCATTTACCTCGTAGCTCTGCGACGTCAAGCTTTCGCTGACTGACGAGTGAATCGATAAAAGAACTCTGTCCAAGCGTACCGGCGAATACGACGTGCCCGCGCACGCTGCTGGTATCGCTGTGGACCACCGGCTTATTAGCGGTTACTCGTTGCAAATCCTCAGCAAGGTTTTCCGCCCCAATTTGCACGACCTTAAAATCCTCAGCAGCTACCACGATCTCCGCTACCCGTGTGCGTTCGGCCAGTTTGAAATCGCCCCTGTGGTAAACGTCACGGACCCACACGGTCTCCGTTTGCACAGCCCTCGTTTGCACACCGCCGGTGATGAGAAGAGCTAGACAGATGAGCGTGTGTTTGAAGTTAAGCATTAACTTGTCTGGGCCATTCCGGCGAAGGATACCATTTCCTTATCGGCGAATTACAGAAATTAGATTTATACAATCTGTGTAATCTGTTGATGATACGTGACAGCCTCTGCCTCACGTGGTATGCATATAAACAGTATGTTTCGGCTTTGGAATGTAGACGATCAGACAGCGCGACTCGCGGAACTAACCAGTCAGGATCCCGATCTGAAGGAAGCTCCCTTGCGCCGCGATGTGCGTTCGCTAGGCCGTCTGTTGGGCGAAGTACTAAAGGAACAAGTTGGCGACAACTTATTTACAGCTGTTGAAGAGTTGCGCCTGTTGTTGATTGAGCACCGCGAGTTGCACGCGCAACCAGGACATGACGTTGACAATACGCGAAGATTGATCGACCGGGCGGAAAGAATTGTCGGTCGCTTGAATGTTGCTGAAGCGCACCAGATGGCGAAAGCATTCGCGATCTATTTCGAACTAACAAACCTCGCTGAAACCAATCATCGCAAACGTCGTCGCCGGGCAGCCCAGACGTCGCCTGAATCGCTGGCCCAGCCAGGATCGTTTCTTGGCACCTTGCGGCGGATGCGGGATGCCGGCATCACGCAGCAGCAGGCACTCCAGTGGCTGGCAAAGATCGAAGTCGTACTTGTGTTTACTGCTCATCCCACCGAAGTTGCTCGACGCACCGTGTTGTTCAAGCGACAACGAATCGCCGCCGAGCTCGAACAATTTGATCGTCTGCCGCTGACGGCGAGAGAATCGGAAAAACATGAGCAGGCCATCATCGCTGAGATAACCGCACTATGGCAGACCGATGAGGTCCGACGCCGTCAGCCGACTGTTCGCGACGAAATCAGAATGGGCCTCGATTACTATCCGAGCGTTTTGTTTGAGACGTTACCGTGGTTGTATGACGAGATGGCCGCGGACTTTCGTGAAGTCTACGGCAAGGAGTTAGCGGCGAACACGTTGCCCCGAGTGTTACGGTTCGGCTCGTGGATCGGCGGCGACCGCGATGGCAATCCACTGGTCACGCCCGCGTGCACACGAGACGCTTTGCAGATAGCTCGCGAAACGCTTCTCGCTTACTACATCGAGCGAGTTAATGATCTGATTTGGCAGCTCAGTCCTTCCACGTATCAGGTCATCGTCTCAACGCAACTCGAAGCAGCACTCAGCTCTTATGCGGCGACGATTTCATCACCCGGCCTCCATCCGGAAAGACATACGTCACAAGAAGTTTATCGCCGTTTTCTGGACTATGTGTTGGCACGTCTGCTTCTTGCACGAGACGAACCCGGCAACAAAAATGCGTATAAGAACGCCACTGAGTTCCGAACGGATCTTAGTGTGGCGCGTAAGAGTCTCGCTACAAATGGCGGCGACCGTATCGCGAGGTTTTTGTTCGATCCTCTGCTGCGCCAGGTAGATACCTTCGGATTCCACTTACACACACTCGACGTTAGAGAACATGCGAGTGTTCACAAGCATGCTCTGCTTGAGTTTTCAAACGTTGCCGCAGTGAACGAGAGTGCGCTTCCTCCTGAGCCGTCGAGAGAAACTGTAACTTTGCTTGATTCGCTGAGGATGGTTAGCGATTTAAAGCGAGACTATCCACCCGAAGCAATTCGGAGTTATGTGATAAGCGGAGCACAGTTGGCTTCCGACGTGACGGCCCTGGTGTCGCTGGCCGAGTTAAGCGGTGTAAAGGTGGCGGCCACAAATGAATCCGATCCAGGAGTGATGCCTGTGCCGCTCTTTGAGTCGATTGACGATTTGCGTAACTGCCCTGCGGTCTGCCGGAATCTGTGGACCAACTCCGAGTACGCTCGTTTGCTCGATTCGTGGGAGCGCCGGCAGGAAGTGATGCTCGGGTACTCTGATTCAAACAAAGATGGCGGGATGCTCACCAGCACCTGGGAGATTTTCAAGGCCCATCGGGCGTTGCATCAAGTAGCTACCGAATGCAACGTAAAGCTCACATTGTTTCATGGCAGAGGTGGAACGGTCGGACGTGGTGGTGGACCAACGCATCACGCGATAATTGCGCAACCGCAGGGTGCCTTCACCGGTCAGATAAAGATCACGGAACAAGGTGAAGTGATGAATTGGAAGTACTCGGATCGGATACTCGCGGAACGAAACCTCGAGTTGATGATTGCCGCTTCGCTGGAAGCGCTGTCTCGTTCAGGCGATGCTGAGGATTTAGATCACGAGAGCGAAGTGGGCCTGGAGAAGATGTCTCAGGACGCTTTTGAGTTCTATCGAGAAAAGATTGCCGAGAACGACGCAATACTGACCTATTTCGAGGAGGCAACGCCGGTCAGAGAATTAGAAAATATGAGGATCGGTTCTCGACCCACACGACGAAGTGGCCGTCGTGGCCTCGGCGATCTCCGTGCAATTCCCTGGGTGTTTGGTTGGATGCAGAGTCGTCATGTTGTGCCGGCGTGGTTTGGGGTCGGCTTTGCTTTGGAACGTTTCTCGGAACAGAGCTCTAACAATGCGGAGTTGCTTGAAAAGCTGATACGGCGGTTTCCACTCTTCAGTGAACTAATCGCGAACGTGGAGATGGGATTGGCGAAAGCTGACCTGTCGATTGCGCGTCTGTATGCGGGGCTGGTTTCTGATGCGACGCTGAGGGAGCAAGTGTTTGGAATGCTCTTTGAAGAATTTGAGCGGACCAAAGCAGTGGTGTTGCGTTTGACTGGTCAGACAACGCTGCTTGAGAACAACCCGGTGCTGGCCCGTTCGATTCGACTGCGGAATCCATATGTCGATCCGTTGAGTTTGATTCAGGTTGAGCTGCTGCGGCGGAAGCGTGGAGGTGAGGAAGACGACAATCTGAACTACGCGCTTGCAGCCACTATAAATGGTATTGCTGCGGGCTTAAGAAATACCGGCTAAGGCCTTCACCAAATCATGAATTGCTGGAGCAAGGCCATCTCATTCTGATTTGGCCTTCTGTCTACTTCTTGTGAGGCTTTGGCTAACCGGAGAAAGGCTCGGGCTCTTAGGAAATTCCCTCCGATAAGAATGGTCGCATTTGTGGCGGTAGAGAAGAACTCTTCTGCTTCTGCGGCTCTCTGACTCTTTGCGAGGGTTAGAGCGATTTCAGTGAACACCTCGGCTTTCTCGACAGGTTGTTCCAGGCTCTCGGCATTTGTTAGGGCCTTTGTGAGCGCTCTCTCAGACAATTCGGCGTGGTTTGCTCTCGTTGAGTCGTAGATTCCGAGCCAATATTGAGCTTTCTCGTAAGGATTCGGCAGATCCAGTTCTATTTCAAATAGCGCACGATCGTGTCCCGCGCTGCCGCAGAGTTTTCCCAGTTGCTTTAAAGCGAAGACTCGCTGTGGTTCAAATCTTGTTGACTGGATCATTCGACGTGAATCAGGATACCTTCCGCGATTCGCATACGCCTGGGCAAGTTCTGCGATTAATCCGTCAAGCTGCCCAGCTTCCTCGTTGCTGTAGGCCTCCAGCTCTGAAATGAACGTCGCCGCTTCATCGAGAAGTTTTGCCTCTCCAGCGCCTTCCTGACCCTTACCACTGGCAACCGCCAGGGCGAGATTACCGCGGGCAAAAATGAATTGGTCCTCCATCTCTTCCACAATCTCGGTGGCTTTCGAAAGTTCGTCAAGTCTGAGGAATGCTTCCACAATCTGCAGCAACGTATCGTCTCTCGCGAAACTTCCAGATAAGCCGATCATCTGAGCGTTCTCGAAGTCGTCACAAACCTCGAGAGCCCTGTTCAGTATCTCGAGCGAGCGCTCACGATCCGCTCGTTCTTCATAAACGGACGCGATTGGCAGGAGCGCATATACTTTCGGTTCAGCCGACTCTATTTGTTCAGCCGCCTTCTGCGCCTCGGTGAGGAGGTTTTGGCTCTCCTCTTTTTCATCAGACAATTTGGCAAGCTGGGCCAGAGTTATTGCACGTTGTTGATCGAATTCGATCGATCGGGCGAGTTCCACGGCTTCATTCTTTTGACCGCTTTGCCAATATAGGGCGGCAATTGAGCCAAGGGTTGAATCATTGTCGGAGGCTTGGTCCGCCAGTTCGAGTGCTGTGTCAAACTTACCGCGCCTCGCAAACTCGATCGACATATTCTCAATTGCCGAGTTGTGAAGAATCGGATCGTCGATAGTCTCGAGAAGCTCGAGTGCATAGTCGTCGTCTCCTGACGCGACAGCTATTGGTGTAATCCGCGCCAGTATTGAGTCACGCGCGTATGCATCAGTCATCAGTTCAGCCTGTTCAACGGCTCGTTCGAGTTGTCCTGCTTCAACATACTGGAGCGCAATTGCCTCCGTGATCTCCACGCACGCATCGCCATAAAGAGACTGTGCAAGGCGTGTAGCGCACGTTAGGTAGTCCAGCTGCTCGAATTTGGATTCCTCAGAACGAAAGTCTTGCGTCATGTGTTGTTCAGTATAGTGGTTTTAGATGATTTGTGGTCCAGCAGAAAAGAAGCGTACTAGTTTAGTTTGAAAAACGCCGAAGGCGTTGGCTAATTTCAGCCCAGGGTTGGAGCGTAGCGACAACCCTGGGAACTATATATAAAGAAAAATTTTTAACCCTGAAAGGGTTCATCCCGAGACGAACCCTTACAGGGTTCAAGAGAATGCTGAACGATTGCCCCAGGGTTGTCGCTGCGCTCCAACCCTGGGCTGAAATTAGCCAACGCCTTCGGCGTTCTGTCGCGCCGTTGGCGCTCGGCAGAGTCGTTCTCGTTACTGCGCGTAATAGCCGGGACGCGTCCGTGCTGTCAAATCCGTACGGTTGACGACCGACACCTGAACCCAGCGCCAGCTACTATCGCGCGTAGCGTTTGTCGATTTGTACCCGAGGCTGTAGACCTTGCCCAGATCGTTGATTACTTGCTCGTACACCCCGTTGAGGTCGGATAATTTACGTGCGTGGTAATAAGAACCGCCACTCTCGTCCGCCAGTAGCTTAAGCGTCCGGCGCGCATTCTCGTATTCTTCCTGGGCGAAGTGGTTTCCGTAATTCTCCTCAGTATCCAGATAGATCGGCACTATGAGCGCATCTGTCTGCCGTACCTGTTCGATCAGGTCAGCAAACATTGTCTTTGAACCGAACAGCGGACCACGACGATACAAAGCTCCGTCGACGCCGTCGCTCATCAGCACCACTGCGCGCCGCCGTTCCAACGACTTTGGTCCAATTACATTGTCGAGCGCGAATTTTACGGCGTCCCAAACGTGTGATCCACCCATGCCTTCCATGTTCTTGACGGCCGCTGTGAGTTGGACACGGTCCAACGTGAGCGGTGAGATCACGTTTGTTGTATCAGAGAAAGTCACAATGGCGAGTCTGTCGTTCGGACGTGCTGCTTCAACAAATCGTAGCGTCGACTTTTTGATCAGATCGCGCTTCTCTGCAGTCGATCCTGATAGGTCGACGAGTAACACGAGATCGAACGGTACGTCAGTCGAAGCAAAGTAGGTCACTGTTTGTTCCTGGTTGTTTTCCAGCACCAGGAAATCTTTGCTGGTTAACGAACCGACAAACATCTTTAACTTGTTATTGAAGACACTGACGTTAAGATTTACCAGACTCGTTTCGACTTTAATAACGTCGCCCGGATCGATCTCATTCGCATCAAGTTGCGTCGCGTCGATCGCCTTGGTGAGCGAGTCTGTTAATTGCTTCGAGAGTTGGCTGGTCGGTGGCTGGCGTGCTTTGATGAGCGGCTTGCCATAACTACGTTCCAGACTTTTGACGTACAAGTCGAGTTGCGGCAGACCAAATTCTGCACGCCGTGCATCTACATTCGCCTGATCTTCAATCGGGTAAAGAACCAGAAAACCACCCATGCTGACGGCCTGTGTGCCGAACAGTTGTTTCAACCCGGCGCTCACTCGAAGCCGGTCGTACAGTCCGGCAAATTCCCGCTTCTGAATCGGATCCTTTTTTATCGCGGCAACGATTACCGGCAATAAGTCGCGTTGCAGTTCGTAAGTCGCGCCATTCTTAAGAATATAAAACGCCGCGAACACGCCTTCCTCATCAACCACGGCAGTGGTGGGCCAGCCATACGTTTTCATGATCTGGCAGAGTTTGACTGTATGATCTTCGTAAACCTTGTGTAGCTTTTCCTGGTCCGAGCGCTTTGCCTGATCCTTCTCGACTACTTGCTGCAGCAACTCGCGTTGCTTGCTGGCCATTTTGAGCAGTTCTTCTTTCAGCTTTTTGTTGGGTGTAGCTGGTGAAGATTCGACGCGCGCGAGCATCTGCCTCACGTCTTCCTGTGTGACGCACGATTGCGCCCGGGCGGGGATTGAACCACTGGCGAGCAACAACCCTGCGAATAAAACAAACTTCATTTAAATACTCCGAGGAGTTCCGAGTTAAGGAGCGCACAATGGGTCGCGCCTCGCTCTCTCCTAATCTCTATTTTTATCAACTTCAGTGGATCTGGACAAACCGGCCAGAGTTTTGCCGTTGTGCGAAAGTGGGACTATCAAACCCGAGGAATCTCGAAATATCGATAGTGAATGCAGATAGTGGTCCGTTGGGCACACTCTTTGAATCGGTTTTGCACTGAAACATGGGTTCTGGAAAATACTGAACAAGTACACTACTTTTCGTACGTCTTTCGCGCTCAGTCAGAATGACTACTTGAAGTTTTTTAGAAAGGATCTGAACAATCCACCGACTGCCGTCGGTGGGATTCAAAACTTCATCATTGCTTCTGAATCTCGAACTTCCGTTGGTGGGATTTTCTGATTTTTTCTGCAACGCCATCCGCTATCAATATCTCAGAGTGCATTTACAACAACATTGACACTCAAAGTCTCTTTGGCCTGTCCTTTATATATGCCGCGCGTGGGCGGGACGTCTGAATAATCGCGTCCGACACCGAGCCGCACATAATTCATCGTCTGCAGACAGTTGTGTGTTGGATCAACTGATAGCCAGGCGCTGTTATTCACAAATGCTTCAATCCAGGCATGTGAGGCGGCATTGTCATTCACTCCCTTTGACGCGTCCTTTCGCGGGTTGTAGAGATATCCACTGACGTACCTCGCCGGAATGTTGAGAGAACGACATGCCGCCAGCATGATGTGCGCAAAATCCTGGCACACACCTTTCCCCATGCTCAGTGCTTCGGCAGCAGTTGTTTTCACGTGAGTGACTCCACTTTCGTATTGCAGAGAATCGTGCAGTTCTTTCATTAACGAGAGGACAGTGGCCGTTGCGTCGCCCTGGACCACGTTGCTGGAAGCAAGCGAGCGAATCTGATCGTTTGCCGTCGTATAGATACCCTGTCCAAGGTAATCGAACTTCTCAAGTGGCGTGAGCTCGCGGTGATAATCGGCAAAAGTTTGACTCAAATGCACATCACTTGTCGCCTTGACGACAACTCGATCGTGCGATTGCAGAGTGTCAAAGTGGTGGACCGCATTTCCATAGCGGTCGGTGTACTGCATTACCTCGCCTACCGGTTCGGTAACCAACTTAAAACGCAAACACCGCTGTCCTGAGCCATCCACAGGACGCAGGCGCATCTCCGTGTAACGCTCGCTGATTGATTCCTGGTAAGTAAATGTCGTCGTGTGTTCGATACGGAGTTTCATGCTGATAAATGTACTCTACTGTTGCTGCTGCGCATGCTGACTGGCCCTCGATTGGGGCGGCAGAATGAGTTGGGTACTGAAATATGTTCTGCCTATCTCATTGCCGACTTCATTCAATCTATAGAGCAAACTATCAAGATAGGGATGCATGTTCTGGTTTAATAGCTCGTTGATTTCCAGGTAACCCAGTTCCGAGCAGACGCGCCCTAAAGCCCGTTGCGGAGCCAGTAAATGGCGCGGCGAAGCGGCCTCGCCTGAAATGAGATTGACGGATCGCAATGCACGCTGCAGACAATAAGAGACCGCGCGGGGAAATTCCTGACTTAACAGCAGAAACTCAGTAACGCGTGCGGGGTGAAGCTGCGAGCCCGGCGACTTACGAAATGCTTCGAATGCACTACACGAACGCAACATCGCCAGCAACTGTAGCGAAACTTCAGGCCCTTCACTCAAACTGTTTACCGAAGAATATTTGACGTCGATTATGCGGACTGTTTTGTCAGCTCGTTCCAGATGCTTACCCAGTTGAATGAACTCGTATGCTTCTCCGTGCGTCATCGTCTCGTTTGTGATTCCCTGAAACGCTTGTGAGCCATGTCTTATCTGATCGAAGAAATCGTAAGGTCCGCGAGCGCTCAGTTCCTGTTTGATATCTCTGACGAGGAAATAGAAACGATTTAGATGTTCCCACATCTCGCTGCTGATTTGTTCGCGAACGCTGCGTGCGTTCTCTCGAGCAAGACGTATGCAGGTGGTAACTGAATTTGGATTGCTGGGATGCCAGAGCAGGAAGCCGCTCACGTTCCTGGCGTTGAATTCTCCGAATTGTTCGGCAAAGACTGGTCCCTCGCCGGTTATATCGATGATCCGGCGCCACGAGTCCTCTGAATCCTGGACCCTGGCATCAAGCAGAGTATTGAAGTTGACGGTTAAGATCCGCGTGATGTCCTCAGCACGTTCTATATACCGCGACATCCAATAAAGGGTATCGGCTACTCTCGAAAGCATTTCGGAAACTCAATCAGTCATTTAAGACCCAGGTGTCTTTGCTTCCGCCGCCCTGGGAGGAGTTGACCACCAGCGAGCCGGCGCGCAACGCTACGCGAGTAAGTCCTCCGGGTACAATTGTTATTTTTTCACCGCAGAGAATATAGGGACGCAGATCAATATGGCAGCCATAAAGTTGCCCCTCCAGGTACGTTGGGTGGCGGCTCAGTCTGACGATGGGTTGAGCGATGAAGTTGCGTGGATTAGAGATGATTAGATCCCGAAATGCTTCGCGTTCCTTCTGCGAAGCGTGTGGACCAACCAGCATTCCATAGCCACCACTCTCGTTTACAGACTTAACGACAAGCTGCTCGAGGTTGTTAAGAATAAAGTCTCGCTCGTTGTCGTTTATCGCCAGGTAGGTAGGAACGTTCTGGAGTATTGGCTCTTCACTCAGGTAATAACGGATCATCGCCGGGACATAAGCATAAACCGCTTTGTCGTCTGCGACTCCGGTACCGACAGCATTTGCAAGCGTAACATTCCCGGCGCGCCATGCATTGAACAATCCGGCGCAACCAAGCATGCTCGTCGAATCGAAAGACAGTGGATCGAGAAAGTCGTCATCTATGCGCCGGTATATGACGTCAACTGGCTGCAGTCCTCGCGTGGTTCTGGTATAGACGCGGTTGTCGTGAGCTACCAAATCTCGACCTTCAACTATTTCTATCCCCATCTGGCGGGCCAGAAACGCATGCTCGAAATAGGCGGAGTTGTAGATTCCCGGCGTTAACAGCACCACCACAGGATTCGGATTGTCGTGCGGCGCAACGGATCGTAACGTGTTTAGCAGTTCCTGTGGATAATGCTCAATTGCCCTGACACCGTAGCTTTGAAACAAAGTAGCGAAGCTCCGTTTCAATGCCTGCCGATTTTCAAGCATATAGCTCACGCCGGAGGGCGACCGGAGATTGTCCTCCAGGACAAAATAGTTTCCTTTGTCGTCGCGAACCAGATCGGTGCCGATAACATGTGCATAAATGTTCCTGGGAACACTAACGCCGATCATCTCGCGGCGAAAGTGTTTCGCTTCAAAGACGAGTTCCGGTGCGATGATCTTGTCTTTGAGAATTCGCTGCTCGTGATAGATGTCGTAAAGAAACTGATTGAGAGCAGTTACTCGTTGAGTCAAACCTCTTTCAACCAAAGACCATTCAGACGCCGGGATAATTCGTGGAATTAGATCGAAGGGGAAAATGCGTTCGATGCCCTCGGCTTTTTGACTGTAGACGGTGAAGGTGATGCCCTGATAAAGGAACGAAACATCCGCGTAGCCGCGCCGCTCGTTGAAGGCTTCAGCGGCCATGCCGGCAAGCCGGGCGTGCAGGAGGCGATAGTGGTCCCGAGGCTCGCCTGTTGGCAGAAACATCTCGTCAAAAAAGTCCGACACTTCATAGCGATCCATCAAGCTGGTTTGAGCCGAGGACGGCTGGTCTGTCATGGCGGTAGCTCGCAACCTCCGAGGAATCGCGCAGGGTTTGTTTCGAAGTCGGCGTTAGAATAGCAGATCTCTCTGGTCCAGATGCGTTGAGAAACTGCTGGGTTCGTTTTTGTAGGTTTCAGGGGAGGGAGGCTACAAAATTGTCAGAGGGTTGAGGGCCAGCGAGGCATTGCCTCAAAGCAGACCGACCTGTTTGTGCAGTGTCATGAAGTCGAAGTTATTCCAGGCTTCAACAATCTTTCCATTGTCGATCCGGACAATTGCAATACCCGTAAACTCGACTGGGGACTGAGTCGCGATTCTTCCGAGGAACTCTCCTTCGTGCTTAGCACGCACGGAGCAACGGGCAGCGACTTTGTCGCCTTCAGCAACCATGTCCTCAATAACGATATTCATGTTTGGGAAAGCCTCGCGGAACAGTGTGTGAAACGGCCTGAAATCCCGGGGACCCCTGATCGGGTTCGTCGGATCATCCGACAAGCCGTGAGCGATGCCGTCTTCTGCAAACATCTCCTCGATCGCGTCGGCGTGTCCTTTGTTCCACACTTCTTCAAACCAGCGACGAACTAATTGTTTGTTTTGTTCCGACATGAGGTCTCCAATCCACGGTAGCTTAACGACTGATAGAAAAATACTTGGGCGAGGGAACCTTATACAAAGTTTGCAAATCGTTCAAGCAGGGGTATTGAGCAGTTTGGAATGGACGCCGGTCCAACATCTTCGCTCTGATGATGATCGAATTTATCTTCATCCGGACCATACGGCAGGTCATCCAGTGTTATCAACAACTCCAAATCTGTGTCGCTCATGTGAACCTCCTTACGCTTTAAGTTGACAAGACTTCCTGGAAGCGACGGCAGATCACTTGTAAGCGTCAAGCGATCTGCCGCAGCATTCGGCGACTCAGGCCGTTTGAGAGCTTGTCTGCTCTTTCTTTATAAACTCGAGCAAATCCGCATTGATTACATCCTTGTGGGTTGAGCACATGCCGTGCGGTAATCCCGGATAAACTTTCAGTATGGCGCCCTTCACTATCTTCGACGACACAAGTGCTGTGATACCGATCGGCACGACCTGATCATCCTCGCCATGCAGGATAAGCGTCGGCACATCGAACTTCTTAAGATCTTCAGTGAAGTCGGTCTGCGCGAACGCCTTGATGCATTCGTACGTGGCGGGGAGACTGGCTAACATCGATTGCAAAAGAAAACTATCCAGCAAGCCTTGAGAAACTTTCGCCCCTGGCCTGTTGAAGCCAAAGAAGGGGATTCTGAAGTCAGTCATAAACTGGTTGCGATCGGCTTGTACGTTGGCACGCAACCCATCGATGGCCTCGATCGGCAATCCGTTAGGATTAGCTTCAGTCTTTTGCAACAACGGTGGGACTGCGCTGATCAGCACCACTTTGGCTACGCGTTTGGTACCGTGACGGCCGATGTAGCGAGTTACTTCGCCACCGCCGGTTGAGTGGCCAACGTGAATTGCATCCTTGAGATCGAGCGATTCGACGAGCGCCGCGAGATCGTCGGCATAGGTATCCATGTCGTTTCCACCCCAGGTTTGGCTTGAGCGGCCGTGTCCGCGACGGTCGTGCGCAATGCATCGATAGCCATTCCCGGCCAGAAAGAACATCTGGTCCTCAAAGGCGTCGGCCGTCAGCGGCCAGCCATGACTGAAGACGATCGGCTGTCCCGTGCCCCAGTCCTTGTAGAAAATCTGCGTTCCATCTTTTGTTGTGACAGTACTCATGACCTCTCTCCTTTCGATCAACTTAATAGTTAGACAGTTTTCGCCACGGAATGTGCTTCACTTGGTGTGGTCGCAGGTGCGACTTGAGATGACGGGCGCTCAAGCCAATCTTTAAAGTAAGTCGCGCCGAGCTGGGCTTCACCTGCGGGAACGAGTGTGCCCTCACGCAACTCAGCTCCGAAGTAACGAGCGTGCGGATCAGCCACAACTTCCCTCGGGTCGTTACGCGCGCTCAGGCCCCGCCGGATAAATTCATCGAAACGAAACTGTTCGGGCCCGGCAATTTCAATGGTCCCGTTCAACGGCGTTCCCATAGCAACTCTGCTCACTGCACTGGCGACATCGTCAGCGGCGATGGGCTGAAAGAGCACATGCGCGATGTGAACAGTATTGCCAACTGTGGCCGCGTCGGCGATGCCTTTGATGAACTCAAAGAACTGCGTCGCATGGACGATTGAGTATGGAATCGGAGATTGCTTGATCAGGTTTTCTTGTGCCAACTTGGCGCGAAAGTAACCGATCTTGGGAGTGCGCTCAGTGCCGACGATTGACAGAACCACATGGTGTGTCACGCCCGCCGCAGCTTCGGCGGCAAGCAGATTGCCCGTTGATGTCTCGAAGAACTTCAGAACTGCCGCGTCCTCGAATGAGGGCGAGTTTGATACATCGATTACTACGGAAGCGCCGGCAAGGACCTCAGCTAATCCTTCGCCCGTTATTGTGTTGACCCCTGAATTGGGCGAGGCTGCCACCGCCTCGTGACCATGTTCAGTAAGTTTAGTGACAACTTTTGATCCGATCAGACCAGTTCCACCAATAACAACGATTTTCATTTCGAAACCGCTCCTCTCAATTTTGCTTTGTTGACGCTATGACAAGCTGAACGTCTGATTTGTGACAAGCTTTTTAATTTGAAAAAAGTTGTCACAGATCGGGTCGCTGATCGGTCTTCGCTCGAATCTGCAATGCGCCTCGGAACGTACTGTAGGGGCGGCCCTCCGTGGCCGCCCTGCGTTTGCATTCCGCCGGTCGAGTTCCACGCAGGGGCGGCCACGGAGGGCCGCCCCTACAGTACGTTCCGAGGTAGTTGAGCTTCTTACAAAGGCGTTTAGCTGAGATTCGGGCGCATAGTAAACATGTGAGCATTTGCGTCGGATGTCGTATTATCGGCGCATGGAAACCAATGCGCGTGATGATGGTCTTTCGGACTTTATCAGTGTGCGTCCTCGTTTGTTCGGCATTGCGTACCGCATGCTTGGAAGCGCGGTCGAGGCAGAGGACGTCGTGCAAGATGCGTGGATGAGGTGGCAAACAACCGATCGAAGCGCGGTATTGAATCCACCTGCATTCCTCGTGACGACGACGACCCGCCTGGCCATTAACGTCGCCGAATCCGCGCGCTCTCGTCACGAAACGTACGTTGGACCATGGCTTCCGGAACCAATCGACACCAGCGAGGATCCACGATTGGGAGCGGAACGCGGCGAGGCGTTGGAATTGGCGGTGCTCTTACTGCTGGAGAAGCTCACTCCTACCGAACGAGCCGCATATACTCTTCGCGAAGCATTTGATTATCCTTACAAAGAAATCGCGGACATCCTTCAACTCACGGAGGCTAACACTCGTCAACTCGTTACCCGTGCCCGGAAACATATCGCTGATGGGCGTAAGGCTTCGGTGAGCACTGCCGAACGAAGCCGTTTTCTCAATGCCTTCATCTCCGCTGCCCGCAATGGCGATCTTCTGGGACTGGAGGCTCTTTTTGCGTCGGATGTTGTCTCGATGTCGGACGGTGGTGGATTTCTGCGCGCGGCACGGAATCCGGTTGTGGGTCGGGACCGCGTTGCTAAGTTCATATCCTCAGTTGCGTGGTTCTGGACCGGTGTGAAGGTTGACGAAGTTGAGGCAAACGGACAACCCTGCATGCTTATTTCTCGCGACGGCACCGCCGTGACGCTCGTAGTCATACACGCCTCAGAGGACGGCATCAATCAGGTCTGGTGGATGATGCGACCCAGCAAACTCGGTGCGATTGCTCCCGCGTTATCAAAATTGCGCCCGCCGAGCTCGACATAAGCTACGTAACGGCCTGGTGCGATGCGTCTAAATAACGCTAGGCTTGGCAGGTTGGCTCGCAGAAACTAAGAGATGCAAACCGTTCCAACGCAGGAAGTGCAGATCGCGGCGCCGTCTGTTGCGGCCTCCACCGGCGCAACGGCAAACTTCTTCGGACGGCTGTGCACAGCTCTCTTCAAACCAGTCGATATCTCATTCCTGGTGGCCTTTCGCATCCTCTTCGGCGGCGTCATGCTATGGGAAGTTTATCGCTACTTCACGCACGGCTGGATCACGCGTTACTACGTCGAACCTGCTCTTACTTTTCCTTACTACGGGTTTAGTTGGGTGAAGCCCTGGCCGGGGTCTGGGATGTACGTTCACTTTTTTGTGCTTGGGTTGGCAGCCGCTTGTGTGTCGGTAGGGTTCCTTTATCGCATTGCCGCGCCAGTTTTTTTTCTTGCTTTCACATACTTTTTTCTATTGGACCAGACGCGTTATCTGAATCACTTCTATCTCGTCTGCCTGATCAGTTTTCTGATGTGTTTCCTTCCGGCCGAACGGGCTTTTTCGGTTGATGCGTTGTTGCGCCGGAAAATCCGTTCAGCCGTAGTGCCGGCGTGGACGTTGTGGCTGCTACGAGCACAAGTCGGCATACCACATTTTTTCGGCGGCATTGCCAAACTTAATCGGGATTGGGTGCAGGGCGGTGAGCCAATGCGCATCTGGCTAAGCCCTTTGACCAAAATGCCTGCGTTGGGCCATATCTTCGCGGCCGACTGGGTAGTTTATAGTTTTGTATATGGCGGGTTGATGCTCGACCTGCTGGTAGTGCCGCTGCTCCTGTGGCGACGCACGCGGCTCTTCGCGTTTGTCGCAGCAGTTGTGTTCAATCTCATCAACGCCGTGATATTCGAGATCGGGATTTTTCCGTGGTTAATGCTGGGCGCGCTCTTGATTTTCTTCCCGCCTGACCTAATGCGACGCTTTGCTCGAGCGTTCATGTCACCAGGAGAAGAGTTTCTCGACACGAAGCCTTCGCAGGTCGCTGTAACGCCGAAGTCAATTGCGGAAACAAGCACTGGCCTGTCGTTATCAACGTCCCAAAAGTTTGTTGCGGGACTGTTGGCTGCCTACCTTGCCGTCCAGCTAATTTTCCCGCTTCGCCATTACTTCTATCCGGGCGACGTAAATTGGACCGAAGAAGGACACAATTTTTCGTGGCATATGAAGTTGCGAACAAAAGGTGGTGAGGCAGTCTTTACTGTTACACATCCGCACAGTGGACAAACGTGGACCATTAAGCCGGACGATTATCTGGAATCTCATCAGGTGACGAAGATGACTACGAAGCCGGACCTGGTCCTGCTCTTCGGGCGTTATCTTGCAGAAGAAAAGCGGCGTGAAGGTTACGAGAATGTTGAAGTGCGGGCGCGCGTAATGGTCTCTCTCAACGGCCGCCAACCGCAGTTGTTAATCGACCCGGACGTAGATCTGACGAAAGAACAAGTAAGTTTGTTACCTGCACGTTGGATAGTGCCACTGACGACGCCTCTCACATCGCGAACAGAAAAACAGCCACAGATGGACGCGGATCAGTAGATATATCCGCGTTCATCCGTGGCTAATAATCAAAACGCGGTTCGTTGCATGCTGGCTTTCAAAGCCTCGTCGATGCGGGCGATGGACTCATTTAGGTGCGCCCGAACCTCAAGAGACGTTGTCAACCCGGGTTTTGAAACAGTTCGTTGTAACTGGCCGCGAAGTGTTACAAGACTTTGACGCGACAGAGTGCGCGCGTCTTCCGGGGCGGCTGCATCTCGCAATACCATGCCGATCATCTTGCGCAGGTGTTCACGCTGCAACGAACGACGGTAACTATTGATGCTGAGCGAGAGGCCCGGAGTTTTTGTTTCCTCCCAGATGGAGTCCTGAATTTCCGTAAACAGCAAACCCAAGGTAAAGGGCTGGACCGGAGGCGCAACTCGCAATTCCGAATCCTGGATTCGACTCAATACCGTCGGAAGGAAAATTCGATCCAGTACTTGACGTTGCAGACTCAGCACCACCTGATGAATCGGAACGTCCATACGTCCTGGCGTGAAGTTGTTGAAATCGATAAAGCGTTCGTTCTCCAACTTGTTCAGAAGTTGCGGCTTGAATTGAAAAGCCGTCGGCGCAAACAAGTTGTCGCGTAGCAACTGCAGCGCTTGCTTTTGCTTTTCTGCCGACACCGGTTCGAACGGTAAACGATTGCCCGGGTCGCCGACGTGACTGCGGTAATGGTACATACCGCCGATGTACTTCGAAGTTAGGAGCAGAGCCTGGCCCGTTTGGCCCAGGGCCGAATTAAAGCTGCGCCTTAATACTTGATAGCCCTCGCCCGGTTTCTCCAGCCGTTGCTCCATGTTGCTCCAGATTTCACGGGCCAGACCGACTCGATGCGAATAATACTTCAGCGGATCGGTGCCCAGATCGAAACGGTTGACGACTGGATCCATATCGAGTCCCGGACCAAAACCGGCATCTTCGTCGGTGTCGTAAGCCAATTGTGGCTCGGCGGCTCGAGACGCAATCTTTCGCAAGTCAGTCTGCTCGCCTTCGAGAGTCGGCGTGTCGATCGGTTTATAGGCGTATTCAATGGCCCAATAGTCATATGGACCAAGAGTGGATTGGTGGTATTCGCCCTGCTTGCCGCCACGGGTTGCGATGTTGGTTGGAATGTAATCCATCACTGAGCCGGTGAGCCCGTCGCGTTCCGTAATGCCCGAGTCCTGTGCCTGCTCCAAACTGTGGATCGTGCTGGCGCGGAAGTTGTGGCGGAGTCCCAACGTGTGGCCCACTTCGTGAGCGGCGATCTCGCGGAGGAAATCCTTGATGAACTTGTCAGCCTCGGCGCCATTCGGATCCATGCCGCGGCCCACCAAAAGATCGAAGGCAAACTCAGCATCGCGCACTGCACCGCTCGCAAAATCGCATTGATACTCAGAGTTAACGACGCTCCATGGCGCCACGAATGCCCGCGGATTTGAATACTCCCACGGCATCGCGAGTGGATAGATCTGCTCGTGCACTTCGCGCCGGAAGAATCGCGTCATCGCTTCCGAAAAACGAATGTCCGCATCATAGATCTGACCAGTCACGGGATCTGTACGTGATGGTCCCTGTGCGAAGCCCGGATCCGGATAGCCCGCAAACCAACGAATCGTGCTGTAACGAGTGTCTCCCGGATCCCAATCGGCATCATCCGGCTGTTGCTTTACCTCAATCGCGTTTTGAAATCCGATTCGTTCGAATGCTTTATTCCACATGAGAATGCCGTCGCGAATTGCATCGCGATACTTCACCGGGATCGTATTCTCCAACCAGTAAACGATCGGTTGCTTGGGAGGTGACAGCGCCGCCGACGGATCCTTCTTCTCGAGGTGCCAACGATTAATGAAACGCCTGGTAGTGGTGTTACGGTTGTCGTCGCTGTAGTCCTCGATCGAATTGACGAAGTGGCCGACGCGAGGATCTGCGAGCCGTGGCCGATAACCTGTTTGCGGTCGCTCACTGATGCTGTAACGCAAATGAAAGAGCATGCTGCGCACGTCGGGAAGATTACCCGGCGGCGGAGGCAGTGGCGGCGGCGGTTGGCCGGGTGCAAGCATCGGTGGCAGCGGCGGACGTTCCGTTGCGTAGTGCGCGATCGTTTCGATTTCTACGTTCTGTGGGAACGCTTTGAGTGTGCCAAAGGCACTGTTCTTTGGATCAAAGCGATAGGGAATTCTGAACGTCCCTTCCAAATCGTAACTAAGCATCGGCAGGTCCGTGAGCACGAGAGCGCCCAGGTCGATCAAAATACTCTTGCGTTCCGGATGTGGCAGACTCTCGATCTTGGTGATGCCAAGGATGGAATCGCTAAAAGATCTCGCCACCGCGCGGTTCATCGGACCGTTTTCAGCATGGAAGCGAGTGTTCTTGACCACCAGCTGCACATTTTTTCCCTGCTTGTGGAAAACAATCGGCGCCTCACCGGCCATTGCGGCGGCATAAAAGCCCCGCTCGCCGATGCCGGAGTCAACTGTCAACGACACGAGATAAAGCTTCTCAAGCTGCTCGGGCAGGATCTCAAGAAAGACTTTTTCGTCTGTGCGATAGAGCGTAAAGAGACCTTTGACCACCTGAGCATCTTTGACGATGTCTGCAAACGGTTTGTCTTTCGGCGGCTCAGGTTTGTCAGGCGCTTTCTTTTGGTCAGCCGCAGGGCCGGTCGCCGGAGCAGCCGGGCTTTGCTGTGGTTGAGGCTGTTGAGGCTGCTGAGCGAAAAGCATTGAGGTAGAGAGAAGAAGTATTGAGAAAAGGGAACCGCTTCGGTTTTTCATTGGTCTACTCCTTTTGACCGAAAAGGGGAAAATATCCAGTCTTTTGGAACCCCCCGGGTGATCCTGCCGATGGACAGAGGTCGCCGTGGGAGTGGAAGCGAATTAGAGCAGCGCAGTGAAAATACTTATCCGAGCAAATTCTTCAGCTTTGGCGAACGCTGTCGACTTAAACGCCGCCGTAGCATAGCGAGTTTCAATAAAGGTATGAGGGTCGGAATTATTACTCGTTAACCGCAAAAGGTAAAGCATCTTCGTCGTAGTTCAGCTTGAAAGAAGTGAAGACTCGTTAATGCCGGGGTGAATAAACGAGATGTGTGACTAACTTCTATGCCTAATGACAGCGGTTGTCAACGCTCAGCTCCATTCTTTCCTCAAATGAAAAAAGTTCGCGCCGCGGTAATACGGCGAAGAGTTCAGCAACTTCTTCGTACGACAGCAATTTTTGCGAATCATTCGCGTCATCGAATCCGATGGCACGGCGTCTTCAAGTTCAACCAGGCAGGAAAGACTTCGTCAGAGCGAGAGTTCTTTGATCTGGCGTGTTTCCTCGCGCAGATGCAAGACTGAACATGCGGAAATCGGGTTCAAATTAAGAAATAATTTGCCTAATCTTCACGCATGACTTGTTCCAGCAATCTCAGACTGGTCTCTGGAAAAGTCATAGAACACGCGGAAGAGATTGCCGTCCAAATCAGAAACGGTGAACTCGTGCAGCTTCCACGGTTTCGATTCCGGTGGTGAGATGATTCTGGCACCGCCGTTATTCCAGATCCCGTAGAGCTCATCAACCTCGTCCTTGCTATTGAGATTGAGCCAGATCACGACTGGCGGTGTGTTGCCATGTTGCGTGCGGAAGGAAGGATCGGTGAGGAACATTCGGCAGTGGCCCTTTGAGATTCCCGCGATCCCGCCGTCGGCCCCGCCCCAGTCCACGCTGAAGCCGAGTTTTGCTTGATAGTAATCCAGCGCCGCGTTCATATCGGTCACAGGGATCTCGGGGACCGCAGCGGGAAAATCGTTCTTCATAGAACCCCATTCTCCACCCGATCTGTCATTGACGCAAAGTCAGTTCACGACTCAACGCTTGGACCAGGAGATCGACTGCTTCCTTTCTTTGCACTGCCAGGCGCAAGTATCGCTCGGACGACCCGATCTTGTTGCTGCATTCCCGCACCATCAACCCATACTCTTCCAACAACCGATCTCTAAGCTTTCGGCCGGGCACCTCAGGTGGCAACTCAACGTAGAGAAAATTCGCCTTTGAGGCAAACACTCTTAACTCGGGAACCCGTTCGAGTTGATTCATCATATACGTTCTGTCTTTTGCGACAAGAGCAAGGCTTTGCAGGAATTCCTCTTTAAATTCTGAAAGACTTTTCAGAATGTAAGCGGCCAACCCATTGACGTTCCAGAATGGCAGTTGGGATCTGAGAAGATCTGCTGCTCGGGGATTCATTGCGGCATAACCGAGTCGAACCCCATGCCATCCTAACGATTTACCAAGACTCTTAACGACCACGAGATTCGGAGCCCTCGGTACCAAGTTCATTGCGCTTTCGAGTCCCGAGAAATCGAGGAACGACTCATCAATCACAATTAGCTCCACTTCCGGCAAACTAAGCGAGCTCCTCAATCTCTTCGGCCTCAAACCATGCTCCGGTTGGATTGCTCGGATTTGAAATCACCAACATCTTTATATCAAGCTCACTGACGCGCGAAACCAATTCTGTAACCTCTAGACGGAAATTTCTCTGCACGTCCTGTTTGATCGTATGGAGTGCAATGCCCAGTTCGTTCGGCAAATCCGTCCAGCGACTAAAGGTGGGAATCGGTGTGAGTATTGGACCACGAGTAAGGTGGCACAGACGGGTAATGATCTCTGTTGATCCATTAGCCGGCACGATGCACTCCGGCGGAACTCCGGCAATTTCGCCAATGTATTTCGCATGCACTTCAGCATAGTCGGGATAGTATCTGAGAATTTCAGGCAAGCGCTCGCTGATGCGTTGGACCATCTCCGGAGGCGGAAAGTGCAAATTAACAGGTATGCAAAAGTCCAGCAGTGGACCTTTGTAAACTGCGCTTTCTTTGACCGAAAAAAAGGATGGGCTATGCGAACGCACGTTGAAGAGATCTGCGACTGTAGTGTTACTCATAAGCACTCTCCCTTACTTTGACGTGTAACCAGTCAATTTCTTCCGTCAAAGTAGTTGTTTATTGTTTTAGGCTATCGGAGGAGAGTGGTGATGCTGGTATTGAACGCGTGAGAGAGCGCCGGCTTGCACGCGATTTTCGCGGGAGTTAAGTGGAAGATTGATACTTCTGGATCGGAGGCCGACTAACAGCTTGCTCCGTAAGTCTCAAGAACCGTTTGGATTCGGGCTTTGCTCAACTTGTAGATAAAATACGTTTCACCTTCATAGCCAAACTGACAGGAAAAGATAAACACCTCGTCATCTAAGACAAGAAGTCCCAGAGGAATACTATCCACTCCCGTTTCACAGTCCTTCCAACCTATCGTTGAATCGATGAGTTTAAGCTCATCTGATTTCGTTAATATCCACCCATTCAAAAACACATTATTGCAAGTCTGTTCGTTGATAGGGATGGGCTTTCTGTATTCTTTCAGCGCCTCAAAATAGTAAAGGCGTTCTCCTGTCTTTTCTATGGTCATGCGATACAGATAGGAGAGCGTGACGCTCTTATTTTTCGTTTCCTCACGGCGAGGCAGCGGCAGGAATTCCCTTAGCTGCTTTTCCTTGGCTTGTTCTTCTTTATCAAACTCAGATTGAATGAGGGTATTCAATTTGGTCCACTCGTCTTGCGTCTTGTCGAGTTTGTAGCTCGGATTTACTTTGCGGTCGATGTTAAGCGCTATCCCCAAAAGTCCGAAATGATCGTCGACTGCTTCTTCTTTCGGTAAGTCACTGATGACTCCCCATAATTTCTGACAATGGCTTTCGACTTCGACGACCTGCGATGCGTTCAAGAGCAAGGCTTTGCCGCGTGGAGACCAGAAATGCCATAGAGGAGATGGCAGGCGGCCTTCTGCAAACCATGGTTTTGAGAGATCCGCGAGTGTATTAGGTTCTTCCGCCGTCGAATCCGGCGATTTGGCCCATGGGTTTTCCCAACGACCATGACTGTATTGGGCGAATGGAACCAACACCGCGTCCGATCTCAACAGGCTGACGCTAGGATGATCGGACGTGATCTGAGGCGATGTTGCGGACGAAACGGGTTTCTCCAGCCCGTTTGACGCTACGAGCACTGCCATTAAAATGGAGACCAATAACCTCATAAATTCATCCTTGAAAAACTTAATCGAAACTATAGAAAGGGGAGGGCGCCCTTCGGAAGAGATGAATCCACAGAAGGGTGATGTGGCTATCCCGTTTACATGTGTCATTGTGTGGGCGGGGTTCCGTCGAAAATGGGACTTGACGATCCCATAAACGGAAGTCGTTCGCAGAACTTCATATGAAGTTATCCACAGATTACGCAGATTTAACTGTGGGATCTGTACATAGACCGACGATGGCACACGGCTTGAAAGATGCGCCAGAAAACTGCACCTATGATCGACACTTTGGGAAAGCATCCCTGAGCCTTAGCGAATGAGGTCCGTCATGGAAACGATAATCAAAGACATTCGTTACGGAATTCGCGGCTTAAGTAAGCGACCGGGATTCACAACAGTGGCCGTGCTCACGCTGGCGCTTGGCATTGGCGCCAACAGTGCCATCTTCAGCGTCCTCAACGCAGTGTTGCTTCGTCCATTGCCTTACGCAGACCCCGATCGAATCGTGCGCATCGACGAAACCGAGGGGAAGGGAGGGATGGGAGTATCGCCTCCGAACCTTTTGGATTTTCAACAACAGAACCAAACATTCGAAAGCGTTGCCGGTTACTCGGGCGGCAGTTTTATTTTGACAGGCGAAGGCGAACCTCTCCGCGTACAGAGTTGCGCGATCTCTGCTGAGCTCTTCTCGGTCCTGGGCGTTAAACCCTTAATAGGCAGAAGTTTTTCGGCGGAAGACGAAAGAGCCGGACAGGATAGCGTCGCTCTAATTAGTTATGGATTGTGGCAGCGCCGTTTTGGCGGAGATCACGCATTACTTCAGAAGCAAATAACTCTGGACGGCCTGAACTACAGGGTCGCCGGTGTGATGCCAAACGGTTTCGAGTTTCCCATTCAATCCGAGCGAGTCGAGGTTTGGACTCCACTTGAACAACCAGAAGATCTGGCCCAACTGAGAGGTGCTCACTATCTCGACGTAGTAGGTAGAATCAAAAGAGATGTTTCACTGGCCCAGGCACACGCCGATGTTGAGGCTATCGCCTCTCGCATCGCGCAGCAGTATCCGAAAGAAGTGAGCGGCAAGACCACAGTCGTGCCGTTGAAAGAGGATCTTGTGGGCCAGACCCGACCTTACCTGCTGATGCTCGCCGGTGCTGCTCTGCTTGTTTTGTTAATTGCCATTGCGAATGTTGCGAGTTTGACTCTCGCGCGCGCCGCCGAGCGTCAGAAAGAGATTGCGTTGCGAACGGCTCTGGGCGCGAGCAAATCGCGCGTTGTTCGTCAATTGCTTACGGAGAGTCTGATTCTGAGTTTCGTGGGTGGACTTGCGGGAGTTACGCTGGCCGGTTGGTGCACCGGTTTTCTCGTTGCGATCGCTCCCGGAGATCTGCCGCGGTTGCAATCGGCTCATGTCGATGGCCGCGTGCTGCTGTTTGCGCTCGCAACTTCAGTTATCAGCGGAATTCTTCTGGGATTGATACCCGCCTGGCGCTCTACCAATTCGGATCTGCAGACTCATCTTAAAGAAGGAGAGACGAGAAGCGCATCGGCGCCGCGGCAGGCTTTGCGCAAGGCGCTCGTCGTCAGCGAAGTGACTTTGGCACTGGTGTTGTTGTGCGGCGCGGGGCTTTTGATTAGAACGCTTTGGAAATTGAATTCCGTAAACCCCGGGTTCGATCCTGACAAAGTTCTGGTTGCCGAACTGGTCCTGCCAAAAACAAAGTATCCTGATGCCCGCCAGCAAACACTCTTTTTCCAGCAACTGATAGACCGTATCAAGACGTCGCCTGGAATCGACTCGGTCGGTGGCACGAGTAATCTGCCACTGAGTGGAACAAACATGGTTTTCCTTGCGTCAGTCGAAGGCCAGTCCAACAGCTCTCTTCCCGCCAGCTTTCGCGCCGTCAGTCACGACTACTTTCGCACGATGCGCATCCCGTTGCTTAAGGGTCGCTGGTTTGACGAACACGATACAGCGGAGAGTCAACCGGTTGTAGTCATCAATGAAACGATGGCCCGCCAGATCTCAACTAATTACGAAGAGGCGCTCGGAAAGCGCATCAAGCATGGATTCAAGAGCCAGATCGCGGAAGTAGTGGGCGTGATTGGCGACGTTAAGTACGCCGGTCTTGATCAGCAAACCAAACCGGAAATGTATGCCCCATTCGCGCAACGAGCGTGGCCTTTTATGCGGCTTGTTGCGCGATCCAAATCTGATCCGTCACTCGTGGCGGCTACCATCCGTGAAGCTGTCAGGGCCATCGACAAAGATCAACCCGTAGACAAGTTGACGACGATGTCTTCCGTGGTGAACGCATCGATCGCCGGCCGTAGTTTCTATATGCAACTGTTGGGAACCTTCGCGGCGCTCGCATTCATTCTGGCAGCGGTTGGGATTTACGGCGTTGTCTCTTATTCAGTTGCTCAGCGGACACGCGAGATCGGAATTCGCGTTGCGCTCGGCGCGAGCGGGCGCAATGTGCTGGGACTAGTGTTGAAAGAGGCATTGCGTTTGACGGCGCTGGGAGTGGGATTGGGTTTGGTTGGCGCCTTTGCCGCAACGCGGGTTTTGAGGAGCTTGCTCTTCGAAGTGAAGCCGACCGATCCGACGACATTCATTTGCCTTTCGCTGCTATTGACCCTGGTTGCGTTACTAGACGGTTACATTCCTGCGCGTCGCGCGACGAAAGTAGATCCGTTGGTGGCGTTGAGGTACGAATAAGCGGCCCACAAAAGACCGCCATTGAAGATAGTAGGGAATGGTTGTGTGGTCGAGTCGAGTGCATTCGACGCACGGTCCCGAATTATCGGCACGGCAAAAACGTAAGTATTGCCGTTTCGAAAGTTGCACCCACCAGGCAATTTCGACCGTTTTTACATTTGTTCCCATCCTTTACCATCCGTTATGGAGGGGATGGAGAATTCTGTGCACAAATTGGCCACACGTTTCCATCCACCTTGGTCCATTGATCGTTACCATCCTGCAAATAGGACTGTGGCGACTGCGGCAACAGCTAACAATATCAGCGTTGCTGAGTACCCGAAGTGCGGCGAGGTCCGCGGGTCTGGAATCACATTCTTCGAGATTTCGTTGTCCTTGAAAAAACCGGTCAGCGCGTCTCGTGCCCCGCTCTCAAACGTTATGTTTTCATGAATCCAATGACAAGCGTAGACGGTAATCACAATTGTCGCCGCAGCCATTGCAGCGCGCTGAGGCCATAGCGGAAACTTGAACTTGTCATCGCCAACGAGAGTAATAACACCGGCGATGACGGCCACAAGAATAGTAGCTGTCCAAGAGAAGATCTTCCATTGTTTCTCCCGCCGATAGCCAACCTCATGTCTGATGACTTCTAGTGCAGCTTTCTCTTGATCGGTCATGGAGCCTCCGTCGTTACAGAACCCCGGTCCGATTGCACGGAAAGGGCTAAAGCCAAGGTTGGATCGAGAACAATTGAGTCTGCTTGATTCTATTTGTCGGCGCGAGTGGTTTCGAACCACCGACCTCACTGTCCCGAAACCTGCAACCTGACAGTGCGCCCGTTAAAGTTGGTAACCACATTTCTTAACATTTATCGCGGATCGTCGCTCTTTACTTTTGCACCTATGTACGCTTTGCTCTGCTTATTTCCATTCCAAACCGACACAGTTTTCCCACCGGTGCAAACGCGGTTGTCGCCACTACTTGATTGCTTGGATCATCGCAAATACTTCCGAAGAGATTTGGTCTGAATCAAGATCCTTCTGTGTGCGGTTTAACGCAGCCTCGATGTCATTTCTCATGTTCTTTTCGTACCAAGTGCGGGCAGAAGGCGTAATCCAACCCAGCTTCTCGAACTGAAGCATATTGTCGAGCAGATAATTGACTCGTTGACTTTGTGAAAGCGAATCCAAAAATGCCACTGGCCCAACTGTAGATCCTGACGGCCACGCCTCATAACCAGGCATTATCTCCTCAAGTTCAGAAGGCATGTGTTCCCCCACGCCTTTCATGGTTCGCGGGCCAGCAACCGCACTACACCCAACCAAACCGGGCGCTGCCTTGGACACCAATTTGATTCGCAGTCTACCGCCAGGAACTACTTGGTTTTCGAAATCCGGCAAAATGCCAAATGCAATCCAGTTGCCGTCTTTAAAACGTCGAATTGCATTCGACATCTCACCGATGAGTATCGTGTTCTCAAAGTTCTTGGGTTTACCGTCATCAGGTAGGTGGGTGAAGTTCTTTAATATGCGCAGATCCGCAAGCGTCGTGGGTCTATCATTAATCTCAATGGGCTGGGTATCCTGAGCGAAATTTTGGAGACCAAAAGAATAGAGATAAGTAGCACTCGAAGGTAGGATATCTACGCTGTAACTATAAACGTAATTTCCATCAGAAGACTTTTCAACTGATCCACTGACAACAACGTCTATAGAGTCCGGGTGTTGATAGGCAATGACCTTTTCTTTACCGTCATAGCCAATCCACCTGAACTCGTATTTGCCGGCTTTTTCATCAACAACTCGAACGCGCGGTTTGGGATCGTAAGTCTCCGATTTTCCAGCCTCGACGCGTTCACGTTTTTCGTATGCAGCAGGTGCCTTGAGCGGCATGCCTGCTTTCTGCAGAGGCTCGCGTTTAACCTTCTGATCCGTCTTGGTGGCTGCCCAAAAGAAACCCAAGCCTCCAGCGAGCACTAAGGCGATGAGCAATACAAAGAAGCGAGGCATGGTATGCATCTCCGCTAATTTTTCCCCGTCAAAATACAGCGAACGGCAGCGTTAATTTATCGGGTAAATATCGCACAACCAAGGTTTATGCAAACAAGGATCTGGGTCAGGTTCAATTGTACAGAAGCAATAATCGGGATCCCATATTCCGCCCTGGTTATAACAAGACTGCTCAGCAGGCGGATCATTACAGATGGGCGTCGCTGCTGGCGTGTCAGTAAGTCCAATAATCAGGTTGCGAAACTCTATAGACTCAACGAAGCCCTGTATTAAGTGTGCCCTTCCATTTTGTCCATTAGTATTGTCCGTTTGCAAAACATTGAGCCAGTAAGCATAACCGCCAGGGTCCGGCGCCCGCAGCAGAAAGGTGGCATATAAATCTTCGATAAACTCCGTATCGCTGCGGTTCCGGTTTGCGTATTCAACTGACTGGAATAACGCTGACGTCAACGCCTTCGCAGCATCAATAGTCTGTGTCTGGCCCTGGGCATGAGCGGCGTCAAACGTATCCATACGTTCCTGCCATTCATCTGAATCAGGTTCACGCTCAAGTGCGGACAAGAAAGTTTCGGCAACAAACTGACCAGCGGTTCTATTGACAGCTTGATTCTGTTGGCCGAAAAGAAACCGCAGATGCCAGTGGGGTTGTTGCGTGTTCGTTTCGTCGTTGGTATCAGTTGAGCCACGATTAATAAAGAACTGATTCAACTGCGCCCATCGCGCTTGCGGCACATTTCCCGGACTAGTGCAACAGCGAACATCACAATTAATTCCCCTGCGATGTTCCACATGAGGAACTCGAGCTCCGTCTAACCAGCGAGCATTGATGTCAAATTTTCCGCCCCAGACCAAGCTCTGGTCGTTGTAGTGAAGTTTGTCATTTTGGGGGATTGGATTTTGAGGGTAAAACTGATTCTTGTAATCATCAGCGATCTGGGCCAGACCGGTGTTTGCCATTGCTGTTCCAAAGTGGTTTCCAGGATGTGGAGTGTTACTTCCTATCAACTCGTAATTTGTACCGCCCTGCAACTGAACCAAATCGAGCACTCTACTGTTCACCCCAATCTGTGTGCTACTGCTGCCGCCTGCTACCGTCGCTTGGAAATTTACGATGCCTGCAATGTGAGAAGGCGTATACATAGTAGTGAACTCGCCTGCGGTGTTAGTTACCGGGTTCCGCGGCATCCGCAGCTGGCCGCGAGGCCGAGCGCCAGTATGCGATGCATCGACATGCCCACCTGAGTCCGGAACAGCTGTATAAGTTATTGTAACGGCACGGTTTGGAGTCGCTGGAACTGTTCGGACCCTTACGGTTGCCGTGTTTTGGCCACCGACAGTCGCGCTGGGTGTTAGCACAACTGGCGTAATTTCAAGTATCGTCGTGATGGGCGTGGGCGTGGGTGTAGGAGTCGGGGTCGGACAAGCGGGCGCCGTGGCACCATCAGCCGTTACCATCGATTCTCCAATCTTAAAAGAAGGAAGACAAAATGTACCCGGTGGCGTCACAATACTTGCTTCCGTAGTGCCCAAGGTAAAGCGTCGCCCTGGCATAAACCCGAATGGATTAAAGGGACTGGTCGGAAAACCAATGCTGGGCCCAAAAAAACCTCCGAGGAAGCCGCCAAACCCAAAAGGATCTACATAACACGGAGCGAAAAAGCCAAAAAAGCCAGAACACGTATCGTAGAAATAATATGACCTTATAAAGTGGGTACTGAATGTAGTGTAACGAGTAAGGGGCAAGTAACTCGTTGAATACAGGTCTACGACCGCCGGTATCAGGACGCCGTACTGAGGCAGTGACAATCCTACACCATAACCAGAATCAAGGGGAACTTCATTGTTGAATTGCCAGTATAATTCACCCAAGACTTCCGGGTCGTAATACCACGCAAGCTCGTAATCCAACCAGGTCGCAGATAAGCCAAAAATTTCCCGCGAGTCCGAATTATAGCCCACGCTTGAGAGACCATAGGCGCTTTGGGAATACGCTTTCTGTGGCGACAGCAAGGTCAGAAAGCCGGCGAGGAAAATGGCAGCAATGATCGATCTTCTCATGATAGTCACTCCTTGAATTTCGACAATTGATCCCGTTGCGGCAAAAGGAAGTTTTACTGCTGCCTGATGCGAGATGAGCCTTTAGTTCTGGCTTCGATGTCTTGCTGAATGAAGTTGTCAATGCGATCAAAGTCTTTTTGGCCCAGGATGGTCCGTAATTGCTCGCGCGCCTCGAGCAGGGTCTGCTTTCGCTGCTCTTCCAGTTGCAAGAGTGCTGCCGGCGGCAAAGGCAACGGTTCACCATCCTTTAATCGTCCATGTGGGTGACGCGCTCTTTCGCGATTAATAGTTGCTCTCGCTTGATCGTTGATTTTGACAACCTTGTCATTGCACTCGGAAGCGACTTGGTCCAACACTTGTGATTCGTAGTCGCTGAGTTTTCCGCGGACCTTGTGAAAATCGCGCATCCCGTCGCTCTTGATTCCCTGCTTTTCTCGCTCCGTAGCTTTCTTCTTGAGGGCGATCATCTCTCCGAAAAACAGGCCATAGGCAATATGTTTAGGAACGCCAGTCGACTCTTTAGAATCGGCGTTAACAGCCAATGGGGGTTGGGACACTGAGTTGGCAGCAGTCGAGCGCCCACCGAGTTTCGTGCCAGCGAGGCCGAGGCCCGCTAACATCGCAACGCCTAAGAGAACGGCTATTCTTCTGTTTTTCATATAACCTCCAGCCTCACATTCAGAGATGTAATCAGTTCTATAAAGTCCATCCTGAGAGGGCCCACAGTCTGGACAATTTCAGTGGGCCTTTCGCAAACCTTCTCTCGGCGCGCCAACACACTTGTCAGTAATCGACAGCGAAGGGCATCTCACATTTTCTTCATGAGATTTTTCTTCGTGCCGAACTAGAAATGACGGATTCTAAACCAGCGCTCCGCAAGATAAGCGGCGCTCTCTAGCCAGTCAATCCACTAATGTCACACTATGTCACTCTTTGTGTTTCCGAACTGCGGTTCGTTAAGAGGAATTTGGTTCTTAACTGGCTCGGAGTGCTGCGCGAATAAACAGCCCGTACATACGCGATATCTTCCGGTGCCTCCAAGTTTAAAGACGTAGACGCTCCCATCCTCTATATGACGATAAATGGTTCGGCGGGAGACCTCCATTAATCGTGCTGCTGTTGGGACTCGCAAAAATCGATGATGCTCTTTGCAGATCGGGCACCAGATTTTCTGCTCTGTGAAGATCGCGTGGTGCACCATTTGTCACCTCGTGATGAGGATCGATTGGACGGCCTAATCGATTCGGGTTGAGGCGATCTCTCGAGAAGAAGCATTCTTCGCAGGAGCTCGCTGAGAACTACGGGGAGAGCCTAAAACCTGCTCAAGGCATATTATTGTTAAGTTGACATTGCAAGGTGTCAGGGTGTTGCCACCTTTAACGAAAGTTCATTACAGTCCCCTGGGCAGTCGATTACGAGCACATTGCTGCGTTTAGATTCTAAATCCACGATCAACGTTGCGTAGCCGACCCCATTCAGCTGGATCGCCTTTGAAACAGCAGCTTCATCGGCTTTGAAACAAGGTTGGGCCAGAAGCGAGTCGCACCTCACCTATGCGATTGCGCGCCAACTTCACCATTCTGGCTACCGCACGTTTGTTGATGAGCCGTACGCGATCGCTCACGAGAAAGGGAGAGTGAAGCGGTTCGACCTAAGGATTGCGCTCGATGTGCCGGATGATGTGACGCTTACGCACCTAATGGTTCAGCGTCGGCATCGCAGAGAGGACGAACAGCCATGATGTGACGCTTATGCACGTAATGGTTCAGCGTCGGCATCGCAGAGAGGACGAACAGCCCCCAATTTTGGCCAACCGTATCATTCGCGTCTCGTGTCGTCAAACAGATGGTCGGGGTTTCAGTGACGATCCGAGAACTTCATATCGCCCCAACTCTGGGTGGGTTACAGAGGTCGCGATTTCGCTTCGCCATTTTCTAAGACTTGATCATCTGGCGTTGAGGATTGGTGGAGTATCCCAGCTTGTGACCGTATTGTGACCGGAATTTTATATCGAAGCGGTAGCACGGCAAAATGCTGCATATAGATTCGTATAAAACCTAAGAAAAACCACTGTGGCTGCAACCTTATTTTGGCAATAACATACTTGACTCATATGAGCAAGTTGTGCCCTAATTAGGCGGGAATTTGTTATTGCCTCCTAGCCTCGAAGTTAGGAGGGTCGTAAATGTCGGCGCGTGAACGCCTGCCAGTATACCGCTGGCACAACCCAGAATTGGATTATTGTGAAGGATGGCCGATTGCAATGGAATTCCGACTCATTTATGACGGACCCTTGAAGGCATCCAGCAGAAGAAACAGTCGCGTAAAAGATAAGCATCGCATTCGAAAACAATTACACCCTCAATTGGCCGCATTGTGGAACCAACACCCCATGCTGAATTACATGAAGACTGAAGTACATCCTGAAAACCACGCCCTTCGATCCATGCGTGCCGAGGGCGGTTGGTTTGCTGATCCAGATACAACAATCATGGAAACCTTTGCGCGTCGGTTTTCGAGGTGCGGCTATCGCTTTGTCCCGCTAGTAAACGCCGAATACAGTCTTGTCTGTGGATTGGATGTTCTGTTCTTACGACGCCAAAATCCGGGTGATTTAATCGGTAATAGGGGTGATATTGACAATCGAATTAAGACATTCTTTGACGCGCTGCGCATTCCAACCGATGGAGGCGAATTACCTAGAGACAGTGTGCCAGACATCGGCGAAGACCCTTTCTTTTGTTTGGTACAGGACGACTCTCTGATCACCGAGGTCAGGATCGTAACAGACCGTTTATTAAGGCCATTAAAAAACCGCGAAGAAAGAGAGATATCTACGCTAATGGCTGAGGATGATAACGAAGTGGTAGACCATAACGATGTTGAAGATGATCACGAGACAGAGACCATGTCAAATGTCGTCCTGCTCGTACACGTCACAGTAAAAGCCAGTGACGTATCTAGTAAGAACTTGCCATTGCTTTAGATTGACTGTTCATCGTCAATGATCTTTTCAAGCGGGATTTGAGCGGCGCGGGAGTAAGCAAGTAAGATTGCGAGTGGCGGTTCGTTTCTATCTAGTTCGTACTTTGAAATGAAGGTGTAAGGAATGTTAACACCTAGCCGCTGGACCATTTGAGATTGGGAGAGTCCTAAGCTACGGCGGATTTGCAATAGCTTTGCGGCTAGGTGCTTTGGGCGCGGGCGGGAGTATCCCATTACTTGCTCTTTTCAATCGCCGCGATCTCGCGCAGGAGCGCATCACGAAACGCGATTAGAATGTCGATTAGAAGATTGATCTTTTTCAGGCTGATGCGTCGATGGCGAGCGGTTCCCAGAAAGAACTCTAATTGAATCCTGCGCTTGCAATCGGCTAGTGTGATGAGGTTAGTGCCGAACTTATTCTCGCCGTGCTCAGAGTCTTCTACATGCGCAAGGATGTAAGATGTCTGATTAGTTGAAACTGGATTTAGAAACGCTCGCTTGCGGTAAGTGTAAATGTTCTTCATGGTCGCAATCTCGGAGGATCTGATTACGTGATAACCGCCCTGCACTGGGCGGAAACGACAACTAAATACACAAGCACTATTCTATGGGCAATTGCCCATACTCGCAAGAGCGATCCGTCAGGAGGATTAAGCTGATGGGATCGTCCAAGCGCGAGCGACCGAAGCATCTACCGAAGAAATTGCGCAAGCTACGGCTAGACGTAATGAAGATGAGTCAAACAGAAATGTGCAAGGCTTTGGATCTGAAAGTGGATTACAGCGCAGTTTCAGGCTACGAGCGCGGCGCTAGGGAACCATCGCTGATCGTGCTTTTGAAATACGCGAGGCTTGCGGGTTGTACGATGGAAGATTTAGTTGACGATAAGATCAAATGGCCGTGATCCAGTCACCGCGTTTTAATGGCTTTGCTTTTCTTTTTCCGTTCGTCTTTCGCAAGTTCTTTGTCTAGTTCTTTTTTAGACACAGCGATAAGAGCCTTCGCGAATTGATAAAACTGTTCTTCGTCTTTGCTTTTCGTTTTAGGCTTATCCGTTTTGGTTTTCATTCGTCTACCTTTAGTGGAACCTTCGCATGTCGCTTGATGTCCTCATGTGTAATAGGGAGAGCCGATCCTTTTGGATCTTGCCATTCTGGTAATATCTCATGGAGCAAGTCTCTCAACTTATAACGGTTCATGTGGCCGTACTTCTCGAAAACCAATTTGATTAGTTCCTGTTCCTGCTCCGACAG
>DASYSD010000088.1:0-36075 GCA_036003745.1 Pyrinomonadaceae bacterium
TGGTGACCTTCCGGCACCTGACCGTACGCGAAATCGACCTGCGCACTGGTGAGAGCACTGCGGTACTGCTCTCAACTAAGAAGCGCAAGTGAAAAATCACGGGCTATGGAAACCGTGGAAAACAAACCGCAGTTTTTCCACCGTTCCCACAGCCCCTACTACTGGATAAAAAGTGTAAAGGATGTCGTGATAACAAACTGTAAAGGATGTCTTGACAATCAACACCTCCGTGGCCGCCCCTGCGTGGAACTCATCAGATTCAAAAAGGCGACGGTGTTCGGTTTGGCGAACTCGATTCGACACAGGGGCGGCCACGGAGGGCCGCCCGACAGTACGTTCCGAGGTCATTGTTTGATGAAGAGCTCCTCCGCATTCCACATGGAGTAAGGGAACATCGGGCTCGGCGAAAAGTTTCCGACGCGTGAGTTCGCCGCCGAAACAACATGGCGGGTGACGATCGTGATGACAGGCGAAGCGTCTGCCACGATTCGCTGGATCTCGTAAAATTCCGACTTCCGTTTTCCAGGATCGGACTCGCGGGCCTGCTCGGCGAAAAGCTGATCGACCTTCGTTTCCCATTCGGTCGCAGGCGACTTTTGATTCGGCCTCCATTGATGCGCATCGCCGCTGCTAAGCATCAGGGTGGCATAGGTTGATGGCTCAAGGTCCGTCAGCGAAAGACCGAGCAGTATCGCATCGTAGTCATAGGTCTTGGTCCAGGCGTTCGTGACAGCGGCGAACTCGATCGGTACGACCTGCATTCTTATACCGAGCTTCGCCAGGTCTTCCTGGATCACTGCGGCCATCAGCTTGCGGGGCTCGCTCTCAGCGGGGACCAGCAGTGAGAACTCGACGCGGTTGCCTTGCGCGTCAACCAATTCCGTGGCATCGGCGGCACCGCGCTTTGTGAAACCAGCTTCTTCCAGCAGCGAAGCTGCTCGAACAAGGTCGTACGCGATCTTCGGTAGATCTGGAGTGGCCCAGATTCGGTTTGCCGGTGATACGATGCCGTAGAGCGGAGTTGCCAAACCCTGAAGGGTCGACCTCGCGATCGAGTCGCGGTCAACCGCCATTGAAACCGCCCTTCTAAACCTTGCATCCGAGAACCATGCGAGTTTGACCGGATTCAGCCGCGTACCGTCCGGCTTGGCGGGATTCAGATTGAACCAAATATAATCGACACCAAGACTCGGGCCGAGATCGAAAGCTCGCACGGCCCCGCCGGCGTTCAGCAGCGAAGCGTAATCCGTCGGGCGTATACGGTCCACGATATCTATTCTGGCCTGATCCAACCCGACGCGTGCCTGATTCGCGTCGGGGACTACTTCGAGCGTCAGTTCATCAAGATACGGAAGTTGCGTTCCCTGTGCGTCTCGTTTCCAATAATAAGGATTGCGTTTGAGGACGATCCGTTCGGCGGCCGCTGCTGACGCGACAACGAACGGACCGCTTGAGACCACGGATGCCGGCGGCGCCGTTATCTTCCACGACTCGGAAAGCCGGCCCGCTTTTTGATCGGCTTCGAGAGCACTCCTGGGCAGCACACCAATGTTATAGAGGTAATTGTCAGGGGCCGCTATCGTTTCAGGAAGGACAAACTGAAGATTTCGGTCATCGATCACCTTTACAGAAATAGGCTTGCCGTTGATAAGGAGCGCGTCACGGAACACGTCTGCATTGTTCCGCTCATCGTAAGTGGCTTCCAGCGTGAACGCCACGTCACTACTCGTCAGAGGTTGACCATCCGAAAACTTCAGGCCGTCTCGAAGCTTGATGTCGACCGAACGGTGATCGGGGCCCGTGGTCCAGGTTTCCGCAAGACCAGGCACGTAAGTTTGCGTCGAATGATCGAACTCCACAAGCCGGCTGTTGAGCAGTAAGAACGCCGTTAAGATCGAAGGCTCGTCGTTTGCGAGAAGATAGTTGAATGTTTTGGGCGGTGAAGATACACGATAGACCAACTTCCCGCCCCGTGTGCCGATTCTTCGTTGTTCGGGCTTTGCGGTGTCTGTCGTAGTGTTTGATGCGGGTGGTTGTCGGCACGAAAACAGCAGGGGAAGCAGAAGAAAAACAGCGAGTCGAACGTATGGTAACGGCCGCATGGTGCTATTCTCCCGGGGGTGGTGTCTTAAGTTGCCTTTTCTTCTCTGTGCAAGCTCTGTGTCCTCTGTGTCTCTGTGGTTGTGGTATCTCATCGCCCATTAACCACAGAGACACAGAGGACACAGAGCTTGCACAGAGAAATCAAATCAAGACTACTCTCCGCGCAGTAAGTTAGGGAAGATCAAAAACAATATTGAGGAGTAGAGTAGACCGCACGCGGCTCCCTCAAAACAGGCGAGAATGATCAAGTTGCTGCTGAGAAAATGTCTGGAAGGCCTCATGATGATATTGATCGTCTCGGCAGTGACGTTCGCGTTGCTCGGTTTTGCGGGAGGCGACGCCCTGACGCAGCTGCGAGATAACCCGCAGATCTCGGAAGAGACGATCGAGCGCCTTCGCAGTGTCTATGGCCTCGATCAACCACTTCCGATACGGTACTTTCGGTGGCTTTCCGCCGCGGTCACCGGGGACTTGGGCGAGTCGACACACTTTCGTGTGCCGGTAAGCAGTCTCGTCTGGGCGCGTTCGGTAAGTACATTTCTGCTCGGAACCGCCGCCTTTGCCATCGCACTCACGCTTGCAGTGCCGCTAAGCCTCATCGGCGTGCGATACAAATCAACGACGATTACTGCATTCATCGACTTATTGATCCTTGTAACAGCCTCGACGCCGCGGATCGTCCTCGCGCTCGTCGCGCTCGCGATATCCGTCCGATTGACTGCGTCCGCTCGGGACGGGTCTTCGGCGGTTCTGTTCTCGCTGGCGGCGTTAGCCCTGTCGGCGCCGCTGATTTCGATTTTTCTGGCGCAGTTTCATAGCGAATTACAGCGGACGATGCGGGAGGATTTCATCAAGCTTGCACAGGCGAAAGGCTTAAGCGAGAGTGCCGTGATCTTTCGCCACGCGGTTAGGCCTGCACTCAATCCGGTCCTGACGATCGCCGGCCTCTCGCTTGGCGGTGTGCTGGGAGGTTCCGTTATCGTCGAATCCGTGCTCGGACGCCAGGGACTAGGAACATTGATGGTTTCAGCCGTGCGCGCGCGCGATCTGCCCCTGGTAATGGGAATCGTCCTATTTACCAGTACAGCGGTTTGGCTCGGAAATGCCCTTGGCGAGTTGCTGCAGGCGGTCAACGACAAGCGAATTCGCGACCTCGGCTTTTGAACGAACATCTATCAAGAGATGGTTTCACCAGGCGGCGCACCGATCGCGTTGCGGTCTTTGGTTGGCTCGTTATCGGGCTGTTCGCGTTGTTCGCTGTTTTCGCCGGCTTTCTTGCACCGTACGCTCACAGCGCTCAGTCACGATTTGAGCCTTCCGCGCCGGCGACCACGATCCACTTCAGCGGTCTGACGCCGATCATTCATCCACGGCGTGTCGCAGATCCGCTTCGCCGCACGTACACGGAAGACACGTCAGTCGCCTTTCCGGTGGGATTTTTCGTTCGCGGGTATTCATACAGGTTGCTCGGCATCGGAGAAACCGACGTACATCTGTTCGGGGTTAGAAGCACTTCGGAGATCGCTCCCAGGATCAATCTTCTGGGAACTGACCAATTAGGCCGCGACCGCTTCTCCCGCTTGCTCTACGCGGTGCGGTTCTCGCTCATCGTTGCGTTGATCGGCGTTCTCGTCGCTTGCCTGGTTGGTATTTCAATAGGAGGGGTGAGCGGCTATGCGGGCCGGCTCGTGGACACGTTTCTGATGGGTGCGACTGACGCCATGCTTGCCCTGCCGACACTGATCCTGATACTCGGCGTGCGTGCGGCTTTTCCGCTGGAGCTGCCAATGACCCGGGCGGCTTTGCTTCTGCTACTCATCTTCGGCCTGACCGGCTGGGCCGAAATGGCCCGGCTGACACGCGGACTTGTGCTGTCATTGCGAACACGCGAGTTTGTGGTCGCGGCAGTCGCTTTGGGTGTAAGTCAAACGAGAGTTTTGTTTCGCCACATTCTCCCAAATATTTTGCCATCGCTGCGAACGCGGGCGTTCCTGCTGCTGCCAACGTTCTTGCTGGCCGAGGTTGCTCTGTCATACCTTGGCGTCGGGCTGCAGGAACCGGAACCAAGTCTTGGAAATATGCTCACTGCCGCAAGCGATCTCGATCAGCTTCGTTCGCAACCCTTTAGCGTACTGTCGCCGGCACTCGCCGTGTTGTTGTTCACACTCGCGGTACGACTTATCGGCAGAGGCGAGCGGGCGCCTAATTGAGCAGGCCATGATCCCGTCACCCTTTGCTTCGGGAAGTCGTGGTCCATGCGAGTATCTTCCGCAAAATAGATCCACATGCTTGACCTGCAAAGTTGTGTTAGTTGAGAATCTGAGACGTAACAGAAAGCTCGCCGCGTGATCCAGTAACCTTAGTGAAACAGTTCGTTCTGCTAACAATCCTTTTGCTGTCATTGGTCGTGGGTGCGTCGATGGGCCTGGGCCAAATGCAACCCCCCGCGCAATTCCAGAACGCCAACGGTCTCCCCGACTTTTCGGGTTTTGGTCTAATCGACAGCTTTGCGAGGCTACCAGCCGAACGAACCAAACTCGACAGCCTGTGCGAGGTGCGGCGCGCCTCCATTGATGAAGCTTCGCGCGCCATCGAGATGGCATTGCAAAGTGTCAGTGAATCAATCGATCCACCTAAGGCGATTCGCCTCCACAATGCCTCGGCAACTGTTTACCTCTACAAGGGCGATACTACAAACGCGATTACCCACTTTGAAGAGGCCTTGCGTATCGGAGAGGCACATTCGACTGAAAATGCAAACCTTGCCGCGATGAGGAACATTGATCTTGCCGCCCTCGGCATAGCCCACATGCGACGTGGCGAGGTCGAGAACTGTCTTTCTAATCGCAATGCCGATGTCTGCATCTTTCCGCTAACTGCCGCAGCGCGGCATAGGTTGCGATCTGGTTCGGAGCGCGCAATCGAATATTTCGAGCGTTATCTTGAAAAGGAACCCTCAAGCCTGGAGGTGCGCTGGCTTCTTAACGTGACGTACCAGACGCTTGGCGAGTATCCCGACAAAGTTCCAAAGGCCTATCTGATCCCTCCGGCAGCTTTCGAATCGAAAGAGCAGATCGGAAGGTTTGTTGATATCGCTCCCGCGCTCGGGCTCGACACTATGGGCGCGGCCGGAGGTTCGATTACCGAGGACTTCGATAATGATGGATTTCTCGATGTCGTAGAGACTAGCTTTGATCCATGTCAGCCGATGCGCGCCTTCCGTAATAATGGAGATGGTACATTCTCGGATGTGTCCACGCGCTCGCATCTAGCTGAGCAACTCGGCGGAATAAATTCCGTGCAAACCGACTATAACAACGACGGTTGGCTCGACATCTTTGTGATGCGTGGTGGGTGGGAGTGGCCGATGCGGAACTCACTGTTACGCAACGATGGGAACGGCACCTTTTCGGATGTAACGCTTGAGGCGGGGCTCTTGAGCACCGATCATCCAACACATTCCGCGGCGTGGGCCGACTTCGATAATGACGGTTGGCTGGACGTCTTCATTGGACACGAGCAAACACCGAGCCAACTTTTCCGCAACAAGGGTGACGGCACCTTTGAAGATGTCTCCGCGCGCGCAGGTGTAAACCAGGTCGCGTTTACGAAGGGTGTAGCATGGGGAGATTACGACGACGATGGATATCCGGACCTCTACGTCTCTAATTACGGGACAGAGAACTTCCTCTATCACAACAAACGTGACGGCACGTTCGAACAGATTGCTGCGCAGCTTGGGGTTGAGCAACCGCGCTGGAGCTTTCCAACCTGGTTTTGGGATTACGACAATGACGGAAAACTTGACTTGTTCGTGGCCAGCTATTTCTTTGCAAACGGGGAGTGGGTAAGGCCCTATCTTGGACTAGCGCGGCAGGGCGATTCGATGAAACTCTACCGCAATACCGGAAATGGCAGGTTCGCGGATGTATCACAGGAGATGGGTCTTGACCGAAGCGTGGCAGCAATGGGAGCGAACTTTGGTGATCTCGACAATGACGGCTTTCTCGATTTCTATCTTGGTACCGGCGCGCCAACGTTCACAGCTCTAATGCCAAACCTTCTGTACCGTAATCAAAGTGGCAGATCTTTCGTGGAGATAAGTTCGTCGAGTGGAACCGGCCATCTCCAGAAAGGCCACGGCGTATCGTTTGCGGATCTCGACAACGATGGAGACGAAGACATATTCGAAAACCTGGGTGGAGCTGTACCCGGCGATAAATACAATAGTGTTCTTTTTGCGAATCCAGGTCACGCTAACAATTGGATTGCAATCAAACTCGTCGGAGTTAAGAGCAACCGTTCCGCAATCGGAGCGAAGATCAAATTAACGCTCAAGGGACCTGGCGCGGAAACTGGAATCAGATATCGCGAAGTCTCAAGTGGGGGGTCGTTTGGTGCGTCGCCGTTGATGCAGCACATTGGTATTGGCAAGTCAACGCGAATTGCTTCGATAGAAGTAACGTGGCCGACGAGCCGCACGCGACAGGAGTTCAATAACGTGCTGCCGAATCAGTTTATTGAGATAAAAGAGTTCGCGAAGACTTACGAAAAGCGCAGCATTCGGCGAATCACCTGGAAGCGCGTCGACGGTGCTAATAAACACATGCACTCAAAGCCTTAACAGATCTTCTCTGTGCGGACTCTGTGTCTCTGTGGTTGTTGTATCGTTTATTCCGATAACCACAGAGACACAGAGAACACAGAGTCCGCACAGAGAAATCCAAAATTAGGGCACTACCAACCCTTTGCCTTCTTTAACTGTCACGATCTTGTTTACCGATACGTTGGTTAAGGTATCGACCGCGCCGCTCGGCCAGCGCACCTGAATGAGGTCCACGTTCGTACGTTTCTCCAGCCCGAAATGCAGCTTTAAATCATTTTGCGAAATATAACTGCCGCCGCTTCGCACTTCATCAAGCTGAATGAGATCTCCGGAGACGACCTTCACCTTCGCGCCAATACCGTTGCGGTTGCTCCTGGTGCCGATCGTTTTAACTAAGATCCAGTTGTTCTTGCTTCCGCCGTTGTTCCGCAATAGCTGTGGGACGCTGTCGAGGTCGTTTACGACGATATCAACATCACCGTCATTGTCGATGTCACCGAAGGCAGTTCCGCGGCTCGCGCGCTCCTCCATCAGCGCGCTACCAAACTGAGCAGCAACCTCTGAAAAGGTTCCGTCACGGTTGTTTCTATGCAAAAGCTTGCGCTGACGATAGCGATCTCGCTGCGGGTAAGCATGTCCATTAGCAACGAAGAGATCGAGCCAGCCATCGTTATCGTAGTCGAAAAACTTTGTCCCCCAACCTACGTAAGGAAGACTAATCATTGCCACTCCCGATTCGTGGGAAACATCAACGAAGGTACCTCGCCCAGCGTTGCGGTAGAGCACGTTGTATTCATCGTCAAAGTTGGTTATGAACAGATCGAGCAGCCCGTCATGGTCGTAGTCACCTAACGTGACTCCCATGCATCCCTGCTCGTTCCCATTTTTGTCGAGTGCAGTGCCCGACTCAAATCCGATTTCGCTGAAGGTGCCGTTTCCATTGCTGTGATAAAGGAAATTAGGTGTAGAGTCGTTGGCCACGAAAATATCAACCCATCCATCACCGTCGAAGTCACTGCCAACAACGTCCAATCCGTAGTAACCCCGCGAGTCCGCGACGCCGGCCTTTTTCGAAACGTCTGTGAAGGTTCCGTCACCGTTGTTGCGAAAGAGGGAATCACCCGCGCCGGGTAAACCCCGTGGTCCGCACTGGACGGGAACGCCTTTAAATTGACAGGTCGGATCCTCGCCAAAAGGAGGCAAGTGATCTATGTCGAAGCTCACGTAGTTTGTGACGAAAAGGTCGAGCCTGCCGTCATTGTCGTAATCGAGAAAAGCTGCTCCCGTGGAGAAGCGCGGATCGCTTACCCCTGCTTTCTGTGTAACGTCGGTGAACGTGCCATTTCCGTTGTTTTTGAACAGGTGATCGGGACCAATACTTGTGACATAGAGATCATCAAAACCGTCATTATTGAAGTCGCCGACCGCACACCCCATTCCCCAACCAACATCGCCCACTCTTGCTTTGTCGGTGACATCGGAAAATGTTCCATCACGGTTATTGCGGTATAGCACGCTCCGGGTTTTCTTGTTCGCCTTAAGCCACTCAACGGTAAGTGAATTGACGAAGAAGATATCCAGATAACCATCATTGTCATAATCGAAAAGCGCGACGCCGCCACTCATCGATTCGGCGATGTACTTCTTTTCCGTTGACAACGCGTGTTTGAAGGTAATTCCAGATGGGCCTGTTATATCGTTGAACTGAATGGAGGCAGGCGGGATGTGAATTTTTACTGGGACTGTCAGAAATGCTGCCAGTAGAATTAACTGCGGGTTCCTTACGAATAACAAGTTAGATTTCCTCGTTTACTGAGGTGTTTGGCCTGCAACCGTTTGCTTTTTGAGTCTATTGAACGTGTCGTTCTCGCGTTTACCTTCCTCGCGTCGTCCGGTGGCGAAATAAGCGCGACTCAGTTCATAATGAAAAAGCGCATTCTCAGGCTCAAGCTTCACTGCTATCTCCAGATTGGAAACCGCGCCGGCGACGTCAGCCTGTTGAAGCAACGCCTTGCCAAGTTCGTAGCGTGCGTGAGAGAAGTTTGGATCGATCTTGATCACATCAAGCAGCATTTGGATGCCGCGGATCATGGTCCCACGAGCTAGCAGATTCTGTGCAAGGCGGTACTTAGCTTCGACACTGTTCGGGTTCGCGGTCAGTTCAGCTTCAAACTCCTGGGCCGCGTTTTCAAACATCTGCTTCTTCGAATAGACCAGGCCCAGGTAATAATGTGCTTCTCGCGTCTGACCATCCAACGCCAACGCCGTCGCTAGCTCTTCCTTCGCTTTCTCCGTATTCCCACCTGCGTAATGTAGTTGACCTCGCAAGACATGCAGGCGGGGCGTTGTGCCAGTCAAAACCGTCATTCGCTCAATTGCGTTCTCAGCGGCATCGATCTTTCGTTGCTTGATTAGTGACGACGCAAGTGCGTAGCAAAGTTCTACGTTCGTCGATCCGGAGGAGAGAACATCATGCAACAGTTCGGCTGCTTTTGAATATTCTCGAGTGTTAAAGTAGCTGAGCCCTAATAACCATCTCGCCTGAATGTTTGTCGGATTGGCGTTTATCTCACTCTCGAGCGGTGCCAATGCTTCCCTGTACAACTCTGCCCGAAAGTACGCCAGCCCGAGGTTGTAATCCAAGCCAACCTGCTGAGGGTTCCACCTTTTGGCGAGGCGGAATTCAATTGCAGCACCAGTAAAGTTCCGCCGTCCTGCCTGCACAAGTCCGACACTGTTATGAAGAGCTGAAATGATCTTTATTGAATGCGCCTCGTTTGCCTCGAGAGCTGACCGGGTCTTTTGGTCCAAAGAATCTGGTGTCGCGGTTGCGCCGGGGAGTGATCGTGTGTCAGACATCTGATCGTTTTCATCGGGTAGTCTGGATGCACCCATAGTCGATTGCCTGGAACTTAGGCTTTGTGCTGTCTCGAACGCGCGGGCCTTCAGCTCAGATGCCAGTTGCAACTCTTTCCGACCCGCTTCGATCTGCCCTGTCCGGAGAAGAGACTGCGCGAGTCGGTAATGTGCAGTTGTCACCTGAAACTTGTTGTGAGCTAGATTTGGATTCAAGTCAATAGCTTTCTTGAGCACGTCAATTGCCTGATCGTGCATCTGTAATTCCTGATAAGCTTGGCCCAATTGGAAATAAGGATCGGGATTGTTCGGCTGAAATCGAGAAGCTGTCCTCAAGAAGTCAATTGCTAGTTCCCACTTTCTTTGAAAGATGTATGTGATGCCGAGATAGTAGATGCTGAAGAAATCGTTTGGATTTGCAATTAACTCAATCTTGAACTCTTCCTCAGCATTGGGCACTGCGGAGGCGCCTTCGTTCCAAAGATATGCTAAGCCCAGATTGTAGTGAGCGCCCGGAAACTTTGAATCCAAAGCGATAGCTCTTTTGAACTCTTCGATTGCTTCAGGTAAACGACCAGCTTCACGAAATGCTCTACCGATGGCAATATGAATCTGCGGATGCTGACCAAACTGAGCAATCATCCGATCAAAAACACGCCTTGCGGCAGTAAACTGGCGCTGCTGTAGATACGCAATCGCGAGAGTGAAACTAGAGTTGAAGTCTTTCGGGGCAAGCTCCACCGCTACTTCGAGCACTCTTGAAGATCTTTCGTAATCGCCCAGAGCAAAATAGGTTTTTCCTAAAGTCCTATGGACGTCCGCGTTGTTTGGTTGAAGCCGGGCAGCTTTGAGGAGAGGGTCGAGAGCTTTGTCAAACTGTGCTGCCTCTAGATAAGCCGTGGCCAATTCAATCAGAAGATCGCTGTCCTGTGATTGATAATTCGCAGCTGTCTCAGCTGCCTCGAGCGCTCGATCACGATTCATTAGCGCTGCATAGATTTTCATAAGTCTGCGGTATTCCGCAGCCAGAATTGCCTTTAATTCACTCTCGGCCTCCGCAAGTTTACCTGCCCGCGCTAACTCCTGGGCCGCCTCATAACGTTGCCCTAATGTTGGGTCCTGTGGCGAATTGAAAGGAAGAGGCAGGAGCAAAAACGAAAGAACGATCAAGCTCAGAGCCATGGGTTTTATTGCAAAGCTCAGGACAAAATATTTCCAGCCACTGAGAGACCAAAGGTTAAGTCAGTATAAAGAGAGTGCGTGGCTCCTTTTATATCACGATTTCTTGCTGTTGGGGGTGTGTGAAAGCGACTCTCGGATTTAAGAGTTTCTCAGTGCTGGGGAAGGGGACATCTGTAAAATAGCCCTGCATTATCAAACGTACAAGTGACGACACAAACGATTAGAGCCACCGTCACCGGTGGCCCATTTACTTCGGAATTTTGGTCGGGGCGAGAGGATTCGAACCACCGACCTCACGGTCCCGAATGATAGGCGCGGCAAACACGTAAGTATTTGCTTTTTCGAAAGTTGCAGCCACCAAGGAATTTCGAGCTTTTTACCTCCCGTTCACAGTTATTACCATTCGTTATCGGATCAGTGCTGAGGATTCTGTCCCCCAATTGGCCACAAATGAATGGGGGGGTGAACCCCTCGGTTGAGACAGTTTCAATTTGCCACGCCAAGGAGTTACGAACCCTGGAAGACTCATCGAAACCGATAGTCGAGGAGTGTCTGAATTTAGCCCCACACGATCCGTGCGGTTTGGGCCACCAGGCGTAGCTTCGCTTCTTGCTCCTCAAAGGTCAGAAGATTTCCCTCCAATGTCGAAGCAAAGCCGCATTGTGAACTTAGGGCTAATCTATCCAGGGGAATGTAAGACGACGCTTCGTCGATGCGTTGTTTCAGTTCTTTACTGCTCTCGAGAAGCGCCCTCTTTGAGCTCACCAGACCCAACACGACCGTGCGATCTTCCGGAACGCGACCCAGCGGCTCGAAGCCACCAGAACGCTCATCGTCATATTCAAGTAGGAACCGCTGAAAGCGAGTGTTCTGGAATACCTTCGTGATTGGACCATAGTCGCCGCGCGCGTAGAACTTGCTCTGGTTGTTGCCACGACACAGATGCAAGCCAAAGGTGATGCCTGGATGATCGCTGATTACGGCGTTGTCCATTTCAATCGAAAGATCAAGTAACCGATCAGGATCATTACCGCGCTTTCGGTAGCCTTCGCGTAATTCAGGATCCAGCAATGCTGTGTACTGCGGAGAATCAATTTGAATATAGGTACAGCCCAGTCGAATCAACTCCTCGATTTCATTGCGGAGAATATCGACGAGATCTGCCAGATAGGCATCGATTGTGGCGTAGGCACCACGTGATTTGTCGCTGTCGTAATAGGCAGCGGCTTGTTGGGCGCTGACGAGCGTAACTTTGGCCGGCAGCTTCGTGCGCGCGCGTAAATAGGTGAACTCTTCCGCGCATAAGTGACGCTTCTTCTTGAGCCGGGAGACTACTACCGGACGTTTGAGCACCAACTCTTCGCCGGCGTCATTGCGAAAGGGAATGGCCCAACCTCCGTACTTGTCGTAACCGTCTACAGCATCGATCAAGTGCCCATAAAATGCGTAGCGCCGCATTTCGCCGTCGGTGACAACGGCAATACCCGCGCGTTCCTGCAATGCCACTGCTTCGTCGACCGCGCGATCCTCCACGCGCTTGAAGTCCGCGTCGTTCAGTGCGTGGGCATCATGCTGTGCACGCGCTTCCTTTAAATACTTCGGCCGCAGCAGGCTCCCGACAACGTCACTGCGAAACATCTATATCCCTCCAGAGAGCACATCATGGCTCATCTTCATTGCTGCCCGTGAGTCCACAAGCAAGACGATTGAGGCCGGTACCCGTAAAGTCAAGGTGCCCCTTGAACTCGTGCTTATACTTTGTAAGTACGTCAGCACAAACGATGTTTCGTTGCTCAAGATTTCCACCGCAGTGGTAACTGGCAGCGTCGTTTATGTTTCCTGAGCCATTGTATATGGCAGTCTGAGGATAAGGGCAAAGGGGCCGAGTTCGTGTGATGACGCCGCCCGCCGTATTCTGAGCGAGTATCTGATTAGGTGGCACACCATGCTCAACCCAATTCACGAGCGCATCAAACAGACCTTGCGGCTGGGGGCCAGCGCCTCCACCGCAATGCGCGACACCTGGAGCACGAAACAACCGATAAAAGTTTTGCAGTTGTCCAAAATCCGGTTGATTGTGTTTTCCATATCGCGTGGCCATCAGCCGGTAGTAATTGATCACACCGCGCGGCATGATGAGCTGATCATTCGCGCCGACGAACGTGAGTAACTTACCTCCATGACTTCTAAAGGTGTCGAGATCGCCAAAGGTATCGGTAACGTCCGCAATATTCCGCGATCCATCCTGTGCGACCTGTGAATAGCCGGTTTGGTTTACGGTCATCCAGTCGAAATCGCGATCCTCCTCGTTCCAGTGAAACTGGACGACGCCGAGAAAGAATGGGATCGCACCGTTCAGAGCAGGCAACGAGGTCCCGCGATCCAAGCCGAACCAAACTTTGTTGCCGCGAGTGTTTCGTGGTCCATCCCAGATCTTGTCAACTGCTTGCGCCTCTGCTGCGGTCAGACAGTTAGCCGGTGGCGCAGTAGGTGTTCCGCAGATGTTTGCCGTTGCGCTGAATGAGCATGTCCGCGGGTCGTCGATCACGCCATCGGTAACTCCGTCCGCCGCATCACAGGCGGCAACCGCCGAAGCCGTAGCCTGATTTAACTTCGCTACAGCGATTGGACCACCGACGACTTCCCGCATTACCACCTGACCCCACATCTGCGCGGTCTGGAATCTGGTCCAATACATCGCCGGAGCGTTCGCAAGAATTCCGTCGAGTTCTGTCCCCAACTCCTGCGCGAGCAGGTATCCTTGCCGTCCACCCGTCGAGCACCCGTTCCAGTAATTGTAAACAGGCTTCACTCCGTAATAAGTCTTCGCGAGGGCTTTTGAGAGGAGGACCTGCTGCTTAATGGCATTGCGAATGAAGTCGTTGATGAACTGCAGATTATAGCTGTCGTCGAGATTGACGCCGGGTTCGCAATCGCCGCCGGCGTGACCCGTATCGGTGCCGGAACCGACATAACCTGTATTCACTGGAGCGTTGACATTCAGACTTCCAGCACAGCCTCCGCCACCAATGCCTTGCGTTCTGCCGTTCCATGCACCCTCTACTCCGCCCGTTCCTCCATCAACAGAATTGAGCGGCAATCCGACCCGAATGTTGATGTTCTGATTGGCATTCGTGCCGTACAAAATATTTGCCTGGCAATACGCGACGTTTGGACCACTCGCCGGTACGACATGACTCTCGGCCGACTTGATGCCCGGACCGCCAATCAGACTGTTGGCAAGCTCGCCACAACTCACCGGGGCAGACGAAGACCAGTGCGCATTGCTCGTTGGATATGTTTCAGCAGCGAACAAACTGAATGCGATCACAATAACAGCTAGCAAAGTAAGTCGGACGGAACGCATAGTGCCTCCTTCTGGCCACACAAAAGCACAGAAAGCACAAGATTCCAGTTTGTGCTTCATGTGCCTTTTATGGCGTTTGTTATCTAACTAGAACCGTAGCTTCACGCCGTATTGGAGTTGAAACTTATTGGCAGCGTCGCGTGGGGTATTGAACCCCAGCACCGGATTCGGGGGAAGATTCAAATCGATCCCGCCATAGACCGTGTTCAGGTCGGTAATGTTCTCGCGATTGAATAGATTGAAAAAATCCACGCTGAATTCCGCGTTTACGCGCTCGTTGAAACGAACCTCACGCGCTACACGCATATCAAAACTCGCGAACTTCGGACCTTTCAAGGTATTGCGGCCGAGGGTCCCAGGACGATCAGACAACGGATTTCCGTCGCCGTTTGCATCCGAGCCGGCAAATACGTTGAAGAACCTGCCCGCTTGTGTAGTGAACAGCGCGCTGAACTTAAAGTCGTGCAGCACGTCTACGTGCTGCGGGACCTGGCTCACAAACGCGAATGTAAACCGATGCGGAACGCTTTGTCGTGAGACCGCTTTCTCGGGGGCTATTGACGGTGCTTCAGGAAGATCCGCGAGGTTAGCTACCGATTCGGCATTGTTGATTACCTTGGACCATGTGTAGCTGCCATGGAAACTGAAGCCGTGCGCAAAGCGCTTCTGTACCTCGAAACCGCCACCGTGATAGATGGAGAAGCCAATATCGTCGACGACGTAAAAGTCGCCCAGCTCAAGGAACCGTCTGCCACCTGCGGCACGAATAAACGTCGGCTTTCCGGAGGGAAGCGTTCCCGTTTGCACGCAGTTGAGACAACCGGTGTGTGCAGGCAGTAACAAGCCATGTACATACAGGTAACCAGCCGACACGGCCACGCCTCGCCCCAATTCACGTTTGAGCTCCAGGAAGCCTTGCTCGGCATAAGGTGTGCGCAGATCCCCTGCTTTGTTGTCCCTGAATCCCGGATTGACGATCCCGCCACTCACTGGAGCAGTGGGTACGACGCCAGTCGAAGTGAAAGTACAAGTCGCCGCCAGGGCCGCACTGGTGGTGGTGATAGTTGGACCACCCGGACGGCACGTGACTGTTGTTGCTGCGATGGCGCCGCCGACGGTCGGCTGGATGAATCGAGCACGCAAAGGCTGGATGCCAGGAAACACGATCTGAGCATTTGGCAGATCGCCTGCGCTGCCCCATTCGGCCGTAACGAGCAGTTGGCCGATACTTGAGAACAACCGGTCATTAAAAAGACCAAAGCCACCACGTAGCACTGTGCGTGAATTCATCGCATAAGCGAAACCAAAGCGTGGCTGGAAGTTATTGTGATCGATCTCCGCCGCGAAGCGCGACGGATATGACTCCACGTCGTAACGCAGACCCAAAGTCAAAGTCAGCTTGTTGTTAACCTTCCACTCATCCTGGCCAAAAAAGCCGTAGGAATTGTGGTCCACACTTGTGTGTGTCAGTGGCTCTAGACTGCTGGGCACATCCTGGGAAAACGGGATGCTCAGAGCAGGCCGAGTAGTTGTTCCGTTTTCGAGTGGCCACCAGAAAACCACGGGAGTCGGCGTTGCTCCGAGGAACGCAGGCAAACTCGGGAAGATGACACGAGCGGGAAAGAACAGATCCCACTTCGCACTGTTGCGAATGTTGTTGAAGTCGAAGCCGAATTTGAGCCCATGACCACCTTTGATAACGGAAAGACTGTCGGCGGCCTGGAAGCGGCTTTCCCGATAGTAGTCGACATCGGATGTGCTCTTGCCGGTGATGATCAGGTTGGAGATCTCCAGATCCGGCTCCTTGCGCACGGACCCGAAATCGAAGCTGCGGCGCGCCCACTGGGTGCGAAACTCATTGACGATGTGGGGAGCAAGCACAGCGGTATCGCTGACCACGAATGATTGATCGGTCGTCTCATTGTTTCTCGCCGTGGTGGACGCCGGTGATGCCCGACCACCGCCTCCAAGAAATCCGTTAGTGGTTGAATTTAGCAGGTTGTAGCGGATCGAGAGATTGTTGTTCGCGGTGAAGTTGTGGTCTAACTTGACGAGAAAACCATCATAGTCATTGGCCCGCAAAAGATCATTAACCTCAGGCGTCAGACCAAAAAATGATTTAGTGACGTTGATCGCAGCAAGATTGTTGAGGATTACAGATGAAAACTTGTTTGATTCGGCGCGTCGCTGACCTTCGTAACTTGCAAAGTAGAAGGTGCGATCCCTGACGATTGGACCACCTATCGTTGCCCCATATTGGTTCTGCCTTAGGACCGGGTTTGGGCCACTAAGCAGAGCGGTAGCGTTAAGTGCATCGTTCATGCCGAAGTAATAGGCAGATCCATGCACCTGATTTGTGCCTGACTTCGTGATGATGTTGACAAAGCCGCCAAGCGCGCGACCATATTCAGCACGAAACGTTGAATTGAGTATTCGGAACTCTTGCACTGCTTCCTGTGAGGGCGTTACGCGTGGCAGACCGGTGAATGTTTGAATGTTGTCGACGCCATCGACAAGAATCATGGTGTTCAATTCTGACTGTCCACCGAAAGTCAGTCTTGGCGCAGCTGCTGATCCTACCCCAGCGTCGGGTTCTTTGAAGGCGCCGCCGCCCGTGTTCTCGCGTCCTGGCGCTACGCCGCTCGACAACTTCGCAAAATCGACAAAGTTGCGTCCGATGATCGGCAGTGATTCGATCACTTGCTGATTGACGACGCGGCTCACTTCGGCTTTTGTCGTCTCGACTAGCGGTTCCTCTTGCTTGATTTCAACAGTCTCCTCTACGCCTCCAATCTGGAAAGCGAGATCGATAACCGTTGAACTGGCGACCGACAATACGAGACCTGCTTGCACGATAGTTTTGAATCCTGTTCGCTCGGCGTGAAGATCGTATTGACCGGGAAGAAGATTGGTGAAGTTGTAGCGTCCTTCAACGTCGGAAGTCGTCTCGCGAACTGCACCGGTTTGGCTATTCTTGACGGTGACTTTCACGTCCGGAACGACGGCGCCCGAAGGATCCTTTATGACACCAGATAGCGTTGCACTCGTCGTCTGGCCAAAGACACTAACGCCCGCAAGCAGCACCGTGAGCGCCGCCAGTAATAACACTCTCATCTTTGTCACGATGGTTATTCCTTTCGCCACTCCCAACTCGCGCAGAGTTGACGGATTTCGGTCAATAATCGTCCTGACGGAAAGTATTCGTTTGCCTGTTGAGCACGTAGAAGCGGCGGCAGTATTACGCTACTCCGGCTTGTGTGTCAAGAAATAATTGCAACTCTGATATACCAGAATGGTAGAGAGAGTGGGTGTCGAGAAGAGACAGATCGAGCGAAGATTAAGAGGCTGCTGAGGTTACGCCGAACGGCCGTTATCAAGTTTGCGTGCTTGTTTTTTCAAGCTTCGTGAATTGGAACTTCTAGCGAATATCTTTCCATTCACCTCTGACATTGTCAGGTAGGGCTCCAATCGCTGGAGCGTGTTGTGGAGTCCGCGAACAACATGCTCGCGCATCGCTTCGCCAGCAGCGTGAACGTCGCCGGAGGTCAGGACGTCAATCAGATCCTGGTGCCGTCGCGGTGGGTGATCAGGGGCAGCGGAGCGCGGCACGCACAGCCAGGTTGATGCCATCACGTGGTTCTTTTCGATGGCTTCAGACAAAGCCGGACACCGCGCACACTCGGCGATATGCCGGTGAAGTTTCTCATGCAGACTGAGGTAAAGAAAGCGATCTCCGTTCAATTGCACTGACAAATGATCGACTCGGGCGGCAAGTTTGCGGACTTCCGCTCGCTCGCTGGCAGTGGCTGCTTCAGCAAAAAGGCGAGCTGATTCAACCTCGAGCGCCTCGCGAACGACATAGTGGCCGCGGACATCCTGTTCTGTAGGGATCCTGACCCGGGTTCCAGCACGTGCACGACTTTCCAGCAATCCTTCAAACTCAAGCCGCTGAAACGCCTCGGAGACGGGTAACATGCTGACTCCCAACTCGCTGGCAAGTTTCCGCCGGGAAATCACCTTGCCAATCGGAAGGTCGCCGCGAAGGATGCGCTCTCGCACAAGCAGGTATGCTTCTGTCGCCAGGCTGCGTTCTTCAATCCTCTTCATCGTGGGTAAGTCCGAAGTTAGCGCAGTATGAACCGTCAATACATGGATGTCAACGATGTTGATAATTGGTGCCATTCTGGAATGTCAGAGTTTTAATCAATCTTGACGCGTTGGGAGTAAGGTGGCATACTCCGCCGCACTTGATCATTTCTAAGGAGCGAACAGACTTCATGATCGCGGAGACTCAGAACGCTGCGAACGTGTGGGTAAGTGATGAGGCCTGGAGCGCCATTCAGGGTGCCTATGATCTCCAGGTCCATGTAGCTCCGGACGTTATCGCTAGGCGAACGGACGACATCGATCTTGCGAAGGATTTTCTCGCCCGTGGTCTGAGCGGCTTTGTGCTGAAATCACATTATGTCCCGACGGCTGAGCGAGCGCAGGTAGTTTCACGCGCGATTCCCGGGATTAAGGCTTACGGGGCAATCGCACTGAATCACAGCGTCGGCGGGTTGAACCCGGTTGCGGTTGAGATCGCCGGACGATCTGGAAACAAGATCGTTTGGATGCCCACTGTCGATGCCGCAAATGAAACTGCCGGCAGACCTGATGGCGGTACCGACAAGCTTCCTTTCTGGGCTAAGATTCAGCGCGAGATTGCGGCCGCCGGTATCACGCGAGCGCCAATCACCGTCCTGGATGAAACCGGCAAACTCTCTGGCAACACTCGAAGTTGCCTCGAACTGATTGCCAAATACGACATGATTCTGGCCACGGGCCATCTGGGTCGACACGAAATCTTCCCGTTGGTGCGAGTAGCTCGCGAAACAGGCGTGAAAAGAATCGTGGTCACGCATGCCGAATTCCCCTCACAGAATCTTTCCGGCGAGGAGCAAAGAGAACTCGCCGGCATGGGGGCGATCATCGAACACTGTTTTACGACCTATCACACAAACAAAGCGACCTGGGAAACGGTCTTTGCAAACGTGCGTCACAGCGGAGTTGAATCTTGTTTGTTATCAACCGATCTGGGCCAAACGACAAACCCGCCCGTCGCAGAAGGATTTGCGATGTTCGCCCAGCGGCTTCTTGAGGCCGGATTTACTATCGATGAGATTCGCAGAATGGCCGTCGCAAACGCTGAGAACCTCTTGCAGTAAACAAGAATGGATTCCGGTAAAGACTCTGTTTTGGTAGTGAGCGCGCACGCCGCAGACTTTGTGTGGCGCGCGGGCGGCGCGATTGCCCTCTACCATTCGCGTGGCGCGCGCGTGCGCGTGTTATGTCTCTCTTACGGTGAACGCGGCGAGTCGCAGAAGCTCTGGCGTCAACCGGAGATGGATATCGATACAGTCAAGAGCGTTCGCCGCGACGAAGCTGCAAAAGCTGCAGATTTGCTTGGCGCTGAGATCCGGTTCTTTGACGCCGGCGACTATCCGTTGCGTCCAACTGATTCGCTTATCGATGATCTCGTTCAGGAGTTTCGCGGTGTACAACCGACCATCGTGTTGACTCATGCGTTGAGCGATCCTTACAACGGCGATCATCCGGAAGCCGCGCGACTCGCGTTGAATACCCGAGTCTATGCGCAGGCATTGGGATACCCGAGTCCATCGAAAGCACTCGGAGCACCACCCGTATTTTGTTTTGAGCCACACCAGCCTGAAATGTGCGAGTTCAAGCCACAGGTGTTGCTTGACATTACTCCTGTATTCGATCGCAAACGCAAAGCAATGGAATGCATGGATGCGCAGGAGCACCTGTGGGAGTACTACACCCAACTCGCTTTGCGACGCGGCACGCAGGCGGTGCGGAATTCCGGCAGAAAAGAGATCAAATACGCTGAAGCTTACCAGCGAATTTACCCGCAGGTGACCGATCGATTCTCATGAGCCACAGGATTGTTCGCAGCATTTCGAGACCGTCCGCGGAAATTGTCCGCACACTCGGTACGCAGGGCGTCGCAACCATTCATGAGGCTCAGGCCCGCAGCGGACTGATGCAACCATACATGCGGCCCATCTACGCGACAGCACGTGTTGCCGGCCCCGCAGTAACGATCTCTTCTCCGCCCGGCGACAACCTGATGATTCATGCGGCTATCGAAGTCTGCCAACCCGGGGACGTGCTGGTTGTTGCTCCTATTTCCGAATCTACCGACGGAATGTTTGGTGAGTTGCTGGGAACGTCTTGTGTGGCCCATGGGATCGCCGGTTTGGTGATCGAAGCCGGCGTGCGTGACGTTGCCGACTTGACGGCGATGAATTTTCCGGTCTGGTCCAAAGCTATCTCAGCTCAGGGAACCGTCAAAGCAAGCGCTGGTTCCGTCAACGTTGACGTTGTTTGCGCCGGTGTTGTGGTACATCCGGGTGACATTATTGTGGGCGATCAGGACGGTGTTGTAGTCGTTCCCAGAGAGCGCGCTGAAGAGGTGGCACGCCTGGGTGGCGAAAGGATCGCTAAGGAAGAAAAAACTCGTACGCGACTACGAGCCGGAGAACTTGGAGTCGACTTTTACGGCCTGCGCGAAAAGTTGAAAGAATTGGGCGTTGAGTATATCGATGAGTAATCCGCCAAACATCGTAGCGGCCATGGCAACGGCGCATGCGCCGCAGCTATTCACCTATCCGCCTGACGAAGATCCGGCACAGCTTGACGCGACTATTGCCGGAATGCGCGAGCTCGGAAAGCTGCTCGACAAAACGAAACCCGACGTGATCATTTTTCTCGGCAGCGATCACCTCGAAACTTTTTCGCTGACATGCGTGCCGACCTTTGCCATTGTGGCGGGCAGCCGTGCACAAGCGGAGTTTGCCGGGCGCAGTTACGATCTTCCCATTCATCGGGAATTGGCGGAAGACCTCCTTAACAAATTGGTCCAGGCAGATTTCGACGTGGCATATTCAGAGGACGCATTACTGGGCCACACATTCGCAGTTCCTTTTGAATATGTGATCGCAGGCCGGAACATTCCGGTCATTCCATTCCACACGAATGTTTACATGCCGCCACTGCCGAATCCGAAACGGTGCGCCGCGTTGGGTCGTGAGATCGCGAAAATCATTTCCGAGAGACCGGAGCGCGTGGCCATCATCGCCAGTGGTGGCATGTCGCATTATCCCGGTACGGAAAGGTATCCACATCCCGAATTTGAGTTTGACTACTGGCTGATTTCTGAACTCGAGCGGGGAAACACAGACGCCTTGCTTGACCTGACCAGTGTGCAGTTGGACGAGGTGGGGAACACAGAATTACTAAACTGGGCCACGATGCTGGGCGCAATTGGAAAAGGTCGTGGGAAGCTCTTGCAGTACACACCTACCTGGCATCACGGCCACGGCGTCATGCAGTTTGTGCCTGAGCCAGCAGAGTTGGCTACAACTGCGCCGGCACACGAACCATATCAATTCCGGAACCGCGGCTTTGAGTTTTATAAGCACCCACACGCGGAGGCTTACAGGCTAAATAAATTCATGTTCGACTTACGTACTAATGCTGCCCTGCGTCGTCGGCTGTTGCGTGATCTGGATGAGGTCGTGAAGGAATACGGGTTCAACGCCGGCGAACAGGAAGGTTTGCGCGCGATGGTGCGAGTCGGAGAATTGAAGAAGATCAGCGATAGCGTGGATCCATTGGTGCAAGCGGGCGCGCATCCGCTTCAGGCGCTGATGTCGCTGCACGTGCTTCATGGCGAGAAGAAAAAGATGCAACACGAACTATCAACCAAGGAGAATTAATTGAATGTACGGTCTTGACGGACGGGTTGCCGTCGTCTCAGGAGGCGCCACTGGCATTGGTCGGGCGATCGCGGTGCGTCTGGCGGCAGAAGGAGTCGCGATCGAGATTCTCGACATCCAGGATTCGTCAGCGACCTGCGATGAAATTCGCTCGGCGGGGGGCACTGGCAATTCCCAAATCTGCGATGTGACTAGGGAAGACCAGATCGCGGCGGCAGTGAAAGCAATAGAAGATCGTCACGGCGCTGTCGATATCCTTGTCAACAACGCCGGCATACTCTCAGGACGCACTCCATGGCACACGCTCTCTTACGAAGAAGTGAATCGCTTTGTGCAAATCAATTACCTTGGATACTTTCTTGTTTCCAAAGCAATCTATCCGCTCCTTAAGAAGAGTAGTCACGGTCGCCTGATAAACATTGCTTCACGGACTTACTTTCTTGCCAATCCTGGGCAGATGGCATATGTCGCAGCTAAGGGCGCAGTCATGGGCATGACGCGCGTGCTCGCAAAGGAGATGGGCGAAGACAACATCACCGTCAACGCGGTGGCGCCTGGGATGGTGGCGACACCGGGCACGCAGGCTCACTCACCTGAAGAAGCATTCGACCGCGTAATGATGAATCAGGCGATCAAAAAGCGCGTTCAGCCCGAGCATCTTGCGGCACTCGTGGCATTCATCGCGAGTGACGAAGCTGAGTTGATCACCGGACAGATGATTCTTTGTGATGGTGGCGGCTACCTGCACTGAACTTGAGCCACCAATGACTGAGGAAATCGCACTGAAAGTTGATGCCGAAGCTGTTGCTGCGAAAGAGTTGCGCTATGCCTGGTACGTCGCCGTTGTGTTGATGCTGTGCAACACACTCTCCTTTATCGATCGTCAGATCCTCGGTCTGCTGGTGACGCCCATCAAGCTGGACTTGGGAGTCAGCGATACGCGTATTGGATTGTTGCAAGGGCTGGCGTTCGGAATTTTCTATACGGTGCTCGGCATTCCGATGGGACGAATTGTCGACCGCGGCAATCGTCGGAACCTGGTGGTCGCAGGGATCACGTTATGGAGCTTCATGACTGCCGCCTGTGCCGGTGCACGCGGATTCTGGACGCTCTTTCTTGCTCGTATGGGTGTGGGGGTCGGTGAGGCCACCCTCTCGCCTTCTGCTTTTTCACTACTCTCTGATTACTTTCCGAAAGAACGACTCGGGAGAGCACTGAGCATCTTCTCGATGGGCGTTTTCTTTGGCTCGGGTTTGGCATTGATTGCCGGCGGTCTGGTGATAGGGGCGGTCGGATCGTGGCGCCTGACTTTCCTGATTGTCGGTTTCCCTGGATTGCTGGCAGGACTGCTTGCGCTCACGATCAGAGAGCCGGAGCGTAAACACCTGCTGACCGGAAAAGGAAGCAACTTAACATTCGGCGAAGTTTTCGAGCAGGTAAAGTTGCGCTGGCAATCCGTAGCCGGCATTTGCCTGGCTTTTGCATTTCAAGCGATGTGCAACTACGCACAGCAAGCGTGGTTACCAACTTATTTTGTACGTGTACATGGTTGGCAAACGAGACAAGCCGGACTGACACTCGGAATTATTTCGCTTACCACCGGACTACTGGGCGCTTATACCGGAGGAGCGCTGTGTGATCGCTGGCAAGGGCATCGCAAAACCGATGCGCCCTTGCGCGTGGCGGTGCTGGCTACGATCTGCGCCGGAGTCTTTTTCACATTGGCTATAGCCGTTACAACGCTAAACCTGCAACTGGCTTTGTTTGTTCCGGCGTTTTTCTTTCTGGCGATGCCAATCGGCAGTGGGTACGCTTCGTTGCAGTTGATCCTGCCCAATCAAGTGCGCGGACAGGTGGGCGCGTTGCAGGTTTTTACACTCAATCTCATCGGACTAATTCTGGGCCCATTTCTACCGGGGTTTTTCAATGACTACCTTTTTAAAGATCCTTTGATGGTCGGTTGGTCTCTCGCGCTGACTGTGGGGCTGGCCTCGTTATTATCTGCGCTGCTATTTCGCGCCACATGGCGTCCGTACCGGGAACACTATGCACAGATGCACAGGTGACTTTTAGTATCCACAGATTACACCGATTGATTTGTGTAATCTGTGTAATCTGTGGATACCTCTTCGTAGATGATCGCCAACGAACTGAGACTCGGATTTGTCGGTTTTGGTGAAGCGGGCTACCACCTCGCAAAAGGTTTGCGCGGAGCTGGGCTGGCCCACATCTATGCTTTCGACGTTTACGCAAACACGGCAGGACCCGGCGAGAAGATTCGACAACGCGCCGTGGAGACCGGCGTCATACTGTGCGAATCAAACACGCAACTCGCCGCTGCATGCGATGTGCTGCTGTCAACTGTGACTGCCGATCAAGCGGAAGCCGCTGCCAAACAGAACGCACCGCATCTGGGCGAACGCCACCTCTATGCTGATCTCAATTCTGTTTCACCCGAGCTAAAAAAATCGATTGCCAAACTCATAGCTACTAGCGGCGCGCGTTTTGTCGAGGTAGCCATCATGTCGCCAGTGCCACCGCACCTCCACCGCGCGCCGATGTTTCTGGGTGGGCCGCACGCACAGGAGTTGGTTAATCTGCTGGCGCCGTTTGGCATGAGTCTCGAAGTCATCTCCGATCAGATCGGCGCTGCATCAGCGATCAAGATGTGCCGCAGCATTGTCGTCAAAGGGCTCGAAGCGTTGTTATTTGAATGCGTGTTGGCAGCGGTCCCGTACGGTGCGGATGAGCGCGTCTTCGCAACGCTCGAAGAAACCATGCCAGGAATTAAGTGGAAGCAGCTAGCCAGCTATATGGTTGGACGTGTGATCGAACACGGCGAACGTCGTGCCCGCGAGATGGACCAGGTTGCGGCGACTTTGCGGGGCATTGGAGTTGAGCCATTGATGACTGAAGCTGCCGCAAAGAGACAAGACTGGGGTGCATCGCTTGATCTGCTGTCGAAACTCGGCGGGGAACCGCCTGCTGATTACCGTGAAGTTATCGACGCGATCGCGAAGAAAGCATGAAAACTCAAGTCAGCATTGTCGGCGCCGGTCCCGCTGGTTTGTTGTTGGCCCATCTGTTACGGCTGCAAGGCATTGATTCGGTTGTGATCGAGACCCGGCGCCGTGAGTACGTCGAGAGCCGCATTCGTGCCGGTGTGCTGGAACAAGGCTCAGTAAACACACTCATCGAATCCGGTGTTGGCGAGCGCCTGCAGCAGCAGGGTTTAGTGCATCACGGCATCGAACTCAGCTTCAGCGGCCGGCGTCATCGCATCAACATGCACGAACTGACGGGCGGGCGCTCCATCACCGTCTATGGCCAGACCGAAGTCGTCAAGGATCTGATCAAAGCGCGTCTAGCTGCGACTGCACCGTTGTACTTTGAAGTCACTGAAACCCGCATTCATGATTTTGAGACTGAGTCGCCCAGGATCAGTTTTCATCACGACGGTCAGCAACACGAGATTGAGAGCGACTTCATTGCCGGCTGCGATGGTTTCCACGGAATCTGTCGCCCAGCAATTATTGACCGATTGCAAGTGTTCGAACGGTCCTATCCATTTGGCTGGCTCGGTATTCTGGCAGAATCAAAACCACCTTCGGAGGAATTGATCTATTGCCATCACGAACGCGGCTTTGCGCTGTTCAGCATGCGCACACCAAACATAACGCGACTGTACATTCAATGCGCGCCTGACGACGACATCGCAAACTGGAGTGATGAGCGCATCTGGGAAGAGTTGGCCACTCGCCTGCACGCCGGCGGTGACATCGATTTGAAAGAAGGTCCAATCCTGCAAAAGGGCATCACACCGATGCGCAGCTTTGTGGTGGAGCCGATGCAATGGGGCAGATTGTTTTTGGCCGGCGATGCGGCTCACATTGTGCCGCCGACCGGAGCTAAGGGAATGAACCTGGCCATCGCGGACGTGCGAGTACTCGCGCGCGCTTTAGCTCACTATTACCAGAGTGGCCAAAGAGAGTCATTGGACGCTTACTCTGCCACCTGTCTACGCCGTGTCTGGCGTGCCGAGTATTTCTCGTGGTGGATGACCTCGGTACTGCATCGTTTTCCTGACGCCACTCCCTTCCAGCAGAAGCTCCAACTCGCCGAATTAGATTACGTCACGAGTTCACGTGCTGCCGCAACTTCGCTGGCGGAGAACTACTCGGGATTGCCGTTTGCAGTTTGAGGGTTAACTAAGAAGCTAGCGGCAACTGGACTGAAAACACAGAGACTGTCTGAAAAATGGCAGCACATGATTTTGAAAACGCACTGCCACCTTACTCGTGTGAGTGCCCTGGTACTCTTCGAAACGATTCGCGATGCCATATTTATCAAGCAGTGTATGCAGCTTAGCAGCATCAACTCGTAAACCATCCTGATTGCCAACGTCGATCGAGATCCCGCGGTACAGGCGCAGATTGCCTATGTACTGATCCGCAAATGCCAGCGGTGCATTTGCGGCCCACTTCGCAAGGATATCCGGGTCCATAACTCCGTTCTTTATCGGCAAGTCAAGATAGAGTGGTGGATTTTTCGGATTGGGTGACCATGCTGCCGCACTGGCGAGCATCGCGCGGCCGAAGAATGGCAACCTAGCCGCATCCTGTGGCGTCCTCACCTCTTCTACTGTCTTTGCGAGTTCCGGGTTCGCTGGACCAGCAACTCGTGGCGACAAGCAGCACGGACTCATGATGTAAAGACTGCCGAACACACCGGCGTGTTTCATACCGATGCGCGTTGTCCCATATCCTCCCATGGAGTGACTAACCAACCCACGGCTGGCCCGGCTTGGGATCGTGCGGTAATGAGAGTCGATGTATGCCACCACATCACGCGTAATGAACTGTTCAAAATCTCCCGTCGTGACCGAGCTGGAATACATTGAACCGTTGTGCAACGTCCTGGAGTCCGGCAGCACGACAATCTTCTCTTTTGCACCCTTGGCGAAAGCACCTTCGATCGTCTGCGGCACGTGGATTTCGCGCGACCACTGTTCAGCGCCGATCGAGTAGCCATGCAGTGCATACAGGACGGGATAACGACGATGTCTATCTTTCCGATGGCCTGGGAGCAAGAACACCAACACATCCCGATCGACCTCGTTGCCTTCGAGATTACCTTCCAGGGCGGTTCCGTGGATCTTTATATGCTTCAGTTGGATTGCGAGTTATTGGTCGGGGCGAGAGGATTCGAACCTCCGACCTCACGGTCCCGAATGATAGGCGCGGCAAACACGTAAGTATTTGCCTTTTCGAAAGTTGCAGCCACCGAGGAATTTCGAGCCTCTTACATCCATTCCCATTCTTTACTATTCGTTATCGCTTGCGTGTTGAGAATTCTGTCCACAAATTGGCCACAAATGAATGCGCAGCGATAATTCAGTGTTATTTTGCCTGTTTGAGAACATTCACGTGATCGAGAGCGGCGCGAAGACCACGAGCCAACCTCAGGCATCATCATTGGCCCAAAAGTGCATGAAGAATAAGCGCGGGTTCTCAGTCAGCATATGACTGTGAACGGCTGTTACTTCAATGCCGTTTTCCCGTAACGCCTTCATCACTGGAGCTAGTTCGCTGGCAAGCAAGACAAAATCACCTGTGATTGCGGCTTTACCTGCGCCGGTGGGCTGGAAATTTATTGCCGGGGCTAAACCCATCGCTGGCGGGATCGCCATTTCGTGGTCACCCATCGTGTCCGTAATCTCGTCAGCGCGAGCGATACTGAATTGATAGACGCCGCCATTCACCTTTCCGCTTTGTCCCACGATTTGATCGATTTGCTTGGTGTCGATTCCAATGTCGGCAGTTGCGGTTGAGGTAGATGCGGAGAACGGAGTCTTTGTGAGCGCGAGTGCATCGTGAATTGCTTTAGCGATCGTTACCGCATCACCCATTGCGTGAATGTGCATATACATTACTCGCGGAGATTCATTGAGCACGTGATTGTGCAATGCCGTTGTCTCCACTCCACCCTGTCGCAGTTTGCTTAAAACCGGAGTGACCTCATTTTCTGTCAAAACAAGATCTCCCATAACTACCGTCATGTTTCCCATTCGCTTAAATGCCACCCAACTCCCCAAAGCAAGTGCCGGTTTGAGCTCAACTCCTGCGGCAGAAACTTTGAGATCACTTCGTAGAAGACTGACTTTGTAAACGTCACCTGGTTGCCTTGAGCCGCTCTTGGCAAGTGCCTGTTCGACCGATTTCCAATCGACGGTGTTGGCTTGATGGCTTTTACCCAGAGCTGACGAATTCACGAATAAAAGTGAGCTAACGAGCAGTAGGAGTGCGCATGCGATTACAGTTATCGTTTGCCAACTGCATGTACTTTGAATCTCTCATTGTTCCCTCCTTTGTTTGAACGTTACATCACGAGACATCATCACGCGGCGTCACTTTAGTTTCGATGCTGGCGTAGAGAGCGTCATACAGAAATGCCGCCCGCTCAGCGGTTTCGTGATCGTCTTTTGTAACGAGTGGAAAACCAAAACTAAGTAATTGTAGCCCGCGCGCTGCCGGATGGTTATCGACTTGATCCTTGAAATCAGCAGCCTGGACAATGCGCGCCATTTCCATCAGAACGGTGTTATCGGAAAATCGTTCATTGACCAAGGCCGCGAAAGAGCACAACCCCTTCTCGTCCTTATGCGGATACGTTACATTTGGAGCGTCGAATCCCGTTGCACCTTCCTTCGTTTGAACGCCTTCGACAGCAGCCGCATCCACGAAGATGAGTTCCGCTTTCGGATCGATGAATCTTCGAATCAGCCAGCAAGTAGCCGTGCGATTGACTCTGATCTGTTCACGTGTTACCCACTTCATATGGTCCTCAGTTTCTATGGTCTAGCTTGCATACTTTTCTTCGACGGTTACAGCAAAGACCAACGTACCGATTGACAGACTTCGAACGAGGTAATAAAGCCCACGGACCGAGCGCGCACGTTGTCTTGTGCAAGGTCGACGATCATAGCTTTCCGTGCCGGCTCTCCAATCTCACGTGAGCCACCAATCATGAAAGCGAGAACTATCAACGCGAAACTCGAAGCGGCAACGATCGCGACGGGAAAAAGTGCAAAGCTCAGGAACGTGGCAATCACAAAGGGCTTACGGCCCACTCGATCCGCAATCTTGCCGGCGGGAATATAGAGGAGGATTGAAGTAATCATTTGGATAGCGACGAGCGTCCCATATTGCTTAACAGTGAACTGCTGGCGCATTCGTGACATACAGGATTGTGATCACGCCCGTCATGCCTTCACATGTTCGGATGATCACGTCCGAAACGAGTAGTCGCTTTAGCGCCTTATGAAACGTTTCGCTCGAGGCTCAGATAGTCGACGACTTTACCGCGTAGTGTTAGGTCGCTCGATTGTGACCGATTCATTCATAGACGACGGATCACTTTTTCGGTGCACTTCTGCGTCTCTTACGCTTGCTTATTATTAGCGTCGCTTTATCTGTTTGTTTAGCAAGCAGTGCAAACAGACCGTCGAAAATAACGCTCGACTGCTGTAATAGTTTGCGATCGTCGCGGAGAGTTTCACCCAAACCATCGATGATCGACCTTAGGCCCGCCGCTTCCAGTCGATTGAACTTGTTGTCCTTCAAGTCGATGTCGTGAACTATTTCGGCTAACTCGCGCAGACCTCGAATATCAGTCAGTCCAAATCGCTTAAACATCGTCTGCAAAAGTGCAGTCTTCACCGTGATGCGTAAATTCGGCGCCAAACATGTCGAAGGGAATCGCGCCTTCGACTGTTTGTCCGTCAGCTACGAAATAGAAGCGCGGTTTTTTATCGATGAATTGAGAAATAAGCCAAGCTGAGGCGAGTCGATCGATATGCAGATTCCGTCGAGTCATCCAACGCCGGTTTTGATACTCGGAAAAGGATAGGACGCCAGCCTTACCGAGTTTGCGCGAGGTATTCTGGCCGGTCTCTGCGAATTGCGAATAGTGTTTTGACATCGCTCGTAAGCTTCGATCGCAACGGCGCGGGCTTCCGATTCGAAGAAGTCGTTAGCGACAAGGCGTTCCAATTCGCTGTGAAGCCGGTCGAGTCCAGTTTCCAGAGATGCAAGCCGCGCTGGCGATAAATGCTTCGCGCGAGATTGTTCACGAATTCGGCCGGTCAGTCCGTCTAGCTCAGCCGTCACTGACGCAAACTCAGCCTCGCGGGCACTGCGGAATGCGTTGACGATTTCCTCATCAGTTGCGCCTTCAACTGAACCGGCGCGGAAAACAGCGGCTTCGCCTCCGGCTGATTCGATCTCCTGCTTTAACCACTGAAAGTCTTCGTGCGTCTTTTCATTTGCCGGCAGCACGTAAACTGAATTCTTGATCGCCACAGCCCCGAGCTTTTGGAGTTTGCGCCAGATGCGGACACGCAGGTTTGTGGGTCTTGCCGGCAACTGATGAAACCAGCAGCATCCATTCTCGCGACTTCTGATTTAGATTGATGGTTGCGCAACGTAATTCGTAGTGTAACTACTGTTACATTGCAGGGCAAGCAATACGGTGCGATAATGCTCCCGTTGAAGTACAGGGGGGCGCTGAGGTGTCAATCTTACTCTCGGATCAGTCACGCTTACTCGCGCTAATAATCGGCTGTGCCGTTCTGTGGTCGATCGAATCCTTATTGCCTCTCTACAAATATGAAACTAATCGCCTGCGTCGTGCTCTGCCAAAACATTGCCTTAACCGTGCTCCTGGTCCTGACGAACCTCGCGTTGTCGTTCGCCACGGCAGGAATTTCGAATCTGGTCACAAGCCAAAAGTTTGGCCTTTTGTTTTTGTTCACTACACCGTCTTGGATTACCGGGGTGATTCGGAATAATTGCGCTCGACTCGTTCACCTATTTCGCCCACGTGCTAATGCATAAGTCATGGTTCGGATGGCAGTTTCATCGCGTTCATCACAGCGATGGAGAAGTAAACGTGACCACCGCATTTCGCCAGCATCCCGGCGAAACTGTCTGGCGCATCTTGTGGTATGTCCTCGCCATTGCGACCTTTGGCATTCCACTGTGGGCATTGCTTCTTTACCTGGCGGTCTCGACCCTGAATGCACAACTGGAGCACTCGAACATAAAATTATGGGAACCTCTGGATCATGTGCTCCGCGTGTTGTTCGTGACACCAAATATGCATAAGGCTCATCATTCACGTGAACAGATCCAAACTGACACTAACTATTCGAACATCTTCTCGATTTGGGATAGGATTTTCGGTACTGACACAGCAACAGTCGATTTTCAACGCTTACGTTATGGGCTGGATGGGTTTGACGATCGCAGGAATCAAACATTTCCGGCGCTCCTGAAGTTGCCATTCGTCAATGAGAGTTAAGACTTGTACATCGATCATTAACGCAATCGCCTTCGCGGTGAGTGTGTTGTTGCTGGCTTGTTCTGCGCCACCAGCAGCCAACCCCGCTAATGCGCAGCCAGGTGCAACCACGACACAACCAAGTGCAACCACAGCAGGTTTGCCGTTGCGAGTCGTGGCGGACGTTCCGTTGACCGGTGGAACGTCACGATACGATTACCAGAGTCTCGATACCACTAGCGGCCGCTTGTACATCGCCCATCTTGGCTCTGATCTGATGACGGTCTTTGACGTCAACAAGCAGATCGTTATTGGTGATGTGAAAGACCTGAAACGTGTCCACGGCGTGCTCACTGTGCCTGATCTGCATCGTGTTTATGCATCCGCCACTGGTACGAATGAACTCGTCGTAATCGACGATCAAAGTCTCAACATTATCGCGCGCGTAGCGGCTGGTGATTATCCGGACGGCATCGCGTACGCAAGCAAAGAAAACAAGCTCTACGTGTCCGATCTGCATGGAAAAACGGACACAGTCATCGACGCAAAAACTAATCAACGGCTGACTGCAATCCCGCTTGGCGGCGGCGCCGGAAACAGCCAATACGATGCGACGGGAGATCGCATCTTCGTCGCGGTTGATGGACGTGAAGAGCTGGCAGAGATAGATCCGACTTCGGATCGGTTGGTAGGTCGTTATCCACTCACGGGATGCTACGGTGCTCATGGAGTGTTGATTGATTCTGAGCGGCGTGTCGCATTCGTCGCTTGTGAAGAGAACGCAAAATTGGTTGTTGTTGACTTGGAATCGAAGAAGGCAACGATGACAATTTCGGTAGGAGCCGATCCCGACGTGCTTGCTTTTGACTCTGGCCTCCGCCGTCTGTACGTATCGGCCGAAAGCGGTGTCATAACGATCCTGGATGAGCGCGATCGCGGTCTCGAGAAAGTCGCGGAAGCTTTCTTTGCTCCAAATGCGCATAGCGTGGCCGTGGATTCGAGTTCTCATCGTGTGTTCTTTCCAATCCAGAACCTGAATGGAAAACCGGTATTACGTATCGCAGTTCCGACAAATAAATAGTCTCTCATGAATCTCCCGGGTCACTTCGGGCGTAAGTGCAGCTATCTCTGTGTTGTAATTTTCGTCCTTGCGGCATCGACGTTTGCGCAACAGAACGGCGCGAAGCACATTCGAGTGCTGCGCATCACTGAGCCAATCAAGATCGACGGCAAACTCAACGAGCCGCCCTGGTCAGAACCAACGGCGGCGACGGATTTTCGCCAACAGGAACCAGATGAAGGAGAACCGGCGACCGAAAAGACTGAAGTTCGACTGCTGTTTGACGACAAGAACCTTTATATCGGCATCCACGCCTTCGACTCCGAACCTTCACGCATCAACTCACGTGAGCTCGTCCGTGATGCGACTTTTTCAAACGACGATAAGGTCGAGGTATTACTCGATACTTACCATGACCGTAGAAACGCATATCGTTTCGCGGTCAATCCGCTCGGAACTCAACAAGACGCTCTGATCACCGATGAAGGTCGTGATGTAAACCTATCTTGGGATGGTCCGTGGATTTCTGCGGGACAAATCGATGAGACAGGCTGGATAGTTGAAATCGCAATACCTTTGACGACCCTGCGCTTCATTGAAGGTGTCGACACGTGGGGCCTTAACTTCGCGCGCATTATTCGGCGAAAGAACGAAGAAAACCTCTGGTCCAGTTGGCAGCGCTCGTTTGGCCTGGAGCGGGTCTCACAGGCCGGGGAACTCGTCGGAGTCGAAGAGATCAAGCGCCGCAGACTGTTGGAGGTGAAACCCTACGCGTCAGGTGGCTGGCGTGAAGGTGTTCCACTGATCGGCGAGCCAGGCTTTGATGCGGGAATGCAGGCAAAGGTGGGACTGGAGGTCGCGAAAATCGGAATCACCCCATCGCTTACGGCTGAGTTCACCGCGAATCCGGATTTTGGCCAAGCCGAAGTAGATACACAGGTAGTGAATCTAACGCGGTTCTCGGTTTTCTTTCCCGAGAAGCGGGATTTCTTTCTGGAGAATGCCGGTATTTTTCTGCTTGGCCGAGCGGAGGCTAACCAACTGTTCTTCACGCGTCGCATCGGACTCACCGATGATGGAGCGCCCGTGCCGATCGACTACGGCGCAAAGATCACGGGAAAGATGGGTCGATACAATGTTGGTTTCTTTCAGGTGCAAACAAGAAAACTCGGTGATGCGCGTACGATCTTCCATGTTCCACGCCAGCAGTTCACGGTTGCGCGGGTAAAGCGAGATCTATTCGAACGCTCATATATCGGCGCCATGTTCGTAAATCGCGAAGGCGCTACTTCGGCTAATGGCCCGCGTTACAACCGTGGTGCAGGAATGGACGCGGAGTTCAACCTCACGGATCACTATCAGCTCAAAGCCTTCCTTATGGGTACTGCGACACCGGGCGTGCGATCGAGTTTCCTCTCCGGTCGGGTTGACTCGCGTTTTGAAAATGACCTGTGGCGCTTTATCACGGTTTACGAAGACATCGGTTCAAACTTCAATCCTGAAGTTGGCTTCATCGAGCGTAAAGCGATTCATCAGTACTTCGGGCAGTTGTCCTATAAACCACGGCCACGGTTTATTCCGCACGTTCTACAGATGGAGTTTGAAACACAAATCGAATATTACACAGACCGACGTAACAACTTGGCCACGAGGCAAACAGAGCTCTCGTGGGAAACGGTATTCAAGAACTCATCTGATTTCTTCTTCCGGCCCATCGAATATGTGCGAGATGTAATTACTGAGCCATTCGAGATCAGACCTGGAATTGTAATCTCGCCAGGAAGCTACACGTTCAACCGTCCACGGGTCTCGTTTACCAGCGATAGCAGCAAGCGACTGGTGCTAACCGGAAGATATAAGTGGGGTGACTTCTACAACGGCAAGAGAGATGAAATTACAGTGGGCGCGACCTTCAGGCCAAATGACCATCTCTTGTTTGATTTCACGGATAGTTTCAACAGCGTTCGCTTGCCACAGGGGGAATTTACGACAAACCTCGTTGCCGGCAGAGTCAATTACAACTTCTCGCGGAAGTTGCTGACGTCGGCATTGGTGCAGTTAAATTCGGCCGCGCGGCTTTCTGCCATTAACATTCGTCTGCGATACATCTATAAACCTAACAGCGATCTGTTTGTAATCTATAATCAGACGACGGGTGCCGGTCTCGAACGCCCGGCGTACAGTTTTCAAGTTAAGCTGACGCGCGACTTTACCTTTTGACGGAAAACTCTCGAGTGCTCGCAAAGCCTATAGCGGCTGTATTCGTGCTGATATTTCTCAGCAGATAGGCGTCAGTTGGAACTTTGCCATTAACGATCGTCAGCAGCGCCGACATTTTTTCATGGCGATGTTGCTGGTCATAGCCAGCGCCGCTGAATTAGCCGTCAGATTAAAAACAGTTCGAGGCAAACTTTGGAAATTTATTGCACCCGCGTCATTGCTCATAATTGACATTACCCTTCTTTTTCATACGCAGTATGGCACGCGAAGCCGTGGCTGAATCAATCGGGAAACATCACTATCAGGGTAGCTCGGTAATCATGGTTGGAACCTCGAGGATCGCAGATGTCCTCTGGACCAAGACTCAGAGATGGTTGACGTATCCATGGATAATCTTTTTATTTATTACCTCAGCACTGCTGATTACATATTGCGAGCTTTGGGGAGCGTACCGCAACAGCGACGGCTCTTTAATCGACAACATGAAAGTACAGAGTCCATGGCAGCATCCGTAGGTATTTAATTCTGAGTACAACCGACTTTGGAGTTATGGAGGATAGACAACGGTCCACATCAATATCGTGGCGCCCTAATCGAATAACAAAGAGTCGCGCGGAAAGATCTATTCAGGCCGGTCAGCGGAATCGGCAGAAACCATTTTAGGCGCTTCCAGTGCGGCTAACGACGGTTACTTCCAATCCGCGCACTATCCTCAATAAATCCGCAATTTAGATCTAGCCAGAGCGCACGGTTCCAACTGCTACGAAATTGGACCATCGACAGGACAGCTTTTTACTTTTCAGCTTTTTAGGCGGTTTTTTGCAGATGCGCAGGAGTGAGTAGTTCATTTAATTGGGGGAATCAGAAAACTTTTGTCCACGAATTTGGCCACAACGCGAAAAAAGAGCGTTAACGGTCACGACCGTATGCGATTGATGGAATGTGAGTTATTGGTCGGGGCGAGAGGATTCGAACCTCCGACCTCACGGTCCCGAATGATAGGCGCGGCAAAAACGTAAGTCTTTGCCTTTTCGAAGGTTGCAGCCACCAAGGAATTGCGAGGGTTTTTACATCCGTTCCCATTCTTTACCATTCGTTATCGGTTGTGTGCTGAGAATTCTGTCCACAAATTGGCCACATGGCGCTGGGGTGAACCCCTTCGTTGAGACAGTTTCAATTAGCCACACTTCCGGTTGAGTAACTTTGTCTTCTCATGCTCGCGGTTCTGGTTCAGAATCTGGGTTGGCTGGTGAAGCGGAGGCGAGCTCTGCTGGAGAGCAATTCGCCAAGGAATAACCAGCCGGAGACTCAAGGAGTGCGAGATTTTAGGTCAATCGATCAGAGCCTGCTAACCGAAATGCTACAATCCGCTCTGGCGTAAACTTGCAACATTTTCAGGGTGACCACAAGATTTCTCGCATAAGGCAACAATTCTTCGTTTGAAGTCTTGATGTCGAGTCACGAAGTGGTTCACGGCGACGTGGCGCCTAAGCTGCACTTACACGCAAGGGCCAAATCGAGACTTATTGTTCAATTGTGTTCGCGGAAGGAAAGAGAT
>DASYSD010000089.1:0-48144 GCA_036003745.1 Pyrinomonadaceae bacterium
TCGGTGTTAGGCTTAGTCTTGAGCCTCACCGAATAGGGATCTGTGGATCGTTCAATAAGATCGTGCCACGGAGTCTCTCGTTCGAATGTCGGCCCTTCGTTGATAAGATCAAGCGTGGAACTCAAAACTGGGCCATGAGGCATTGACACATAATTATCGAACGTGATGGGAGAGCCCCATCTAAGTAATGCGGCACGATCTACCAAATACATTAGCTTGATCAGTTTCATGTAATGCATACGACCGCCTCTTAGTTGAAGCAGCACACCAGCTAACTGCGCGGTTTTTGTCTCATCAAATTTGGATTTCACCGGAACTTTACGTCCCTTTGCGATCGACCAATTAGGATCGCGGGGTTTTTGCACACGCTTTGAGGACACGATACGGGTCATTTCCTGAAGACTCTTAGCCATTTTCAATCTTTCAATCGGTGGCAAACTTTCGATTTCTCTTCGACGGGATTTCTTTAGCGCGTAGATTTCGGTGTTATCAGGATACTTCTTCATTACCAACCTCTTTCGCTAGAGTTTCAAGCACTGAGTATTTATCCTCAAGTCCGTGGCTTTGCAAAATGTCAAAAACTGCCGACGGGTCAAATCCTTGGGTCTCAATAAAGCGGATTAAACGAGTTCTATCTTTGCTTCTATTAAGTTTTACCATATGCGCCACTAGGTATTCGGGCATCATAACCCTAACAGGAATTCCGTCTAAATCGAAAGTTCTCGCAGTTGCAATGGACTCTACACCTAGCGCATCGGCAGGAAATTGAAACTGAACCTCGATCCCTTCGATTATTGCGCCTAACGCCGATGTTTTATAACCCTTCTTTTCCAGATAATCCGTGAGGGGGTTGAGCAACACAATACCGCTTGCAAGCGGTTCATGCGCTAAAGCGCAAAACATATCCATATCAGACGTTGAACTAACTTCGATATAGAACATCGCGCCCATTGCGCCACCAAGCGCATAATCCTTTATGACACCATCCGTAACCATTTGGTTTATTGCGGTGTAGGTATTCGTTACGTCACCTGAAGTAGCTGACGTGATCGACACACTTGGCTCAGGACTTGGGGTTGCTGGGGTTTGTCCAGACTCACCAACAACATAAATTCCGGAGTTTGTCTTTGATATTTTCATTTCTTGGTCTTTCCGCGCTTAGGCGGTTCGTGTTTGCGGTTGAGCTCAGTGGCTCGTTTCATACCCCGCAGGCTCTTTGCCAGTCAATTGTTTGAGAGTTAGGCGTTTGCCAGTAATGTTCTGTGCGGCCTTAAGAAAACGATCTGAATCGTTGCCCTTGCGGTTGTTGAAACGGAATGATTGTTCGTCAAGGTAGCGGAACAGATGGAAAGGCTCAACTGAAATATAAGTGCCTTTCAGTGTACGCTTGAGAAGTGACCAAAAGTTTTCGATTCCGTTTGTATGGACTAGACCATCGACGTATCGCTCAGCGTGATTGATTACGTTATGCACGTAGCGAGACTCAAGACCATTGTAAGAAGCCCAATTATCGGTATGGACGCGAGAGCCTTGCTCAACGTATCGCTCAACGTGAGGCTGCAAAGATTCCATCTTAGTGTTCGGAACTACGTGCGCTCTCACTTCGCCGTGTCGCTCAAGCAATCCCATCACAGCCACTTTGCCAGCGCCACCAGTGCCAAGATGCTTGCGTTTGCTCTCGTGCATGTTGCGGGCAAGGCCACCGATAAAAGTTTCGTCAACTTCAACATCGCCCGAAAACTTCTTAAAGGTTCCGGTCTGCATTGCCTTGCGGATTCTGTGAAGCAAAAACCACGCGCTCTTTTGAGTCACGCCGATGCTGCGGTGAATCTCATAGGAACTAATTCCGTTCTTTGCGTTGACGATCAGCCAGATAGCAGTCAGCCACTTATCAAGACCGATAGGGGAGTCTTCCATGATCGTTCCCAGCTTGACGCTAAAATGCTTCTTGCAGCCTTTGCAGATCCAAATGCGGCGAGTCTTAACAAACGAGTGCTCCGTGGATTCGCAGCGCGGGCAAGTGATAACGCCATCGGGCCATCGGATCGCAACCATGCAACCGAGCGCGGTATCAGGATTCGAGAAGTAAATGATCGCCTGTTGCAGTGTTTTCGGGAATGTCTCTTTCATGGTGAAGAGAGTATCCCACAGATCGCAATATGAGTCAAGTATATTATCGCCCTTATTTTCTTGTTTGATTTAGGATCTAACGTGGGTTCGGATTATGAATCACACGGGATGCGTAAACGTAACTAACTTATTTTGCATCGAGATGCAGCCACGAGCAAAATCAAGGGTTTTACATCTGTTGACATCTTCTTCCACCCCATTACAGCGGTGTTCTATTTATTCCTGCCACAATTCTGCCACAGCGAACTTTTCGAGTTCATACTCCCCAACTCATTCAAGCAGCGCCAACTTTCCGGCAACATCCGCCAACGAACAGCAAGAATGGCCAATGAGCAAAACTTGACATCAGAAAAACCGGGTGACAGCTTAGGCACGCAACAGGTACGTACAGAACTTAACAAAAACGACTTCCTACTAGACTAATCGTCTTCGCCCAAGCCCCAGTCATTTCCCTCGAGCTTGAGCCTTAAACTGACGGCCAGAACGTCAGTTTTCTCACTGGGTCTGTTCACGCTTTACCGCTCCTTCAAAGGAATTAGAACGTCCACAATCCAACCTTGGCTCCGAACACGCTGCCAAGCAGTCTCAAAGGAGAGATCCCTATGGCCTACATCTCGAAAAGAAACAGGAGGCGCGAGAGGGAGATCAAGAATGCCGCGAAGAACAGGCGCGAGATCATCGCAGTGCGTTTGAGTCGTCGTGACATGATGAAGGCAGGTCTTCTAACCAGCGCCGGTTATCTAATTCAGAAAAATGGTTTGAGCGCACGCGCTCAGTTCAGCGGCGACTGCGATAATAGATGGCGCGACGGATCAGGCGGAAACGGGACACCCGTGAGTCCACCAACTACCCCGTTCGTCGAACCGCTGCCCATTCCTCCGATCGCTCAATCAGTTCCGTCACTCAGCCCGGCGCCGACCGTGGCTCCAAACATTGCCGCGGGCGAGGCGAGAACACGCAACCACCAAGCATTGACGACGCTTCCGCCTGTGAAGTTTTACGAGGTGCATCAGAGAGAGGCATTAATTAGTGTGCACCCGGATTACCCCTTACAGAGACTTTGGACTTTTAACGGCACGGTTCCTGGGCAGACTTATGTCGCACGTTACGGAGAGCCGATTCTCGTTCGGAACTTCAACGATTTACCAAACGACAACGGCGGCTTCGGACTGCAATCAGTTTCCACCCACTTGCACAACGGTCACACACCCTCAGAATCGGACGGCTTCCCTTGTGACTTTTTCGCCCAGGGAAAATTTTACGACCAGCACTACCCGAATGTACTTGCTGGCTTTGCTTCGAGCCATCCACCCAATGGCGACATACGAGAGGCGATGAGCACGCTTTGGTATCACGACCATCGTGTGGACTTCACGGCCCAAAACGTTTACAAAGGCCTCGCTGGTTTCTATCTCCTCTTCAATGATTTTGACACCGGTAATGAAAACACCGGCTTCAAGCTCCCAACCTTTCCAGACTTCGACATCCCGATGATGTTCAACGATAAGAATTTTGATGAGGACGAGATCCTCGCCTTCGATCTTGCAAATCGAGATGGGATATTGGGCGACAAGTTTCTGGTGAACGGAAAAATCCAGCCGTTTTTCGAAGTGAAGCGACGGCGTTATCGTTTCCGGTGGCTAAATGGAGGACCGTCACGGTTCTATCGGTTCTATCTGACTAAATCGAACCTAACCAACCATCCGTTCTGGATCATTTCCAATGACGGCAATCTGTTGAAGAATCCCGTGCAAACAACGACCGGGCTCATGATAGCTGTAGCCGAGCGCATGGATGTGATTGTTGATTTCTCATCTTTCGCACCGGGCAGCATCATCCACCTGGAAAACCGTCTTGAGCAATGCGACGGCACAGGACCAACGAACAACATTCTGCCCGCCGGCCAAGGGATGAAGGTACTTGAGTTTCGCGTCGTGTCTGACACGGTGACAGACAACAGCGTCAACCCAGCTACTAATCCCACGTTCTACCAGGTCCCGACACGTGTAACAGAACGGATCACGCGCTGCTTCAAATTCGACCGGGACAATGGCCAATGGGTAATTAACGGCGAACTGTTCGACTGCAACGACGTTCGCTTCAAAGTGAAACGTAATACGGCCGAGATTTGGGAGCTTGAGGGCGGACGCGATTGGTCGCATCCGATCCACATTCACTTCGAGGAACACCAGGTTCTCGAACGTAATAGAAATACGCCTACGTTGATCGAGCGCGGACGGAAGGACGTTATTCGGCTCGGCGAGGGAGACGACGTAAAGATCTATTTCCGTTTCCGCGACTTTCTCGGACGCTATCCGATGCACTGTCACAACACCATTCACGAAGACCACGCCATGATGTTGAGGTTCGATATTGATGACGTGGGTAACGACAACGAAAATTGCGATAGCCACCACTGACGTGTCCCAAAAGAAGCGAGGAACGTCAGGAAGCTAATAACCGCTAAGAGGAAGGAGATTAAAATATGTCTCGGCTAAGCAGACGAAAAATGCTGACGACATTGGCGGTAGCGCCCGTTGCAATTGGGTTGGTGGCGCGCACAGCCGGTTCGGATAGCGACAATAAGAAGGTATTCAAGACCGCAGAGTCGCCACGTGAAAAGCTTCAGAAGCGGTATTTCCCGAACTTCGAGCTGACCACGCATGACGGCAAGAAGGTTCATTTCTATGACGACTTGATCAAAGATAAGATCGTCGTGCTCAACTTTATGTATGTGAAATGTGAAGGAATCTGTATGCCCATCACGATGAATCTCAAAAAGGTGCAGAGACTATTGGGAGATCGGGTGGGACGCGACATCTTCATGTACTCGATCACGCTCAAACCCGAAGAAGATACGCCCGCCAAGTTGAAACAGTATGTGAAGGCACACAACATCAAACCCGGTTGGACCTTCTTGACTGGTAAACCTGACGAGATTAATACGCTTCGGCGGAGCCTTGGCTTCAAGGATGCGAAGGCTAAGCTGGATCAGGATCTAACGAACCATACGGGCATGGTCAAATATGGAAACGAGGCTCGGCTATGGTGGGCCATGTTTCCCGGCAGGGCCAACGCTCCGTGGATCGTTGAGTGCATCCAGTGGATGGACGGTCCGAATGGCAAGCCAATACCTCGCGAGGTTCTAGATAAGGCAATGAGTGCAGAGTCGGGCCATAAGCACTCAAAAACATAAGACCTCAACATCAGGGAGGACAGAAATGAAAGAGAAAGCTCTTGCAAGAAATGGAGTCTTACAACTTCTGTCCTCTTTGCTGTTTGTCATGGCGGTTTCGAATGTTTGCAGTGCACAGGCACAGACAGACACGACGAAACAGGCGCAAGCTGCGGTGACTCAAAAGACCGAGTTTTCGGTAGGCAGAAATCCAGATGCGATCGTTTTTGATGGCGCAAACATTTGGGTCGCAAACCAGCTTGGCGACAACGTAATGAAGCTCAGCATGAGCGACGGGACAAACCTCGGAACATTTCCTACAGGTAGCAAGCCCGTCGCTCTCGCCTATGATGGCGACAACATTTGGGTCGCAAACAAGTTCAGCAATAACGTGATGAAGCTCAATGCAAGCGACGGAAGTTTGATGGAGACGATCAAAGTCGGCCGCAGTCCTGAAGCATTACTGTTCGACGGCAATAGCTTATGGGTAGCAAACGGTGAGGATGGCTCTGTAACCAAATTGCGTTTGAGCGACGGTGCGAGCTGCACCTTCCGCGTGGGCACGCGACCAGTGGCGCTAGCTTTTGATGGTAATCATGTTTGGGTGGCAAACAACAATAGCGGCAGTGTGACGAAATTGCGCGCCGACGATGGAACAAATCTCGGAACATTCAGCGCGGGACGAGAACCAACGGGCATTGCCTTCGATGGGGTGAATCTGTGGGTCGCAAATTTTTACAATAAGAGCGTAATGCGACTAAATGGCGATGGATCAGTTAGGGATAGAATTCCTGTCGAAGATGGGCCGGCTGGAATTGGCTTTTTCGGTGGCTATATCCTGGTTGCGAACTATGGCAGCCGATCCGTTTCACAGATCGATCCGCAAACTGGCAAAGTTCTTAAGACCTTTTCGGTGGGCCGCAGTCCTGTGGGCCTCGCTTTTGACGGTGCTCACATTTGGGTCGCCAATGGCGGCAGCAACTCAGTGTCAAAAGTAAAAGCTTCTTCTCAATAGTTCATAAACGGCATTTTCAACAGGCCGCTTAGTGTCTGTCTCTCTTTAACATCAAAGCCATCGAGGCCATAACTGAGTTTGCCAAAGTCTGTCGCCGAAGTGTAGGTGCCGAAGATCCTGTCCCAAAGAGAGAAGATATTGGAATAGTTCGAATCGGTCTCTTTCTGATCACGGGAATGATGGACCTTATGCATGTGCGGCGTAACAAACAGTAGTCGCAAGAACCGATCAAGAGTTCGATTGAGTCTTATATTCGCATGTTCGAGTTGGGCGTTAAGCGCTGACAGGCTCAGGTAGATGACAACAATCGAGAGTGGAATTCCAAACAGCGCGATTGCGGCAAGCTGCCAGAGGACACGCCAAATCGTTTCGCCGGGATGCTGGCGGAAAGCAGTCGTTACGTCGACCGCATTTTCGGAGTGATGCACGCGATGAAATTGCCAGCCAAGCCGCGATTCATGCAGAAGAAGATGAGCGAAATACGCGAACAAATCCAATGCAGCAATGCCTATGAGCGCTTGAATCCAGGGTGACAGAGCAAACAGAGTTAACAGGCCAACTCCACTGCGGTCCGTAAAGGCAGCGACATAAGCCGAGCTAAACGACAACGCGAGGTTTGTCAGAACCAGGAGTATTGTCAGCGCGACATTCGGAAGCGCATGTCGCACCCTGCTGTTCCGGCATTTATAAAGAGGTACTAGTGATTCTAACGACCACAATAGTCCACACAAGAAAACCAGTAACGCCAGGCGAACCTGATCAGTAAGTATCTCCATGATCACCTCACTTGAACGACCGTGGCTATTTCACGATCCGCTCACTTACGAATCCGAGTCTCTTCAACTCTGCGATTCACTTCGTCCCAATTCACGTTTTGCATGAAAGCATCGACGTATTTTGCGGCAGCCGCACCATAGTCCATGTGGTAAGCGTGCTCGTACATGTCGAGTACCAAAAGCGGATAGCCCATCGGTGCGTTGTGCATGTGATCCCACGCCCAGTAGTTGTGAACTTCGCCGGTGTGCAGGTTGTAAGAGAGAATGGTCCAGCCCGAACCGCCACCGAGCGCGTTAGCAGTCTTCTTAAACTCTGCTTCCCACTGCTCATAACTTCCAAACCATTGCTTGAGCAGATCAAGAGCCCTGCCACTGGCTTTTCCATCGCCGCCGAGATTGGCGAAGTAGTTTTCGTGGAGCACAACTGAGCCCGTGCGGACCAGCTCTTCACGCTTGAGGTCACCATAGACGTAAGGCGGCAGATCTTTGTCCGGCAGCATCGAAGCAAGGCGTTGCTCGATCGCGTTCAAGGCTTTAACAGCGCCGCCATAGTTGTTTTCCCAGTGTGATCGGATCAACTTTTCAGATAGGCCTTTTAGCTTTGCCGGATCGAACGGTAGCGGTTTCGGTGCGTGTTGTCCCTGGAAGGCTTTAGCGACAGGTGCAGTAGTTTGTACGTCAGCTCCGTCTGCACGTAAGAACTCTGCCAGCGCCAGACTCGCGCCACCAGTTGCCAGCGTCGAAATTACTTTTCGGCGTGATACTGCTTCCATTTTCGTTTTGCCTCCTTGGTCCTATTACATGTTATTCGTATCTCAGCGCGACGAGTGGATCGACTTTCGTTGCCCGTCGTGCAGGGATAAAGCAAGCCAACAATGCGACGACGATCAAAACGACAGCGGAAATGCCAAAGGTCATTAGATCGGTGGGCGCTACTGCAAACAAAAGGCTTCTCATTAAACGTGTGACCACTATCGCTCCAATAAGCCCGATCGTTACACCTATCAGTGTCAATTTCATCCCTTGACCGATCATCAAACGCAGAATGTGTCGAGGTGTTGCGCCGAATGCTAGACGAATCCCAATCTCTCTTGTCCGTCGCGAGACTAAATAAGCGACTACTGCATACAGTCCCGCAGCAGCCAGCAGCAATGCCGTTACTGCAAAGACCGTGATCAACTCCATATTGAATCGGCGTGCGGCCACAGCGGCGGCCAGGAACTGGCGCATGGGCCTGACCCCCGCCGTCGCGACATCCACGTCCACGTTGCCGAGTTCCTTACGCACGGTTGACGCAAGTACCTCAGGTTCTATTCCGGTGCGTACAACGAGACTGAGATTATTTGCCATGAACGGCACCGCAGATTTTGGGGCTTGCGGAATGGGTCCGTAGAGCGTCGGCATCGGTTCGTCGGTCAAGCCCATGTGCTTCACGTTTTCAACTATGCCAACGACGTCGTATTCCCGCGGCGGATTCCCGTCACCCATGTTGATAAGCACATGCGCACCCAATGGATCTTCGGCGCCGAAGAACTGGCGCTGGAGGGCTTGATCGATGATGATGGCACCCGGCGTATGATCGTTGTCGTTATCAGTAATGTCGCGTCCACGCACAATAGGGATCTTCATTGTTTCAAAATAGCCTGGTCCAACCCAGCGATGCTGCGCGAATGGTGTTTCACTTGCGCTGACTGGAGGGCGACCGGCTATGTTGAATGTAGTCCGCGCGATCAGTCCACTCAGCGGCAGCGCACTGGCTGCGCTAACACCTTCTACTCCGGGTAATCCAACAATGCGTGGAGCGATCTTGTCGTAGAAAGTCTTCACTGAATCACCATTTGAGTATCGCGCCGCCGGTAAAGACAAACGCACAGCAAGAACATGGTTGGCATCGAAGCCTGGGTTAACTCCGCGCAACTGGCCGAAACTTCTTAGTAGCAAGCCGGCTGCTACCAGCAACATCAATGAAAGGGCGATCTCACTCACAATAAACAAACCGCGAACACGATTGCGGGTTTCACTCGTAGCATCACGAGCACCTTCTTTTAGTTCAGAGTTGAGATCGCTTCGGGTGTGTTGAATGGCTGGGGCGAGGCCCAGAACGAGACCGGCAAACAAAGTGACAAGCAACGAAAAGAGAAGTACACGACCGTCGATACTAACCGCTGAGGCGCGCGGGAAATCCGCAGGACTCACTGCCAACAATAGATCCTTGGCCCAGAACGAAAGCAGCAAACCGAACACGCCACCCAGAGTTGCGAGCAACATGCTCTCGGTTAGGATCTGACGCATCAGAATCTTGCGCCTGGCCCCCAATGCGGTACGGATGGCCATTTCTTTATGCCGTAACGCTGCCCGGGCCAACTGAAAGCTCGCGAGATTGGCGCAGGCAATCAACAACACGACGACTACTGCGGCGAGGATCAGCCAAAGTCCTTCGCGATAACCACCCACCACCTCATCCTGCAACTTCAACACGCGCGGCGACGCGATATTCCCGTTGTCATCCGGATAAAGATCACGGAGACGATTTGTAATCGCGGCGAGATCGGTTTCGGCCTGAGCTGGAGTAACACCCGGTTTAAGCCGAGCCACTAGTCGTAGAAAATTTGAACCTCTTTCGGTTCGGCGTGGATCCTGATCCATTCTCAAGGGAACCATGATCTCAGTCTCAGCGTTGGGAATGACAAAACGGGGTGGCAAGACTCCGACTATGGTGTACGAGTCTCCATTAAGCGTAAGCGCTTTTCCGATCACTTCGCCTGTTCCGCCAAACCGTCTTTGCCATAAGCCATAGCTCAGCATGACAACGCGAGTGTTGTTTGGATTGTCGTCGTCAGGCGCCAGCGCACGCCCTGCGGAAGCTTCCACACCTAACATCTGCATTGCGTTAGCTGAGATTCGCACGCCCTGCAAACGCTCAGCTTCGCCTTGTCCGGTCAGGTTCGCGGGCCAAATTGCGAATGGCGCAACTTCGGCAAGTGTCCCGTTTTGGTCGCGTGTGTCGATGAAATTTGGAATCGAGAAAAACGCGCGATTGACGGTTTTGCGTTGTGCCCAAATCCACACCAACTGATCCGGCTCCTTGAAAGACAAGGGCTTCAAAATCACAGCGTTTACGATACTGAATATCGAGCTGTTAGCAGCGATAGCTACGGCCAATACCAACACCACAAGCAATGAGAATGCTGGCCGTTTGCGTAGTGAACGAACAGAGTAGCGAATGTCCCTAAGCAAGCCTTCCATCGTCATAACCTCCATTCCTAGCTGGCATAACGTTCCTCGACAGTCATGATGAACACAGCAGTTCCAACGAGTCCGATCACTCCGGCAGCAACGAATGGCACTTGCGGCGCAATCTTCCAGAGCAATCCACCAATCGCAGCCGCCGGAGTGATCGAAAGACTGCGAACGAGGTAATAGAGTCCGACCGATCTCGCCCGAATGTTGTCGTGCGCAAGATCCACGATCATCGCTTTCCTTGAAGGCTCACCAATCTCGCGCAGACCGCCGATAACATAAGCAACGATCAACCACGCAAAATTTGAGGCGAAAATAATTGCAACCGGAAACAGCGCAAAACTCAAAAACGTCAGAATCACAAAAGGCTTGCGTCCAATTCGATCCGCAATCTTTCCAGCAGGAATGTAAACCAGGATCGACGTGATCATCTGAACAGCGATAAGAGTGCCGTACGCCGCAACACTGACGCCGTGAACATTTGTCACATAGAGAATGGCCAGCACCCCGGTCATGCCCTCGCAGGTCCTGATGATGATGTCGGAAATCAGCAGCCGCTTCAGTACGTGATGGAATGAATGCCAAACGCCCCGCATGTTGATCGAATGCGGGAGTTGATCAGGGGCTCTGAGCTTGAGTACGAGTAAGATCGTCAACGCAGCTAAAGCCAGTGTGATCAGCAGGCCAACGTGCACGCCGTTGACCAAACCCATCGAGGCGATCAGAGCACCGCCAACGATTGGTGCGATCACTATAGGCACCCGTTTCAATATTGATTGCAGAGTAAAGCCCATTGCTCGACGTTCGCGGGGCAGGGAGTCGCCGATCACGGCAAAGATTGCAGGAGACGCCATGCTCTGCCATGCCATCGCTAACGCCAGACCAACAAACAAGAACGGCCACCAAGTGCTGAAGAAATAAACGAGATAACCAAGTGATGCGAGTGTAATGAAGATTAGGAAAGCTCGACGCCGGCCCAAGTGATCGGCGACAAATCCGCCCGGATACTGATAACAAGCATCGAAAAAATCTTCCGCCGTGCCGAAGAGACCAATGATCGGTGTGGTTGCACCAAGTGTTTCAAGGTATTTAGGTAGGAACTTCTTCCACAATTCTTCGCCGAAACCGAGTAGAAATACCGCTGCAGACGCAATCGTGACGTTATGTTCGAGAGCGAGGTAGTCAGTGACTCGCACGCGCCAACCCGCCGGTCTACTTTTTAGAGCGCCTTCCATTTCGTGTTGTCTTGCGTCCTGGTTTCACAGCATCCTTGCTCAACAATGCGTGGAGTCCATCAAAAACAACGCCGGTCTGTTGTAATAACTTGCGATCGTCGCGCAACACCTTACTGAGTCCATCAATAATCGCGTTGAGTCCTACGGCCTCGAGACGGTGAAACTTGTCGTCTTTCAAATCGATGTCATGAACGATCTCGGCGATCTCCCGGAGGCCTTTGTTTTCACTGAGTCCGAAGCGCTTCAGCATCGTCTCGAACGTGCAGTCTTCCCCCTGATGAGTGAACTCGGCTCCATACATGTCAAAGGGAATCGCACCTTCGATCGTTTCGCCTTCGGAGACAAAATAGAAACGCGGACGCTTATCGATGAACTGTTTGATCAGCCAGGCGGAGGCCAGCCGGTCGATGTGTAGATTGCGGCGGGTCACCCAACGCTGACCTTGATACTTTGCAACGTCAAGCTTTCCACGTTTGGTGTCTGACGAAGATTTGTTTCCTTTCGTCCCTTGAGCAGCACGGAGTTCCTTTTGACATCGTTCGTAAGCAGCGAAAGCGGCCGCACGACCTATTGCCGTAAAGAAGTCATTGCCGGCGATGCGTTCTAACTCACTGTGTAGTCTGTCGATTTCACTTTCATGCGTTGAGAGTCGGCCGGCAGACAAGTGTTTACCGCGAGACTGTTCGCGAATTGCACCCGTTAAGCCCTCGAATTCCGCCGCAACCGCAGCGAATTCCTCATCACGTGCTTTACGGAATGCTGCGATAATCTCCTGATCCGTCGTGCCCTCAACTGAAGCAGCCTTGAAAACGGAGGCTTCACCTCCGGTCGCCTCGATCTCTTGCTTCAACCATTGAAAGTCTTCGTGTCCCTTTTCGGTTGCAGGGAGAACGTAGACAGAGTTCTTGATCGCCACCGCACCCAGCTTTTGTAGCTTGCGCCAGATCCGGACCCGCAGATTTGTCGGCTTGGGCGGCAACTGGTGGATCAGCAAGATCCACTCGGACTTTGGTATTTGAGGTTCGCCAGTCATACGTAACGTGTGTCTGAGTGTAACGACTGTTACGTTTTAATGCAAGGGGCAGGAGAAAGAAAGAGAAAAGAGAAAGAGAGCGTGCAGATGACCGTTGCGGGTTCTCGGCTGCATCTCGCTTGTACTGGTCCAACTTCGGCAGCATTTCTTTTCGCTCATTCGCCACGCGTAGTCTGTCTTGCGCGTCGGTGTGGTTTGGTTGAAGGACCAGGACTCGACTCAAAGTCTTGATAGCGTCATCGTATTTCTGAGCCATGAGGTATGTGTTGCCGAGCAGATACAGATCGCCCACGTCATTTGGGTGTGCTTGCAGTCTTACTCTGCTGTTGTGCAGAGGCCGTAACAGAGCATGTGATCAAGATTGCGATAGTGAGAAGTTGTTTTGGGCACATGAGAATTGCAGCGAATTCTATCACAGGCACTCTTGATTAGGGATGGACTTCTCAAACATAAACGTTACAAGCCTGGGAAACTTGTTTCGATCGTCTTCTTCATGCCACCACTCGCGCAACTCCCTGAGTAAGAATCCATTCTGCAGTGCTGAATCTGTGAACTCAGAGATGTGATGCACAAACGCAGCAATTTTTACTTCGTTCTGCTTGTTTCGAAAGACTGCTTGTATACCCTGGTACTGCCGAAATGGATGCAATTCGCTGATGAAAAATAGACCACCCGCATTCAGTGCTTGAGATGCTTGCAAAAACACTGTTGCCAAATCTTCGATGTGTTCAAGGACCAGGTTACAAACAATCAGTTTGACTGAGTCACTTTTGCAAGGCCAGGTTTTTGTTAAATCGGCCGCAACAAACAGAACATTCTCCGAGTGAATTTTCGACTTTGCCTTCTGCAACATGCCCGGTGAGAAATCAATGGCGACGATCCTTTTGCTGATTCGTGTGAGAAGAGCTGTATTCTTGCCTGTTCCGCAACCAATCTCGATGACATTCCGATACGTTTGACCTTTGAGAGCAGCTTCCGTCGCCATGCGATCGAGATCTCTGGTCAGATTGCGATCTGAGTCGTAAGTCGCCGACCAATCCGTATAGGCATCTTGAATCTTCATCTTTAATTACTTGCCGTTTCTTTCGAGTGCGTGTACACAACTATCACAGCTATCCAAGTACCAGAAGGGAAGAATACATGATCAGATTTTTGAGACAAATAATGCTTGCTACAACGTTGGGTCTTCTTGCGGTTCCTACTCTGGCCCAAAACACCGAAACGCAACCCACAACTCAGCAGGCCGAACCACGCTGGCTGCAGAGAGGGACTCCAGGTGCAGGCCACGCCGCGCTAACACCGCTCATCGGCTCGTGGCAAGTTGAAATGAGTATCTACGGAACAATGGGACGCAGTCCGGACCTGCCGCCAATTGTCTCACGCGACATTCGCACCACCAGGAGTTGGGTAGCGAATGGACAGTACATTGAGGACACGACGGAAGGCACAGTTGAGGGACAGCCTTACTGGCGCCGGGGTTGGCTGGGTTACAGCAATCTCGATCGCCGCTATGAATGGGTGACCATCGCTCCGCGAGTCCCGATGATGATCTACTTCGGGAAGTCCGCGTCTGGTGAACAAACGACAATCGAGTTAACCGGTAGCTTCACTGATCAGGGCATAGTCAACGAGCAGACCGTAGGGAAGCCGGTAGGACAGCGTACAGTCATCCGCATCGAAAGCAACGATCGTCACGTCTTTGATCTTTACTTTACACCCCCCGGAAAGAAAGAGCAGTTAGCGATGCGCCTTGTGTTCACGCGTATTAAGTAGTTAGTCGCTTGCCGGGGTGATTCGAGGGCTCTTGACCACCCCATTCTATGGTTCTAGCATTAGAGACGAGTCAAAAAAGGAATGATCCGGAAGGCACGGTAGCTGTATGGCAGAGAATAAAAGATGTGCACACGGAGTGTGTGACTGTAAGGTGGAAGGTGATGATAAGTATTGCAGCGAGTACTGTGAGAATGCTGAGAAGTCGGGCGTCCTCGAAATAGGCTGTGGCTGTGAACACGCTCCTTGCAGATGAAGTAGACTTCCACTTTAACAGGTAGTTTCACACCGTTACACCGCGCTCTTAATCCGCATAGGAAACCCGTGGCTAAAAGGCGTCAGACAACCTGCCCATCAACTCGCTCTCGACCACTCGGGGAACTGCTGGAGGTATTGGGGGGTTACGCCGGTCAACCAAACGTACTGGTCGTCGATCTTTTGAGGCGCAACTACTCTTGCCTTAACTATTCCGTAAATCACCGCGCCCAAAAATAACATCAAACCGATGAAGAACACGCTCATCTCCTCCATCGCTACTGCAAAAGAGAAGCTGACAATCGACAGCAACACGAGGATCCACGTGATGAGAATGTCTCTTTTTCGTGCCGCGGAATGAGTTTCACAGAGCCCTACGTTTATGGTTGCTGTCTTACTCAATACCAGAGCGAGAATCAAATAAAACAAGAAGCCGCCAAGGATCAAAATGTAAAGCGCAGGATGATGCCAACGGAGATTGCGTTTGAGTTTATGATGCGTTGGCGCATTGCATTTAACACAGCGATCCGGCAATTGAGCTTGCTTGGTCATTACGAGAACTGACTTGCTTTGCCAGATCGAGGGTAATCCATGGGTTGGCGGTGGAAAGTAAGTTTCCTGTGAACTCATAACACTCCTTTGGAAATTCGATCAGGTGAAGATTCGTGGAGCGAAGGAAATCAGGATCGGTTCAACTCGCCAATCCATCTTGCAAGAAAGGCTGAAAAGCGGTCAAGAATAATTCTCGTTATGCGTGTCACTCGAAATGTGGAGAATAGGTTTCATTGTCATAGGCAGGGTCCGTTTCGATAAGAATACTGTGTGCCACATCGCATCGCCCGCTATTAACCCGGGTTAATCGTTAAGCCCACGTTCGATTGCCTCCACTTTGGCTTTTAATAGACGGACTTCTGTGATCAGTTGCCGTATCTCACTCTCTTCATTCTTGTGTTCAGCCTCTAAGAAGAAGGTTGCCACGTACGCAGTAAACGTACCGAACAGGCCGACGCCCGCAGTCATCAAAACGGCGGCGATGATCCGTCCTTCGTGCGTAACTGGAAATTTATCTCCGTAGCCGACTGTTGTTATCGTTACGAAAGCCCACCACATTGCGTCAGCAGGTGTCTTAATGTTTGATTCCGGTAAGTCCTCGAAGTGTAGGATCGCGATTGACGAGAAGATAACCAGCACGATGGATATCAGTGCCACAGTCGCAAATGTGCCTTTTGCCCGATTCCGGAATAAATAGTGAACAAGTATTTTGGTCGAACGAAACGTGCGGAGTATTCTAAGAATTCGAATGATTCTGACCAGACGTCCCCATCGAAGGAAGTCGAACATTGGGATGCTTGAAACGAGATCGATCCATCCCCATTTCAAGAACGATGTTTTTGATTCCGCGCGATATAACCTGACGAAGAAGTCATAAATAAAGATTAGACAGATAGCGAAATCAATTCTATCCAGCAGAACGTTTGTTTCGGGTGAAAGCACGAAGGCTCTTTGGATGAAAAGAGCGACCAGCACATAAATGCTCAATACCAAGATGAGACACTGTAAATAAGTGAGCTTTGATTGATTTCTAGTTGCGATCTGTTCTTCGTCCATTAGTGTTTTGCGCTTTGGCTTTTTTAACGTAGCATTCACATTTATTTACGTTACAGATTTCTGAGTAGGCGTTCGAATCGGCGAAATGAATGCACTCCGCTTTAACAAGCCAGATTGAAAGAATCCTCCGCATTGCTCTTTCCGCAGACAATCGTTGCATTCCTCAACGTAGCTATTTTTCCAATCGGAGATCGATTTCCTTGCATAGGGCCACAATTTGGGTTCGAGAACGCAGAGTTGATGGTTGTAAATGGAGACGTGCAACCCGGACCACGATAGACTCTCAACTGCTTTTGAGAGTTCCGGCTGGTAATCGTGAGGATCGATCCACAGTTGGTTGATGTTCTGATTAGTAAAGCCAGTTAGCTCAAGTCCCATGAGAGCAACATGGGCCGCGAATGGAAAATTCCTCGAAATAAAATCTGCAACCTGGGGGAGCCTTTTATAGGTTTGCTTGTGGACAACGATCCGAATCTCAATTGGTACGTTGTAACGACCAAGATGATGTAATCCTATCAGGGTTTCTTCAAAAGAACCTTTTGCCTGAACGATGAAGTCATGTTCGGAGTCAATGTCTGAATATAGCGGAATGCCAAGCATGAGGTCGGGATGGGCAATCTGACCGAGTTGTTCCGCGAACCGTCGGTAGTAGAACATGCGCCCATTCGTAAGTATATGGAGCGCGGTGTTTGGGAGCCTGGCTTTACAATAGTCAATGAATCTAATGAAGTCGTCTGCAAAAAGAGTCGGTTCGCCGCCGGTGATTCCGAGTGCAGACGTATTTACGTCAATTAGATCTATCAGTCTATAGTGCTCCCATAACCGATTTGAATCATCAATCGGCTTAGGAGGCTGAGAGCACATCAGGCAATAGCTATTGCACTGGTCAGTGAATAAGATGAAGTTGTGTCGAGAGTCTCTGCGGTAGAGCGTTCTTACGAATCCATCGCGAGCGACGTGGACCACGTCGCCATCACTTAGATAATCCAAATGTGAAAGCGAGTGTACGAGCGGCACCCTTGTCTGCCACATAGGATTTTTGTGAGGTGTTAGTACCGCTAAGTAGCCATCGGTATCTGCTGGAGGATCGACTGCCTTCCAGAACAGTACTGAATCGCGACGTGAAGCCGCCGAGGAAAGCAATGAGGTAGTAATTCGACCGATCACGGGATGCGGCAGTCCACCCGAACGACCAATAGCATGAAGCCTCAAGCCGTCACCTCATATTTTTGGAATTGATTGATCGGAATATTATGTACCCAGGCCCAAAAGAGTTTACGAATTGCCGGATCGGCTTCGTAGAGTGTTAACAGGTACTTAATGATAAAGAAGTTCTTTTTGTGGAAGTCGCTTGTAGGTATATGACCAACCATATCTGATTGCGTAGCGTAGTTGAATATAGGATCTGCGCCGCAGAAACTTTGGAACGCACAGTTTGCGCATCCAGGCATCGATTCGACACACGAGGAAGTGACAAGCGATCGCAACAGCTCTCCGCCAAAAATATCCGCATACGAATCAGTGTGGACATTGCCTAATTTGAACTGCAGGTCCCCCATCTCGGCTAACATACGCGACTCATCGGACGCGTAGACATCGCCATCGTAGTTGTACACGGCAACGCCGATACCTGCACCGGATGGAGATTGCAAGTCGACGTAGCCGGTAGTAAACGGAGTCAATATTCGCGTCAGTAGAATTTGAGCATACGTTTCTACTAAGTGAGTGCCATTCAAGTTCAGTTTAATAATGTAGTCTAGAGCTTCTTTGTAAAACGCCAGAAATTCGTCAGTTGAATAGCCGATTGATTTCACTGTCTTCACTGCGAAGCCATACGGGCTCAACGCTCTCAGAAAAATGGACTGAAACCCCTGCGATACGTATTCGTCGACAATCTCACGAGGATGCGACAGACTAAGACGAGTCGTTGTCATAATGGCCGCGATCTGATCAAAGCCTAAGATCTCTCTAGCTCGTTGAAGGTTCTGTAACGTTAGCTCATAACTATTGTTTCCCGGACGCGGTCTGTTTTTATTGTGAATGAATGCTGGTCCATCGAGGGAAGTGGAAAGCACGACATTATTATCGTGACAGAATGTGAGGATCTCGTCTGTTGCTAATGCAAGGTTTGTCGTGATAACGAATTGGGCCTGTCTTCCAGTATCGTAGGCACGATCCTTAGCCGCCTTCACTATCTGCACGATTCGCTCAAAGTTCAAGAGCGGTTCGCCACCTTGAAACTCAATCTTCAAGTCAGATGCAGGTGAAAGAAACACTAAATCGAGAGCACGCCTCGCAGTCTCAGCGCTCATGTCATAAAGAGTGCGATCGGCACTCACACGTGACACTTGGCAGTAAGGGCACGAATGTTCACATCGTAGTGAGACAACAAAAATATGCAGCTTTGTAAAGCCGGCCAGAAACGCTCTTTTAGTGCGATACTTTGTCGCCAGCAACTCGAATGGAGCAGCCGACGTCGAGTCGAATAAGAAGTGTTTCCCTTTAAGATCGAGATAGGTGTTAGAGCTCGAGTTCAAAGTGCGTCCAACAAAATCTTCAAACACTGAATTCTCAAGAAAAAGATACTCACCAACTTCATTCACCAAGATCTTTCGGTCACTATCGAATTGCAGAAACTGAAATGGCAGAAAGCGATACCCTGCTGACCGGTGATAGCTTTCACGTTGGGTAAACCGATTCTGATTCATGCAGAGGGTATTTTGTCGTTAAGAAATTGCTCGATTGAGAGAATGAGCAGGTAGTTAAGAAACTCGTGCATTATCAGCGTCTCACTGCCCGCGGTAGAAATCCGAACCGATACAGAACTTTCTGACTGTGGAAAGAGCTTTATGTCAGCGAGATGTGAGAATGCATCACATGCTGACTCAATACAGTGATGCGGATATATTTGTTGGAACAGATCGACCGTGACAGTCATTTCCTGGTGTTAATACCTCGCGGGTCGTCTACACAGCTTGCTTCAGAATCTGATCGGTCGAGCAAGTCTGCTTCAGCGAATGCTTGAGCTACGATCAATTCTCTTATTGATCTTGTTTCGTTGGCGATATCTAAGCGCACACGTTGATTCACAAGTTCGTTGGAAAATTCAGCCGCAGTTATCGATAGAGCACCGTCCGAGCTTTTGCTTGCAAACCGAACAGCAATGATCTGTGGATCGTCAGACGGTTCTAAAAACAAATAGCACCTATCTGTGAAGGCGTAACAGGTACGGAATAGAACCTCAAGCGAGTAGATCTTTGTATCTACAAAGATGCTGAGCGTGCCTTCCGGCGACTCGTGAATCCACGTAGCGTCAGCGGTAGTCATACAAAAATAGAATATTATCGGTGGACGACGAGTCGGAAGTTGTCAAAAGCCGCCAATCCAGGTTCTATCTCAGGTGTGTAAGTTCCCGCGCCAAGAGTCACGAAGAGTCTCTCAAGAGGAATCTCAGGTGTTGCCCGCCTTAGAACTTCCCAATTGGTTCCATCGGCACTGGTCTCCCACAGGATCTCATTCAATGACGCTTCATGACGAAGTCGCCAGCTTCGGTGTGATGTAGGATCGTATCGCAAGGTTTGAGAGTTCTTGCGTCCATTGATTTTGTTTTGCAGGTACAGTTTTCCATTTTCTACAACAAAGCCGTACCAATTATTACTATCGATACCGACAGCGAAAATGGTATCAGCGGCTCCCTCTGTCGTTTGAAATACATCAACTCGAGCGTGAGCAGCGGTAAAGTCCCACGCTTTTTGAGTTGTGTACCCGTTATAAGATCGAACCGAGACGCCAGATCGGGGTGTTATCTCTAAGCTTGCATTTTTCTCGACAACTATTACTCCAGAGTCATTGAATGCAGGCGGAGCGGTCAGACAACCCAGGCGCCACCTCACCTCTGCTCGCACGCCGTCATCAAAATAATCGCTAAGCACCACGGTTGAGGTTGTTGTCTCCGGTGGTGTGGATGGAAGAGTATATGTCGGAACTGATGGCGCTGTGCGGATTGGCGCCGGGCTACTGGCAGAATAATGCGATGCATGCGACGGCGTAGTCGACGATGAATAATGTGAAGCATGTGAACTGTGTGAACTATGTGAACGATGCGAGCTATGCGAGCGATGCTGTGCGAATAAATTAGAAAGTGAGGCCGCAGCCGACTTCAACAAATATTTAGAAGCGAATCTAGATATCGTTGCTTTCTGGATTGAAAGTTTAGGATCGACTGGAACTCGGACTTGAGCAGTACTTTGGCCCGAAACAAGCGTAAGCAGTCCTGCGCTCAGAGCCACATTCTTAGAGTGAGAGACTATTCTCTCTATCGAAAGCAAGAGTCTTTTGAGCTTAGTCTTTGCAGTTGGGATCTCCATGGGTGGTCTCCTGTGGGTTGGGAGTCCAGCTAATGGTAGTTCTTGGCTGGAACGCGTTGACTACTGCGTTAGCTTATTGCCGGACCTGGTAAGGAAACCTTCAGGGGCGCCGACAAGACACAGTCACTTCATGCAATCTGGATTGTACTACTAACACGCATTTGCGCAACCCTCTTGATTTGAACTGGAAGGGCAGGAGCCGTCCGACCTCCACTGCGAAGATGCGCACACTGCCACGAGTTGGCCGCAATTGTTTTGCGGTCTTGGTGAATTTGTCATACCGACAGGAGTCTCCCAAAAGCAATATTCGTAGGCGCCATGAACTTTGCCTCTCAGGAAGAGCAGTCTGCGAGATGTTATGGACACTCAGGTAATGGACAAATAAATTGTTCGGATATAGCCCGTCGTTTTCAGTCTTAATGTATTCATGGCCATTATGCGCAGCTAGGATGACAATCGCCCTGGCACTATTGAGGTGAGTCTAGAATGTGTTGACCCGTCCCTCTATTAGAAATGTTTGCGATTTTTTTCCAGCGGCGGCCGACATTCTCGCCACCAACCCTATGAATTCGGTCATGAGGATCCTGTCTGTTTGTTTTGTTTATGCATGTGATTTGTAGGTCCACCTACCAACCTCCGAAGAAATAAAATACCTTTCCAGGTACTATGAGGTTGCCTGGATAAACATTACATGTGTGAGTAATGGACAACCCATCCCAACGAGAGTCCTACCTGATTCAGTTAGTAAAGGAGATGAGAGCTGGATTGGAGGACAACGAGAACGATACCGACTGAGGACACACTGTCAGAGTTGCTAAAACTAAGGGAAATACCGCCGCGCTAATTGGTTGGCACGATCCAGAATGGGCGCTGTATTTCTTGAATAGACGACCGGTTCACATATGTATTAACTAGGAGCTCAGAGCGCTGTGTGCTTGCGACTTGTCTTTTGGAGGGGATTTCTATAGGCAACTTATCTCGGGCCCGAGCCACCAGCCTGAGACTTAGATAGTCGTTCGGTAAGAACGTCCTGGGCGATCATGATCTGGTCAGTGGTTAAGACGAAGCCCTTTTTGGGAGAGCCCTGTGGTGTCCACGCAAAGGCCCGCCAAAGTGCCAAAGAAGCCGCACCGACTGCTCTGCCTTTTAGGCGCTGCAGGAGATCCGCAGCGTAAGTGCAGAGACCGACTGATTCACGAAGGTTCGGATCTTGGAGCATGTCGTCCAGCATCTCGTCGGTAACTGAGATCCCACGAGCTTCTGCGAGTCGAAGCAGAAAAGTTCTTTTCATCTTCTCAGCAACCTTTTTGTCGCCGGCGTCTACCTTCTTGGGTCGGAGGTGTGGTTTCTGAACCATCCAACTACAGATGGGGCAGAAGCAGTGGGCATCCGGCGAGTAAAGGCGCTCACCTGGTTTGGCATCCAGATCAAATGTGCAGTCCAAATAAGTGGAGAAGAAGTTGCTGAAGGCCCGGAGATCAGATCGTTCAGGTCGCGCGCTATCCGGTAGGTTCCAATAATGCTTGTCGAGCCATGAATACGCGGCATCCTCAGACGTCGCATACGTCCCCGCAGCCTCCGGTGTGATGAACCCGTCCCGCAACGCCTTTTCCAACCATTTGAGCAGCTGGTAGCCGCAGTCCTGCAGGCGAACAGCATTCTCAACCTCGTCACGAACAAGCATCTGGTTTGTACCTGCGAGACTCACGTGGAAGTTATAAGCACACCCGTTTTTTCAACTGACGAATCAGAAAAGACTCAGAACGGGAACAAGATCCCTTTGTCCTTGAGTTTCTCGAAACGAGTGGCGACAAAACGATAAAGTTGTGCTGGTCTCTGACCACCTCGCCGGTATTCGCGAAGGGGCTTTAAGATTTTAAGAACCGACATCTTGCGTCGGAAGTTTCTCTTGTCTAATTTTTTCCCCAGGATTGCTCCGTAGACCTCCTGCAATTCAGTGAGAGTGAATTTCTCGGGGAGCAACTGGAACCCCACCGTGGTGTACTCGAGTTTATTGCGTAGTCGTTCCAGAGCGTAGTTAAGAATCATCGCATGGTCGAACGCAAGCGGCGGGAGATCATCCATGGGGTACCACGCCGCTTCTGCAGCGTCAGTGCCGGCCTTCAGCGTTCGATCCGCTGAGATGAGTGCGAAATATGCGATCGTGACTACTCGACCGCGTGGATCGCGATCAGGCTTACCGAATGAATAGAGTTGTTCGAGGTAAACATCTGAAACACCTGTCTCTTCTCTCAACTCCCGCTCGGCAGCTTGCTCCAGATCCTCATCTTCGAGAACGAAACCGCCTGGTATGGCAAACTGTCCAATGAAGGGATCAATTAGCCGCTTTACGAGTAGTACTTTGAGAACTCCTTGTTGAATCGTGAAGATAACGACATCTACTGTGACTTGCATAATGGGTTTCATGACACTACGAGGCGAGCGCGCTGCTCGGCTGCTCTCACTAAAGCAATTGCTCCGGAGTTGAATTCAAGAAAATCGGCTTCCATCCCGTCACTGAAAATCGCTCCTCCCGATGGCATGAGGGATTCGAGCATGAGTTCTTGTCCCGCCTCAACCATTCCAGCCACGAGGTTGGCCTGGGAGTGACGGCTCACGAATGGTTCACGCACCACATAGACGAGCCGCCGATCTTCCCACGGCATTCGAATGGGCTTGACGGCAGTGCCCCCACAAAAACTTGCGACACGAGAAGCCATGTTGAAGACCGATGACAGCCAGCCTGTTGATCCCGCACCAGTCGATACAAGCACACCGCTGGAAGATTGAATCTCGGATTTCGTGCCTTGGTTGATCCGGTACAATGCAGACACGTGACTCCGTGCGCCGATGAAGACATCGTTAAAGGCGAGCAAACGTTGGCCATCCTGAAGCTTTACCTCGGCCAGGGTAACTTCGCGGATTCTTGCCTTTCCCTCAATGACCTTACCTACTGCTGCCCGTGCCTGATCTGGAAGAAAAGGCAATAGTATGCCATCGAATCTTTCAGGCTGCGGGTTGATTGCAACGATCGGCTGCACCCCCACATATTTCGCCGTGTTTGCGACGAGTCCATCCTGTCCGAGAGTTACAATTAAATCCTCCTGCTGAAACTGGAAAGTGGGGACAAGGATACGGTCAACCAATTGCTGCGGCATTTCGAAATCCAGGGAGCGGCGAAGCACTTCCCACGATGAGCGATAGACATCGTCTTCGCGTTCGTAATCATTAAAGTCGCCACCAGCGTGCTCAATGTAAAACCTCGCCTGAGATCGAGTGTTGAAGCGCTCGACGAGTTCCTGTAGTCGTGTCTTGCGCGTTACGATGATGAGCTTCTTGTACACGTTTATTTCCCGGCCGTACCGACCAATGATTTCAGGAGATCTGGAGACACATTGAGTTCTCCAATCTTCTGCGCGTTTTCGGCCATCTCTTGAAATGCGAGGGCAACCATCGCCTTCGGATCTGCGTTCTTTCAGCCGAGCATCATCAGGGTTTTCCAATGGATATCACGCAATGGCTTGAGAGTTTGCGTCAGCGTGTAAGCGCGGCTGTTCGCATTCTTGCGCTCGTTGGCTACTCGGCGGTCTATCAACTGTGCTCTCTGCTCTTCAACTGCTATCTCCGCCGCCATTTGCGTCTCGCGAATCTGGCGTTTCTTTTCCTCGACGGCAATTTCGGTGTTTAGCTCACTTTCCTTGATGAGTTTTTCCTGCTCTACCGCGGCATTGCGGCGAGCATAAATCGCTTCGTCTGCGCGTCGTTGTAGTGCTTCCCGAGCTTCTGCTTCCAAGGCGCGACCTGTTTCGGGGGTCGGCCGAATGCCAAGAATCGACAGACTTAAGATCTCAATTCCCAAAGCTGAAACCGCTTCGGACCCTCTTAACTTGGCCAACGCTTCCATGACAATGGCGTCTGAACTGACCAGAACGTCTTTAAGAACTAACCTCTGTGTGATTGCGCGTGTCAGTGTCTGCAGAGTGTGGATAAGCCGCTCAGGCAACTTGCGTGGGTCCTCGGAATAATAGGTGTGATGCCTGTCGATGCTGAAGTCGAGCAGGGAGGCGAGGCGCTTGGGGTCGGCGACGCGGTACGTTAGCTGGCCCTGGATGGTAACGGACTGGAAGTCAGTTGTTGATTCCTGAAAAACAAATGGAATATCGGCGCTGGCCATCGGAATGGCTACGATCGTGGACGTCGGCGCATAGTAAATAAAGGAGAGACCTGCACCCTCGCGCATGATCTTGCCATGTTTGTACAGCAGAACATAGGTGGTTGGCGGGACCTTCATGAAGCTTAACATTCTCGTGCCTCCATTAGTGTCTAGCGGACACTAATATAGTGTCATATAAACACTATGTCAAGAATATTTTTCAAGCCTCTGTATGAAATTGGTCTATGCGTTTTGTCGGGAATTGGTTATTGAGAAGATGGCAATTTTCTGTAAAGCTCCGCGACTTATCAACCATGTGGAGTCATTTTGAAAGGGATGATCATGCGCTACCGTTTGCAACTTTGTCTCGCTGTCGCCATCACAATCTTTTTGCTTGTTGCTTCAGGTAAGCGAGCACCTGCAATGAAGGAACCGCTGATAATTAGAACTACCAACCACACGGAACAATTGCAAAGTTCACAACTGCAACAGGTTTGCTGTCCAATCCTGGAGCTCAGGCAATACACGCTTTATCCTGGAAAAAGAGATGTGCTGATCGATCTCTTCGACCGAGAGTTCGTCGAAACACAGGAAGCGGTAGGCATGAGCATCATAGGTCAATTCCGAGACCTCGATAAACCGGACCGCTTTGTCTGGCTAAGAGGCTTTCCTGATATGCCTTCGCGCGCTCGATCACTGACGGAATTCTACCGAGGCCCAGTCTGGAAAATGCATAGTCGAGCAGCCAACGCTACTATGATCGATGCTGCCAATGTTCTGCTTTTGCGCCCAGCGCTTCCGACGTCCGGCTTCTCAATTAGAAAAAGTGACCGCCCTCAGCCTGGCAGCAACGAAGTAGATAGGGGGCTCGTGATCGCTACTATTTATTATTTCAGTGCACCTGCTAGCCAGGACTTTGTTGACTTTTTTGAACACAACTTCAAGCCGGTGATGACAGCTACCGGCGTTACAGTCGAGGCGTATTTTCTGACTGAGAACAGCGCTAACAATTTTCCCTCACTACCAGTGCGCGAGGGCGAACACGTCTTTGTTTGGTTTATGCGCTTTGCAGATCAAGCTGCATATGATCGCCACGTTGCGGCTCTTTCTCGGTCTCAGCGTTGGCGTAACAAGGTTGCGACGGAGCTCGCCCGTCGTCTTAAAGGAGCTCCGGAAGTTCTCAAGCTTTCGCCGACTTCTCGTTCGCTTTTGCGGGGTTTAGCGTAGCTGTCATAAACATGCCCTGACTGCGACCATCACCGCCTCACATCCGCGCTCCAGTTGCTGACCACGTTGATCGGTGCATCATGCGGCATTGGAGTTGCCCCATTCGAGCCGGTCCGAATCCCTCCTGCGGAGTCAAACGTCGTGAAAAGTCTTCTTATCGCAGTGTTTGCGATTTGCCTTTGTCAGCTTACGGTCCAGGCTCAGGCGGCACCGCAAGAACCTGGAGCCACAAAAGTCATCCAGGAGTCAGAACGATCAACCGAATCTTCTGCAGTCTCGACCCAGGACAAGCGCAAGGTGAAGGTCCCCGCCGGCACGTCCTTAGAGATCGAAGCGATACACACCGTGCGCTCGGTTAATGTGAGGCCCAACGATTACTTGAGCTTTCGAGTACTGGTCCCGATTAGGATCGAGGACGTGACCGTTATTGAAAAGGATGCACTAGTAACTGGCCGAGTTGTCGAAGCGAAACGCGGCGGCCGGTGGGGCAAAGCCGGGAAGCTTTCATGGATAATGACAGACGTGATTGCCGTTGACCTTTCGCGCATCCCTGTGCAGATAAGTAAGGACTCTCCGGATAATCGCAACCGCATCCGGGGAATCAGTCATGGTGGCGAAGTGGCCGCACGTGCCATAGTGCTTGGCGCGCTGTTTCCACCGGCCGCTGCAATTGGAGTGATAGGCGGTGCCTTCAAACGGGGAGGCGATGCCGTTTTGCCTGAAGGCATGCGTTTTGTGGTTTATGTATACAGGGACACGGATGTGACAATCCCCACTGGGACGCTGAGTGTCACTCCGCTAAAAGATTGAGTCATTGGAATCAATGAATCATCGGATCATTGAAAAATAATGAGTCACTGAACCATTGAATTATTTACGATGGCATCTGGACCACCAGATGTAGATGGAAGCGCCCACAATGCTGCAAAAGTCTATGGCCCGGAAAGATTCGGTTAGTTTGACGTTGAGACATTCTAACGCGGGATATACAGTCATCCGCGGCTAAAATACCATTTTGTGTTTAACTCCTGAGTTGGCTACGAAAATGTAGTGTCGCGGTATCGCCTGACGCGCTTTGCGGCTTGCGCGAGATAATTTGTCCTTCCACCTCCAGATTACCTTAAGCGCATGGGCGACATTAATGTCGGTTCGACTGCTCAGAGCTACAAATATGTCTGGTGGCCTGAGGCGCCTCACGTTTTTCCAATCGACACTATTACCCTTAACCACTAAGTAATCCCGCAAAAAGCAGCAAGACTCGTTTCTTAAATCAAATGGCACGACGATTGTTGAGACTGGTGGCGAATCTCCAACCGCAAGCGTTTCCTGAAGTGGATCGTTTCAGGCGAAGACTTGCAAACGTCAACATTGAGGAGCCGAAACTACGATGAGTGAGAAAACCAAATCTCGACAGGTTGTTATTGCAGCGACGGTCCTGATTATTCTGCTGGCGTTACCGCTGGTAGCAATGGCCGGCGATCCGACAGGCTCGGGCACCGGCAATGCCGGTTCAATCTCGGCCGCAAAGCCTGGTGAACCAACCGCGCAAGAGTTAGCTGATGCAGTCGGCCACGCGAATATCTCAATAAACTTCGTCTGGACACTGATCGCCTGTTTCCTCGTCATGTTCATGCAGGCGGGCTTTGCATTAGCTGAAACCGGCTTCACGCGCGCGAAAAACGCGGCTCACACCATGGCCATGAACTTCATGTGTTACCCGCTGGGCATGCTGGGGTTCTGGATTTGTGGCTTTGCGTTGATGATGGGCGGCGTTGGCGCAGTCGCAGCACTCGGTGGCACCGCACCGCTGACTTCGGCGTTTTCGATTGAAATCGCAGGTCACACACTGAACATCTTCGGGCAGAAGGGAATCTTTCTCCGCGGTGACTCATATGACGTTGGCGTGTTTACTTTGTTCATGTTCGCAATGGTTTTCATGGACACTGCGGTCACCATTCCGACGGGAGCGCTCGCTGAACGTTGGAAATGGGGATCATTTGTCGTCTACTGCTTCTTCATGTCGATGTTTGCTTATCCGATTTTTGGGAATTGGGTATGGGGCGGCGGGTGGCTGTCACAACTCGGTGCTCAGTTTGGATTGGGGCACGGTCACGTAGACTATGCAGGGTCTTCCGTGGTTCACATGGTCGGAGGTGTTGCAGCACTCGCGGGTGCGATTGTCCTTGGTCCACGTATCGGCAAATATGGGAAGGACGGAAGGGTCAACGCTATACCGGGCCACCACATGCCGATGGCACTTCTCGGTGTTTTCATCCTGGCTTTCGGCTGGTTTGGATTTAACGCCGGATCGTCACTCGCTGGTACAGACCTGCGCATCTCCGTTATTGCCGTCAACACCATGCTCGCTTCGGCCGGCGGCGCATTTTCATCAATGCTGGTTGCGCAGAAATGGTTTGGTAAACCGGATCTGGGGTTGATGGCGAACGGCATGCTGGCTGGATTAGTGGCTATCACTGCTCCCTGTGCTTTCGTAACCAGTTTTGGCGCGGTGGTGATAGGACTCATTGCCGGTGCATTGCTGGTTGGCAGTGTTTATTTTGTTGAGCACAAACTGAAGATCGACGATCCCGTCGGAGCGATCAGTGTACACGGAGTGAATGGAGCGTTTGGTGTGCTGTCCGTTGGTCTCTTTGCAGATGGTTCTTACGGAGCGGGACTTAACGGAGTGGCGACGCCGGTAATTGGTCTGCTTTATGGCGGTGGCTTCAGTCAGTTAATCGCCCAATCGATTGGAACCGCGACCTGCGCGATTTTCATATTTGCTTCATTCTTTGTCTTCTTCAAGGTTGCGGACAAAGTGTTGGGGAATCGAGTTTCTGCGGAAGAAGAACTCGAGGGACTTGATCTGGGCGAGGTAGGAGTGCTTGCCTATCCGGATTTCACCTTGCGTCCCCAGGTAGCTTTGGGATCGGCTGAGGTTGAAACCGAGGAACCAGCAATATTGGAAGACATCATTCCTGCGAAGGCTCAAACCAGCATAGCTTAAGGGGAGAGAAGGGTCCTGCTAACCATTACTCTCCAATGTTCAAAAGGCTTACTCACGAGGGTAGGCCTCGAACATTTTATGGGCCAGGAAACATTCTTCACGCCGGAACAACTCAATGACGATTGGTGAGACAAACCATGGACTTGAACCAATGGTCCTGGTTGGCATTGCTGCGATGTTAGCCGTTGCAAAACTGTCCGGCGAGTTGTTCGAACGTGCTGGCCAGCCAGCAGTACTTGGCGAACTACTCGGCGGGATTCTGGTTGCCAACCTGAGCTTGATTGGCTTCAACGGTGCTGAGTTTCTCAAAACAAACGAGATCATCGGGGCGTTGGCTCAACTTGGCGTCATTATTCTCCTCTTCGAGGTTGGCCTGGAATCAAATGTGGCAGAGATGATGGAAGTGGGTTGGTCGTCACTCGCGGTCGCAGTTGCCGGCGTGATTGCACCCTTCCTGCTTGGCTGGGCCGTGGCCGTCTATTTTATTCCGGACGGCTCGCAACTCGAACACATCTTCATCGGAGCAACTTTGTGTGCCACCAGTGTCGGTATCACGGCGCGCGTATTGAAAGACCTTGGGCAGCTGTCGCGACACGAGGCTCGAATCATTTTGGGCGCCGCAGTAATCGATGATGTATTGGGGTTGTTAATACTGGCTGTGATCGCTGGGGCAATTAAGGCAGTGCAAAACGGAACTTCGCTGGCAGTGCTCGACGTGGCTTTGATTGCATTGAAGGCGGTCTGTTTTCTGATCGGCTCGATTCTCGTGGGCCATTATCTCGTGCCAAAAGTTTTTCACCACGCCGGGCGATTTCAGGGAAACGGTGTGTTGCTGGCACTTTCGATCTCCTTCTGTTTCCTGCTTGCCTGGATTGCTTCTGTTGTTGGACTAGCGCCGATAGTTGGAGCGTTTGCTGCGGGACTTGTACTCGATGAAGCGCACTTTGAGTCGTTTCGCAGTCGTGAAGAGCTTCGCCTCGAACAACTACTCGCCCCGGTAAGTTCATTGCTGGTACCGCTCTTCTTCGTGTTAATGGGATTAAGAGTCGACTTGAGAGCGTTTGCCCGCGCCGATTTGATTCTTTTTGCCGCGGCGCTGATAGGAGCTGCGATCATTGGTAAACAGGTTTGTTCGTTCGCAGCCTTTGAAAGGAATATTAATCGCGTGGCGATCGGATTTGGCATGATCCCGCGTGGGGAAGTGGGATTAATCCTCGCCGGAATTGGCGCCACGCTTTACCTACCCAATCTCCAGGGAATCAATGAACCTGTGGTCGGCAGCGCAACCTTCGGCGCCATTGTTCTTATGGTGATTACGACGACGTTGATAACTCCGCCGCTCTTGAAATGGTCTTTGGGAAGAAAGAAGGTAATGGTAGATGAGGTTATGAGGAGACAAATCAGATGAAGAAGATCGAAGCGATCATTCGACCCCACTTATTGGACGCGGTTCGAAATGCCCTGCAGGAGATTGGTGTTGCTGGGATGACGATTGGCGAGGTGCAGGGATTTGGTCGACAGAAGGGGCATACGGAAACCTATCGCGGAACTGAATACCAGATTGAGTTCATACCGAAGATAAAGATTGAGGTGATAGTGCCGGAAGATATTGAAGACAGCGTGGTGGATGCAATTACCAGAACAGCGCGCACCGGGAAATTTGGTGATGGAAAGATTTTCATAACTGCGTTGGATGACGTGATTCGCATCCGCACCGGTGAGCGCGGCGAAGCGGCATTGTGAATGAAAACAAACCGTCCACAGATTACACAGATTTTGTTTAGGTAATCTGCGAAATCTGTGGATGGCTTTGTGGTCGCGGTAGTTGTTTCGGCGACACCCCAGGTTGATTCCGGTTCGAAAGCTTTTCCAACATTGACTCTTCGAGCTTTTGCATCGCCTCTTCAGAAAGTCTGACTCCATCGCCGTCAGTCACGTAGAAAACATCAAACGCGTCGCTCTTCTCAGTAGTGATTTTGGCATAGCTGATCTCCAGCCCCAGTGCGGTTGCCACGCTGGCAATCTTGTAGGCCAGTCCAACCTCGTCCGAGGCGCGTACTTCAACCACAGTTGCCTCCTGCGCAGCCTTGTTATCGCAAGCGACATGGGCCAACTTCTTGTGACGGGTGTTAGTTGGTTCGACGCGCCGGCGGGGCGCATGCCTGGTTTGCCACTTCTCCACCAGTGCCGCGACATCAGCCTCCCCGGCAATCGCGGCGCGCAGAGCCTTTTCAATCTTCAACCATCTGCTCTCTTCGATTGCCTGGTGTGTTGTTGCCGCACGCAAGATAAAAACATCGATGGCAATTCCGTCTTCACGCGTGTTTATCTCGGCCCTGAGTATTTCTATGCCCTGCGTGGTTAACGTTCCCGCGATATCCGCGAACAAGCCGTGGCGATCGCGCGCACAGATTGTTAGCTCAGTGATCGTTTTTCCATGTTGCACGCGGTGCCAACGAAAACCGTCTTTATCGAGACCCTCGATTAAACGGAGATGTTGCGCTGCTGCGGCGGGTATGGTGGTTCGCAAGTAACGATCGGAAAGCAACGCCAGATGTCGTTCGACGACACTGCGAGGGAAATGCCCGTCTAGCCCACTCAGAACCTTCTCTTTCAACTCCGCGAGCTGCGCAGGACCGCGCGCTGGAGTTTCCGCCTCAACCAGATGACTGCGTGTACGCTCATAAAGGTCCCAGAGAAGATGGCCTTTCCACTCACTCCAAACGCCAGGGCCGACTCCGTTCATGTCAGAGTAAGTCAGCAGCAACAACATGTTGAGCTGATCAACTGTTGCCATCTCAGCTGCGAATTGAGCGGCTACGTGTGGTTCGGTTAAGTCCCTCCGCTGCGAGATGTGAGCCATAGTTATGTGGTGCGCAACCAGGGAGACGACTTTAACAGCGTCGTGTTTACTAAGTTGTAGCCTGCCGCATATTCGTTCGGCGATCTTCACTCCGCGCGGGACGTGGCCAGGACCCTGACCTTTACCGATGTCGTGAAGCAGAAGTGAAAGATACAAGAGCGCCGGATCGTTTACCTCTTGAAAGACCGAACGCAGATTGGCTCGGCGACTGTCCTCGCCGTTATGCAATTCGTCCAGAGCATCTATGACCCTGAGAGTGTGCTCATCGATGGTGTAGTGGTGATAAAGATCGTGTTGAATGAGCAGACTGATACGACCAAACTCGGGCAGGTAGCGTCCCAGGAAACCGACTTGATGCATTAATCTCAGCGCGCGTCCCACGCGGCCAGGACGTCGCAGCAGTTTCATAAACGCCTCAGAAGCTTCGACGGAACACCGAAACTTTCGCCCGATCGAATCGAGGCTACTTCGAATTGCTTCGTTAAGATCATGGCCGAGCGAGACGTTCGCAGCCTGAGCCAAAGCGAACGCATCAAACATCAAATGCGGATTCACGGCAAAACCTGTTGGATCGCCATCGAGTTGAAGTTTTCCATCGTCGATTGAGAAGAGTTCGTTAAGTGAAACGCGGCGATCCCTTGCAATCCACCGCGAAGGACGTTTGTTACGTTCCGCCGAACGCGCCATCACGGCATCCGCCACGAGATAGAGATCCAGTGCGCGTTTGTAGTAATCGCGCATGAACTTTTCGGAGGCTTCAAGTTGGGTATCTGAGGTGTAGCCAAATTCACGTGCCAACGCAGGCTGAAGATCGAGTGACAGACGATCCACCTTGCGACCTGCCAGCAGGTGGACCTGATAACGAACACGTAATAAAAAGTCGTAAGCGCGTTCGGTAATTTCCTGTTCCTCTTTGGATATTAAATTATGGTCACGGAGTTCTTTAACGGTTTTGCATCCGTATTCTCTGTTTGCAGTCCAAACTGCGCTGTGCAGATCTCTTAAACCCCCGGCACTCTCTTTCACGTTGGGTTCCTGCAAACAAACGACGTCGCCAAACTTTGCGTACCGTTCGGCGCGCTCTCTAAGAACGGCGTCGATGAAAGTGCTTTTTTTGCGGCGATCACGTTCCAGGGCAGCCGTAAGACAGTCGTACACGGAAGAGCTTCCGGCGAGTAGTCGAGTATTAGTCAACGCCGTTGCCAGATGAACATCCAATCGACTAGCGGAAATGCATTCTTTGACTGTGCGAAAACTGTGACCGACAGTCAGCCCCGAGTCCCAGAGCAGGCGTAACATACTTTCCATCGATTCCTGTACCTGCGCGGTCCGGATTCCAGTGTGTATGAACAGCAGGTCGAGATCAGAAAACGGCGCAAGCTCTCCGCGGCCATAGCCACCGAGCGCGACGACAGCAAAAGCGCTCTTTGCCTTTTCCAAGGCTGTGACGTTGTGTGAAGGTAATCCCGCGTCACGAAAAGCGTGCTGAACAACGATGTCGAGGACGAAGCAACGGGCCTCCGACAACCAGCGTCCTGATGCGCCGCTGCGGATTGCCATCCGTAAGCGCTCATCTTCAAGTTTTAGGAAACAGCGTAAGCGTTGGACCGCGATGGCTGGATTTAATGGATCGGATAGGCGTAGACGCTGGTCCGCATGTTTGCAGACCTTTTCCCGGTACCTTTGTATCATGATGCTCGTCACCGAAGTTGATTATGGATGGCAAGACGCATACCGAAGTAAATTTCACGCAAGGCGCAAAGTAGGCAAAGGGAGACCAGACAAATTTGTAGCTTCCGCTCCTGATCCCTTCAAAGTTGTAGGAGGCGGGAAGCGCGCAAAAGGTACTTGCACAAAATCAGAAAATCCCACCGACGCCAGTCGGTGGATTGTGCAGATTCTATCTATAAAAATCCAAACCACATTCATTCTAATCCAACCAACGGAAGTTGGTGGATACTTCACGTCCTTGCTTTGCCTCAAGAGCCCTCTCATTCACACCGGGCTTCAGCCCGGTGGAAAAGATAATCACATTGTTGAGAAACCGTTTTAACGGTTTCGATAGGGAAAGCAAGGGACAACCGTTGAAACGGTTTGCTGCTGATGTCTCCCCTCTAGCACCGGCTAAAGCCCGGTGTGAATGAGACGACTTTTGAGGCAAAGCCTCACATCCTCACTAAGGTTGGACTTGAACAATCCACCAACTGCCGTTGGTGGGATTTCAAAACTGATAATGAAGTCTTGAGATTAGAAAGGATCTGAACAATCCACCGACTTCCGTCGGTGGAATGTCTGACTTTTTATGCAAAGCGCGCAAAGGGTACTCTCGTGCAAAGTCAATCCCGATGTACCCGGTTCTGGTCCAGGCTCGTACATTTTTGCGGGAAGACTGCCTTGGTCTGACAGAATTGTCGGAAGTACTCATCGGGGCTGCTGCGGTTTCTCTCAATAAAACTCAGTCAACTTCAACATTAAGTCAGTGGCACGATTCTTGAAGTCTCGCCTCTCGGTAAATCAGAACTGATTTTTGGTTAGGTCGCACTCGGGATGTGAGTGCAGTGGCGATTCATCGCGATTGCGATGATCCGAAAATAACAATGGCCTAGCTGTCCTGGCTTTGGCGGCGCGGAACAGATAGGCCCTGACATCGTCCCTTTAGGAGACGATATGGAGCAACATACATCATGCTCAAATCGAAAGCAATCCAGTGGGTGCTCAGCGCCCTCTGCGTGGTTACGTTTGCCTCGAGTATCGTCAAAGCACAGTCAACACTATTCAATATTCCTTCGACCGATGTGGTTTCGACTAAGAAAGTCTACGTTGAGTTTGACTTCATCAGTCATCTTGAATCGCACGACAACGGAGGTTTCCAGGCTTACGTACCACGCGTGGTCGTCGGCGTCGCGAAGAATCTTGAAGCAGGCGCGAATGTCGCATTCCTCGATACCCTGGCTCCGAATCAGCCAGTGGAGTTTCAGCCAAACGTTAAGTACCAGTTTTACAACAGTGAAGAGTACGGAGTGGCTGCAGCAGCGGGTGGCATTCTCTATACGCCGATTGCTAACCGCACGGGAATAGACACGTTCGGTTTGCTTTACACAACCGTTAGCAAAAAGTTCAAGGGTGAACACGGGCCGCGATTGACAGGTGGCGGTTATGGGTTGGTGGGACGAGCGAACGGAAACGGATCTGAAGGTGGCGCAATCGTTGGCTATGAACAGCCACTGCATCCACGAGTGAACTTCGTTGCAGATTGGCTCAGCGGGAAGAATCGATTTGGTTATGTCACTCCTGGAATTTCAATTGTCGTTACAAAGACCAGCGCGTTCTATGCCGGCTACAGCATTGGCAACATCGGCAGAAAAAACAATGCGCTCTTTTTGTATTACGGAATTACATTTTAGCGCGGTAGCAACAGGAGGAATAAATCAACCAGACAAGGAGGTGAACAACGTCATAGCGTGGTTTAGAACGCCATGGACGGCATCGATCCGGGTCGATCGATACCGTCCATGGCTTTCTGGTGTGTTCGAAAATCCAATATCAATCTCTCGTTATCAAAGAAAGGACAATTCATGAGTGTAAAGAATGTACTTAAGTTCGCGGCTGATGAAAGCGCAGCCTACGTAAATGTTCGCTTCACTGATTTGGTGGGGGCCTGGCATCACCTCACTTTCCCGATTGAAGAGCTTTCAGAAAAATCATTTGCAGAAGGCTTTGGTTTCGATGGTTCCAGTTTACGCGGCTGGGCCTCGATCCATGAGTCAGACATGTTGCTGGTGCCGGATCCTTACCGTTACTGGATTGATCCATTCATGGTAGAAAAAACACTCTGTCTCGTGGCTGACGTCGTCGATCCAATCACAAAGGAAGGTTATTGGTTGGATCCACGCGGCGTCGGCCGCAGAGCGGAGAGCTATCTAAGGTTCACCGGAATCGCCGATACGGTGTACTTCGGCCCTGAAGCTGAGTTCTTTGTCTTCAACGACGTTCGTTTCCAAAATGATGGACACTCAGCTGGTTTCTCGATCGATAGTCCCGAAGCTATCTGGAATACAAATAGCCAGAACGGTAACTCAAACCTCGGCTATCACATTCGCAATAAGGAAGGTTATGTACCTCTACCTCCCCTGGACACGCTGCAAGACTTTCGCGGTGAAGTCGCGAACGAGTTGAAGAAAGCCGGCATCCACGTGGAATGTCACCACCATGAAGTTGCTACCGCAGGTCAATGTGAGATCGATTTTCGTTACTCAACGCTGATTGGAACCGCAGACAATCTGCAGATCTTCAAGTACACAGTTCGTAACGTGGCCCAGAAACAAGGAAAGGGAGCTACGTTTATGCCTAAACCGCTCTACGGCGACAATGGATCGGGCATGCATTGTCACCAGTCGCTGTGGAAGGGTGAAAAACCGCTCTTTGCTGGAGATGGTTACGCCGGGCTATCAGAGTTGGCGTTGTTTTATATTGGTGGTCTGCTCAGGCACGCACCTGCAATCGTCGCGTTCGCTGCGCCAACGACAAATAGTTACAAACGACTGGTACCGGGATTTGAAGCTCCAGTGAATCTCGCGTACTCCGCTCGCAATCGGTCGGCGGCCATTCGCATCCCGATGTTCTCAACCAATCCTAAGCTGAAGCGATTGGAGTTTCGTCCTCCTGACCCGTCGTGCAATCCATATCTCGCATTCTCAGCGATGTTGTTAGCCGGACTCGACGGCATTCAAAACCGAATTATGCCAGGCGAACCACTCGACAAAGACATCTACGATCTGTCGCCCGAACAACTCCAGGACGTTCCGAGTTTGCCCGGGTCTCTCGACGAGTCACTGAAGGCCCTCGAAGAGGACCACGAATTTCTGCTGAAGGGTGACGTATTTACCCCGCAACTGATCGAACGTTGGATTAGCTACAAACGAGAGCGTGAGATTCAGCCGTTGCGGCTGCGTCCACATCCATTGGAATTCGGGATGTACTTCGACATTTAAGGTTTAGGCAACTAAAATCGCCTTTACGCGAGAGATTCTGAACGGATGACTCTTAGTTCAAACATTGTTGCTGATCGACTACGCGCGTCGCGGCGCTTGGTTATCAAGCTTGGCACCAGCACGGTGACTGGTGCAGAGGGTGAGGTGTGCCTGGAGCGCATAACACCAATTGTGCGCTCAATTGTTGCTCTGAAGGATGAAGGCCGTCAGGTGGTCCTCGTCTCTTCCGGCGCTGTTGGACTTGGCGCCGGCCGGCTTGGTCTATCGCGTTCACGCTTGAATGATCTGGTTGTTCGCCAGGCGTGTGCCGCGGTTGGGCAAAGCTTGCTGATGGCGACTTACGGACAACTCTTTGCAACACACAACCTGAAGATTGCTCAGGTGCTTTTGACCGAAGAAGATTTTGCTGATCGCAGTCGTTGCCAGAATCTTCGCGGCACAATGGAGAAACTTCTCAAGTTTGGCGTGTTGCCAATCGTAAATGAAAACGACACCGTTTCAACTGCCGAACTGGAGTACCGGGGTACCAGCAGCTTTTTTGGTGACAACGATCGTCTGGCCGCGTTGGTGATGAGCAAACTCGAGTCTGAGGCATTGATCCTGCTGACCGACGTCGAAGGACTTATGACCAGCAAGGACCAGGGTGACATTATTCCATTGGTCGAAGTGATCACTCCCGAGTTGCGCTTGCTCGCTTCTGGACCAGCGGTTGGTGGGCGTGGGGGCATGCTCAGTAAGCTGGACGCGGCGGAATTGGCAATGCGATCGGGAGGTATCGCAGTGATCGCCAGTGGCCGCGCCGATACGGTTGAACGCCTGTTTGCGGGTGAGCAGATCGGGACAACATTTGTTTCCACATCGCGAATGCACGGGAAGCGGCGCTGGATCGCTTACGCAGCAAACGTGCGAGGACGTGTGATTGTGAATTCGGGAGCCCGCGATGCAATTGTAAATGGCAAAGGAAGTCTGCTGACCTCGGGTGTGATCCGGATTGAACAGGAGTTTGCACCATCAGATGTAGTAAGTATCGTGGACGCTGAGGGGCACGAGTTTGCCCGTGGTATGGCAAGTCGCGCAAGCAGCGACACTGTGGACGCAAGCACGCGAAAGTCAGGTGTACTGGTGATGCGAGACAACATCGTCATCATGGCGTGAGGTTAGAGCAATGGATAGCCTGGAGACAGATGTCGCCGAAGTTGCCCGGCGTGCCAAAGAGGCGTCGCGTGTACTCGCGACGTTGCCTGCTGCGCGACGTGATGCCGCGTTGCGCGCTTCGGCGTATGCCATTGAGCAGCGAAAACTCGAAGTCCTCACTGCGAATTCGAGAGACTGTCACGATGCATCCAAGGCAGTTAACAAGGGCGAGATGTCGCCGGCGTTGTTCAAGCGATTACAGACAAACGAGCAAGGTATCGCGGCGATGTCGCGATGTGTGAATGAAGTCGCGGCTCTTCAGGATCCGCTTGGTCGTGAGTTGGCCGCAACTGAGTTGGATGAAGGCTTGATGCTGTACAAGGAATCGTGCCCGATTGGCGTTATCGGCATAATCTTCGAAGCGCGGCCGGAGGTGATTCCGCAAGTTGCTTCGCTGGCTCTCAAGTCAGGTAATGCAGTAATCCTCAAAGGTGGCGCTGAAGCTGCTCATACCAACAAGGCTCTCGTCTCAATCTGGCGCGACGCCCTCAGTCACTTTCTTGATGTTCCACCTGCTGCAATCAACTTGCTACACACTCGAGACGACGTAAGTAAACTACTTCAGTTGGACAGAGACGTCGATCTGATCATCCCGCGCGGTTCGCAACAGTTTGTCAAATACATCACCGAGAATTCTCGCATCCCGGTCTTGGGCCATGGCGCAGGCATTTGCCACGTCTACGTGGACCAGACGGGCGATCTGGAAAAGGCACTCAACGTTGCTTTCGATTCGAAGGTTCAATATCCCGCCGCTTGTAATGCGATGGAAACGTTGCTTGTGCATCGAGATGTGGCGCGCGAGTTTCTGCCGTTGATGATCCAGCGTTTTAGATCAGCGGACGTTGAAGTGCGAGGTTGTCCGGAAACGGTCGCGTATGGCGACGTGATTCCTGCCAGTGAAGAAGACTGGGCGACGGAGTATTCCGACCTGATTGTTTCGATCAAGATTGTGAACAGTCTTGATGAAGCAATCAAACACGTCGACACCTATGGTTCTGGTCACACCGAATCGATCGTCACTGAGAACGAGGCGGCAGCGACTGAATTCATGAATCGCGTTGACGCAGCCGGCGTTTACCACAATGTGTCGACGCGCTTTGCGGACGGTTTTCGGTACGGGTTTGGCGCAGAGTTGGGAATCAGCACGAGCAAACTGCACGCTCGCGGGCCAGTTGGTCTCGAAGGATTGACGACCTACAAGTACAAACTGTACGGCGACGGTCATGTCGTCGCGACCTACAGTAAAGGTGAACGCACTTTCAAACATCGCCGATTGGTTCAGAGTGTGGAGCGGGTAGAAAAGGGTGGCAAGGGAGATCGTCGCAGTCTCGTCTGGACCAGCGTAATTGGTCCGAGCCTTGGGTGACAGCGGCTTCGTTTAATGTTGTCTTAGCCTCCCCTCAAAAACATAGGTCGAGCCACAAAAGGCACATAAGTCACAAAATATTCGGGCACTTTTTGTACTTTTTGAAAGCGGCAATTACCACCAATCCTCAGTGTTGCGGATAACCCAGATGTGCCAGCGACACGGTCAAGTAGTCGATTTTCAAAACAGTCCACACGAAAAATCGTAAATATTTCCTGGCGTGATGTCGATACAAGCGGTCGTCGTTCGACCTACTTGTAAAGGGTTATCCAGTTTAAGGTGAGAAAATCATTTGGGAAGATCGAGCAAACTTAGGAGGATGATATTATGAAAATGCAGCCGTACGTGAACTTCGCCGGCAGATGCGCCGAGGCGTTTCGCTTCTACGAGAAACATTTGGGCGGAGTCACGGGTATGATGATGACCCACGCGCAGGCGCCGGACCAAAGTCGCGTCAAATCCGAATGGAAGGACGCAGTCTTGCACGCTCGCATTTCCATTGGCGGCGTCGAACTGATGGGTGCGGATATTCCGGACGCCCAGCCTATGCGCAGCGCTTATTTGTCGCTAAGCGTCGACAGCGATGCTGATGCGGAGCGCATCTTTTCGGCGCTCGCGAACGGCGGTGAGGTTTTCATGCCGATGCAGGAGACATTTTTCGCCACCCGGTTCGGCCAATTGCGTGATCAGTTCGGTATCAACTGGATGATCATACACGAGAGACCAATGCCCCCTCGCGGATAGCACGCGAGACTTGACACCGCAGCATGATTTAATGACTCGATGGTTCACAGCTTCGGCTCCGGCTTCACTTTTACCTTTACTGCATATCTAATCATCGTCGGTGGGTGAACGTTTCGCTTTCGGCTGAAACCAATTCTGTTCTGTTGCGAAATAGATCCACCAAAGAACGAATATTTGGAATGGCACTCTCACTAGTAAGTATGCGGGGCCGGCGCCATGACCTCCGAAATCAACTCGATTGATTGCTGAATAAACATTGGCGGGCAAAATACCTATCAGCATCAAGATTAGTAGGAAACCCGTCAGTTTCGTGAGACGAGGAATCCAAACACCAATAGCGCCGAGCAACTCGAAAATTCCGGTAAGGTAAATTATCGAAATACGATAAGGCACAGCGGCCGGCAGCATCGCGGCCATTTCTTGAGTCTTGATGAAGTGTCCTATCGAAGTGAAAAGAAAGAAAAGCGAGAGACTCACTCTTGCTCGTTTTGCCGGCGCCATTTGAAAGCTCGACGCCGACTTGCCGAGCAGAGTCAGTATCAGATAAGGAACAAAAAGCAAAAGTGATAGAAAGAGCAGTGTCATAGATGAGCCGGCTCTAATTTCTCTGGTTCAGATTGCACCACAATCCCTGATCAATCTCATTCGGTAGAGTTGCCGTGACCTTCGCGATCTATAACGATCAACGTGAACGCGGCGCAGCGGCCTTTACTGAGCACGGCTTAGCAAAAAGACAAAAATCAGGAAAGCAACGACGCTGAACAAGCTTCGCACCGAATGCAATCTTCCCCATCGAATGAGAAGCGTCGAGGCTACCTCTGAACTTTTATCTAACGAAGGATCGAGCAGCTTTTTGTTGGTCGGAAAAATAACTATTAACGTGAACGGAATAACAGCTGCCAATATTACTCCTCCCACGAACCACCAGAAGGAGCCGTTGGTCAGCCAGGCAGCAACTGCCATCAGAAGTCCGATGGCCGCCAATGACGCTTGCACATTTGCGGCTCTTCGATAACTTGGCCCAAACTCCCTGATCGCCAGTTCCGTGCCACATTCCAGTCTGGCAGGATGCTCAACTAGATTGATGTAGACGGAAGCGCCCGCAAACAGGCCTGATGATAATGTTGCAACGATCTCGAAAACCATTCGACTCTTTCAACAAATTACTGTCTAAGCGACCACAAAGCGGCATGGAGCACTATAAACTAAGAGCGCTCGCATAGTCGCGCGTAGAGCCAGTTCTCGTTTGGCTTATCGCTGCCGGTTTTAATGCTGCACAAGACTATGGCCCGGAAACTAAAAAAATGAAGACTATCCAGTTGTTGACACTGGCGGTGCTGTGTCTGTGCTCGAACGTTTTGTCCAACGCACAGGTTAGCAATGCCACAACTGAAGTTCGCCTGCTCTCAGGCACTGGAAAAGATGACGCGGTTGAATGGGACTTTTACTGCACCGAGGGACGAAAGAGCGGTCTCTGGACCAGGATCCGCGTACCGTCCAACTGGGAAACCGAAGGATTCGGCAACTATCAGTACGGCGGTGATCGCCAGCGCGAGGTAAACCCATTTCCGAAAGAGCAGGGGAAATACCGGTTGATGTTTGCTGTGCCACCACGATGGAAAAGCCGCGTCGTGCGTCTGGTATTTGATGGTTCAATGACCGATACCGAGGTGTGGGTGAATGGAAAATTGGCCGGTCCTGTTCATCAGGGTTCCTTCTATCAGTTCAAGTTTGATATCACGCCGCTCTTGAACTTCGCAGCGCCCAATCTCCTCGAAGTCACTGTGAGTAAAGAATCATCAAACATGAGTGTCAACCGCGCTGAACGGCTTGGTGACTACTGGAACTTTGGCGGCATCTTTCGGCCTGTGTATTTTGAGGCGCTGCCAAAACGGTTCATCGATGAGGTCGCCATTGATGCTCGTGCGGATGGAAGTTTTTCAGTCGACGTGAACCTCGGCGGGACTAACACTTCTCCGGGTAGAGTTTCCGCGCAGATCGTCGACTTGAAAGGCGCTGCGGTGGGCCAGTCTTTCGGCGCCGGCATTTCGGCGAATCAGAACACAGTCAAACTACAAACCAGAATTCGTGGACCCAGGCTTTGGACGGCGGAGACACCTAATCTCTACCGCGTTCGTCTGACGCTGACTCCAAATTCTGGAGCTCCGCACACAGTCACCGAACGTTTCGGGTTCCGTACTTTCGAGGTCAGAGCTGGTGATGGCTTTTACCTGAACGGACAGAGGATCCTGTTGAAAGGAGTAAACCGGCATTCATTCTGGCCCGAGACCGGGCGCACGCTCAGCAGGCAAATCAGTTATGACGATATCAAGCTGATTAAAGAAATGAATATGAATGCGGTGCGCATGTCTCATTACCCACCCGACAAACATTTCCTCGACGCCTGCGATGAACTTGGACTCTATGTGCTGGATGAGTTAGCCGGCTGGCAGAAAGCTTACGACGGACCGACAGGGGCCAGACTAATCCGCCAACTCATTCGACACGATGTAAACCACCCGAGCATTGTCCTGTGGGACAACGGCAACGAAGGTGGCTGGAATCGTGAGAACGACGACGAGTTTGCCCGTTGGGATCCGCAACAGCGTGAAGTCCTGCATCCCTGGGAGAAGTTTCGATATATCAATACGGACCACTATGAGAGGTTTGATAGCCATACAAAACTCTCTAATGGCCCAGATATCTACATGCCTACCGAGATGCTCCATGGGCTTTACGATGGTGGGATCGGGAGCGGCCTGTGGGACTACTGGGAGGTGATTCGCAACAGCAAGGTAGGCGGCGGCGCTTTCTTATGGGCCCTGGTTGATGAGTGCGTCAAGCGAACAGATCAAAACGGAAGGCTCGATTGTGCGGGGAATAGGGCACCCGACGGTATAGTTGGCCCATATCGCGAACGTGAGGGAAGTTTCAATACTGTGCGTGAGATTTGGTCGCCAGTTCAGGTGACGTCCGAAAAACTCTCGGACGAGTTTCGAACGCGTTTATTCGTCGAGAATCGTTACGATTTTACTAACCTGAACGAATGCCGGTTCGAATGGCAGCTCGCTCGGTTTCCTCTTCCCGGCGAACGTAAATCGCGCCACCAGGTGTTGACCTCAGGCGTTATGCGTGGTCCGAACATCGCGCCGCACGCAAGCGGAGAACTGAAACTTACGCTGCCGCGCAACTGGCTTGGAGCGAACGTGCTGTATGTCACTGCTAAGGATCCGAAAGATCGCGAGCTGTGGACCTGGTCATGGGAATTGAAAACAAGCGCCATCCCTAAAACAAAGAATCCTGCAGTTGAGGACGTACGCTTGACGGAAACGGCGGCAGAACTATCGATTCGGACCAGAAGCTTTTGTTTGGTTTTCAGCAAAGTGAGTGGTCTTCTGAGCGAAAGTATGCGGTGCGAAAATCCGGACCTTTCGATTCCCATCAGTAGCGGCCCGAGTTTTGTTGCTTTCAGGCGAAATGATCGGAAGTACGACGATATTTCTGGACCAGGCAAATTGACGAACTTCGCGTTCCGGAAGGAAGGTTCCGACGCGATCATAGAAGGTAACTACAGCGGCGCATTGCGTTCCACTCGCTGGCGAATCGCCGCCGATGGTCCAACTGCTTTGAAGGTGCGATTGGATTACGAGTATGCCTACGATGGCACCGTAGATATGATCGGCGTCCGTTTTAAGGCGGACGAGAGTGCGATAAAAAACGTCCGCTGGCTTGGCATGGGACCATATCGAGTTTGGCAAAATCGCCTGCAGGGAACTCGCCTCGACGTCTGGGAGAATGCTTACAACAATTCCACTCCGGGAGAGAACTGGACGTATCCTGAATCCCAGGGGTACTTCCGAGATTGGCGATGGGTTGCATTTGATACTACAGCCGGACCGCTCTCAATCACGTCAGAGACTCCCGGTTCTTTTCTCGGTCTTTTCAAACCGAGGGACGGTCTCAACGGTTTACTGGATCTCCCTGACGTTGGCATCGCATTTCTCGATGTCATTCCAGCAATGCGAAACAAGTTTCACACTACCGATGAGATTGGACCTCAATCAAAACCGCCTCGCGTGTTCGGGACAGTCAAGCGAACGGTGCTACTGCGATTTGGGAGTTAGGACAACCCTCCTTCCCACCAACAGGCGATATTAATTCCCCGATGAAACACAAAGTTTGGACGCGCTGCAAGAAATCGACTTGCGTTGCGTTCCATTGCTAACGGCAACTGCCGCGACGCGCAACAAAGGGGAACGATTTGACGATTCCAGCGTCTAAACAGCAAATACCATCACAGCCATGTCCGAGGAGGTTCGAACCATGAGCAAATTCACCGTTCGCATCCTGACCGCCGTATTCACCTTTACTATTGGAGTCGCAATAGCTACAGCCTGGGTTTTCAATCGCACCGAAGAACCCGGAATCACACCCGTTGAACTCAGCTCAGATGGACCGACCATGGAGATGGTCTTTGTTTTGGACACTACCGGCTCAATGGGCGGTCTGCTCACCGGGGCGAAGCAACGGATTTGGGGGATAGTGAATGAAGTAATGCAAACCTCCTCGCTTTCGTCAGTAAAAGTCGGTTTGGTTGCATACCGGGACCGGGGCGATCAGTACATCACGCAGGTGCTTCCTTTGACCGAGGATTTGGATAAAGTCTACTCAGTATTGATGGACTACCAGGCTGACGGAGGAGGCGATGAGGCAGAGAATGTAAGACGTGCGTTAGCGCAAGGAGTTGCTAAAGCCGGCTGGTCACAACCTTCTGCAAATCATGCACAGATACTCTTCCTCGTTGGCGATGCTCCGCCTCACGATTATGCTGATGAACCAGACCCCCTTACTACTGCCGACCTGGCAGTTAAGCAAGGAATAATCGTGAACACGATTCAATGTGGCACTTCTGCCACGACCAAACAGGTGTGGGAAGCAATCGCGCGGCGAGGTCAGGGGCAGTATTTTCTGATTCCTCTGGACGGCGGCGTGCAAACAATCTCTACCCCTTACGATGAACAACTTCGTCAACTTGGTACTCGTCTGGGAGGAACATTCCTGGCCTACGGCGGCGGCGCAGGTGCAGAAGGAGAGAACTATCGAGCCGCACTAAAGGAAGGATCGGACAGCGTTGAGTCTTCCATTGCCACGAATTCTGCACCAATGGCTGCGGCGGACAGATCGCTGAATAAGGCATTGAACTCGAAAGCATATATTGGTGATCTGTTGCAGGATATTGAAAACGGGTCGACCAAACTCGAATCGGTTAAGTCTGAGGACTTACCGTCCGAGGTTCAAAAGCTCTCAGCCGAGGATCGAGCGAAGGACATTGAAAGACGACTCGCCGAACGCAAGGAAATCCGCAAACAAATCCTGTCGCTTTCCAAGCAACGCAACGAGTACATCGCCGCCGAACAGCAGAAACGCAATGGCGGACGACAAAACGGGTTTGATGTTGCCGTCTCTGCAGCCTTGCGACAGCAGCTCGCGAAAAAGGGAATTAAATAACTCTTCCCAAGTTTGAGCCTTCTTCTCTGTGCAACTTCTGTGTTCTCTGATGTGTCTCTGTGGTTGTTGTATCGTACATTCCGTATAACCACAGAGACACAGAGAACACAGAGGTTGCACAGAGATTGGACCATGTCGAGCTTCTATTTGCGAGAGGCTTCCTTAGAATCTGACGCCGACACCCAAGCTGAACTGAAGATTGTGGGTGGTCCCCGGGCGCTGCGCAAAGAATCCCTCACCAACAACATTATTTCCGACTTGGTGAAGGAATGCGGCGCGATAAGTTTTAGCCGTTTGAAAGAGAAATACAGTTGAACAGCACTTCAAGCAACGTCCAGGTTTTAAGTCTTTGCGTATAATATGGGCTCTATTACGTACCTATTAATCCAGCGACCGTTAGCATCTGGAGGTAGAGAATGGCTACTGTGGGGGGCTCGCGTTCACGATCACGCGACGATGGAATCCGGGTCAGGATCCGCATTTAATCTGTGCAAATCCGTGGCTAAATCGGACAGGACATGCTGGCCAACAATTTGGGAGGTGATTGAATAGAACGAGTTAGAAGATTTTCTAAACACCTAATTCCCCAATGCAAAAATTAAACCGCATAGCATCGTCTGTGTTCCTCTTAGTAAGCATGTTCGCGCTTGTCGTTTCAAACCCAGGAAGAGAGCTTCCACGTTTGCAAACGACAACGCAGGCGCGCCCTTTCCCAGTTAACATCCATATCCAGGCTTCTCAAAAGCAAGGCGAGTTAAAGCCGATTTGGCGTTTCTTCGGCGCCGATGAGCCGAATTTTGCTTATATGAGAGATGGCAAAAAACTCATTGCAGAACTCGGAAGCTTGGCGCCCGGCTCCGTTTATTTTCGCACGCATAATCTACTAACAACCGGCGATGGGACTCCGGCACTTAAATGGGGCAGCACCAACGCGTACACAGAAGATGAGCAGGGTCGACCCGTCTATAACTGGACCATCTTGGACCAAATCTTCGACACCTACTTGAAACATGGTGTGAAACCGTACGTGCAGGTCGGGTTCATGCCCAAAGCGCTCTCGACCAAACCGGAACCATATCAACATCGTTGGACGCCTACCGCTCGTTACGAAGAGATCTACACCGGTTGGGCCTATCCGCCAAAGGATTATGCAAAGTGGGCCGAACTCGTCTATCAATGGACCAGGCACTGTGTTGCGCGCTACGGACGATCGGAAGTGGAATCGTGGTATTGGGAAGTTTGGAATGAAGGTAACATCGGCTATTGGCGCGGTACTCCAGAGGAGTTCCGCAAGTTGCACGACTATGCGATCGATGCGATCAAGCGCGCTCTTCCGACTGCACGTGTAGGTGGACCAGATACAGCGGGCAGCGGAGGACAATTCACTCGCGATTTCATTCAACACGTTTTGCGCGGAACGAATTACGCTACCGGCAAGACCGGCACGCCGCTCGATTTCGTTGCCTTTCACGCGAAAGGCGCGCCGCAGTTTGTGGACGGACACGTACGCATGGGTATCGCTAACCAACTGAGCACAATTGACGCCGGTTTTCGTCTGGTCGCGTCATATCCGGAAACAAAAGACAAACCAATAGTAATCGGCGAATCAGATCCGGATGGTTGTGCTGCCTGCCAGGGCTCACAGCTTGGTTATCGCAACAGCACGATGTACTCGAGTTACACGGCCGCCAGTTTCGCTCGAATTCATGACCTGGCAGCGCGACACGGAGTCAACGTGGAGGGCGCTTTGACGTGGGCGTTCGAATTTGAAGATCAACCATTCTTTGCAGGTTTCCGTGTGCTGGCGACCAATGGTATCGATTTGCCGGTGCTGAACGTGTTTCGCATGTTCAGTAAGATGAAAGGCCAACGCATCGCCATTCAGAGTGATGGCGCCGTTCCGCTCGATTCAATTTTAAAGAATGGTGTGCGCGAGCAAGCGGATGTCTCTGCGTTGGCTAGCCTCGACCGGAATAGGTTGTCCGTACTGATGTGGCACTACCATGACGACGATGTCGCGGGCCCGGATGCCGCAGTCAACTTAGTTATCGAGCATTTGCCTTTAATGTCTCGAAAGGTCCGATTGAGTCAATATCGAATCGATGCTGAACGCAGCAACGCCTTCAATGCATGGAAACGAATGGGTTCTCCAGCGAATCCTTCCGTGAAACAAGTTGCACAATTACAAAAAGCCGGGCAGTTGGAAAACTTCGGCAAACGCCAGAGCTTGTCGATAAATCGTGGATCGACAAGCCTCCAGCTCACATTGCCGAGACAAGCGGTTGCGTTGTTGGTCATTGAATGGTAGGGCCCGCCTGGCTTTTCCTCAAAAGTTGGAATCCCACGGACGGCAGTCGGTGGATTGTTCAGATCCTTTCTAAATCCAAAGACTTCATCAATCAGTTTTGAATCCCACCAACGGCAGTTGGTGGATTGTTCAAGTCCAACCTTAGTGAGGACGTGAAGTATCCACCAACTGCCGTTGGT
>DASYSD010000090.1:0-6485 GCA_036003745.1 Pyrinomonadaceae bacterium
GTCCAGGATCCTGGCGGAGCTGCAGTTCAAGGCGCTCAAGTTGTGTTGAAGGACGTTAAGACGGGGATTACGAAGGAAGCGACTACCGGTGGTAGCGGAACGTTCTTCTTCCCGGATCTGGTAAGTGGCGTTTACGAAGTGACCATCACGATGCAGGGCTTCCAAAAAGCGCTGGTACAAAACGTAAATGTGTCGACGAGTCAAACAACTGACGTGAAGATCGGTCTTGAAGTCGGCCAGCCAACTGAAACTGTAACCGTTGTCGCTGGTGCTTCACAGTTGCTTGAAACTTCGGGCCAATTAGTTGCCAATACGATTCCTTCTCAGACCATTACGCAATTGCCGGTTGGAAACCGTTCCAACGTACTTGCTCTCGCGCGACTTGCGCCTGGAGCAATGCCGCCGACCGGAGGCAGTACAAGATACAACAATCTGCCCGGTGGGGCAGTTAACGTCACAGTTGATGGTATCAATGATGCTTCGAATGGTTTCAAGAGCGGCGGCACCGTCTTTTTCGCCACTGTTCCAGTACGTTTGGGCGCGGTCGAAGAAGTGACCGTTGAAACGGCGGGCCTCGGCGCTGACTCCGGCGCGCAAAGCGGCGCCAACATCAAGTTCACTACCAAGCGTGGCGGGAATGAATATCATGGCAGCTTCTTCTACGAACCACGCAGCGAGCGATTCAACGCGAACACATGGTCTCGAAATGCGCAAAACTTGCCTCGCGCTTTCAATCGCACCCAAGAGTATGGGGGAAATATAGGGGGGCCGTTGATACCTTTTGGTTCGTTTAAAAAGAAGGCATTCTTTTTCATTAATTACGAACGAAGCTATTCTCCTCAGACCAGAGCAGTCAACGTCTCTGTCCTGACTCCAGCCGCGCAGCAGGGCATCTTCACCTGGCTCGTACCAGCCACAAATAACACCCCGGCGCATTTCGAGTCTCGGAATGTCTTGACGCTCGTGGCTACAACTCCGCTTCCTGGAGGAGTAGTTGCGCCAACTACCATCGACCCCATAGTGGCAAACATCCTCGCCATCAATAATCAAGTGCCGCAGTTTTCGACTCAGGTAACAGACACAGACCTGAATCGCGATACCTTCACATGGCTCGCTGAGAACAATAACTACGCCTACTTCCCTGCCGTGCGCTTCGATTTTTTCGTGACCCCGAAACAACAAGTGACGTGGTCATGGAACTACCGGCACAACTGGCAAGCTGGTGAGCGCCGTCTGCCGGTGCCTGACATAAGCAGGACCAACCCATTCCGGCTTGGTTACTTTGTGTGGGCTTTCGCATTGCAATCAACCTTTACTCCGAACACCTTTAACGAATTCCGCTACGGTGTACAGCACAGTGGCGATTCGAATGCATCCGCGGACTATGGTCCTTATTACACAGTCCAGGACAAGCCTTTACGAATTGGTGGAACCTTACCGTTTGGTCCTACGGTCCCCTTCATCGATCAGCAAAACGTCACTGGTCGGCATTTCATTACGACAATGTACGACACCTTGACGATGAACAGAGGAAACCACACTTTGACGGTCGGATTAAGTTACAGACGAACTGACTGGAAGGATATCGGCCAAATCTTCCAGGTTCCAACCTACAACCTCGGAACGCCCAACTCCAATGATCCTGTTCCGGGAACCGTATTTACTGCTGGTAATTTTCCGGGTCTTACCAATACACAGCTAGGCGATCCACTCGCCCTTTACAACACGTTAATCGGAAGAGTTTCTGCTGCAAACTTCACTCGCGTTGTGGATCCAGACACACTCAAGTATGACGGCTTTCACAATTTCACATGGACTCGATCGGTTATGGGCGGCGCTTACGCGCAAGACCGCTGGCGGTTCTCGCCAACCTTGACCTTTAATTACGGTCTGCGTTGGGAGGCTCAGGGACCAATGCACGACGTCAAGAAGATCACCGCAGTGCCGGATCTGGCAAGTCTCTTCGGTCCTTCAAAGGGATTGTTCTCGCCTGGTGTTCTGAGTGGAAACAACAATCCGCAGGTTACGGTCGGCGCACCCGCCTACAAGACTGACTGGTTAACTCTTGCCCCAAATTTTGGCTTCGCTTGGAATCCAAACTTCACCAAAGGCTTTTTGGGCAAATTGTTCGGCGGTTCCAAGACGGTGTTGCGCGGAGCCTATAGTTTGAATGTGTACGATGAGGGCACACAATTTTACGCTCAAAACCTGGGGACTAATGCGGGCAAGACTATTGCCGCAACTGCACTCGTGCCTGGTCAGTCTGGGCAAACCAACTTGCCGCGCTTCTACACGCTGTCGAACATTGTCGCCAATTCGTTGACCGTTTCCAACTTTGCCTTCACGTCGAGTACCGACTATAAGCCGGTAATCAATCAAGCAGACCAGACGTTTGCCCGAACAATTAGTGGATTCGATCCAACCCTGCGCGCTCCATATACCATTAACTTCAACTTGGGCTTTCAGCGCGAGGTTTGGGACAACGGCGTGATCGAGGCGCGCTACGTCGGCACGCGAACTCACCTTGCCTGGCGCACAAGTAATCTCAACGAGGTGAATATCTTCGAAAACGGATTTCTGCAGCAGTTCAAAAATGCTCAGAACAATCTGGCAATTAACGTTGCGGCAGGGTCAACTGGCTTCGCCAATCAAGGAAGACCAGGTCAGGTCGCACTCCCGATTTTTGATGCCGCGTTCGGAGCTCGTGGTGCTCTTGGTGCGATTGCGTCGGCGTCCGGATACACCAACCCAGCGTTCATCACAAATCTGCAGAATGGTGAAGCTGGCGGTCTGGCGAACACACTAGCCACTAACCAAAACTATGTTTGCAGGATGTTTGGAAACAGCTTCAGCCCTTGCCTAAGAGTGCAGCCCCTTGCCAACGCTCCCGGTGTCTTTCCGATCAACTTCTTCTTGCTTAACCCTTTCGTCGCGGGCCGTATGAACTTTGTCGACGATACCGGATGGCACAGCTATGATGGGCTTCAAATCCAATTCCGTCAGCGTTTGACCCACGGAATCAACTGGAATGCCAATTACACCTGGAGCCATAGTCTGACAAATCTTCCCGCAGACAACGCAAATCAGGGTATCGATTTTCTAACACTACGCAACACGGATCTTGATAAACGCCCTTCGCAGTTTGACATTCGCCATGTGGTCCAAACGTACGGCACCTACGACCTGCCGATCGGCCGTGGTCGAATGTTCAATATCGATAACAAGATTCTCAATGGTGTGATCGGAGGCTGGACGGTGGGATCAATCTTCGTTTTCGCCACCGGCCAACCCATACAACTGACTGGTGGTTTCGCAACCGTTAATACCAGCAACAGCACTGGTGCGAGCGGAGTTGTGCTTGCTCCCGGTGTGACACTCGCACAAATCCAACAGCTGTTTGATGCGCCCCTGACTAGGTTAACGGGACGACCAGCAGGAACAACCACAGACTTACAGCGCCTCGCTGTTGATCCTAGTCTGATTGGTCCTGACTTCCGCGCCAATCCAGCCTTCTTGCTGCCCAATAGAACGCCTGGAAGTTTCGGACAACAGTTATTTATTCGTGACAAGAACACTTTCCAGTGGGACATGTCGATCACCAAGGCGTTCCATATCGTGGAGAGTACGCGCCTGGAACTCTTTGCAAGTCTTAACAACGTGCTGAATCATCCCCGTTGGGCCTTCAGTCCTGATACAACCGGTAATCCACCAGCAGCACTGAACGTATTCAGCACGTCGTTTGGAGTGATCAACGGACCGATAATAGCAAATGGTAACAGGACTATTAACCTGCGGGCTACTCTAAGTTTTTAGAGTTTCATTTGCGGAAAAGCCAAATGTGAGGAGGGCTGCTTCGAACACCACACACACTTTTTGGAGGTACATTCCCATGAAACGGATAAGATGCAATCAAGGCGGCCTATCAGTCGCCATTCTGAGTTTCGCGATCATTGGATGTGGGTTGCTGACGCTTGAAAACAAGATCACTGCCAAAGGAACCCAGAAGGAAGAAACGAGTCCGCGAGTGATCAGGTGGATAGATATCGAGAACGCGCCGTTGAAGTTGGTCGAGGTAAAACTAGCGGGACAGTCGATCAAAGAGTCCGCAACCGTGACTATTGCTCGCAGAATTGCACAATGGAATAGATTGAACTTAGAAGGGAGCCCACACTGGCTAAGCGATCTTAGCTTTACCTTTCGGAATGTGTCGGGAAAGAGGATCTTGGCGTTATTGATTAGTTGCCGTGTGAATCATCCGCGAGCCAAGTACCCCCTAAGTTTACCTCTCAGATCCCTCAGGACTGTGCCGGCATTTCTCTTGCCGGCAGGAAAGACGAGATTGCGGGAAATAGAGCTTGAGGAAATTGGGCCAAACGACTCTATCACTTATTCATTCCATCAATCTGAACTAAAACGCATAGATGAGTTGATGAATGAACCGCACGCAGCAGGCGAAGTCGATAACATCGATATCGAACTCGAACGTGTTCAATTTGACCAAGATACAGTCTGGAGTAACGGCGAGATCCTTCATCCCGATCCGCGCAATCCTCAGATCTGGATCCCAGAAAAAGAGGTTGCATCATCCAAAGCTCAGAGCACCTTTCTTCAAGCTGTCTACAAAAGCTCGGGATTGGAGATCCACGGTCAGGGTTCACCGAATACAACTGAAAGGACTGAAATCGATAGAGTGCTGTCGGCTGGTGTGACAAAAAACCGTATGGAAGAATGTTATAGTTCCAGTAACACCGAAGAATTCCCGTGCTTAAGCTGGAGTTGCGACATTTGTAAGGATTCCGACCAGCATCTGCTTAGCACATTCGGCTCCTACTACCAGGACTTCGTCACCACTTGGTGTATTTGTGACTTGGGTGGCACCTGCGCCAACCATCCTTATTATAAGTATGTGAAAGTCTTAAACCCACAGTGTATCGTCTGATCCCGCTAGCATTGCGGCGTCCTAGCTTTCTTGTTCTGACACGCGAACCTCTTTTCGGTTAGAAGGTAAGAAGAGGATAATCTCAACTCTAATGCCGTCTGGAGTGCGTTCGCAATACTCTGAGCGCGGCACTCGACTGGATCTGTTTTCAAGAAGAAGGCGATGGCGACGCTAGTGTTGGTACGCCCGGTTCCGACTTTCGGGCCGGGCCACTTTTCACCGCTGCCAAGAATCTGAGGCTATTGGAGTTTTCAGTCCGGGTGGACCTGTGGTGGGGTTGTCTTTTTTGCTGCACGAGCGATAGCGATCTGACCCAGCGGTCATTAAGGAAAGCAGAATCCAAAACGATTACGTGAAGGGATCCTAGTGCGACCTCTTTTGCTTGATTCCCGTGCGTGGGCCATAGGAATAACTTGTTCACTCTTCCTCTTATTCGCATCTGGCAATGCCCAGACTAGATTTGATCTAAAACTCGACTCGGGCGCCATCGTCAGTCTGAGTCGACTAAATGATCACTTTACCACCAACTACATTCAAAACAACAGACGTCTCGGTGACGTTTTCCTGCGCTATCGGGGAAAGGACGGTGCGTGGCAATCAGTTGATACCGCCCAGTTGGCGCGCGATGGCAAGGTCACCTTCACCAGTAGCGCTGATGGACGACTGTTCAAAGCCAGTTATCAGGTCCTTTACGCACCAGCCAATTCAAATACAAACCCAACCAGTAACCAGAGTCCGCCGGTTCCAGTCTTCAATCTTGAGACTGAAATCAAAGTAGCAGAACGAAGTATTTCGTGGTCTTTGGCAATCAAGAATGTAGGAGCTGCGCCACGACAGATTGATGACCTGGCGATTCCCTTGCCAATAGCAACGTCGGTCCCGGGTCTCGAAGGAAACCGTCGCGTAACGATTCTCAAACACAGCCTTGTTGAGGGTTATACCTCCTACATGTTCTGGATGCGCAACAACAATATCGGTCCGTTTCTGATGTTGACTCCGCGCGAGGATACCAAGTTTGAATACTGGGACGCTCAAAGAATGCCACCGCCAACTGCAACTCAGAGCCGGCCAATTTCACCTACCGTAGGTGGCTATCGTGTTTACATTCATTCGGCTGCAGCTGGTACAGAAGCGAAGGCCCAGGGCACAAAGTGGAGGCAACCGAATACGAGTCTCAAACTGGCACCTGGTGAAAGCCGATCGTATGGCTTCAAACTTCAGTGGGCAGACAATTACGAGGCGGTTCGTCAGATCCTCGTCGACGAAGGTTTAGTCGATGTGCACGTCGTGCCGGGAATGACTCTGCCCTCCGACTTATCTGCACGTTTTGCTTTGCACACGAAACAAACGATCCGGCTAGTCGAAACTGAGTTTCCGCAACAAACGAAGCTCGAGTCGCTTGGTGCAAAGGGTGATTTCCACTTCTATCAGGTTCAGTTTCAACGTCTAGGTGAAAACCGGTTGACCATTCATTACGGGAACACGCAGCACATGTATCTCGAATTTTTCTCGACCGAGCCTCTTGAGACTTTGATTAAGAAGCGCG
>DASYSD010000091.1:0-5969 GCA_036003745.1 Pyrinomonadaceae bacterium
CAAAATTCAGGGGCAGGCAAACTTTGTGAATCCCGGACTCTTTATCTACAACGGTGGGGTCGATGCCGAAGTGACGCAGCGCCTTAAGGCTGTTTTCAATGTGAACTATCTGCGGTTTCATCGCACGGAGCCATTGGAATACGTCCTGTTTCAAAACCACATTCGTCATGACATTGGTTTCGATTACAGTCTGGGCGTCGCCTACCGGCCGTTATTAATCAACAATGTGACAATCACCTTTGGAGCGTCGACACTTCAAACCGGCCGCGGCTTCCGAGATATTTTCACCGATCGTTCACGCAATTGTCCGCCAAATGTCGGCGACTTCTGCGAGCCTGATGTTATTAGTCCACGCAAGCCGCTGTATTCATTGTTTGCGCAGTTGAAACTGATCTTTTGAGGCCCACAAGGGAGGCGCTGTTTTGCTAGAAGTTGGCCGTGATCTAGGACAAACTCACCACAGAGACACGGAGGACACAAAGGTGGCAGAGGGAGAAACAAAAGAAAGGAAGAACTATGAATCCTCACCTGAATCAACTCACGCACGAAATTATTGGCGCAGCAATCGAGGTTCATCGAAAGCTCGGCCCAGGATTGCTTGAGTCGTCGTATCGAGAATGTTTATGTAGAGAATTGTTACTGCGCGGTGTGGCCTTCAGGCGCGAAAAAGGTCTTCCGCTAGAATACAAAGGTATTAAGCTGGATTGTGGTTACAGAATCGACATCTTAGTCGCTGATCGCGTCGTGGTTGAGGTCAAGTCAGTTGAGATGCTAGCGCCAATTCATGACGCACAATTGTTAACCTACCTTCGCTTGGGTGGATGGAGAGTTGGATTGCTAATCAACTTCAACGTTGTAGTTCTGAAGGATGGAATCCATAGACGGATTCTTGGGTATGACAACTAATCTCTGTGCATCCTCTGTGTTCTCTGTGTCTGCTCTGAAAAGAACGACTGAATTGAGGGACACAATGAACGTTCTGCCGTAATAAAGGCAGATGCCATAGTCGAAGGATGACAAGCTGGTTTACGCCGCTTGCGGCAACTCTTCGACCGTGATTTTTAAGCCGAGCATTTGCAACCGACGCAAATAGTATTCGCGTTGCTGCTCGACATGGTGGCGATCAAAGTAATCACCGCCGAGTTCGGTGTAAGTTTGATCGCTTTGCAAAACGTGAAAGATGATCACCAACAACGAGTGGGCCACGGCCACCAGAGCTTTCTTGCGACCGAGGCGCTTGGTCAGACGGAAGAACTGACTACTCAAGTAGCAATTCTTCTTCATGCTGGCTCCCCAGGCTGCTTGCACCAATGCCGAGCGCAAGTAAGAGTTGCCTTTGCGAGTCCGCCCCGACAGGCGTTTACCACCAGTGGCTTTGTTGCCTGGACAAATGCCAGCCCAACTTGCCAGGTGCGCCGCATCAACAAAGACATCAGCCATCAGCATGCCAATCTCGGCGATGATCACTTCAGCGACGCGTTGCCCGATCCCAGGAATGCTATCCAGAATTTCCCGAGCTCGGGCCAGCTTAGGGTGCGCTTGCACATACTTATCGATCTCTCTGGTCACTCGGGCATCTGCCGTTTCCAACTCTTCCCAACGATGCAACAACTCACGCAGTACGAACCGCTGGTTTATCGTCAGGCGCCCGTCCAAGGCGCGCTGCAAACTGAGACTTTTGTCTTTCAGTTTGCCACGGGCCAAGGCCGCCAGTTTGGCTGGGTCCTTTTCCCCCTGGGCCAAAGCCCACAAGATCGCGCGTCCACTCGCCCCCAAAGCATCAGTGGCCACCTGCCCAAGCTTGATATTGCCACTCTCGATCAGTTTCTGAATGCGATTGGCCACCGCCCCTTGCTCTCGCACCAGGCTCTCGCGATAACGGGTCAATTCACGCAACTCCCGAATCAGTGGCGGCGGAATAAAACTTGGCTTCAACAAACCGTGCCGCAGCAAGTCGGCCAGCCATTCCGCGTCTTTGACATCGGTCTTCCGCCCACGCAAGGCGCGCGCATGTTCCGGGTTGATCAGGATCACGGTCAGCCCGTCTTCCAGAATATTAAAAACCGGCTTCCAGTAAACCCCGGTGCTTTCGATCGCGACCTGCGTGCAGTGCGCAGCCATCAGCCAATCACGCAACTGCAACAGATCAGCGGTCATGGTCGAAAAGGTACGCACCTGCTTCTCGCCGTTAGCCAACAGCAAACAAGCCACCAACATCTTGGCGTGCACATCAATCCCGCAACAGATTTCGTGAACGACTTTCATCGCAGCTCCTTTTCTCCAGCGGGGAAAGCCTCCAAAAGAAAGATTCTGCTCTGCAAGTTTACGCACGCGCGTAACACTAGTCGGTGGTGCCTCGGAAAGGCTTTCGGATCAAACTCTGTGTCGGGCTCGGCGAGCAGTCACCGGCGCCAGTCACTTACGATCTCCAGTCCACGCTGGTTGGAACTAGCTTACTTCAAAGATCAACTTTTCCTGTTCGGTGGTGCGCCACCGCGCATGCTTAACTCTGTGGTGAGTTCTTGTTTAGTTTGGTCACCACGGAGGACACCGGGGGGCACATAGAAGAATCGCACCGACTCAAAGTCTTGAGTACGTAAGCCCCGTCTGTCCCTGGTATTTTCCGCCGCGATCTTCGTAAGAGACGTCGCACTCCTCATCCGACTCCAGGAACACTACTTGGCCGATGCCTTCATTTACGTAAATGCGCAAAGGCAAGTCCGCGAGATTCGCAAGTTCGACGACCAGCCGGCCCACCCAGCCAGCTTCCAGCGGTGTCGTGTTCACGAGCAAACCCGCGCGCGCGTAAGTTGATTTCCCCATCGCGATTCCGGTGACCTTGCGAGGCATGCGAAAGGTTTCAACTGTGACTCCGAGAGCGTACGAATGTGGTGAAAGCAAATAATATTTAGAGCCGTCCTCGGTAGTTCTGAGCGGAGGCTCGACTAACGACTCCTCGTCAAAAGCTTTGGGATCGATTTCGCGGCCATGAATTGGCGAGAATACGCGGAAGCCGTCATCAGCCAGCCGCATGTCGTAACCGTAACTGGAAGCACCAGCGGAAATGATGCGGCGTCCATCAATTTGCCGAATTAGTTTTGGTTCGAAGGGAAAAATAAGCCGGTGCTCTTCAGCCATGAGCCGAATCCAGCGGTCACTTTTTACTGTCATAATGGGAACGAAGGATACAGGGGACGAGTGACAAGTGACAAGTGACAAGTGATAAGTAAATAGCAAACAGTAAACAGTCAACAGTAAACAGCCACGCAGAACTCGAAAACCCCAGAGTCCTGCTGCCTCATCACTCATCACTCGTCACTTGTCACTTGTTACTTGTCACTTGTCACTACCTTCCTGATGTAAATGTTTCCGACGCCAACTGTGAACCGGAAAAAAGCGCCACCCGCCCCGGCACGGGCCTTCAGAGTCTGTTGAGTGATGCCAGGTTTTTCGCGAGCCTCTAATGCCTCATAGCTCTTCTCTATTCGGCCGGTATGAAGAATGACGGCATCGACATCACCATTAAAACCTGGGGGAAGTTCTACATTTAGCTCTCCGGCGGCGATGCGTATCTCTATTCCGCCGCCACGCCAACTGCGAACTGGAACGCTTAAGTTCACTTTTCCTGTTGCTATTGTGGCCGTAAGAGTTCCCCCGGAGAGCGTCAGGCTCGTTTCGCTTTCAGTGGCCGAAAGCCTGATGTTGCCTTCAACGCCGACAATTTTGATTGGGCCACGTCCCGCATTGATCTCAAGATCTGTCGCAATCGGTACTCGTATTCGATAGTCAATCTTCCACGGCAAGCCCAGGAGAGTTCTGGGAAAGTTCTTCGCCACAGACTTCATGTAAGCTTTGTCGTGAGTTCCCGTCGTTAACACGCGCAGGTGATTTACGTCCTCATCCAACAAGAAACCAGTAACGGCGGCCACGCGATCCAGATCTGATTCGGTATCTGCTCGCACTTGAATTTCGGCCGTGATATCGACTTCGCTGCGCGACCAGCCTTCAATTGTGATCGCACCTTCCGGCGCACCCACCAGCGTGACGGTGCCTCCATATCCGAGTCGGCGCAGTTCGCGTCGCGGCGTAGTGCGCGTAAGTAGGGGCGCTCGTTTCACCTCAGTCTCCCTTTTCCGCTGCGCGGACGAAGAAGGAATCAAAAGGTTTGCCGCGCTAAAAAGAAATGCGCAAACCAACAAGGCTGTGATGATGTATCTGCGACTTGAAATCATTGCCAACGTGTCAAACTGAATTCTGTGCATTAGATGATCAGAGCGATAGTACCATCCCATCGCACCTCTACTTGCTGCCAAGCCACGAACAAACTAAAACGGACGTTCTAACCGTCGCGATCAGGAACGTCCGTATGGAAATATTAATATTAATAGAATTCTTAGCGACGAAGGAAGGTGATGCTTCCCTGGAAGTTTGTGACCATAACCTTCGAGCGGCTGTCGCGCACGTCGCCTACGTATTTGCGTCCGTCTCCAAACGTCTTAAAACCGTCGTTCCAGAATGGACCGAGTACGACCTTTCTTGTCGGCGCCGCAGCTACCAAATTAAAGGCAGAGTCAGCTGGAATACGAATGCTTATATCGCCCTTGCCTGACTGAAATCGATAAGTTCCTCCCGGTGAAAATTCGCCGTCAAAGAAAATATTCCCGGTCGTATTTTGAGCATACACCTGCGAGGCAGTAATCCCTGTCAGCTCAATGTCTCCTTCGGCAGAAACGTGGGCGCTGACCAGCTCGCTGCGAATGTTGCTGACACGAATGTTGCCTCGCATCGTTTCCAGATCCACCGACGAATTAACGGGGACTTGCAGCCGAAAGTTTACGTCGCCCACATAGTCCCGACCTCGGTTATCGCCCCTGACATCAACAAAGAGCGCTTCAGCGGTTTGCCGCGGAGCCAGATTGGCTTTAGGCGATTCGAGCGTGGCAGAAAGCTTAATCTCGTCGCGGTTCCACGATTCCACCGTGATGGTTCCCGAGATGTTTTTCAGCTCGATACGAACTTTTTTCGCCGCCGGATAACGCTTGGAGATCTGTTGCTGACCATAAGCATTGCTGGCACTCGTTGCACCAGACAACAGCAAGGTTAGCAGAATCAAGATTGAGCAGGGGCAACCGCGGAAAACTTCTGGGAGCGCGGACAAATATCGGATTTTCATCGCCGTGGACTTATTCAATAACTGTATTCCTGTGTTCTTAAGAAAATGGATCGATACAAACCTGTACCGCAGCTTAGAGCTCGGCAAACTCTTTCAATAGTGCCAGCTTTTCGTTTAGCGCGGCATTAAGCATTTCCTCGGAAACCTCATCATGGGGATTCTGGCTTAGCTCGTTAAATGAATCATTTACCGCCTGGTCGATCACTTTCAAGTTACGATCAAACGTTTCGCGCATCTGCGGACTCCAGCGAGCTTTGTTGAATTCCACGCGGTGGTTCCAATAGTCAATTGCCTGCTGTTGCTGCGATATGCGGTTGCGCAAATTTGCGGCCGCTGCGTTCATGCCAGCATTGCCGGCGGAAGTTTGGGATGTTGTTACAGGTTCCCCGCTTTGCCAGCGGCGTAAACCAACGATCGTTCCCAAAGAAACGACCAACACAATCACGGCAACGGATGCGGCGAGCTGCGGAAGCGATAGTTCCCAGCTTCGGCCTACCCAGTTCGTCCAAAACTTTCCACGAGGCTGAGCACTCGCCGCGTAGTTAACCAGCGGCTGGCCTTCGGCCTCAATCATGTTGCGAATACGAAGCCATAAGGCTTTCTCATTCGGCGGAGCATTGTATTCACCACGATGGGTGCTGCAAAAGCCAACGATCGATTTTAGATCGTTGCGCACTTCTGCGCATCCCAGACATTCATCCAAATGCAGATTGAGCGTCGCTTGCTCTTCGCGGCTGAGTGCGCCGTCAAGCAAGTCGCTAATTAAGTCCTGACACTTCTCGCAGTTCATTGTCTT
>DASYSD010000092.1:0-1939 GCA_036003745.1 Pyrinomonadaceae bacterium
TAGCAGTTCCAGAAGTTTTGATGAAACCACTGAAGATCGGCATCACCGGCGTTCGCGGAATAGTCGGCGAGACCTTGACCCCGGAACTTGCCGTAGAGTTCGCGCAGGCGTTTGGCACGTATCTCGACGGCGGCCGCATTGTCATCTGTCGCGACACCAGACCGTCCGGACCAATGATTCGGTCTGCAGTTGTGGCAGGGCTATTAGCTGCGGGTTGCGAGGTTTTGGATCTTGGAGTTTGCCCTACGCCGAGCATGCAGCTGGCGATCAAATGGCTCCAGGCTGACGGAGGCATTGCAATCACTGCCGGTCATAACCCATGGCAGTGGAATGCCCTCAAGTTTGTCCGCGGTGATGGGCTCTATCTGAACTCTACTCAGGCAGAAGAATTACTCGACATCTTTCATCAGGGAGAGTTTGCCAAGGCGAGTTGGAAGACGATCAAGCAAGTCGTTCAATACGAAAATCCGATCCCACACCATATCGAGGTTCTCAAAACAGCATTTGCCGTCGATGTCATCGAGTCACGACGGCTGGTTGTGGCCGTGGATTGTTGTAATGGCGCGTGTTCACTGATGAGCCCTCAATGGTTAGCAGCTCTGGGATGCGAGGTCCTGGCACTGAACGACAACCCTACGTCTGTTTTTCCACACGAGCCAGAGCCGAAGCCGGAGACGATGGCGCAACTCAGCGCGGTGGTTAAAGCCGGGCGCGCTGACATAGGCTTCGCACATGACGCGGATGGTGAGCGCCTCGGAATCGTAACGGAACGAGGTGAGCCGCTCTCCGAAGAAACCACTCTCGCTCTCGCGTCGATCATTCGTCTCAAAGAACGCACAGGGACGATCGTCACAAATATCTCGACCACCAGCGCTATAGATCTAATCGCAACTCGTTACGGTGGCGCAGTCGTGCGTACTCCGGTGGGTCAGGGTTACATCTCCGAAGGAATGATCGAACATGACGGCATACTTGGCGGTGAGGGAAGCGGCGGCATCACGGTTCCAGAAGTGCAACTTACTCACGATAGCGCCGCGGCAATTGGCCTTATCCTCCAACACCTATCGCGCACAGGCGAAACGCTGTCGGAGCTGGTCGAGCAGCTGCCTCATCTGGCGATTTTGAAGCATAACATCACGGTAGAACCCAATCGGCTCTACTCGGTCCTCCAAGACTTTCGCACTGAAGTGGAACTCGAGGAACTGAGCTACGACACGACCGATGGCGTGAAGGTGATGATGTCAAACGGCTGGATCCATGTGCGGGCGTCAAATACAGAATCAATGATCCGAATCATCGTTGAAAGTAAGGACGCGGAGGAGGCGCCGCGCCTGCTTAACTGGGTGCGCGACAGGTTGAACAGATAGTTGTAGCTTGATTTCATGCGAGCGATACCAACTCTCAAAATCAGCATTTCCGGTGTGCGTGGCGTAATTGGCGAGTCGCTAACGCCTGCGCTGCTGACGCGTTTCGCTCAAGCGTTTGGCACACACACCGGAGCGGGCACCATCGTGATTGGTCGCGATCCGAGAACTTCCGGTGAGATGGTCAAGCACGCCGTAATTGCGGGAATCTTATCGAGCGGGAGCCGGGTGGTAGATATTGGCATGTGCCCGGTCCCGACAGTTCAGCTGCAGGTCCGCCACGCGCGGGCGCAGGGAGGTATCGCCATAACAGCAAGTCATAATCCGGCTGAATGGAACGCTCTGAAGTTCGTTGGACCAAATGGCCTCTTTCTGAGTGCTGGCCAGGCGCGGGAACTGCTGGATATTTATCACCAGGGCCAATACACAAAGGTAGGTGGTGCTGAGATAAGAACCGTGGAAGAGACCGAAGGGGCGACGGATCTTCACATCAAAGCAATTCTCGATGTGCTTGGCCCATTGCCAAAAACGCGGCAACCACTTCGCGTCGTGCTTGATTCGTGCAACGGTGCAGG
>DASYSD010000093.1:0-1503 GCA_036003745.1 Pyrinomonadaceae bacterium
CTTGAGCGAAACGCGTCAGCAGCGCAGGCGTTAGCGACTCGCCAATTACGCCACGCACGCCGGAAATGCTGATTTTAAGAGTTGGTATCGCTCGCATGAAATAGACTGAAATCCGAAAGCTGCTTCCACGCAACAACTATCTGCTCAACCTGTCGCGCACCCAGTTAAGCAGGCGCGGCGCTTCCTCCGCGTCCTGACTTTCAACGATGATTCGGATCATTGATTCTGTGTTTGAGGCTCGCACATGGATCCAACCGTTTGACATCATCACCTTCACGCCATCGGTCGTGTCATAGCTCAATTCCTCGTGTTCCACTTCCGTGCGAAAGTCCTGGAGGACCGAGTAGAGCCGATTGGGTTCTACAGTGATGTTATGCTTCAAAATCGCAAGACGAGGCAGCTGCTCGACCAGCTCGGACAGGTTTTCGCCTGTGCGCGATAGGTGTTGGAGGATAAGCCCAATTGCTGCGGCGCTATCGTGAGTAAGTTGCACTTCTGGAACCGTGATGCCGCCGCTTCCCTCACCACCAAGTATGGCATCATGTTCGATCATTCCTTCGGAGATGTAAACCTGGCCCACCGGAGTACGCACGACGGCGCCGCCGTAACGAGTTGCGATCAGATCTATAGCGCTCGTGGTCGAGATATTTGTGACGATCGTTCCTGTGCGTTCTTTGAGACGAATGCTAGACGCGAGAGCGAGCGTGGTTTCTTCGGAGAGCGGTTCACCGCTTTCCGTTACGATTCCGAGGCGCTCGCCATCCGCATCATGTGCAAAGCCTATGTCGGCGCGCCCGGCTTTAACCACCGCGCTGAGTTGCGCCATCGTCTCCAGCCTCGGCTCTGGCTCGTGTGGAAAAACAGTCGTAGGGTTGTCGTTCAGTGCCAGGACTTCGCATCCCAGGACCGCTAGCCATTGAGGGCTCATCAGTGAACACGCGCCATTACAACAATCCACGGCCACAACCAACCGTCGTGACTTGATGACATCGACGGCAAATCCTGTTTTGAGAACATCGATATGGTGTGGGATCGGATTTTCGTATTGAACAACTTGCTTGATCGTCTTCCAACTCGCCTTGGCAAACTCTCCCTGGTGAAAGATGTCGAGTAATTCTTCTGCCTGAGTAGAGTTCAGATAGAGCCCGTCACCGCGGACAAACTTGAGCGCGTTCCATTGCCATGGGTTATGACCGGCAGTGATTGCAATTCCTCCGTCGGCCTGGAGCCATTTGATCGACAACTGCATGCTCGGCGTAGGACAAACTCCAAGATCCAAAACCTCGCAGCCCGCAGCCAATAGCCCTGCCACGACGGCAGACCGAATCATTGGTCCCGACGGCCTGGTGTCGCGACATATTACAATGCGGCCGCCGTCGAGATACGTGCCAAATGCCTGCGCGAACTCTACGGCAAGTTCCGGGGTCAAGGTCTCGCCGACTATTCCGCGAACGCCGGTGATGCCGATCTTCAGTGGTTTCATCAAAACTTCTGGAACTGCTA
>DASYSD010000094.1:0-39261 GCA_036003745.1 Pyrinomonadaceae bacterium
GGCGAAAGCCCGTACACGATCGTAAAACTAACTCCTAATGACCTTGAGCCGAAAGACTGGGCATTCCTCCGGGAATGGGCCAACAGCCTTGGGGTGTCGCTTGAAGAATTGCTAAAGCGCATTTTGGTTGCAGCGGTAATAGGCCAGCTTTACGCCGAGAAGATTCCTGAAATTTGAGACAGCCTCACGCGTGTGCCCAGATACGCATGAGGCTAGGAGCGTCGGAGTTTGTGACCTCACCACAGAGTGACCTCACCAGGCACGACGCTCCGCAAATAAGCGTTGCCGATCCAAGAGGGGGCAAAGGATCTGGTGACGCTTTAAGAGGGCGCTATTGTCAGGTGGGTGGCAGTAGCGCCCTCGCTATTCCTAAGAGTTGCGAAATCAAACTTAAGAACCAATCTTAGGAGAGCAGACAAGATAGAGTTGAAAAACAGCTCCTCACTCCGGTGTAAGTTCTTTCTCGTTAACATCTTAAGAATTAAGAAAATTAAGAAATTTTCCTAAGAATCTTAAGAACTGAGTTAAAGGCATTTGGGTCAGACGTTTGCAGCCTAAGATTCTCGTCTGTTTCCGACGCCACTCAAACCCACGAAAAATTTATTCTTTCATTGCAAGTTCGCCACGCATGCTGCGTCTTTAGACGTTGAGAATTCAGCGATCCGATTCGCTGTGATCGATTCGATTTGCACTGCGTGGGTTTGGTTTCCCCTCCTTTTCCAACGCTCGCCGCAGAAAACAACGCTCGGGTTTTCGATCGTGTTGTAAACTGCCGGCGCCCGGGGCTGCACCTCGGGAAAGGAAAATGATAATGGCAGTTCACAAACGAGGAGACAGACGGCACTACCCATTCTGTATCCGCGGCGTCCGGTATCGGGAGCACTCCCTGAGGCACGGACCAAAGTCCAGGCTCAAAAGGCTGAGACACAAATTCGCCAGGAGGTTTATGAAGGACGATATGGTAGACCGATTGGTGAGACGTCTTTCGAGAAGTTTGTAGAGGGTGTCTATAAACCCTGGGCCAGAGAAAACAAGCGGTCTTTCGAGAATAATGAGAAGTACAAGCTGCCAATGATCTATAAGAGCAAGCGTATGACCTTTGACGTTTCAATACCTTCTCTGGCGCTGCCATCTTTGCTCTGCACTTAAACACAGATTACACCGATAAAGAACGATGAACGCGGATCGGTGACACCTCGACGGAACGTCACAGCAAACCGTCTGATTGAGTGTCTGACAATTGGTGTTTATCGTGGCGTTGCCATCTGTGCGGTGTACTTAAACGCAGATTACACGGATTGGCCGGATGAACGCAGCTCTTGTGAGACGTGTATGGAAGACATTCTGAACATTCTGATCACCTTGCTGGTCTTGGCCGGTATCGTGGTGACGATTGTCAAACGACCGATTGCACCAAAGATAAGTCGTTGGCTGTTAGCGCATCGAGTGCTGGTGCAAAGAGTGGCGCCTTTCGTTTTCTTTGCGTGGGGCGGAGGGATCTGGGTGCTGATACTTATCAAAGGAGACTTCAGCAACCTGATAGCGATGGTTGCAGCTACCGCGATATTTTTGACGGGAGTATTGTTCCTCGTCAAACGGTTTTGAAAACTCTGCCACAATCCTGCCACAAAACAAGAACGGCCACCTTTGCAGGTAGCCGTAAGTGCTTGAAAATAATGGTCGGGGCGAGAGGATTCGAACCTCCGACCTCACGGTCCCGAACCGTGCGCTCTACCAGGCTGAGCCACGCCCCGACAGGGTTGGATAATAGGGAAGCGAGTTGAAGGTGTCAAATATCCTTCCTGTCACGTCGCTGCTAAAATCTCATCATGCTACCGCAAGCATTATTATTCGGAGTCAGCGTCCTGTTTGGTTTCATAGCGTGGGGAATCGTCGCCGCTCGATACATCTGGCCCGCGCTACGCCATCGACCACTGGCGGATGCACTACGCCCGTTGCTCTTGTTGCATGCGTTCCGGTTTGTTGGTCTGGCCTTCGTGATCCCCGGCGTGGTCTCGCCAGACTTATCGAGTGCGTTTGCGCGCCCCGCCGCTTACGGCGACCTCGCCACAGCAACGCTGGCCATACTCGGATTTGCGACGCTACCACGCAAACTCGGAATTATTCTCGTTTGGATATTCAATCTTCTCGGGAGCATCGACCTGCTCTATGCGTTTTACCAAGGGAACCGCACTGGCCTCGAAGCGGGGCAACTCGGCGCCGCCATCTTCATCGTAACCGTCTTCGTACCTTTGCTACTAATCACTCATGCAATCATATTTCGGCTGCTGCTAAAACACCGCGATGAGTAACGACCATACGCCCATGATGAAGCGCACGAAAAATACTCGAGGCGCGCAGCTTCGTCCCATGGGTGTTATCAGATCCAGACTCAAGCAGCGCTCGCAAGCGCCAATGCAGGGGTTCGAGGGCGCTCCGGATGCCTGGATTGAGTTGACTTCATTCGCGGCTCGAGCATTGGATGGTCTACACGCCGGTGATGACGTGATTGTCCTGACCTGGTTGAATCGAACTCGTCGAGATGTGCTGATGGTCTATCCGACGTCCGACCGCAGCCGAGCGCTGACTGGAGTTTTCGCGACGCGCTCGCCTGATCGTCCCAATCCAATCGGGCTTCATCGCGTTGACATTAAGCCGGTACTTTCCGATCACTCCGACTGGTAAGCGCTACCCTTTGACTGTAGCCTCGTCGAGTAGCAAATTCTGCGGATCGACCTCGATACTCAAGGGCTTGTCCCAAAACGGAATCGATTCGAAGAGTTGCTTTCCGAGCGGCTTCAAAACCACGTCGTGTTTGCCTTGGGCCGTGATGACTCGCACGTGCACCGGATCCGGGAAGGCGTTGCCCGACTGAACCTGTGTGAGCACGAGTTTCAACTCCTCCATCCCCACCCACTCCCAACTCAGTTCATATTGCGGATGACCACTGTCGTAGACCCAACGCGCGAAGAACGCGCGCAGGTCTTTGCCCGAAGCTTTCTCAAACGCGGCGCGCAGATCTTCGGAACTCGCTGTCGCATTCTTGTGCGTTTCGTAGTAGCTCCGAATGCCGCGGAAGAAGGCGTCGTCGCCGAGCTGCGAGCGCAACATGTGCAGTATCCACGCGCCCTTCTGATAGTTGTTTGCGTTGAGCAGGTCCATGAGATTTTCCGTGTCGCGATCAAAGATCGGCACGAGCTTTTTCTTCTCATACGCAAGCACCGCCAGCGCGGCATTGTTCATGTACACGCGAAAAGCATCTTCGCCTTCAGTACGCTGCAAAAATAGACCTGCGAAGTAAGTCGCAAATCCTTCACTCAACCACAGATCGGACCACGTCGACTCCGTCACCGAATCACCAAACCACTGATGCGCGATCTCGTGCGAGATCAAGTTCAGATTATTTATCGGCACTCCTTTGAACGCCGCGCTCATTCCAATCGGCGATGGCGCACGGTTCAGCAGATTGCTGGTGAAGACGATCGCACTCGAGTTCTCCATGCCGCCAAACCGCGTGGCCCCGACAATCAGGGCGAGCTTCTCATAAGGATAAAGAGCCACGGTCTGCGTAAAGAAGCTCAGAGCTGAAGCGACCGGCGAGAATCCTTTCAGCGCCAGATCACGCTCCGAAAGAGGAACGTAATACGATAATGGCGTCACCGCACGTTCGCTTGGCTCCACTTTCGCAAACTGGCCCACAGCGATGATCATGCAATACGGTGGAATCGGCACGCCTTCCGAATAAGTCCAGGTGCGTTGTCCGCTCGCGGTTATTTCCACGTGGTCCAACCTGCCATTCGCGACGACTTCCTGACCGGCAGGCGCCGTGATGTTGAAAGTGACCGTTGCTTTCGCCGAAGGGTGGTCCAGCGCGGGAATCCAGTGGTGAACCCGATTGGGCCAGTTGTCGCCAACGGCTGAAGGATGGCCGTCTTTGTCTTTCGTGAGAATCAAACCGTCTTTTGGTCTGCCGTGGTAGTCGACTTGCAGCACCAGCACTTTACCTGGAGCCAGACTCTGGGGAAGGTCCAGGTGAAGGTTGCCGTCTTTACGGAGAAACGTGTGCGGCGAGCCATTGAGCATGACTCGATCGATGGTTAGATCTCCAAACTCAATGTCTAGTTCTCGCGTCGGTTTTACGATCGTCAGATTGATGCGCACGCTCGCCGAAGTGATCTCGGAGAGTTGATCGTTAAGCGTGATGTTGACGAGATAATGCTGCGGTTTCCAGGTGTCGATGAGAGGCTCGACGCGAGCTGCGAGCCCAGAGGAAGAAAAAAGAAAAAGAAAGAAGATTACTCGCGCAATGGCGCAACGGCGCAACGGAAGAGAAGGACGCAAAGTGTTCATCGGATTCCGAGCATTAAGAGGGCGGAGCGATCGGAGACTTCGCGATCGCTGTTGAGCCAGGCGTTGTAGGCTGTCAACTCGCTGTCGTTGACCGGGCGGTTGCCGAGCTTCGCAGTTGGAGTACGTTCAAAGGCGCGGTTTGTCAGTGCCATGTGTGGTTTGCGCACTGCCAGAGGAGTCGCTTGGGCCAACCTGAGTTCCGCTGATTCTACGTCGGGGAAGAATTCATCGTAAGCAAGCAGATGCCAGATGGTGTTGGCGCCTTCGCCTTCGACCGCGAGCACGCGCAGCAGCCCGAAGCCACTTTCAAGTTGAAATATGAGATCGTCACCTGGGGCCACGGATTTACACCGATTTAATTACGGATTTATATGCTTCAAGAACTTTATCAGCCATGTGCGCCGCTGTGTAGTGTTCACGCACGCCTTTGAAACCGCTCGTGCTCAGAGTCGCAGCGAGTTGTTTGTCTTTCGCAACCTTTAAAATACCTTCGGCGAGACTCTGCGGGTTGTCCTTTTCCACGAGGACGCCACCGCCAGTGATCTCCACAATCTCGGTAAAAGATCCGCGACGTGGTTGGACCACAGGCACGCCACACGCCATCGATTCGAGTAAAGAAACTCCTTTTGGCTCGTCGTAGGTAGCCGGCAGCGACATCACATCAAGGCCACGAAGAAATGCGATCTTCTCAGCACGATCTATAACACCGTGATACTTAAATTCCTGACCAAGTCCAGCTTCTTTCAAAAGTGTCTGGATCTCTTCAAGATACGGCTTGCAATCTGCAGCCATATAGCCGGCCATTTCGAGCCGTCCTTCAGGTAACTCTCCCGAGTGCCGGATGATGCGATACGCCTCCGCCAGCACATGCACTCCTTTCTCAGGTGCGATGCGACCGAGAAAGCCGACTGTGAATGGTCCATTCCGATTCGGCTCACGCAATTCAAAACCGTTCGGATTGATACCTAAAGGCACTACGCGAATCTTCTCGCGCGGAATGCCGAGATAGCCGGGCATGAAATCCGCATAGTACTCAGACACGGATAGGAACAGATCTACGTGCGGCAGATAACCGCGGATCAGACTTAGCGCTTCTGTGCGATAAGGGTCTTGAAGATTGTCGAGAAAGAGATCTTCGCCCTGGAGTGTGCAGAGGATTGGTGCATTCAATGCTTCTTTGATTGGCTTAGCCAGGCTGAGCAGCAGCGTGTAGGGAAGACTGATGACGTCCGGCGGCGCCTGATCTTTAACCCAGTCGACAAATTTATCAATCTCCTTGCGCTGAAAGCCGCCTTCACCTTTCAAAACGGAAACAGTCATCTCGCCGAGCATCTTTGGATTCGTCGAGATCGAACGTCGCGACGCAAGACTCAAAACCGTTTTCGAATCCCACAAGCGATCGAGCCAGCGCGGGGTTTTGCGAAACACCGGAACGTATTGTTCGAGATATGCGCTGATGCCACCGAGCACGACATGATCGCTACTGACATTCGGTTCGTCCGTGAACGTCGGCGTGTAGACCGGCAGCAGCATCACGTCGTGACCGCGTGCCATTAATTCCGTCGCCATTGCGTTATCGCGCAGGCAACTGCCGCAGTACATCCGGCCGGCCCCGCCTGTGAGATAAAGGATTCTCAACGCTGGTCCTCAGACGGCAACGGCATGTTGGAAGGCGCGGCGCGCGTAAAGATGTTCGAAGAGATTGCCCTCGTGGGGTTGATCCCAACTGACCTGGTTGGTCGGAAGTGCGCCAATGTTGAGACGATCGATGCGCGGTGAGGCGACCAGTGTTTGGATCAGTTTTGGATCTTTTGTGATGGCTGTAACGACGAGTGTTGGACCAAGTCGCTCCGGGACTTCGTCCTGTTCGACTTTCAAGACACTTGCGAAGGGAAACAGAAACTCTTTTATCGCGAGTGGATGATCAGATTCGGACAGGATTACAGTCGGCAACAGGTAAGAACAGTTGTTCCAGTGGACGAGACGTTCGGTATCGCGATAAGCGGCGGTTACGTCGCGCGCGCCAGGTTCAGTTAAGCCCTGATCGATGATGGCGTTGATGCGTTCGGCGACCCGGCTGTCGACAAACGGCGCCAGTTGCGCGTTCTCATCATCTGCGCCGCGCGGAACGATCTGGGCCAATCTCTTTGCGAGTGCCTCGGCGATCTCTTCGGCGTGTGCAGGCGCCCAGACAGCCGAAGCGTTGACGCAAGAGCGCCCGCCGTTGTCAGCGATGGAAGCGATCATCACGTCGAGGTATTGTTCCCAATCGTCCACACAATCCTCGCCGATGATGATCTTGCTGTAGCCTGGACCATGAATTTCGACACGCGGATCATTAGCCCAGGCGCCCGTCGTTGAAGAATCGCCGAAGAGCAGGGAACGACCGCAACTTCGCAGGATCTCTGATGCACCACCGTGATCGGTTGGATAGAAACTGAACGCTTCACGCGGTGCACCGGCTTTGATCAACGATTGAATGATTCGATAGGGAGTCCACGGTTCGGCACTGCCGGGCTTGAGCACGAGCGGAATACGCAGCGGGAACGCCGGTATCCAGAGCGAATGTACGCCGGGAGAATTGTTTGGCAGAACCGCGCCGAGCGATTGCGTGCGTGGAAAGAAGCTCATTGTGTGACCGTCAAATTCACCGAAACCGCGATCAAGTAGTTCCCAATCGAGATTGCGAGTGAGTCCGTTGAGCACGCTTTCCATGTTAGCGAGCATGCTTTTGATCTTCAGCATGTTGCGCCGCGCGAGAACGTAGGGAAGACCCGTGGTGGCGGAGACCTGACGTACGTAATCGTCAGCGGTTTGGGTTGAGTCGCCGAGTGGTAACGAGTCGTTAGTGAAATGATCCCCGGCACGCGTGCAGATCGAGACAAGCTCGCGTGTTGAGAAGCGTTGCAGACTGGTAGTGCCGATGTTCTGTCGTCCGAGATCTCGGCGGATCAAGCCCGCGTTAGCCTGGCTCACTGCGACGAAGGGCTCCCGCGTTTGATGATGCGCGACACGAGCGATGTCGAGGCTCGTATAGGGACTTCCATGGCGCAGGATTGGCAGGTGAATCATAGACAGGATTTACAGGATTTCTTCAAGATGAACAGGATTAATATACACCTTCGACGACGCTCGATTGGAAACGTGAAAATGGGCGCACGTTGCGGACGCCGTCCCACGGATAAAGATCGCAGGGCGGTTCGCGTTCGGCTTCGTCACGTTCCAGAAAGCGCGGCATGAAAAATTCCTTCGTCAAGGTCGTCAAACGCACGCGTCCCGTCGCCCCATATTCAACAACCCTATCCGGCTGATCGGGATCGACCACTTCAACCATCGCACGCGGCAGCGGTGGATAGTAGATGATCGCGTAGTTGTCTTCCGGCAGGCGCGGTTTGTGCACCGCCAAACCCATCAGCGTGTTGCCGTACGTGGGCGCAAAGTAAGCGCCTTCGAGCAACTCTTCAACCGCAAAGCGATGAAACTGCGGTGTCATTTCAGTACCGCCGCAAAACACGCCAGTGATACCCATTTTCTTCAGCGATACTTTTTCGCATAATGCTTCGAGCAGCTTTGGCGTGGTGAACAGGCAACGGATGTTGTCGTGTGCTTTCAGAAGCGTGAGCCCCTGTTCCACAACGTGCTGCTTGTACTGCTCGGCCATCTTCGGCTGGCCCATCTTAATCAGTTTGATGACCCAACGCGGATCGAGATCAACCATGAAGCAGATACCGCCACGATGTTGGGCCAGGTGTTCGACGGCAAGACGCAGACGTCGCGGTCCGGTTGGTCCAAGTGACAGCCAATCGGTACTCTTTGGAAAGAATTCTTCGGGCAAAGTGTCGCTGAATGCTTCGTAATCGATGCGAAAGTCTTCGATATTGATACGCGACTTCGGCACGCCCGTGCTGCCGCCGGTTTCAAACGTGTAGACCGGCCGGTGCGCAAGACCCTTCGGCACCCAGCGACGAACTGGTCCACCGCGCAACCACTCATCCTGAAAAAAACCAAAGCACGAGAGATCGTCGTACGTTTGAATCTCTTTACGGGGATCCCAGGAAAGATTTTTGGCGTAATCAAGCCAGAAGGAGCAACCAGTTTCCGGATCGAAATGCCACGCAACAACTTCACGAACCCAGGCGTCTAACTTTTCTCGAATCATATCCACAGATTACACAGATTAAGGAATAGTCTTTTCGGTTTCTCGCATTAGATCAGCGAAACGTGGATCAGTGCGAAGTCTGGCCAGGTGCGGATCCACCCGCACAAAGGTGAAGCCGACGGCGTGTTCACGTTCCGCCTGTGCGAGCCAGCGAAATGCGTTATCGAAGTCGCCCAGCCACGTATAAATAATGGCGATCTCGTAAGCCGTAACCCAGTTCTGATTACGCTTGGCGATAATCTCGTTCAGAATCTGCTGTGCTTCTTCGCGTTTGCCGATTGCGGCGAGCACGTGAGCGCGTTTCGCATGCGTGGTCGGCGTATCGCCGGCGAAACTGCGTTCCTGTTCAAACGCCGCCATCGTTTCGTTATGCATTCCCTTGAGCTCGTAAGCCCAACGCAAGACTGTGTGTGCAGCAACTGCTCCCGAATCGAGTTCGAGCGATTTTTTCGCCTGGGCCACTGCTTCGTCAAACTTTCCAGCCAGAAACAGTACGTTGGCAACGGCCGTCGCGATCACTGCGGACTGTGGCGAGATCTGGCGTGCGCGTTCGATTTCAGCGTAGGCCTCATCGTGCCGGCCCATGGCCGACAAGCTGTAGGCATACCAGCGATGAGCCACCTGATTGCTTGGCTTCAGTTGAATCGCTTTGCGCAACTCGCGTTCAGCGTCGACCCAGTCGCGATCGTAGTGAAGTCTGATAAAGCCGAGTGATGCGTGTGCTTCAGGTAGATTGGGATCGGCTTCGACTGCACGTGTGGCCGATGCTTTTGCTCGTTCCCACGCTTCCGCCGGTGGCGGCTCGACGTACCAGTTCAGCAATGCATAACAGTCGGCGAGTTCTGAGTGAGCAATAGCAAATTCCGGATCGAGTTCGACGGCACGTTCGAGACGCTCAATCGCCTGACGCAAACCTTCAGCAGTGCGGCGGGTCGAGTAGTAACGTCCCGCAGTGTAAAGCTGTCGTGCTTCTTCGTTCTCTCCCGCCTGCGTATCGGGAGTTGGTATCAGTATTTGCTTTGTGATTGGAGCGATGTGCTCGCCATCGCGCTTTCGCCTGGCTCCCTCCGCGGCCAGCGCCACCTTTGCGGCCTTACGGTACAGCGCGGGATGCCGCAGGCCGCGCAGAATTGCTTCAAAGGCAGGCTCGCCGCGCAATGGATCAAACTGCGGCTCCACGCCTAACCATACAACCCATGCATCTTTGATCGTATGTGCATCCAGCAGATACTGGAGAGCGCGTTCTCGTTCACCAAGATGCAGGTAAATGAGCGAAAGATGATACGGCGAAACATAGCCGTGCACAGAGAGTTGGGCCAGGCGGTCCAACACCGCCGTTGCGTCAGATTTTCGTCCTGCCGCGGCATAGGCCTGACCGAGCGCGGCGACATAAAATGTACCGCCGCCGGAAAATTCCAGAGCTTTCTCTGCTACTTCGACTGCCTCATCAGCGTCGCCCGTGTGCCGCAGAATCCAGGAGAGCGTTACGAGTCCATACGGAAACTCGGGTACTGAGTCGAGCATGTTTCGGTAAGTCGCAATCGCCTCGTCAAATCGCCGCGCATGGTAGTAACACCAACCAAGCGCCTGAAGCACACTCGGCGACAGCGGATCGAGTTCGCGCGTGAGCAACATCTGCTCGACGCCTTCGTTGAAACGTCCTTCCATCATGAGGTGAAAGGCGTACCAGTGATGGCCCGTCGCGTAATTTGGATTGATCTCTATGGAGCGGCGGTGCTGGCCTTCAGCCACTGCCCAGTCGAAATCGTGGCAAACAGTGGCGAAGCCGAGCGCGCTGTAGGCTTCGGCGGAAGTCGAATCCAGTTCGACTGCTTTGGCTGCGTTCTGTTTTGCGGCCGCTGAAGTCTCGGCAAATGGCCGGATACCAAAGACACCGAGCCAGTTGTAGTAGTCGGCGATGCCGGTGTAGGCGAGCGCGTAATCGGGATCGAGTTTGATCGCTTTCTTGTAGCACTCGAGCGCTTTCGCGAGCCCGACTTCAGTATAAGAACTCCAGTAATAACGACCGCGCAGATAAGCCTCGAAGGCTTCAGAGCTGTCGGTGCCGCGCTTGGATAATTGACGCTTCTCGTCGCCCGTAAGCTGCGGCAGCAATGCGGACGCGACTTTCTCTGAGATCGAATCTTCGATCTGCAGAACGTCTGTCGAATCCTCGTCGAATTGTTCGGCCCAGCGCGTTACTCCTTCACTCACACTGAGTAGTTGAGCCGTCACGCGAAGGCGATTGCCGACACGTCTGAGACTGCCGTCGATCACAAAATCGATACCGAGATCGCGTCCGGCAAGCAGCGGTTCAATTGCGGCGCCGTGATAACGCAACACGCTGCTGGTCGGACGAACTACCAAACGCTGCACGTTGCTGAGGCGAGTGATCAAAGCATCAGTTAAGCCAATGCCGAGATACTCGTCACCAGTGTTTTCTCCCGGTGGACCAAGCACTCGGAACGGCAACACTGCAATTGATTCCTGGTCTGCACGCAATTGCCCGGCAATCGCCGGCAGAGCAGCGAGGCGGTGGTCCAATCTTCGTAATAGATCATTGAAACGCGGATGGCCGTGAAGTGGATCCAGTTCCGGATCAACTCCCATCCAGAGCACCTTAGCGTCGCCGGTGTCATACGCTTTTTCGAGAAGATCGAGTGATTCTTCGGGACGGTCGAGCTGACAGTTAACGAGTGCCAGATGGTATGGCGAAACGTAACGACGCTCGGCGAGCTTGTGCATATCGTCGAGTGCGGCCTGGGCCTCATCGAGATTTCCTGCCGCTGCGTTGGCACTAGCCAGTCTCCCTAGAGTATGCGAAGCTTTACCCATCAACTCCACACACTGTTCCGCAGCTTCGATTGCTTCCGCATGACGCCCGAGACGGCCCAGCACGAAGCTGCTACCGTAAAGCATCATCAGATTTCGGGGTTCATTTTCGAGTGTGGCGCTCGCAAATCGGTAAGCTTCCTCAAAACGGCGTGCGTGATACGAACACCAGAGCAGGGCGAAGCGGGAGATGATCGCCATCGGATCGAGATCTTTGCCGGTGTGCGCTTCACGCAGTGATTCACTGAAGCGACCTTCCATCGCGAGTTGCAGCGCATACCAGACGCGCGCGGGCGGATAGTTTGGATCGAGCTCGATCGCGCGAACGAGATGATGCTCAGCGCTGCCCCATGCGAAGTCGCGACAAAGAATGGCCTGACCCAGCGCAACATGAGCTTCAGCAAGATTGGGATCGAGATCAACTGCGGTCGAAGCCGCTTCGTAGGCCGCTGCTGAACATTCAGCAAATGGCATCACACTGAAAACGCCGAGCCAGTTGTGATAGTTCGCGACGCCTGCATACGCGAGCGCGTATTTCGGATCGAGTGCGATCGCCTGCTGATAGCAGACGATTGCTCTTGCAAACCCATCTTCAGTGAACGTGTTCCAATAAAAACGACCACGCAGATAAGCTTCGTGTGCCTGCGGATTGTCGGTGCCGCGTTTGGCGAGTCGCAGTCGCTGATCAACCGTCAGGTGCGGGACGATTGCTTCGGCGACGTTTGATGAAATGACGTCTTCGAGATTGAGGACGTCAGTAAACTGCTCGTCAAACTGCCCGGCCCAGGCGGTCGTCTCATCTCGTACGTTGAGGAGCTGAATCGTCACACGGATCCGTTCCGCGGTGCGTCTGATTCTGCCGTCCAGGACAAAAGTGACACCGAGTTCACGACCAGCGCGCAGCGGATCGGCGTCAGCACTGTAACGCAACACACTACTGGTTGGTCTAACTGCGAAACTGCGAATAGCGCTGAGTCGCGTGATGAGAGCGTCGGCCAAGCCCGTTCCGAGATAATCAGGACTCGTATCAGGCTGATTGATGTCGAGAATTTTCATCGGCAAAACAGCCAGCGAGTTCTCCTGATTTGAGTCGGGCCGCATCACCATGCTTGCGTTTGGTGGATCCGGTAAGTCTGAGATTGGACGACCCTCGAGATAGCGCGTGATGTCGTCGCGCAGATCGGCAGCCGTCTGATATCTCCATTCGGGCTCCTTGCGCAAAGCCTGCATCACGATGTTGTCGAGATCGCCCGAGAGAGCGCGACGCAGCGATTCGAGAGTTCCGCCACGAGTCAGGTAAAGCCGTTGCAGTGTGGTGGCGTCGTCGCCCGAAGAAAGACTCGGCAGCAGATCTTCGGCGCGAGTGATGATGATGCTTGGTGGCGCCGGAGCTTCTTCGCAGATAACGCGTGCGATCTCATGTGGTGCTCGATTAACCAGGCGGTATGGTCTATGCCCGGTTAATAGTTCGTAGAGCAACACACCGAGTGAATAGACGTCGGTGGTCGGTGTCGTCGGCGCGCCCTGCACTTGTTCCGGAGATGCGTATTCGGGCGTCATCAAACGCATCGCCGTTGCCGTTGGATCGTGCGTGATGTCGCCTGCGAGTTGCGGATTGAGCAACTTAGCGATACCGAAGTCGAGCAGTTTTGGTATGCCGGCGGACGTTACGAGAACGTTTGATGGTTTGATGTCGCGATGGACCACCTGTTTCTGGTGCGCGTAGTGGACCGCGTCACAGATCGAACGAAACAGTTTCAGACGTTCCGCGATGTTGAGGTTGTTGCTGTCACAGTAACTGTAAAGTGGTTGCCCTTCGATAAACTCCATCACGAAGTAGGGCAGTCCATCTTCAGTGGTGCCGCCGTCGAGCAGGCCGGCGATGTGCGGATGGTCCAGAGCGGCAAGGATCTGACGCTCTTTGCGAAAGCGGCGCAGGATGAAGTCGGTATCCATCCCGCGTTTGACCAGTTTGATTGCAGCTCTTTTGTTGAACTCGTTATCGGCGCGGGATGCTTCATAGACTGCTCCCATGCCGCCGCGGCCAATTTCTCGTTCGACCCGGTAAGAGCCGAGACGGCGCCCGAGCATAGGGTCCTTATCTTCGACGAACGACTCGAGCATGCTCATCTCGGTGTTGCCGTAGACGGGTTCATCGAGCAGCTCGCCGGCGCTGTCGTATTGTGAAAGGAGCGATTCGACGTCGCGCTTGAGGTCCGTGTCCTCTTTACACACGTCTAACACGTAGCGCTTTCGATCTTCCGGTGAAAGATCGAGGGCCGCCTGAAAGATTTCTTCAACTTGTCGCCAGCGGTCAGGGGTCATATCACAACTGAGCGTGGTTTCGACGAATAACTTAGTAAGGGCACTTAATGTTTAGATTGGACTTACTGCGTGCATTAGTTACTTCGTTGCATTTCCCCATAGAGCCATGCTTTGGCGAACCGCCAGTGACGTTTGATTGTTGTGGGAGTGACGCCCAGAACGTCTGCTGTCTCTTCAATGGAGAGGCCGCCAAAGTAGCGTAACTCGACCATCCGCGCTTTCTGTGCATCGAACGCTGCCAGGGTCTTGAGTGCGTCGTCCAGCGCAATCAATTCCGCGCTTCTTTCGACGGCTCGATCAATGTTTTCGTCCAGAGAGAGTTTTTGAAAATCCTGGCCACGCTTTTCCGCATTGTGCTTGCGCGCATGATCCACGAGCAGGCGACGCATTATCTGCGCGGCAACCCCAAAAAAATGAGCTCGGTTCTGCCAGTTGACCCGCGACTGATCGATAAGCCGCAGATAAGCCTCGTGTACCAATGCAGTTGGTTGCAGCGTGTGATCGGGTCGCTCACGCCGCAGGTAATTGGCCGCCAGCTTGCGCAGTTCATCGTAGATGACGGGTAGTAAAAGATCAACCGCCCCCCGATCGCCGTTTGAGAGCTCGATCAGTAGACGAGTTACGCTGTCAGCGGGGTGCTCACTCAATCGTTAACTCTCCGGGTTCCAAGACTTAAGGTCCATTAGTATAAGACGAATAGAACCGCCTGCGGTAGCGCTGGATGACCCAATTCCATTCCGCATTGCGCGTTAAGGGTTGAAGGATAGACTGGGAGACTTTGAGAGGTAATCATCATGCAGGTGTTGACTGGCAAAATTAACGATTTAGTGACTCGAGTATTTGGTTGTTGGCATGCGGATCTCAGCCGGCCATTTTCGCGCGGGGGGCGCGCTTACAGAAAATGTCTGAGTTGCGGTGCGCAACGGCGGTTTAATCTTGGCAACTGGGAAATGCAGGGCAGGTTTTTCTACAGTAATTAGCCACAGATTACACGGATCAATTACTGATTGAGCCGTGTAATCTGGCTGAACTTCTTGCCCTTCTCCGAATAGATGTAACTCTCACGAGCCTTCACCACCAAATCCGCTTCAGTAACTTTAACCTTTATTTGTCGTTGTTCTCCATCCTTGCCTGCAATCGTTGGATAATACCCAAGGCTGTACTGGCGTCCGAGTTCTTCCGCGATCCACGTAAACGCCTGCGCGATTCCGAATAGGGAATCGCCGTTGTAGAAACGGCCAGCCGTTTTGTCTGCGAGCGCATGAAGATAAGCGACGGCGCGTTTGTAATCGCCGCGTGTTGTTCCCGGGACCCCGGAACCGGGCAACGGCAGACCGAGAATGGTCCCGCGACCTCCTGGCAAGGGAATTCCATTGCTCATCATTCCACCTGAAGTGTCGTAATCAACTGAATAGATTGATGCTTCAGACTCTTCAGCCAAACGTAATGTGCTGTCGTACGAAGCGCGATGACTCGAGGTGTCGACACCGTCAGTAAAAAGCACCACAGCTTTGCGACCGGCAATCGTTTTGAGTTGTTTCCTCAGAATGTCGTCAACTGCGTCATAAAGACGCGTGCCTCCGCCGGTACGCGTGCGACGAATGGCTTTTGTGATCACCTCGCGATCCGTCGTCGCTTTGCATTGCACCTCGATTTGATCGTCAAACGACATGACCATCACGCTGTCTGACGGTTTCAGTTTATCGACAAACTTTATTGCGGCGTCCTGAATGTCGCTGAGACGGACTGACGTAGAGCCGCTGGTGTCGATCAGGAGCACAACGCTGAACGGTGAGTTGGTGGTTGCAAAGTAAGCGATCTTCTGGTCGACGCCGTTCTCCTGAATACGAAAGTTCTCTTTGCGCAGCAGGGGAACGTAACGACCGTAGCGGTCCATAACCGTCACCGGCACCATAACCAGAGACGTATCGAATTTAATGACGTCGCCTTCGACAGTCTCGCCGTTTGGGTCGATGCGTGAGTCGGTTATGCCGTCGTCACCAGTCTTTGCCGGTTCGGTTTTAGTCTGTTTTGGATCGGTAGTTTTGCGACCCGACTGGGCGTAAAGGTTAAAAGACAGCAGAGAGACACTCAAAAGCAGAATCAGCGGCAGTTTGGTTTTCATCATAGAGTCCTGGCCTGGAAGTGCTGCGTTCGGGAGAGTGGTCTTTCGGTTGTGCAGGATAGATGCGGCGCGAGCGGAAAGAGTTTTCTCTGTGCAACCTCAGTGTCCTCTGTGTCTCTGTGGTTAATGTTTGCTTAGCAACCGACCACCACAGAGACACAGAGAACACAGAGCTTGCACAGAGAAGAGTTACCCGATGACTGCTGTGAAACCAGCAAAAACTTTGCGTCTTTGCGCGCTGGCGGGATATATTGCCGCGCAAATGACTGACCAACTATTGACCACCGAAGCACGAGCGACGGAAAGAAAGGGCGGGTTTTTTGGACACCCGATCGGGCTCGCTCCGCTGTTTTTCACAGAGCTCTGGGAGCGCTTCAGCTATTACGGCATGCGCTCAATCCTCATTCTATATATGACGTCCGCCGTGGCTCAGGGCGGACTGGGGTTCGACGTCAAACGGGCAGCTTCGCTTTACGGCTGGTACACGATGGCCGTTTACCTGACGGCTCTGCCAGGCGGGTGGATCGCTGATTATTTGACCGGAGCTCGGTTGGCCGTGTTTATCGGCGGGTTAATCATTGCCTGCGGCCACTTCTCAATGGTGTTTCATTCCACCACGTTCGTCTTCCTCGGCATGGGTCTGATTGCCATTGGCACCGGACTGCTGAAACCCAACATCAGCGTGATGGTCGGCAATCTCTACAAGGAAAACGATCCACGACGCGACGCCGGCTTCTCAATTTTCTACATGGGAATTAACTTCGGCGCACTGCTGGCGCCAATCGTTGTCGGGTTGTTGGCGAAAGGCGAGACGTTCAAGGCATTCCTGAGCTACGTCGGCATGGACCCGACAAAGAGTTGGCACTGGGGATTTGGAGCAGCGGGCGTTGGCATGGTGTTAGGCCTTATTGTTTATGTCCTAAGCAAGAGAACATTGGCCGGTGTGGGTGACAAGATTCCACGGGCGGTCAAAGTCATGAGCTCGACTGAGGCGGCGCCGGCTCTGACGGCGAGCGACTGGAAGCGAATCGGTGCGATTCTCATTCTCTTTATTTTTACGATTCTTTTCTGGGCTGCTTATGAACAGAAGGGTGCGAGTCTGAATCTCTTTGCGGACAAACTTACACGGACAGAGATCTCTGGAAAAAGTTTTCCGGCGCCGATACTGCAATCACTAACGCCCACCTTCGTGATTTTGTTGACGCCGTTGTTCTCGTTGCTGTGGGTGCGGCTGAGAGATCGCCAGCCATCGAGTCCGGTGAAGTTCACGCTCGGTTTGCTGTTTATCGGTACGGCGTATCTATTAATGATTCCGGCGGCGATGTTGACGGCTCAGGGACGCGTGAGTTTTTGGTGGCTCGTTGGACTCTACTTCCTCGAAGTCTGCGGTGAGATGTGTTTGAGTCCGGTGGGATTGAGTACGGTAACAAAACTCGCTCCTGCGAGATTCGTTGGACTCATGATGGGTGCATGGTTTTTAGCGACGTCACTTGGGAATAAGCTTGCCGGTTACCTTTCCGGGTTCTTTGTAGCTACCGATTCGTGGCAATTGACTAAACTGTACGGCGGAATAGCATTTGGGTTGCTGGCGGCGGCGATAATCCTTGCGATCCTGACGCCCACAATCAAGAAGTTAATAGGTGTCAGAGTTAGTTAGACGAGGATTACAGGATTTTCAGGATTCATAAGATCGCATCCTGTAAATCCGGTAAGAATCGTGTTAATCCTGTCCAGTAAAATGTTCACCAAAGCGATCGTTCGACCACCCAGCGCAAACTTCGCCGCGGGATTGACCACTGTTGACCTCGGCGCGCCCGATCTTAAACGCGCTCTAAACCAGCACGAAGCATATTGTCAGGCGCTCGAGTCATGCGGACTCAGCCTAATACGACTCGCACCTGACGAAAAACACCCGGACTCCACCTTTGTCGAAGACACCGCGATTTTGACTACTCGCGGCGCAGTGATCACACGTCCAGGCGCCGCAAGCCGTCTCGGCGAGACCAATCACCTTGCCCCGGTAATTCGCGATTACTTCTCGAATGTGTACTCAATCGAGGAACCGGGAACAGTCGATGGCGGCGACATCTGCGAGGCCGGTGAACACTTCTTTATCGGCGTCTCCAAACGCACAAACGAGCATGGCGCCGATCAACTCGCCGGCTTGCTGGCATCCTTCGGCTACACTTCGAGTTTGATAGACATACGAGGTGTGAGTAATATTCTCCATCTGAAGAGCGGTTTAGCGTACCTCGGCGGCAAACAGCTCGTATTAATCGAGGAGCTCAAGCGTTTCAGGGAGTTTTCCGGTTACGATTCTATCTGCCTGGACTCTGGCGAAGAGTATGCGGCAAACTGCCTGGCAATTAATGGTAAAGTACTTATTGCAGACGGTTTTCCTGCAACCAGGTACGAGTTGGCGCATCGGGGTTACCAAACAATCGCCCTCGATATGTCGGAATTTCAAAAGATGGACGGCGGGCTCAGTTGTTTGTCATTGAGATTCTGAGAACAAGTCATAAACGGAGGAGAACATGCCTGAGGAAACGTTTGATAAGTCAGCTGCGGTGAAGCTTCTGAATCAGATCATGGAGGCCGAGCTGGCGGGCGTCGTTAGGTACACTCATTATTCGTTAATGGTATTCGGCCACAATCGTATTCCGATCGTGAGCTGGTTGCGTAATGAGGCAAATACCTGTCTCTCGCATGCAAACGAAGCCGGTGAACTGGTTACCCATTTTGGTGAGCATCCGTCGCTCAAGATCGGCGCCTTGCTGGAAACGCACAAGCACGGTATCAGCGACATCCTGATCGAATCTCTCGAGGCTGAGCGAACCGGACTGGCTCTTTACAAACAGTTGTTTGAGCTCGTCCAGGACCGTTCGGTATTATTGGAAGACTACGCGCGCCGCATGATTGCGGAAGAAGAGCTCCACGTCGGCGAAGTTAACAAGATGCTTCGGAAGCCAGGTGAGATAAATCAGTTTCAGGCATGACATAGCCCAGATTGACGAGAGCACCAAGGCAACATGACATAACCCAACTGCTCGCTGAGTGGCGCGACGGGAATCAGTCCGCACTCGACGAGTTGTATCCGCTGGTCTACGACGAACTGCACCGGCTGGCCCGTCGTTACATGAGCCGGGAACGCAAAGGTCACACCCTTCAAACTACCGCACTAATCAACGAGGCTTACGTTCGTCTCGTGGGCCAGAAGAACGTGCACTGGGCCAATCGCTCGCATTTCTTCGCAATCTCCGCGCAGATAATGCGCCGCATCCTCATTGATCATGCGCGGCGTCATGCGTACGCGAAACGGGGCGGCGGCGCCCAACAGGTTTCACTCGAAGAAGCGGCAGCAATTACTCCGGATCAAAGCGCGGAACTGGTCCGCCTTGACGAGGCACTCAAGAGTCTCGCGGAAATGGATCCGCGACGTAGCCAGGTAGTTGAGTTGAGATACTTTGGCGGCCTGAACAATGAGGAGATCGCCGGCGTTTTGAATATTTCGGAAAACACGGTGACTCGCGACTGGAACATGGCCCGCGCATGGCTCTATCAACAACTCACCGGGAGCGGGGCGAATTGACGCCTGAACGCTGGCAACAGATAAGTCGCATATTCAACGCTGCACTGTCGCTCGATGAGCGAAAGCGTGCTGCGTACGTTGCAGACGAATGTGGTGTCGATCAGTCTTTAAAATCTGAAGTTGAAAAACTGATTGCAGCGCACGGCGATGCCAGCGCCGACAGGTTTATCGATGGAATGGCGGCGGAAGCGGCAGCGCCGTTACTACTTAACGAGGAAGACCCCGAACCACCGCGAAGAGTTCTCACACAAGGTCAACAATTAGGTTCGTACGTAATTCTCGATGCGCTCGGCGCCGGTGGCATGGGTGAAGTTTACCTGGCGCGAGACACGCGACTTGATCGAACGGTGGCTTTGAAGGTGCTCGCGCACGAGATCTCTCAAGATCAGCGACGCATGCAGCGTTTTCGTCAGGAAGCAAAAGTCGCTTCTTCGCTAAACCAGCCGAATATCCTGACCGTTTTCGAATTTGGTCAAGTGGAAGGACAAACTTTCCTGGCCACTGAATTCGTCGATGGCCAAACGTTGCGAGACTATTTGCATGGGAGACAACTTAAACTCGGCGAGATACTCGACATCGGTATTCAGGTGCTGGCGGCGCTTGATGCTGCGCATGAAGCGCACATAGTGCATCGCGATGTAAAACCTGAAAACGTGATGATCCGGCGCCGCGATCGCGTTGTTAAGGTCCTGGACTTTGGTCTGGCGAAAGTAGCTGAGAAGAAATCGTCCACGATCAAAAGCGAAGCGTCGGAAGCGGCAACTGAGTTCAAGACTGCGCCCGGAACAATCGTGGGCACCATTAGATACCTGTCGCCCGAGCAGGCACGCGGCAGCGCGATCGACGAGCGGACCGATATCTGGAGCACCGGCGTGATCATGTACGAAATGGTGGCCGGTGTTACGCCATTCGGCGGCGTTACGAGCAGTCACACCATTGTGCAGATTCTCGAAAAAGATCCGGTTCCGCTGTCAAAACTCGGAAACGCTCCTGCGGAACTCGAGCGAATCGTACAGAAGGCGATGGCGAAGAGTCCGGACGAGCGTTATCAAACAGCAAAAGACATGCTGATTGATTTGCGAAGTTTGAAGAAGCGTTTGGATTTGGAAGTGGAGATTCAGCGCACGTCGTCACCGACAACTTCCATTGCGGCGGTGCGAACCGAGGAAGTGAGTCGTGAGTCGCGCAAGAGAAGAGTGCTCGCGATTGCATTGGTTTTAATGGCGCTGGTGACTGCGGCGATCATTGGCGTAAACGTTTGGCGCTCTTCGCGGGCGAGATCGAATACCGCCGGGGCGCTTCCGCCTGTGGCTGTTGTTGGCGAGCGCACGCTTACTTATTGGATCACGGTGCAGAAGTTTCGAGACAGGAAGCCATTTCAAAATCCGTTCACGATTCCCGGTGAAATCATTTTTGAGGAGGATTATCAAATCCGTCTCAGCTTCAGCAGTCCGCAAGGAGGCCATCTTTACATTCTGAACGAGGGGCCGACGGCGAGTGCAGTGCCCGAGTTCAACATTCTGTTTCCGTCATCGACGGCAAACAAAGGATCCTCATTAATAGCGGCTGAACAGGTGACCCAGATTCCGGAACAATCGTGGTTGAAGTTTGATGCGCAGCAGGGAACAGAAAGGTTATGGCTGGTTTTTTCTGACGATGTAGTAACGGAGCTGGAGGCTGTAAAAGAATTCGCCGGCCCTCAAACGCAGGGGCTCATCGCCGATCCCGCGCGAAACAAAGTGGTCCAGGAGTTCCTCAACACATACTCGCAAACCAAACCTGCTATCGAGAAAGGCGAACGGTTAACGACCCTGAAAACCCCCGGCAAGCTACTGGTCCACGCCATCAAACTCGAGCACCACTGAGACAAAAAACGAACGGCCGGCGTTTATAAAACCCTTTTTGTGGCTTTTTCTGGCGACGTTCTTTTTATTGACCTGTGTCGCTTCGCGGCTTATTATGCCCGCCATCCGAACTAAGCTTTCCCCGTCTCGTGGTGGTTTTCCTAAGAAGTTCTCGCGTTAATAGTTGAGAAGAGAGTGCGACGGACGCAACGCCTTGACGAAGGCGATTGCCAGTTCGCAAGCCCAGCGCACAACCTTCGGTTGTGTTAACCCACAAGCCCCAAAAGGAGATACGACAATGGGTGACGATGACAAGAAAATACCTATCGGCAGCTTTACCGGTGGCGAAGACGGCCAGAATTTGATTGGTTGTTACTTTAAGCCCAAACCAGACGACACATACAACTTTCACGATAAAGACGACAAAGTGAAAGCTCGAGACATTCACGTCGGCTCAGAGTTTACTTTCGAACTCGATGAAGTGCCGGGCGTTACTTGGCATCTCACCCTTGGTTCGAATGCCGATGAAGTCCTGAAGGGAAATTGGTGGGACGGTCGGGATCCGAGTCTCGCAGATGGATCCTATCAGGCTGAGGCAGGAGGAAGCGGAGAAGAGGAAGAACCGAACGCGGCTTCGGCCGGTGGCTGCGCTGCCTGAGTCTCTGCGCAATGTAGTTCAGTAGCTTCGCGGGTGAGTCTACGATTTCGTAATCGGATGACAGGACTGCTTACGGCTGGCAGACTGCGTACGGGTCGTTAACTCACCACCGCGAGGTTTAGTATTTCTCCGGCCGAATTAGGTATCTTCGGCGACGATGCAAAAGGATCTGGTAAAGCTTCTGATTCGTGTAGCGGCGGCACTTCTGTTCGTAGCGTGCCCCGTGTTTGGTCAGGATCTGCAGCAACTCGCCGATGTTAGTCGTGAAATCAAAGGGGGCGAAACCCATTCGTTCCGAGTACGGTTAGAGGCCGGGCAGTTTCTTCACGCCATTGTCGAACAGGAGGGAATTGACCTTGTCACTGCGATTTTTGCCCCGGATGGCAAACAAATCACGGAAAGCGATAGTCCGAATGACAACTGGGGCTCCGAACCGATTCTTTTCGTCGCGGCGCTCACGGGTGAATACCGCGTCGATATTCGTGCGCCGGGCAGCAGCACGCGAACGGGCCGTTACAAGATAGAAGTCCTCGCGCAACGCGAGGCCAGCGCGATCGATAAGGGCCATGCCGCAGCCCAAATGGCACTCGATGAGGGGGCCAAACTCATGACGCAACAGAATGCTGCAGCCAGGCGTACCGCGATAGAAAAATATCAGACAGCGTTGCCGCTCTTTCAGGCAGCAGGTGACAACTATCGCCGCGCTCTCACATTCCTCTCGATCGGAATCGCTTACTTCAGGTTGAACGAGTTTCGCAATGCTCGTCGGTATTTCGACGAGACGCTGAAGCTCGCGGTTGCACTCGGCGACAAACGGCTGGAAGCGGGCACCGAGACTTTCATGGGTGGAACGCTCGAGATTCTCGGTGACGTCGCAAAGGCCCTGGACCATCAGCAGCAGGCACTCAAGCTGGCACGCGAAAATGGTCCCCGCATTGCTGAAGGAAACGCACTCAGTAACATCGGCAAGATCTACAACGATCTCGCCGATTGGCAAAAGGCGTTGGAGTATTACCAGCAGGCGCTTCCTGTTTTCAAGTCACTTAATCTCGTACAGAACCAGGCAGTCACACTCAACAACATCGGCATTGCTTACCTCCAGTCGGGCGAGCAAGAGAAGGCACTGGAATATTTACAGCAGGGGCTCCCGTTACTTCGCTCGGTCGGAAACAAGAATTCCGAAGCTTACAACCTGCTCAACATTGGCCGTGTTTACCGCCGTCTGGGCCAATATGACAAAGCTTTGGACTACTACAACCAGGCACAGGCGATTCAACGTGAAACCGGCAATCGGGCGCAGGCCGGCGAAACACTTGACGAGATAGGAGTGGCTTATTCGGCTAAAGAGCAGTACGAAAAGGCTCTCGACTATTACCGCCAATCACTCGAGATCCAACGATCCACCGGCAATATCCGTCGCGAAGCACTCGTGCTCACAAATCTGGGCGAAACGTACGCTGCACTGAAACAACCTCAAAAGGCGATGGAGCAGTTTACAACGGCACTCGCTGTTTTCCGCAGTATCGATGATCTGGCCAGTGCCGCTACGGTCCTCGAAGGAATCGCCCGCGTAGAGCAGCAGCAGAATAATCTCAAAGGCGCCCGGAAATTCATTGAAGAATCACTCGCGTTGCGTGACACCGTGCGTTCACGTTCGAGCAGTTTGGAAATGCGTGCGTCTTTCCGTGCCACCGTTGAACGCGCTTATGAGTTCTATATCGATCTGTTAATGCAACAGCACGCCAAATATCCCGATCAGGGTTTTGAAGCGGAGGCGTTGCAAGCAAACGAGCGTGGACGCGCGCGCAGCTTGCTTGAGCAACTGAGCGAAGCGCGCATCGACATTCGACAGGGCGTCGATGCGATATTGATCGAAAAAGAACGCGACCTGGCGCGCGTGCTGAATGCAAAAGCACAACGTGAGATGCAACTGAAGGCACGTCGTGGCAGCAATGAAGAGATTACAGCACTGCACAAAGAGATCAGCGCGCTCGAAGATGAGTACCAGCAGGTGCAGGCCGCAATCCGCAAGAGTAGTCCGCAGTATTCAGCTTTGACCCAGCCTCAGCCACTCGATTTGAAGGGTATTCAGCAACAGTTGAATCGCGACACAGTGCTGCTGCAGTACGCGTTGGGCGAAGAGCGAAGTTATGTTTGGGTAGTTAGTCAAACCGGGTTGCAGGCGTATGTGTTGCCGAAGCGTGCGGAGGTCGAAGAACTCGCGCGTGAGGTTTACGAATCCCTCGTCGCGCGCAGTGTTGTTAAGTCACTGGAAACATCCGCCCAACGACGAACGCGAATCGCTCAGGCTGACGCAAACTTTCAACAAGCAGCGAGCCGACTTGGTCGCTTGATAATCTCGCCCGCGGCCGCTCAGTTTAATCGAAGACGTTTGGTTGTGGTCGCTGATGGTGCTTTGCAATACGTGCCGTTCGCTGCGTTGAGTATCGGAAGTGGACCATATCGCCCACTCGTCCTCGATCATGAACTGGTCAGCCTTCCGTCCGTTTCAGCATTCGCCGTACAGCGTCAGAATCTGCAGCATCGAGCAATCGCGCCGAAATCGGTCGCAGTGATTGCCGATCCAGTGTTCTCCGTCAGTGATTCGCGATTCAAAACTTCTGCTCAGGCGCAGGCGACGACTGAACCGGCTGCAACACGAATCATCGAGCACTTACAGGGCACTGCCAACGGTCAACTTTCAATTCCGCGCTTGCCATTCACGCGCTGGGAAGCTGATCAGATTCTCGCTGTCGCACCTTCCGGCGCCAGCCTCAAGGCACTCGATTTCAATGCCAATCGATCGATCGCTACCGGCGGGGAGCTGAGTAAATACCGCTACGTGCACTTTGCCACGCATGGTTATCTCGACACCTCGCGCGCAAATCTCTCAGCAATCGTGCTCTCGCTGTTCGACGAACAGGGTAAACCGCAGGATGGATTTCTGCGCACACACGACATCTACAATCTGAAGTTGCCGGCTGAACTCGTGGTGCTGAGTGCGTGTGAAACGGGGCTGGGTAAAGATGTAACCGGCGAAGGCCTCGAAGGATTAACACGAGGGTTCATGTACGCGGGTGCACGCCGCGTGGTTGTGAGTTTGTGGAATGTAAACGATAAGGCTACAGCCACGCTGATGCAGCGTCTTTACGTGGGAATGTTGCGAAGTGGCAAGACACCTGCCGAAGCGTTGCGGGCCGCGCAGATCGAGATGCTGCGGACACGCCAATGGCAATCGCCTTACTTCTGGGCACCCTTCGTGATGCAGGGAGAGTGGAATTAGGGCGAAGAAGTTCGTTGTCGCAGAGGAGTCCTTATGAAAACAATTTTAGGATTGGTGTTGCTGGTTTTAATCGCCGGTTCGGTTTTTTCGCAAAACCCCGAAGATATGACGCGGAAACTCTGGGACACTGCGTTTATTGGTCCTTCGACAAAGAAAACTTCCAGCCGGCGTCGTACTGGAAATTATCGTGTGGCAACACCGAATGTGCCCACCAACAATGTCGCACCTGAGACCGTGGTTGGAGTGACGCTTTGGCGTCTGCGTCCGGCAAGACAATCCGATTCAGGCGAAAGACTCATTGTTCACGACAGCAGTGCTGATAGCGAATGGCTCCCGGAACGCATTGCCGCCAATACAAGGCTGGTCCAGGGAGACAAACTGCGAATCAGCGTCGAAGCGGTACGTGGCGGTTATCTATATGTTATCGATCGAGAACAGTACGCTGATGGGTCGCTCGGCGAGCCTTATCTCATCTTTCCGACCACGCGAACCGCCGGCGGAGACAATCAAGTAGGGATCGGCAGGCTGGTTGAGATTCCCGCGCAGGATGACAACCCGCCGTTCTTCACGATGAAGAAGAGTCGACCGGACCATATCGCCGAAGTCTTGAGTGTGCTTGTTACGCCTACAAGACTCGAAGGAGTGCAGATCACGGACAAAGCGCTGAAGCTCACGAAAGCTCAAGTAGCGCAGTGGGAAGAGCAATGGGGCTCAAGCGTCGGACATTTGGAGATGTCGACCACCGGCCAAACATGGACCAAAGATGAGAAAGACGCCCGAACGAGAGCCCTGACGGCGGCCGCACCGCCGCCACAACTCGTCTTCTATCGACCGAGCATAAAGCCAACCGAACCACTGCTCGTGAAGCTAAAACTCAGTTATCGAAGATAAAGATCCGTGTAAATCCGTGGCTATTTTCCTCCGGGGCTTGGCCCGTAAAACTTCCAATTAGTGACAAAGTCGCGCGTCAACTTCTGATTTGTGATCGCTGCGCGGAGCATCTCAATCGGGATCCGGTTTTCCTTCAACAACGCATCGTTGTACGCGCGATTCGTCATCTTCCCTGAATCAACCAGCTCCTTGTGCATGTAATATTGCTGCAATCCACCGACCAAATACGCGATCTGGTAAAGAGGACCATAACTCCCGTCGAACGAACGTCTGACTTCGGCGGTCGCGTTTTCGCGTTCATGCCCGACTTTGTTAACCAGCAGATCGATGCACTCCTGCGGCGTCATCTTCTCGAGATGATAGCTGAGTGAAAAGATGATTCGTGCGCAGCGATGCATACGCCAGAAGAGCATTCCGACCTTCTCCTCCGGCGTCTTGGCGAACCCCAGATCCCACAACAACAACTCCCAGTAAAGGGCATTGCCTTCGCTCCAGAACGGTGTGCTGAAGATACCGCGATACGGCTTGTTACGCGCGGCCATGAAACCCTGCAGATGATGCCCCGGAATCAATTCGTGATGAACTGTCGCGCGTGAAAAGTATTTGTTATTGCCACGCATGCTCATCATCTTTTGCTCGTGAGCCATCGTGTTGGTCGGGAAGGAGACGCTAATAACTTCACCGCCAGTGAAAAAAGGATTCACAAGCTGTCGCTCCGGAGTCATCATCTCCATGCGCCAGGTCTCTTTCGCCAGTTCCGGAACGGTGACGAGATTGTTGTCTTCGACAAACTTGATCGCTTCGATCGCGAGATCGCGAATCATTTGCGGCTGCTTTCCGGGTTCGACGTAAAGATTTTTGACGTGTTCGAGCGCTTTGTGCCAATCGTCGCCGTAGCCCAACTCGCGCGAAGCCTTTTTCATTTCGTTCTCGCACCAGGCCATCTCTTTTTCACCAATGGCGATGATCTCTTCCGGTGTGTAGGGAATCATCTCGGAACGCAACTCGCTCAGCAGAGCCTCACGACCAATCGGATCGCCGACGATGTCGCTCGAATCTCCCGGTCGAGCATTGCCACCACCTGGACGCTGGCCACCGCCTTGTCCACCTTGTCCACCACCACCGCCTGGTCCACGACCCTGCCCGGTCGGTTGTTGTTGAGCGCCACCTTCTGCTGGCCTGATACCGACCACCCGTTCAGTGATGAAGGTTGCATAAGTTGTCATGGCTTGATCGAGCGCGCGATACGGTTCTTCGTTCCACCACGTAAACATCGGATCGTAGCCGTTGTAGAAGGTGTACCAGTTTCGCAGGTTGCCGCGCAGGCCGTTGATCGCGGCAACCGCGCGATTGGCCACTGTTTTCTTGGTGCGTGATGTTTGATTGTTCGTATCTCCGGCTCGTGCATCGGCTCTGAGACCGAGTTCAATTGCGCGGCGTCGTTCGTCTACTTGTTTTCTCAAATCGTTCAGCGTGGCGGCAGTTTGTGCGGAGTCGATAGGCTCCATGCGGCGGCGTGCTTCTTCCAACTCGATTATTTTAGCGCCGAAGGAAACTAGCGATTCGATTTCGCTCATCTGGCGCGATTGGATATCGAGTTGGCGCAACTCGTATTCGAGATGATTTTTGAAAAGTATGTAATCGATCTTGCCGTCCTGACTCATGGAATCGAAGTTGAGACTCTGCAGCGAGCCCAGCCATTCCTCGTAAAATTTCTTGAATCGATCACGACGTGAGCGCGACACCGCCACCGGATAGGATCTCTGAAGACTCCCACGATCGACCGCATAGCGTTCGATGGCAGCGCGCATCTCGCTAACAGGCGCTTTGGTTCCGTTAAGATCTGCAGTCGTCGAGGCCTTTGGACGTGCGCTACCGTTAGTCCGTGTCGATGTTTGCGCGGGGATTTGAATGAAAAAGCAGCAGAGTAAGGAAGTGACAACTAAAGCGCGGAAGACAGAGCGCATGTTTGATGTCTCCTGATCGGCAACAGATTTTAGATGAACAAAGCGTGGAATTGACGAGACATCCTATCGCAAAACCGGCAATAAGGCTCGGAAAAACCCGCCGGTCTCTCGCGGCCTGCTTGCGGTTTGTAGGGGCGGCACTCCGTGGCCGCCCTTGCGCGACATTCAAGATCTCCGATGTTGTTCAGAGCCGCGCGAGAGGCGACGACTCTTTTCGACGGTGGTTTTATTCCACGAAGGGGCGGCCACGGAGTGCCGCCCCTACAAAAACGTGCCTAGTGCGATCTTTGTCGCGGATTTGTAACTTGCACTATTACAAAGGCTTTGCTAGAATCCGCGTTCGTTGCTTAGTGTTTCAAACTTTTGATAGGAAGCTCCGGAAGACCTTCGTCATGAATCGAACGACTACTCGATTCTTTACTTTGTAATTGCCGACCCGCAACCACGCGGGCGCGCGGCGAAGGCGCTCCTATCGAATCCGATCGACTGAAGTAACAATATTAGTGAATCGTAAATCGTAGGGAATCGTCTTCGGCCTTGGGACTCAGGTCTTTGTTGTAGTCCCCGGCGCGCGCTTGGGTTGTCAAAAAATAAGGTTTTTCGGTGCGCTTCGGGGGAGAGTTAAATGAGCGAGATCAATGTACAACTGAAAAACGGTGAAGCCGTTCCCGTGCCGGATTCGGCGACGGTGGCAGATGCGCTCAAGAAACTGGATCGCGAACTGGCGAAACAGGCTCTGGCGGCAAAGGTTGGCGGACGTGAGGTCGACCTCGCGGCGCCACTCGAAACCCTTCGTTCAAGCAACGGCGAAGGAACCGCCACCGTTCAAATTGAACCCATCGTGCCGCAGACGCGCGATGGACTCGAAGTTCTGCGTCACTCGACCGCCCATTTGCTCGCTGCGGCAGTGCTCGATCTCTTCCCCGGTACCAAACTCGGGATTGGACCAGCGCTGCTTGACGATCCACGGTACGGTTACTTTTACGACGTCATTACGCCGCGTCCGCTGACGGAAGCCGATCTGCCGGTCATCGAAAAGCGGATGAAGCAGATCGCCAGCAAGAATCTCGGTTATCGGCGCGAAGAGATTCCGAAGCACGAAGCGTTGCGCGTTTTTGGCGAACGCGATGAGCCGCTGAAGTGTGAACTGATCGACGAGAAGGCCGGCGACTTTGTTAGTGTTTATTACATCGACGGCTCTCCGTTCATCGATTTCTGTCTCGGTCCACACGTTCCGAACACGAATAAATTGCGCGCTTTCAAACTGCTTTCGTTGGCGGGAGCATATTGGAAGGGCGACGCATCAAAACCGCAAATGCAGCGGATTTACGGTACCGCCTTCTTCACGCAGGAAGAACTTGATGCGTGGTTGAAGCAACGTGAAGAGGCTGAGAAGCGTGACCATCGCCGATTGGGGCGTGAATTGGATCTCTTTTCGATTCAGGAAGACTACGGGCAAGGACTGGTCTTCTGGCATCCGAAGGGCGGCGCGATTCGCAAGGAGATGGAAGACTACCTGCGCGAACAGCTCTTGCTTCGCGGTTATGGACTCGTTTTCACGCCGCATATCGCGAAACGCGAGCTGTGGTTCACGAGCGGACATGAAATTAACTATGCCGACTCGATGTTCTCACCGATGGAGTTTGAAGAGCAGGAATTCCGTATCAAGCCGATGAACTGCCCGTTCCACATCGGCATTTACAAGTCAGCGCAACGTTCGTATCGCGATCTGCCTTTACGTTATGCAGAGTTCGGTACCTGTTATCGCGCCGAGCTTTCCGGCACGTTGCATGGACTAACGCGCGTGCGCGGATTTACCCAGGACGATGCGCATCTCTTCTGTACGAAGGAAACGGTGCGCAGTGAGATTCTCGGCTGTATCGACTTTGCTTTTAATGTCTATGAAGTCTTTGGATTCAAGGATATAAAAGTTGAGCTCTCCGTGCGAGGCGAAGATCGAAGTGCTTACTTTGGTTCTGATGAGGACTGGGAACGTGCTGAGGCTGCCTTAACGGATGCATTGAACAGCCGCGAGATTCCTTACCAGCGCATTGAGGGCGAGGCGGTATTCTATGGCCCCAAGATCGACATTCGTGTTGAAGATGCAATCGGCCGTACGTGGCAGCTGACGACGGTGCAGTTCGATTTTAATTTGCCGGAGCGTTTTCAACTCGAATACATCGGTGAAGACAACAAGCCGCACCAGCCGATCATGATTCACCGCGCGCTCTTTGGTTCGATGGAGCGTTTCTTCGGTGTGTTGATCGAGCACTACGCCGGAGCTTTTCCAATGTGGCTGGCGCCGGTGCAGGTTGCGGTGTTGCCGATCACCGATCGAGTTAATGAATATGCGGAAGAAGTGGCGCGTGAACTTCGTGTGGCTGGCTTCCGTGTGGAAACGAATCTGCGTAGCGAAAAAATCGGCGCTAAGATTCGTGATGCGCAGCTACAGAAAGTGCCGTTTATGCTCGTCCTCGGCGATCGCGAGATGGAGCAGAAGACGGTCGCAGTGCGAGAACGTGCAAAGGGTGATATCGGGGTGATGTCCATCGCCGAGTTTAAGGAGATGGCGCGCCGGTTGGTTAAAACCCGCGCGTTGACAAACAACTAGTGTCTTAAGCTGAGGTTCTCCTCTGTGCAACCTCTGTGTTCTCTGTGTCTCTGTGGTTAGTTGTATCTCAGATTCCTTTAACCACAGAGACACAGAGAACACAGAGGTTGCACAGAGAAGACCCGCTTAAGACAACTTAACTGAGGAGGTGCAGCAATAGCTACAGGCTTTCGAGGTCGCGGTCAGCGTCCTGATAACCGGCGTCTGCCGCCGGTTCGTATTAACGAGAGAATTCGCGTGCCTGAGGTGCGCGTGATTGGTGAGGAAGGAGAACAACTGGGCGTGATGGACGTGCGCGATGCCGTGCGCGCCGCCCGGGAAAAGGGGCTTGACCTCGTTGAGGTCGCTCCGAATGCCGATCCCCCGGTTTGTCGGATCATCGATTTCGGAAAGTATCAGTACGAAGCGAAGAAAAAGGCAAACGAGGCAAAGAAGAAGCAGGTAACGATTACGGTCAAGGAAGTTAAGTTCCGACCGGGAACCGACGATCACGATTACGACTACCGCATGAAACATGCGCGAGAGTGGTTGCAGGACGGCGACAAAGTAAAGGCCACTATCTGGTTTCGCGGTCGCGAAATGACGCACCGTGAATTGGGAGCGCGCATCCTGGAGAAACTCGAACAGGATCTTGCGGACGTCGGTGAAGTTGAAGCACGGCCAAGAATGGAAGGAAACCAGATGTTCATCATTCTTGGACCAAAGAGACATAAGGGCGGCGGCGCCAAGCCGGAAGCGCCCGCACAAACGCAGTAGGAGCTTTGTGCTTGGCACTTTGTACTTTGCGTGTCAGGAACAAAGTACCAAGCACAAAGAACAAAGTTCAAAGGAAGGTTTCATCAATGCCAAAACTTAAAACTCATAAGGGTGCAGCCAAGCGTGTGCGGCTGACAGCCACGGGAAAAATCAAGCGTGGCCATTCGCATGCGCGGCATATTTTGACGAAGAAAACTAATAAGCGTAAACGCCATCTCGATATCGATGTGCTCGTATCCAAAGCCGATCACGATCGTGTGATGTCGATGTTGCCTTACGGTCGAGATTAATAATCCACAGGTTACACAGAAGCAATCTGTGAAATCTGTGGATAGATCTTAAATAAAAAGGGAGGAATCATATGCCCAGAGCAAAACGTGGCAATAAGCGTCTCGAAAGACGCAAGAAAATATTAAAGCTGGCGAAAGGTTATCGCGGCACAAAGTCAAAACTCTATCGATCTGCCAAAGAATCAGTCGAGCGCGGTTTAAATTTCGCTTACACCGGACGCAAGTTAAAGAAGCGTGATTTTCGCAGCCTGTGGATCGTTCGCATCGGCGCGGCCGCTCGTTTGAATGGTCTGAATTATTCGCAACTCATGCATGGCCTCAAGCTGGCGGGCCTGGAGCTTGATCGCAAGGTTCTTGCTGATCTCGCCGTTCATCAGCCCGAGTCGTTTGCACAGGTTGCAGTCCAGGCTAAGAGTGCTCTCGATAGTGAACAGCGCAATAAGGCGGCTTAGTTTTCGAAAGGAATTAGATCAGTGGAACATAAAACCAACAGATTGACGCGGCTTAGCCTATTGACGCTCACGTTCCTGCTCGGCAGCATTGTTGCATTTGCTCAGGGAAGTGTGTCCGGCACGTATGAAGGAATGGTGAAGCGACCCGGCGCGACGGCCGAAGAGAAAGTCTCGCTTGAGTTGAAAAGCGAGGGTAACAAGGTAACCGGACGCGCGATTCACGGTGACAAGACCGTCGACGTGACTGAAGGAAAGCTTGAAAATGGATCGCTTACACTCAACTTCGGCCAGAATCGCACATTCACCGGCAAGGTTGAAGGTGACAAGATTACTGGTGAAGCTGCAGACGGTGCGCAGAAGATCCCGCTCGAGCTCAAGAAGGTTACGCCTGCTGCGGCCGCACCTGCCGCTGCTCCTGCTGCCGGTGCGGTAAATCTCAGCGGACAATGGGATGCCGTCGCTGATGCGAACGGTCAACCTTTTCCGTTCCTGTTGGTTCTCAAGGTTGATGGTGAGACCGTGACGGGTAGCAGCAGTTCGCAACTCGGCGAGTCCGTCGTCAAGTCTGGTACGTGGAAAGATGGAAAACTGATGTTTCAGCTCGAGGGCCAGAACGGTGTGATCTCGATGAGCGCCACGGTTGTCGAAGGAAAACTTTCCGGCGAGTTTGATTACGCGGGCCAGTTGCAAGGCAGATGGGTAGCAGTAAGAAAGAATTGAGACACAATCGGTTCAATGACTGATAGCGACAAAGAACTATCACCCGAAAACCAGGTAGAAGCAGCACGCAAAGCGTTCGAGCAAGAGTTCGAACGCTTTGCCCGCTTTACTGGTAATCCAGCGACTTTAGCGGGTATCGATCTGGAGACCGCGGTTGCAGAAGTGCGCGCGTTGGGCGAACTGCGTACGCGTCACCTTGGCAAGAAGAGTGTGCTGGCAGCGACGAAGAAGTTGATCGGCCGTGTGGCGCCGGAACAGCGGGCGGCCTTTGGGCAAGTGGTCCAGTCCACTGAAGCGGCCCTGGTCGAATCGCTGGATCTCGCCGAGCAAGCTTTGAAAAGCTACATCGAGCACGAGCGCACGGCGCATGAAAGCATCGATGTCACCTTGCCGGGCCGGCGACCACGCACCGGACACCGGCATCCAATCACTCTCTTACGTGAACGTCTCGAAGATGTTTTTGTCTCCCTCGGCTATGCAATCGAAGACGGTCGCGAGATCGAAACCGACTTCTACAACTTCGCTGCTCTCAACATTCCCGAGAACCATCCGGCGCGAGGAACTGCTGACACCTTCTACACAACTGACGGGTTTGCCCTTCGTTCGCAAACCTCAACCGTGCAGATACACGCGATGCAGCGCCGTGGTGTACCAGTGCGGATGATCGCACCCGGTCGAGTGTTTCGTCGCGATACTCCAGATCCCACTCACAACCCGATGTTCTTTCAGGTTGAAGGACTCTGTGTGGATCGCGGCATTACCATGGCCCACTTGAAAGGAACCGTGGGGGAGTTTCTGCGACGTATGTTCGGGCCTGATACAGTTACGCGTTTTCGACCTTCATACTTCCCGTTCACAGAGCCGAGCGCTGAATTCGATTTCAGTTGTTTCAAATGCAAAGGCAGCGGCTGTCGCATCTGTAAAAACTCGGGCTGGATCGAACTGGGTGGCTGCGGAATGGTGCATCCTAACGTGCTACGCGTGGTTGGTGTCGACCCGCAGCAGTATTCCGGCTTCGCGTTTGGATTCGGCATCGATCGCATGTGTGGGTTGATGTACGAGCTTGACGACATACGTTTGCTTTTCGAGAACGATGTGCGTTTTCTGGAGCAGTTTGAGTAACACGGATTTACGCGGATAAAAAGCGCGGATTTATGTTCATTAGTTACGAGTGGCTTAAGGAGCTTACGGAGACGAGGCTGAGTCCGGCGGAGTTGCGCGATCGGCTGACGATGGTTGGCCTCGCGATTGATGCTGTGGATGAGCACGAAAGCGATGCTGTGCTGGACGTTGAAGTGCCTTCGAACAGGCCCGACTGTTTGTCGCACGTTGGCATTGCGCGTGAAGTTTCGGTGATCGAAAGAGGTCAGTTGAGGCTTCCCGTCGGTGAACAACCAAAGAGCGAAGGCCGGGCTTTGGATCTAACGTCGGTCGAGATCAAGGACCCGGATTTGTGTCCAAGATATGCTGCGCGTCTGGTGCGTGGAGTCAAAATTGGTCCGTCTCCCGAGTGGCTCGCGAAGCGTCTCGAAGCGATTGGACAACGCCCTATCAACAACGTCGCTGATATAACCAACTACGTTCTTCACGAACTGGGCCAGCCGCTGCACGCCTTCGACTTCGAAAAACTCGGTGGGCTGCGCATTGTCGTGCGTCGCGCTGCACCCGGAGAGAAGCTCAAGACGCTTGACGGAGTTGAACGAACCCTGACCGGCGATATGCTTGTTATCGCCGACGCCGAGAAGGCTGTGGCGCTGGCGGGAATCATGGGCGGCCAAGAATCGGAGATTTCTACGCAGACCAAAGACGTGCTGATTGAGAGTGCTTATTTTGAGCCAAACTCCGTCAGACAAACTGCACGCAAACTCGGGATGGATACGGAAGCGTCGCGAAGATTCGAACGAGGCGCCGATCGCGACGGCGTGTTACGCGCGCAGCAGCGATGTGTGGAACTGATCTGCGAGCTTGCAGGAGGTGTTGCAACCGAAGATGCCATCGATGTGTATCCGGAGCCTGCCGGCGAACGGGTTGTCGAGCTGCTTCCGATGCGCATTCCGGGTCTCACTTCGCTTTCAGTTGAAACCGATGAAATCCTGGCTGTACTCGGCGGGTTGGGATTTGAACGCGTGGGTCAATCCGAAAGCCGCATGAGCTTCAAAGTTCCGTCGTGGCGCGTTGACGTTGAACAGGAAGAAGACCTTGTCGAAGAAGTCGCGCGACATACCGGCTACGACAAGATCGGATCCGCGCTGCCGCCGTCGACCATGTCGGGCGAGTACCAACCGACTGAAATGCAGCAGCGTTCTTTGCGACGCGCGTTGAACGCGCTTGGTTTCGACGAAGCGATCAATTTCAGCTTTATCCAACAGGAGTCGCGATTTGATCTTATTCCGTCGCTGGCAGGCCATGAAGGGAACCAGCCGCAGTTGGAAAATCCGATCATCGAGGACGCGGCCTGGATGCGTTCGACGCTCTTGCCCGGTCTGCTGAGCTCTGTCCGGCATAATCTCAATTACGGCATTCGCGACGCGCGATTGTTTGAAATTGGCCGAATTTTCTCGATTTCCAAGCCCGGCGAACTACCCGACGAAACGCTCGCACTCGGTGTTGTCGCAACGGGCGGCGCACTCGAAGAGAACAAGGCACAGGCCGAACGCGAGCTCGACTTCTTCGATCTTAAAGGTGCGCTTGAGGCTGGGGTCGATTGGATGAACGTCGCTCCGCTAACATTTACTCCGAAGTCCGCTCGACATCTGCAGGCGGGGCAAAGTGCCTTGATCAAAAGCGCCGATGGAAAACCGCTCGGTACGATTGGCAGATTGGCTGAAACTGTGGCTGCGTCGTACAAGTTTCGTCAGCCGGTTTACGTGTTGGAGCTGGATCTCGGTGCGTTGTTAGCTGGTCCTGCCAAAGTGATCCAGTACTCGCCGTTACCTCGATACCCGTCCGTAATGCGAGATATCTCACTGCTTGTCGATCGTACTGTGTCGCTTGATGAGATATTCGCGGTCGTCAACCAGCAGCAGGTTGCTGAGTGTCATAGCGTAAAGCTGGTCGGTACTTTCGAAGGCGGCAACATTCAAGCTTCAAAACGTTCTGTCACTCTGCGAATGGAATATCGCTCGGACGAGCGTACGCTGCGCGACGAAGAAGTCGAGGAGTATCACTCGCGTCTGACCTCCGCGTTGCTCGCGACGTTTGCAGCAGAGCAGCGCTGAAAAATAAATCGGGCATGATTGCAAAATGAGTCTTGCGCTCACAGGCGCGAAGGCGGATAATCGCCCTCGTTTCTAGTCCACACTGCGGGAGACAAATAGATGGTAGGTCTGTCAGGCTTGGAAAAGTTTTCTCATTTAGAGGATAAGATCTATCGCACTATAGAACTCACCAAGACGCTCCGCCAGGAAAAAGAAAACCTCGAAAAGGAACTCGCATTAATTCACCGCGACATGGGCAATGTGCTCAATGAAAAAGAGCGACTCGAGAACCAGGTCGAGAAGTTGCTCGCCGAACGTGAAACGATTCGCATGAAAGTTGAAGCCATGCTTGACGCAGTCGCCGCTCTTGATCCTGAAATGGTTGAGGAACTCCGATGAGTTCCGGGATCGGCCGAATAATAAACAAAGGCAGTATGGAAGGCAGTAGCAGCAGCCCCACCATCCGAGTTGAAATCTACAATCAGACCTATAACATTCGGTCTGACGGTGATACGGAATACATTATTCAACTCGCGGAATTCGTCGATAGCAGGATGCGGGAGATCTCTTCCGGCACATTGACTGTCGACTCACTGAAAGTTGCAATCCTGGCGGCGCTACATATCGCCGACGAACTTCATCGCCTGAAGAACATGCACGAACAAGCTGATTCGCAACTCGCCGCACGTAGTGCGGAGTGTGCAGAAATGCTTGATCGCCTGCTGAAAGTTCGCAGTAGTGTCGAACACGAACAGGGCGGCGCCGGCAAACTAACCCTCGGTTAGCCACAAAGAATTTAGCCACAAAAAGGCACATAAGGCACAAAAGAGAGAGTTGAGATTCAGCTCTCTTTTTTTGTGACTTATGTGCTTTTTTGTGGCTAGCTGCTGTGCTACTATCCGTGGCGGCGGAGGGTCACGTTCTGCGGTGTTCGTTACCGAGTTACGATGATTGAGCCAACGCCGTTGATTAGGGAGACCGAGGTCGTTTGCCAGTGCATTTCTTCATAGTTAAGAACTGCCAGAGGCGGCGGCATTAAGAGGTCACCCACCTGTCTATGCAGGTTCAATTACGGCTTCGGAACGGCAAATGCGGATCTCCCTCCTGCCAGAAACCGCGTGTCGTGAATCGCAAATCGTGCTGACTTGATCCCCACGATTGACGATCCAGGGTTCGCGGTTTTCTTATCTCCCGCAGCCAACTCACTAATTATGAAAGTTCTCATGATCGGAGACGTCGTCGCGAAGCCTGGGCGCATCGCTGTGCTCGAACGCATCCAGGACTTACGCGAGCAACACCAGATCGATCTCGCGATTATGAACGCCGAGAATCTTGCGGGCGGCTTCTCAGTCACGCCCCCCTTGTGCGAACAACTGTTTTCGACCGGAATCGATGTGATGACGTCCGGTAATCACATCTTCGATAAGAAAGAAGCAATCGAATACATCCGTAAACAACCGCGCTTGATTCGTCCCGCGAATTATCCGCCCAACACTCCGGGCAGCGGATACTGGGTTGGTGAAGTGAACGGTGCGAAGGTCGCCGTCATGAATGTAATGGGTCGTGTCTTTATGCCGCCGTCCGACGATCCATTTCGAGTAATCGATACTGTGCTTGAATCACTTCCGGCGGACACGACTGTTCGACTGGTTGATGTACATGCCGAAGCAACCTCAGAAAAGGTCGCGATGGGTTGGCACCTTGATGGGCGTGTGTCTGCTGTTGTCGGAACGCACACTCACGTGCAGACTGCCGACGAAAGAATATTGCCGGGCGGCACTGCTTATCTCACGGATCTCGGAATGACTGGCAGTTACGCTGGCGTGATCGGAATGGATAAGGCCGACGTCATCGCCCGGTTTACTTCTGTCACCGCGCGCCGCGCCGAACATTCTGCCGGACAAGTGCGCATTTGCGCTGCAGTGCTGGACATCGATGAAACCACTGGACGCGCGCGAAAAATCGATCGATTAAATCTGAGCCACGATCAATAGGTGCTGACAGGACCTATTTGAAGCTTCCGATTCGCCTTAAGTGTCTTGCTATGTCGATCCTTTCATCGAGCTTGGCCTTAAGCTCCGGTTTTAATTTCAAAGCCTCCGCAAAGTCGTTTTGTGCTTCAGTCTCATTGCCGAGCAGCACTCTTGCCAGACCGCGATTGAAATATGCCCAGGCAATTCCGGGATCGCGTTCGATTGCGCGAGTGAAATCATCGATCGCTTCGAGAAACCTACCCGTGGACATCCAGGCCGTGCCGCGTCCCTGATAGGCCCACGCCATCGTTGGATCCATGGCTATAGCAACATCAAAATCAGCCAGAGAACGATCAAAGTTTTTCATCGCCAGGTAAACGAAACCACGTTGATAGAAGGATTTCGGTTCACGCTTGTTGAGTGAGATAGAGCGATTCAGATCTGCTAGAGCGCCGGCCTGATCGCCGAGGTCGAGTCGAATGCTGCCTCGGTTTGTGAAAGCCCGATAGAAGTTGTTGTCGAGCGCAATCGCACGATCGAGATCCTTTATCGCCCCTTCCAGATCGCCGGTCGCCCGCAATGCCGCTGCGCGATTCAGGTAAGCGCTGGCGAGGCCGGGTCTGATTTGCAGGGCGGCATTGAAGTCTTCAATCGCGCCTGTGTTGTCGCCTTTCTGGTAGCGAGCCAGCCCACGATTGGTATAGGCGTTAGCGGTAAATGGATCGACGACAGTGATCGTTTCAGTGGCAGAAGAACCTGCAAAAGAATTTCCCAGACGACTGTTAGAGTCTTTGCGTATCTCCAGGCGAGAACTCAGACGGATTGCGCGTGTGTAATCTTCAATTGCGCCATCGAGATCGCCCTTATCGGTTTTCTTGACGGCATTGTTGAAGAGATTGAGGGCGGCTTCGGGAGTGCGTGTCTGGCAGAACACTGTCACCGGAAGCAACAGGGAGACGAGTGCAAACAAAATTGCATAGCGGCGCATGGTAGACCCTCCCTTGGTTGAAGCTCGTCCACCAGTTGCGCTAAGATGCGGGTTGTCGACGATGCAACTTGAGCGCCGCGAGGCGATCGAACTTGTATTGTCATTCAGGGCCTCGTTGCTATCGCAACTAGCAACGAGGCTTTCAACTTCTCCGGTGCCTTCTGGTGGCTAGTGACCGGGGTCTATGTGTAAAACGACCGAAGTTGAGAAAAGTTACAAAAAGAATTCTGGGGCTCTGAATCTGAAAACAC
>DASYSD010000095.1:0-225025 GCA_036003745.1 Pyrinomonadaceae bacterium
GTAAATATTTTGACGGGGTTGCGGTTAGTGAAAAACGCCTAAGGCGTTGGCTAATTTCAGCCCTGGGTTGGAGCGCAGCGACAACCCTGGGAACCATATAAAGAAAAGATCTCAACCCTGAAAGGGTTCATCCCGAGGCGAACCCTTTCAGGGTTCAAGAGAATGCTGGACGATAGTCCCAGGGTTGTCGCCGCGCTCCAACCCTGGGCTGAAATTAGCCAACGCCTTCGGCGTTTTTCACTAACCGCTACCCCGTCTAAGTATTGACTGGACTTTCGGCACAAGTCTGTTGTAAGGAATCGCAAACGATTTCTGGATCAAGGAGAAAACTATGCCCGAAGCCCCCGGTCTGTTGTCCCGTTTCGTATTAATCGCGCTAATCCTGTTGTCCTTGCTTTCGGTTGCCAACGCCCAGGCAGACCTGTCACCTGAGCTTCGCGGCAAGATCGATAAACTGGCTGCTGATGTGTTGGCGCGGTCAGGGGTGCCAAGCGCCTCGATCGCGGTGGTGAGAGAAGGAAAGATCGTCTACTTGAATGCTTATGGTTCGGCGCGACTCGAATCAAAGACGCCTGCAGCCTCCGGAATGCGATACAGCATTGGTTCAATCAGTAAACAGTTTACTGCGGCAGCTCTGTTGCTCTTGCAGGAGCAGGGAAAGCTGTCCCTCGATGACAAGGTAGCGAAGTTTATTCCTGATCTAACGCGAGCGAATGAGGTCACGATTCGGCAGTTGTTGTCGCACACGTCCGGCTATCAGGATTACTGGCCACAGGACTATGTTATGACGATGATGCTGCAGCCTGTGACCGCTACGAAGATTCTCGACACGTGGGCACGAAAGCCTTTGGATTTTGATCCTGGAACAAAGTGGCAATACAGCAACACAAACTACGTCATTGCGGGCGTTATAATTGAGAAGGTCAGTGGCAAACCTCTCCTGCAATTTCTAAAGGAAAAGGTATTCACGCCACTCGGCATGGCCAGCGTGGCTAATATCGATGAAAAGAAACTGGGCGATACGGATCCGACCGGATACATGCGTTATGCGCTTGGGCCATTGCGAGTGGCGCCCAAGGAGGGAGCCGGCTGGCTCTTCGCTGCCGGCGAGCTGGCGATGACGGCTGAGGATCTGGCGAAATGGAATATTTCCATCATGGACCAGAAACTCCTTCGATCAGCTTCATACCGAGAGTTGGAACGGGAGGCGCAACTCAACAACGGTCTGGGAACTCGTTATGGACTCGGCGTTAGCGTGGCGACAGAAGCCGGACACCGCGCGGTCTCACATGGGGGTGAAGTATCGGGATTCGTCTCTGAGAGCGTTGTGTTTCCGGATGACCGAGTTTCGGTGGTGGCGCTGACAAATCAGGATGCCTCCTCCGCAGCCGGTGATATTGCCCACGGCATTGTTCCGTTGCTCTTTGAACAGAACGATCCGGCTACACCTGAAAAGTTAGAGCAGGCGAAGAAGGTTTTTGATGGACTACAGCACGGTACGATCGATCGTTCGCTATTCAGCGACAACGCGAAGGCTTATTTCAGTGAGCAAGCGCTGCAGGACTTTGCGAGTGGTCTGTCGCCTCTGGGTACACCCAAACAGTTCACGCAGGTTCGACAAGGATTGCGTGGTGGAATGACGTTGCGAGTGTACTTAGTGCGTTTTGAGAAACAGACGCTACGGGCCTGGACCTACGAATTGTCCAATGGCAAATTGGAGCAGTACCAAATCGCCGTGCAGAACTAGCAGGGAAATCCCACCGACTTCCGTCGGTGGGATTTTCTGATTTTTTGTTCAGGCCGTTGTCCGCAGCTATTTCGTGGCGAGATCCATGAGCCAGATGTCGGCTTCTGCCGCGACATACGTGAAATAAAGCGTGCGGTTGTTGCGCGAAAGCGCGGGGCTGCCGATGTCGACATCCTGATCCGTCACGACGAATACCTGATGGTACTTTCGCGATTTCGTGTCACAGAGATAGATGGTTCCCTGGCTCACAAAGAGCAGGTGACGATTGTCGTTGAGCCAGATGGGCCAATCGCCGAAATCAGTTAACCAATCATACGTCTTTGCCTCCAGATCATAGATACCTATGCCTGAATGAATTCCATTTGGCAGGTGCTTTATGCCAGCCAACTTCTTTCCATCTGCAGACCATGACCATCCTTCGAAAGACAGGCTTGCGTCGCTCAGTTGCGACAGATAAACAAATTTCTGATCGCCCCACGCCTTATCGGGATTAATGATTACGCAATCGTTCTTTGGTGTGTGGATGGAATAGGCAATCATGCTGCCGTCAGCGGACCAGGGGGCATAATGACCGCCAGCGCTTTGTGATACTTGACGCAGACCCGAGCCGTCGCGATTTATTATCCAGAGCTCGTAGTCACCTGTCCGGCGTGAGGTAAACGCAATTCGTTGTCCGTCGGGCGACCAGCGCGGCCACGCATGGCGATAGTTATCAGGGGTGAGATCGCGCTGATTTGTGCCATCTGCGCGCATGGTATAAATGTGTCTTTGCTGGCCCATCGAATAAGCCGTTAGCCATTCTCCATCCGGCGACACGTCCGGAAACCATAACTGCAACGACCCCTGAGTAACCGCAACGGGGTTGCCAACAACTCCCTGCGCAGGATTAAAGCCGATGCTGCGTAGATTTCTGATGTCGGCCTGTGCGGAATAAGCTAGTTGCCCCGTTCGAGAAAAGCTGAGATATAGAACCGAGGTATTCGCACCCATTGAAGTGACCGCTTCGGAGTTGCCGGAGACGACACCGGTATCTTCATCGATTGCCACCCGCCAGATATTTGAACTGCCACCGCGATTGCTCGAGAAGTACAAATACTCTCCATCAGGAGACCACACCGGATTGAGATCAGTGAAGGAGCCGTCGGTCACTGCAACAGGCACACCGCCGCTGACGGGAATGGTCCAAATGTGTTCGCGTTGTCCATACCGGTCAGGCCGGCTCCAGTAAGCGATTCGCTTCCGGTGAGGAGAAAACGTAGGTTGCAGGGCATCGCCTTCTGAGATTTGCTGTCTCTGTCCTGACCTCAGGTCGATCATCCAAAGTTGACTCTTTGTGGGACGCGTTGAAGGCTGTGGAATCTTCTCCGTGCCGACGAGGATCTGTTCGCTATCAGGTGACCATGAAGGCGAATAGCCAAAATCAGACACGCGAGCAGGCGATCCTCCATTCGCCTTCATTACATAAACACCTCCGCCGTCGCGTTCTGAGCGAAACGCTATGCGTTCGCCATCAGGCGAGAAAGCTGGTTGAGAATCATCTGTGACAAAATCCTTTGTCAGGTTGGTCAGGTTTCCATCGCCGATGCGCTGAAAGTAGATGTCCCAATTACCTGATTCGCGGCTCGCATAAACAATTGATTTGCCATCGGGTGAGAGGGAAGGGAAGAACTCGGGACCGACCTGGTACGTCAGCTGTTGAAAACTAACAGCCTCTGGACCCCTTGCCGTTCTCCGTCCACCGAAGAACGTGACTAACAAATAACCGGCGCTTAACAGCAAGATAGTTAGAAGTGCGACCAGCGCGACACCGCCAAAGCGGCCAACGAAATTTTGCGATCCAGCCTGTGTCGACGCGATCAAGCTAGCGCCTGAGTCTTGCTTTCCCGGCATTGGACCACTCACCGTTGGTAGACCAATCCTGCGAAGAAGACCCGTGAACCGCTCATCTGACCGGAGGCTATCGACAACCGGATCGACTGCCAGCCAAATCAACCAACCATCACGAGATTCATAAGCGTGCTCGAGCCACCTGAACGCACTGTCTCTATCACCAAGTGCGGAATAAACCGCCGCGATCCGGTACGGAGAGACATAGTATTGGGTCGAGAGTTCGTTTAGCTCATTCAGCAGGTTGAGGGCTTCACCTTTTTTTCCTGAAAGCGCATAAGTGCGTGCCAGCAAAGCGCGTGGAAGCGTGCTGGTTCCAGAGAGTCCAATCGCTTTCTGGAAAGCAGCGATTGCGTCCTTGTACCTGCCACATTCTTCATAGGTCAGACCTATCTGCCAGTTCGTATATACAAAACTTCGGTCCATCTCGAGATTGCGCTGGAACTGAGCCAGCGCTTCTTCGTAACGGCGTGCGAGGTAGAGGATCAGGCCAATGTTTGAACCGACAGGCAGGGAAAGCGGATCGAGGTCAAGGGCATACCGCATCTCTGCGATTGCTTCATCCAAACGGCCAAACGCAGTGAGAAATTCGAAGCCGTACCAGTGGTGTGCCACTGCGTAACCCGGTTTCAGTTCCAGCGCTCGCTTGAATTCACGCTGGGCCGCGGTCCAATTCCAGTCGTAGTTGGCGAAACAATACCCAAGCGAAGTGTGAGCTTCAGCTAATGTGTCGTCGATCGCCAGGGCTCGCTCGACAGCCTCGCGCGCCTTCGGGTAGGCATCTTTTGGCGCTAGTGTAGCAATGCCAAAACTCCCCAGGACCAGGTATGAGTCTGCCAGTCCGACGTAGGCCAATGCATAAGTGGGATCCGAATCGATGGCCTTTTTGAAGTATTCAATGGCCTTCCTGACGTCCTCGTCGGTACGTTTGTTCCAGCAGTAGCGTCCCTTGAGATATGCGTGATATGCCTCGACGTTATCAGTCGGACGCTTGGCAAGTTGCTTCCTATCTTCAGTGGTAATTCGGAGTAACAGTCGCTCTGAAATCTCGCTCGAAATCTGTGTTTCAATGTCGAGCACATCGGCTGGATTGCAAGTGTAATTGTCGGCCCAGAGTTGTGAACCATCGCCAACGTCCACGAGTTCCAGCTTGATCACCAGACGATCGGTTGACTGCATCATCCTGCCCGTTAGTACAGCGCGAACTCGGAACTCGCGGCCCACTTGCCGCGGATCTATTTGCCGGCCTTTGTATTGTGAGATGGTACTCCACGCCATCACACGAAGTTCCGGCAAGCGTGAAAGTGCATTGATCATCGACTCGGTAATGCCATCGCTAAAGTATTCCATGCCAGGCTGAGGTTCGTTGTGCTGAAACGGTAGTATTGCCAGTGAATCGATCCCAGGACCAGACGACTTCGCTTGCGACTGATAAGCGGGATTACGAGCCTCAGTTGTATCGAGCGAACGTTCCAACTCTTCTTCGAAGGTCAGTCTTTGAGCGAGGTTCTTCAGGTCAGCCAGAAACTCCCTTGCCGTTTGATAACGCTCATCTCGATCTTTGCGGAGCGCTTTCTTGACGATCCATTCCAACTCCGTCGGGATCTCCGACCTGTATCTCGGCAGGGGAACAGGTTCTCGACCAAGAATTGCTACCAGCACGTCGGAGTTAGTTGATCCTGCAAAGGGCGGACGTCCTGCCAACATCTCGTAAAGGACCACGCCGAGACTCCAAATATCCGTACGTGGATCGATACCAAGTCCACGCGCCTGCTCCGGCGACATATATGGAGCAGTTCCCATCAATATTCCTGGCTCTGTCTGAAACAGCGTGGACGCTTCAGAAACTGCTGGTTTCGTTTCGGTTAACTTCGCCAATCCGAAGTCGAGCATCTTCACGAAGCCGTCCGCGCGCATCATGATGTTTTCCGGTTTGACATCGCGATGCACGATCCCGGCTTCATGTGCCCCGAGCAGCGCAGCCGCGACGCTGCTTGCTACCTGCAATGTTTCAGCGATCGTGAGTGGCGTAGTTCTCATGCGCTGGCGGAGCGTCTGCCCGTCGACGAATTCAAATACGATGTAGTGCAGTTGGTCTACCTGTCCGATTTCATAAATCGTGATGATATTGGGATGACTGAGCGCAGAGGCTGCTTTTGCTTCGAGCTGAAAGCGTCGAACCCGCTCGGCATCTTTAGTGAAGTGCACCGGCAGTGTTTTGAGCGCGACTTTGCGTCCGAGACGCGTATCTTCTGCGAGATAGATGTCGCCCATTCCCCCCGCGCCGAGGCGGCCAATAATTTCGTATGGACCAATGGAAGTGCCGGGAACCAGGTCCGCTTGTGTGAGCGAATCTGCCAGTACTTCGTATGCCGGCGACTCAATAAAGTCGCCAGAGCGCGCATGTGAGTCGATCAAGGCTTCGACTTCGGCGCGCAAGCTGGAATCACCTGTGCATGCTTCGTCGAGAAAAGCGTCTCGTGCTGGAGGATCGCGTTCCAGTGCTTCCTCCAGGAGACCTTTAATCTGCTGCCATCGTTCGGGAGTCATCGAAGGATTCTTACTGTTTTGCCAGTTCACGATAAAGCCAGGCTTTTGCAGTACTCCATTCTCGTTTAATTGTCGCAGGTGAGACGTGCAGGACTTCCGCTGCTTCCTCAACCGTCAGACCACCGAAAAATCGGAGCTCCACGATCCGGCTCTGCTGTGGATCGATTAATTGCAGCTCGTTGAGGGCTTCGTCCAAAGCGATCACCTCTGACGCTTTGTGTTGTGAGACCATCAGGGCTTCGTTCAATTCGATGTTGTCCACCCCACCACCTCGTTTTGCGCAGGCATGGCTCCGCGCGTGGTCCACGAGAATTGTGCGCATCAGTTGAGCGGCAATGCCGAAGAAGTGGGCCCGGTTCTGCCAGTGGATACTTTTGCGATTGACCATTCGCAGGAAAGCCTCGTTAACGAGTGCAGTTGTCTGCAAGGTGTGTCCGGCGCGTTCCCGCCTCATGTAGTGATGTGCGAGCCGCCGTAACTCCTGTTCGACTATAGGAACGAGCTTGTCGAGTGCCGCCTGATTGCCGTTACTCCAGTCAATTAGCAACTGCGTTACGTCATGTGTCTGGGCTTCCGTCATCTCGACAGGCGCTCCTCACCGGCATCAGGCTGGCGAATTCTATCTCAGACTGCCCGACGCTCAAAAAAATTTCCCACTGCGCTGAGCTTCTTTTCCCACAATTCTCGCTTACAAGGTGAACGTCACCCGTGAGGGAATTGCGAGGAGAAGACGAATGATAGCCTACGTTCTTATCGAGTCGAGGGATCCATTCGAATCACGCGACACGGAGTTTATCGAACAAACAGCCATCGCTATCAAGGAACGTGGCCACCCTGTCACGGTATTTCTGATCCAGAACGGGGTGCTTGCGGCCCGTAAAAGCATTGGTCGACTAGGCCATCTGACGGAAGCGGGTGTGACATTGCTTGCAGATGATCTCTCGCTGCGCGAACGCGGCATAAAAACCGAAGAGCTGGCAGAAGGTATCGAAGAGTCGGGAATCGACAAGTTGGTCGATGCGATTGTGCAGAAGGACACGAAGGCGATCTGGCATTAGTTCATTGGACGTTGATTAAACAGGGAGGAACTATGAAAGAGCGAACTCTGACGCTTGCACTAATGGATCCGCCATATGAATCGGCTAATTCGACTACCGCGTTGCGAATCATTTCCGCGGCGTTGGAGCTTGGCGTCAATGTCAACGTGTTTGCCTACGAGGGTGCTGTTTGCTTGCCACTGAAAGACCAGGCGCCGCACGCCAACCCGGTAAAAGGCACAAGCATTGACGAGGAAGAACATCCCACTACCAAATCCTTCGTGAGCTCGCTACTTGCCCTGGGTAACGACAAGCCGCGCCTAACGTGGGTTAACTGCGGCCTGTGCGTGGACGAACGTGGTGCGGTGAACGTCGTTGATGGTGTCCGGCGCGGCAGTCCCGCTGACTTTTTCAAGATGGCGAGCGAATCAACCAACACTCTGGTCATTCCGACCAAATGAGCCGGGAGGTACGAATGAAGATTCTCAATATCGTCGAAACAGCTTACCGAGCCACTTTAGAAGAACAGGACGACACGATCCTGTGGCTCAGCGGCGCCCTGAAGAACGCGGGCGCTGAGCTCGGCGTAATGCTGAGGTCAAATGCAGTCAATTACCTGGTGCCGCAGGAATGTCCGCCCATCAAGATAGGCACTACCGGAATCAATCATCCCGCCCGACCTAACGAAGACCTTCACAGATTACAAGCGAAAGGTGTCCCCATCTTTGCGGTCCGCGAGGATCTTGAAGACCGCGGCGTGAATTTTTCGAGCTGCATAGCAGGAGTGAAATTCATACGACGCAACGATATTGCACTGTTGATGGACGACTACGATCAGGTTTGGCACTGGTGACAAATATCTAAGACCCGAAGTTTCTGCCCGAATTATTAGCAATCACCTTCCCATGGAGTAACCCTGTTCCATTCGCTCAGCCATTCTAGTCTTATGCATTGAGCACAGCTTTGCAGGCTGGGCATTACCTTAAGAGTTGTCTCATTCACACCGGGCTTTAGCCCTGTTTGAATGAGAAGGACCTTTGAGGGCCAAGCATCAGTTATTTGACACATAGTGTTTGGGGGCGTAAGGTTCTTGTGAACCGAGTCAGGCTTACTCCCTTCTCAGCTCCTCTGGAATCAACCAGATCTCCTGAATTAAACAGCCAACCAATCGAGGAGCTGACCAAACGTTGACAAGCTACAGCAAAACAAGAGTCAGAAAGTTTTGTGATGAATAAGGGCAACGAACAGTGGCCGGGAATCGTCTCGCGATTTCAGTTGGTTATTCTCGCCGGTCGGAGAAGCAAGCAGCTCTTTAACGGTGCGCAATCGCGAATTCCAGCCGACCCACTGAAGAAGAGAAATACGAGTATCGCTCTTGAGGAATTGAGACGAGGGCTTATAACTTTCAGAGGGCAAAACGGGAACGGGCCCCAGCCCGTGCTTGCTTCCATTGATACTGTTGCGACCACAATCGTCGTATAGGTGATCCTGATTTCGACCGGCCGAAAGCTGAGTGGGTCAATGAACGGACTTAGGATTTATATCGGTCAAAAAGGACCTGGCCAAAGGAGTTTAGATCCGGTTTTTTATACCAGACGTGCGGGTGGCCCATATTATCGATGGCGATATGAAGAGTTCCGCGGTCGTTGGCTGGGCTCACGCATGCATTCTTTTGACTTGCCAATAACCGAACTCGTCTCGGCCCCCTGGAATCAGCTGCCCACCGCGCTGAAGGCAAGTCTTGGTGAACATTACGTGGATTAAGGTTGTGTTAAAGTTATCTCACCTGAGCTCGTTCTTGAGTTGATCTAAAACGATCCATTGATTGCGTAAACTCTGAAGAATTCAATGCGAACATTTAGCGCTGTTTGCGTGAGCGTGCTTTTGATCAGCCTCGTCCGTTCCAGGCAGATGCCTGGGCAGGTCAAGACTCAAACGCCGCAAATCCCTCGTTGATTCAACGCCGGCTTTCCACAAGATTCAACCGGGGCTTTGCACAAAAAATCAGAAAATCCCACCGACGTAGTCGGTGGATTGTTCAGATCCTTTCTAAAAGCAATCCAAACCACCCGGATTCTAATCCCACCAACGGTCGGTGGGATTTCTTTTTTTTGCAAAGTCTTCAACGGCACATCTTCACGAACCTGGGAGAGAACCAACGTTCATTCTCTCTAACGTAGCTCCGTAGGACCGGACTCTTTGCAACGTGGTCCTGGATGTAGCTTTCCCACTTGTCTTCCGGCCACATCTGTCGGTACATGCCCCGCTGTTGAAAGTAACCGTCAAAGTAGTTGGCTAACAGCTGCGTCGCAGCCATCGCCTGAGGGTATTCAGCGTCGTCGGAGTTGAGTTCCTGACCCTGGTAGAAGTATTTGTAGAGAACGGGATAAGTCAGCATGACCTTGTCGAACTCAAGTTGCCGCGCCGCAACACCAGCGCTGGATTGAGCGTCAATTGATCGAACGAGTACTCGGAGAGTCCAGGCAACAACGATAAACCCGAGACCGGAAACTGCGAGTTGCAAGATAGCGAGGAAAATGGCAAAGCGTTCGTAAGTTGTCACGATGGAAGCTCCTTTGGCGTCGTATAGATCAGATAGATGACCTGGCCCGGTCGTTTAACGAGCTTGAGCGGTGGACCAGAAGGCTAAAGAGTCTTCCCATTTGTCCTCGGTTATCCGGATGGCGGGACTGCTTCCGTCAACAGCAAGAACGTAGAGCTCGCCATAAGGTTGTGGAAAGTTTTTATCATTATTCCCCAGTTCCCTCAACGGATTGGGCCATTTAGTGGATTGGGGGACCACTTTACATCTGTGTTGCGCTCAAGCCAGGTGAGTGACGAACAATACAATCGAAGGTAAAATTTTCGAAAACCCCCTGACAACTTATTTTTTTAGCGGAAAGTGAAAGGCAGGAAGTGTGATGGTTTTTGAAATGATCGACGGCACGTTTCGTCAAACCAATCTACCGAATGAGTCAGCCGAATACCTGGGCAGGCGCGAGGAGTTGCGCCAGGCAGAAATTGAATTGATGCGACAGCGTGAACGCGTTGCCGAGTTGCGCCGTGGACTTCCAACGGGTGCGACAATTCAGGATTACGAGTTTCTTGAAGGCCCAGCTTTGCTTGACGCCGGCAACGAACCAGTTAAAAGAGTTCGTCTGAGCGAATTGTTCACCGCGCCAGATCGCTCACTGGTGATCTATCAATTCATGTTTGGAAAGAAACAAACGAAGCCCTGTCCGATGTGCACTGCCTGGATCGACGGCTTCAACGGGGTTGCTCATCATCTGGCTCAAAACGTTGACTTCGCGATCGTCGCCGCTGCCGACCCCGCTACGCTGCGAGCGCACGCCCGCAATCGCGGCTGGGACAAATTGCGTCTGCTGAGCGCTGGCGAAAGCACTTTCAAATACGATCTCGGCAGCGAAGATCGCGAAGGAAATCAAGACTCGACGATTTCGGTTTTCACTCGAGACAGCGCCGGCATTTTGCGCCACTTTTACAGCGGTCATCCGTGGTTGGCCGAAGACATCAAAGAGCGCGGCATCGATGAGTTGAATCCAGTTTGGAATGTTCTGGATCTGACTCCGCAGGGTAGAGGGACGTTTTATGCTTCTCTCGACTACGGCACAAAGGTTCAGGCCGCGAAGCAGTAACCAGCCCGCTTGGTCCCCCTCCGCCCAGAATCTCGTTCGAACAGAAACGCCGCGTCTGTTTAACAGGCGCGGCGTTTAGGTTGAGAGTTAGGGAGTGTGTCACTCCAGCAGCTGGCCTGCACACACTCCAACCTGCTATGGTCCAACTGTTACCGTAAACGAATGATGGAACCTGTTGTAATAAACAGGGCTGCTGCAATTGACCACATTGCGCTTCCACACAGTTAATTGAATCAGGTAACAACACGTTATCGGAAACACCTGTGAGGCATCCGGAATAATCAGACGCATGTGGCCACCACGCCAGATCGGCCGTATTGCTCCTTGTGCGATTGCCTGCGAATAGTCTGGACCCGGCTGAACCGGACCTACTCCCGTTGGCGCAGCACCAAACGTGAAAAGGCTGCGTTCACTACCGGCGCCCCAGAGAACTTTTAGTTCATAGCTATCCAGGTGGCCGTCCGGATCGCTACAGAAATAGTCGATCTCGAGCGGGGTTAGTGGACTGGGAGGAGGCAACAGATGTGTTCCATCGCACGGCTGAACGATGGTGTTCCCAATCTTAACGGAGTTGATACCGCAATCTGGCTCGGCAGTGTCGATGTGTACTGTCCCAGGCACTTGCGGGCCAACAATGCGGTTGTCGATACGTAAAACTATGAGGTTGTTCTCAGTATGACCACCACAGCCGGCTAACACGACGCCGGGATCAGCAGGATCGGGCCCACCGGCCGGTAATGCCCGGTAACCACGTACGCGAAAGTCATAAGCTCCATCCACAAAATTTCCTGCCGTCTGGATCTGCGCCAACTCGTTCACGTTCAGAAACCAAACTCGGCCATTAGCCACGTTGCCCCAGCTTGAAGGTGCTGGTAACGGATGAGTCAGTTCGTAGTGCTGCCGACTCTCGTACACCAGCTTCGTGCCCAACGGCACCAGAGGAAAGCCTGGATAAAACCACTGGTTGGGCCACACGTGACCGGGACTCGAGTCGAAATAACCGCGCGTGAACCCACTCAAAGCTGCCGGCGGTACTGAAGCCCATGCGCCTGGACCAGCCGAATGCTCCTTGAATTCAATTTCATAATAGGCAGTTTGTGGATCAGTTCCCAGTTGTCCCCAAATCGAGACGCCTTCCGAGAATGGGTTGTCCCTGTTTCCGGGATTGGCATAGCCGTCTGGTCCAGCCGGATGTGCTGAGTTGCCGCCGATGTTGCCGGAGATTATTCCTGGATCACCACAAACTCCGGTAATCAAGGCACAAGCACCCACCGGATCCGGATCGTTATGCGGTAGACAGCATGCCTGGTCGTTCGCTACCAGAGTTACATTCGACGATGTGGGAATGTCCCAGCGAGCCTGAAACAGATTCTCATTTACAATCACCTTGTCCTGACCGCCGCCGCAATTCTGCGTTACACGGAAGATGATGTCGGGCGAGCAGTCGAGCCACGGCGTCCACGGCCACCACGGCCAGATACGCAGACGCTCCAACTCAGGCACGGCTGGAAGCACGGTAACGAGCTTGTCTCGCAGAGTTGGTATCGTGGTTGGATCGATTTTTGCGATGGCTTTGAGGGGTGGCGGTATCGGTATCGAAGGCGTTACGATTCCCGGTTGAGGTATTATCGGTACTGGCGGAAAGAGATTCGTCAAGGCGGCGACGTCGAACGATACCTCAGGGCTCGGCTCTCTGAATTTCAACTCCGGCCTAAGCTTGAGCACTGGTCTAATCCTATCGACGAGCAATGGCTCAAGACTCCAGCGACGTAACTGCCACCACCACCACGGCCACCAACCACAACACCACCTGAACTTGATGGTAAAGTGTCCGTTCACATCGGTAACCACGGTTGGACCAACCTGCGAACTCGACAACCACCACCAAAAGAAATCGACGTCAAAAGCTCGCACTTCTGCACCAGGAACCGGACTGCCGTCCGGACAAATAACTCGACCCTGGATAACAAAGGTGCGACACCAGCGAAGCCAAAGATCCCACCACGGCCGAGTCACAATAAAAGGCGGCAGCTTCAGCGAAGGCTTGTTGGCCCACTGCGCTGGATTGACTGTGGTGGTGATAGTTTGAAAGTTGAAGATTTCCTGATCCGAGACGTTGTCGGGACCGATCGCAAGCGTCAGCGGTTTACTCGCATCAACGTCAAGCGTGACTTCAGCTTTGCCGCTTTTGACTGATGCGACTTGAGAAACAATCTTCTCGCCTACTTTCGCGGCAACTCTTACTTTCTGCTGATCACGATCGTTATCTGTGATCTGCGAAACATCAATTGGTATTACGAGTTTACTCATGGAGACTCCTTCTTAAGATTTGGATGGGAGCGGCGCGGAGCGGGGCCGGGCCACGTTATTCCTTGGGAGCGGGGGTGAGAATGCATGAAGGACTTGAGAAGTCAGCGCACGGGACGAATTCCGGGCACTGATAACAGAGAGGGCGCGTCTGAGCCGTGGACGCGGACACGCCGGGCACTCGGTGAGAATCGATAGACCATCCCACTGAGCGGACCGGTGACGGTTAGTTCGCCTTGACCTGAGTATTCGAACTCGACTGGCGTCGAGACCCAGTATTGGTTCTCTGGCGGTGGAGTTGAGCCAATGTTGGCTTGACTATAAGCTGTACGACCTTTACCGCAGCATGACATTGTTTGATTCCTCCTCGTCAATGGTTATGTTTTTGGATAGGGGTTTCGTGCCAGCTCGCCGGAGGTGGTTTGTGGTCGCGGTCGCTGATGCGCTCGAGCAGGATGGCGCCTCCCGACAAGGCAAGCCAGAGAAGCCCGCGTTCCCACCACGTCGCGCCCAGGAACCAGGCGACAGGTGCGGCGAACCAAAGGCTCAAGCAATAAAAGCAATCGAGCAACCGACCAAAGAAAGTGTTACCGGCAAGACGGCGTAAACGAACGAAGATGTCGGCTGGTCCATCTTCACCCGAGAAAAGGTGAGTGATACGCCAGACAGCCAGGACCGCGATCAGAAATGTGGTGAAAGACACGTCGAGACGTATCGCCGGGGTTACCAGCAACAACATGAAAATCTTGTTCGCCTCCGAAAATTGAACTCGCGTTAATGGGTTCTGGACAGGGATGGAGTCATCTGCTTGAAGGTCCATCCGACCTTTTCACGTGAGTAGTTGGCTGGATAATTTTGATGTAACAGAGCGCGCCCGCTTACCAGCACTAATGCGAGCATGCTCTGCGAAACTGAGGGAGACATGAGAGCAAACTTCATTCCGCGAAGCGTTGGATAGGATAGAGTTTGAAAAACCCCGAAGGCGTTGACTAATTTCAGCCCCGGGTTGGAGTGCAGCGACAACCCTGGGTCAAGCGATAAAAAATCCTGTACAACCCTGAAAGGGTTCCTCTCAATTTCGAACCCTTTCAGGGTTTATTATCTTCTTTATGCTTACACCCAGGGTTGTCGCTGCGCTCCAACCCTGGGCTGAAATTAGCCAACGCCTTCGGCGTTTTAAGGCGCAACCATTTACCGCAAATTTTTGGGCATTGAGTTTTAGATAACCATTGCAAAATGTCCACATTAGTGCACACGACAGTGCACAGACGTAGACACTGAGGTCGTCAAAAAAAAAAGATGCCGGCTGTAATCGGTGGAACTACCCTTTTTGATGGGTAGGACTACGGATTCTTAATGCGTAGAACTACCTAACCTGATTAGTTTGACTGAGTTGATGTTAGACTTGGTCGCCTTGATTTGGATCTCTCTGTACAGAGAAGAAGCTCAAACTAAGTGGAAACGAAAATCAGCAGAGATAGGTTTTTTCGGCGTGGCTCGGGCGAGCTGAATAAAGAACGCCGTAACTTTCTTCTGCAAGTAGAGAAGTCTCTGCTTTCAATGAGTCTGGCCGCCTGCTATTCGCCGGCAGTCGCAAGCGCTGAGGTTGGGTCACCGAAACCTTATGGCCCAACCCCATCGGCCCGACAACTCCGCTGGCATGAAATGGAGTTCTATGGATTTATCCATTTCACCGTTAATACTTTCACCGATAAAGAATGGGGCTACGGAGACGAGTCGCCTGCAATCTTTAACCCCACTGATTTCGATGCGGTTCAGATCGTCGGTACGGCTGCGGCTGCCGGAATGAAGGGCTTGATACTCACCTGCAAGCATCACGACGGATTCTGCCTCTGGCCGTCCAAATACACTGAGCACTCGGTAAAGAACACACCCTGGCGGAATGGTCGTGGCGATGTTGTTAGAGAGATTGCGGACGCTTGTCGCAAGCATAGCTTGAAGTTTGGCGTCTATCTTTCTCCATGGGATCGCAATCATAAGGACTACGGTAGACCGGAATACTTAGCCTACTATCGCAATCAATTGCGCGAACTACTCACTTCGTATGGTCCTGTCTTCGAAATCTTCTTCGACGGCGCGAATGGTGGCGACGGATACTATGGTGGTGCTCGCGAGACACGTAGGATCAATCGCGACACCTATTATGATTGGCCCACAACGTGGAATCTTGTTCGTCGCCTGCAACCCGACACATGTCTTTTCAGCGACGCTGGACCAGACGTACGTTGGGTCGGCAATGAGCGTGGAGTTGCCGGTGATCCATTGTGGAGTACGCTCAATAAAGATGATTTTGCGCCTGGCAGAGCGGACGAAGCCCGTTTGAATCGCGGCGATCGACCGGGCACACATTGGGTGCCGGCGGAATGCGACGTCTCGATCAGACCCGGCTGGTTCTATCATTCGAAAGAAGACAGCCAGGTGAAAAGCGCTGCGACGCTTGTCGATCTTTACTATGCCTCCGTCGGTCGCGGCGCTTCCTTTCTGCTGAACCTCGCGCCCGATCGTCGCGGGCGGATTCCGGATCCTGACGTCGCATCACTACGCGAATTCCGTCGTATTCTCGACGCGACATTTCGTGAAGACTTCACGCAAGGTGCTCGTGTTAGCGCCAGCAACACGCGAGGACACAGCGATCGAAGGTTTTCACCACGAAACGTGATTGACGGCAGACGCGATACGTATTGGACGACTGACGATCGGTTTACGACGCCTGAACTGATTATCGATCTTGGCCGTGAACAAACATTCAACGTCGTTCGCGTGCGCGAATATCTTCCGCTCGGTCAAAGAGCAGAAGCGTTTGCCTTGGATGCTTGGAAGAACGGCGAATGGCAAGAATTTGCCCGCGGCACAAGCATCGGGAATTGCAAGCTCGTACGTGGCGAGGTTGTGACGACCACTAAGGTTCGTTTGCGTATTACGCAGGCAACTGCTTGTCCTGCGATCTCCGAGTTAGCCCTTTTCGCTGAACCGAAATGATTTAAAGCCTAGTTTTGAAGTTTGAGGCCGTCTTCTTGACCGTACGGCTAAGTTCAATCACGTTTGAAATATCTCGCCTGAGGTTTTGCAGATGACCAACAGTTGTAACCCTCGGATCGGTGAAGACAGGGCTATTGACGAAGCTTTTCACGGAACCGTTTAGTGATTGGACCGAAGCTTTTAATTGCACCGCGTCCATCTCCATTTTTGTCTCCGGCTCTTTTTTGTCATTCTCCAGATCGGGAATGTTGAGATTTGTTTTTAAACGCTTCGCACGCTTGTTCAATTCATCTGCGAGTGACGAGATTCGTTTGTACGCGTCGTTGTCGAGTTTGTTGGTGGCCTGAATCAACTCACGGTTGATGATCTGAACCCGCTCGAAGTCCTCAAAGACCTGGTTCGCGAGTAGCTTGCGATCTTCAGCGGTCAGCGTTTTGACCTTCTCGGGTTCATTTAAAAGGCGCAGCCTCGTTTCCCGATTTATGAGATCACTTTCGCGGTCGAGCGTCGTGTCTCGCCTTGGCGTTCCTGAGCCGCCCACACCTCGCTCCTGGGCGAAAGCTGTAGCGGAAGTAATCACAATGGAGCCAAACAAAACGCTGCGTAGAACCATCAACGTCGTTCGAAGCATTTCTAAACCTCCAATGTTGAGAAACAAAAAGAAGTGAGGGCGGTCATTGTATTTGACCGCCCCCGGAAAGTTCAACATTTTCGGTTAGATTAAAAGTCGAATCTTAGCGCCAGCTGGATGACCCTCGGCGAACCAACTGTGGCAATTGATCGACCAACCTGTGAGCTCGTTAAGTTGGTCACAGGCAATCCAAAGTTCGGATGATTGAACAGATTGAAGGCGTTTGCTTGAAGTTGAAGTGACTTACCTTCAGTAATCTTGAACTTCTTGTGAACGCCGAAGTCAACGTTGTGAAATGCGGGACCGGTGAATACGTTTCGACCCGAAGTGCCATTGCACCACCATTGAGTGGCACTAAGGACTACTCCGTTGCCCGGACCACACGCGGCAGCCGCTCCAAGACGAGCAACTCGAGTATTCATGCCCTCAAATTGGTCGGCGTCAAAGAAGCCGTCGGCCGGGCTCGAATTATTCGTGTACACGTCGCTGAAGTTGCTGCCGAGAAATGCTGCTCGGTCCGTTAGATATCCGTCCGCGTTAGGATCCTGGCCGCTGTGAAAGACTGAAAAAGGCACGCCCGACTGCATCTGAACGATGCCAGACATGACCCAGCCACCCAACCAGCGGTTGTCCTTGAAGAACGGAAGATCATACGTAAAGCCCGCAACAAATCGGTGCCGAATATCGAAGTCCGCACGTCCTCGATCGAGGTCGATATTCTGGTTGTCCGTAGGACGTGCACCTGCGCGGCTGTTAAAAGCGTCGCTCATCTCATCAATCGCCTTCGCGAAAGTGTAATGAGTGTTGAATTGCAGCCCTTTCCAGGTTCGATTTCTCACGATGAACTGGCCACCGTGATAGATCGACTTGAACGCGTTGGTGCGGAAATTATCGCCACCAATCGATGGATTGATTCTGCGAGAGGTGCCACCACGAGTCCGGCCATCGTAGGTATTGATATCGATCAGGCCGGTCAAGTTGCGACCCTGAGTCGTGATGTAGTTTGCCTCGAACAGAAAGTTGGTCTTGAACTCGTACTGCACGCCCAGATTAAACTGCTGGACATACGGTGTAACGAGGTTCTCATCCATGTGCCGTGGTGACGGAACGGGATTGAATAGCGGGTTGTTGAATTCAGCGGTGTTCGCCGCCGTGAATGGAACGCCATAGATTCCCGGTGTGGATAGCGGTCCAGATGGCACGCCTGCGCCCCCACCAAATGCGCCAACCGTCGCAAACGCGAAGAACGGCGCATTGAAGCGGATGTTCTCGAACAGGTTGTTCCAGATGCGGTCGTAGGAAATCGCGCCGCCTCCTCGAATCACCAACTTCTGATCGCCACGGACATCCCATGCAAAACCAACGCGTGGCGCAAAGTTATTGAAGTCTTTCTGCCAGATCTCATTGTCGCGCTGTTGGAAAGTTCCGCGAGCAACTTTAGCAGCTAATGTACTATCGTCTGGGAAGAAAGGATTCGCCGTCGGGTTCGGAACTGGCGTATCGCCGGAACCGAAGTAGAAGTTTGAGTCTAGACCCGGCCGGAAGTTGTGCGGCGGACCGAAATACTCCCATCGCAATCCGAGATTAAACGTAAGGTTAGGTCGGAACTTCCAGTCATCCTGGAAGTATGCGGCCCATTCGTTCGAGCGGTAACCGCGATAGAATTCCGGCAAAGTACCGGTCTGCGGATTTATTGATGCCTGCGCAAAGGTGAAGCCACCAAGGACAGGTTCGCCAAAGGACACGAGGTCTGCTTCATCGCCAAAGAAACCATCAGTCAGCAGTTCTTCAATACCATGCGGAAGGATAAAACCATTCTTAGTCGCTTCAAAAGCGGAACCATTCCGAATGCGGCGATATTCCGCTCCGGTCCTAAAGCTATGGTTTCCGTGAACGAAGGAGAGATGGTTCTGGTATTGAAACTGATTGTCAGTGAAAAACTGTGGTAGAGCACTGCTGCAGCCGAAGCCAACAGTCAGTGGATCGATGCCAGTCACCACCGACGGCAATCCCTCGCTGCCAGGACACTGAGCAAAATCTCGCACGTGACGCAGGTAGCTAAACTTAGCTTCATTGATCACGGTCGAACTAAAATCATGTATCCAGCTGAGACCGACGAGAATCGATCTACCCGGAGACAGAAACGCAGGACCGATGGTTGTATCACCACCGCCGGCGGTGTCGCCGATATCTGTGTCTTCCAATGAGAAAGTCCCACTGAACCGGTTACGCGTGCTCATGATGTGATCCACCTTGCCAGTGAATCGGCCCGTGTTGAGAAAACTGCGGTTGATCACAGTTACGTCACCATAGACCGGAACTGGATAAACGATAGCCGGGTCGCCACCAAACAAATCAGCGCCAGTGAACAATCCCGAAGCCACGTTGGTAAATCCTGATGTAGCAAATGGGATGGGATTATTAGCCTGAAGAGCTTGGAAGTTTGCACCGAGATGAGCAGAGTTAGCGAAGGCGCCCGGGCAAGGTCCGCCGAGCTTGACGACGCAATACCCGTTCGGGTTTGTTTCATGGAAAGTCGCAAACGCTCCGCTCTGCACAAAATTAATGAATTGTTGAGTGGTACTAACGGCGGTCAGCGGTGCTCCCTCACGCAGGCGGTGAAACTCAATCGTACCAAACCCGAAGGTCTTGTCTTTTCGAATTGGACCACCAATCGATCCGCCGAACTGGTTTCTAACTAATGAATCCTTCACGCCTTCCTTGTTTGAGAAGAAATCGTTAGCAGCCAGCTTTTGAATTCGGTTGTACGCGAAAAGAGAGCCGTGGATGTCGTTAGTACCTCCGCGGAGTACGGTATCAGTAACGAAGCCGCCCGCTTTTCCGTATTGGGCCGCATAGTTGTTAGTGATAACTCGATACTCCTGAATGGCATCCGGAGAGATACTGGTGATTCCTCCGGCAACGGTTGAGCCACGACCGCCCTGGCCCTGGTCGTTATTGTCGTAACCGTCGACCAGGAAGTTTCCCATACCGCCACGCGTACCGTTCACCGCAGCACCCCGTGTGCTGCCTGCAAACGCGTCCGGCACAGCACCGGGAAGGATGTTGATGAATTCGTTTGTGTCACGATTTTCCAGCGGGAAATTTTCCCAGACATTCTTGTTTAGCAGCGTCGAGACACTCGACTCGTTTGGTTGTGCGAGTTGCTCGCCGCCCGACTGGACTGTCACGGTCTCGGTCGCCACACCGATCTCAAGCTTTATATCCTGAGTTACGTTTTGGGCTACGGTGAGCGTAACGTTTTCGATCTGGGTTGATTTGAAACCCGCGGCTTCTACATTAACCTTGTAGATACCTACAGGCAGTGTCGGAAATCTATAAAGGCCCGCATCAGTAGTCTGCGTGTCATAGGCGATATTCGTTCCTATGTTCGTGGCCTTGACGGTGGCGCCCGCGACGACTGCTCCATTCGGATCGGTCACGGAGCCTGTGAGGGTGGCGTTACCCTGAGCATAGACTTGCTTTGCAGCCAGCCCAAGGACAACTGCAAACGCCAAGATGAACAGTTTTCGCATGAGTTAACCTCCTGATTGAATTAACACGGACAGAACGAGGAAGCCGGGGGAGACGCTTCACTTAGAGCAGGTGCTGAACGAGGAAGCTGGGGAGAGAGTGCTCCACTTAAAGCAAGTGCTTGCGTTCCCTTAAAGCAAGCGCTGAGCCCACGGTTTGAGCAATCGAGAAATGGCGTTTCTGCTGAAAATTTTCGGAGATTCTGTGTGATGGGCCGCCGAATCTGAAGTCGTGGTTTATGCAGAAATCTGAATAATCTCCAAAACCTGCAAGAAGGCGAGCATTTTTTTGTGGGAGGCGAGTCGCCCTACGCTATATTTTCTCGGACGGAACCTACGAAAAAACTTTCATTCGGTGGCATTTATGGCCGCCCGTAGAGTACGTTCCGTGGACCAAGGGGCAGCGAGCGCGCCTGGTTTCGTTGACTTGCTGTAACAAAAGTTGGTCTGATCAGCATCAGTAATAATGGAGACACAATGGACAATAAAAGTCTAGCTGTTGCCATGTCAGGCGGAGGTCATCGAGCAACGCTCTTCGTACTCGGCGCGCTGATGTATCTGGTTGATGCAAAAGCCAATGCAGATGTTACTTCGATTGCCTCTGTCTCAGGAGGATCTCTCACGAATGGGCTAGTCGGCCAGGCGGTAAACTTCCGGCAGACAAACAGCGACGAGTTTCGCGAGCGCGTTGCTAAACCACTGGCCACACAGATCGCAAACTCAGGAACACTTTTCGCGCCACTCTTCACAAAAATTTATCTCTTCATTCTGATTGTTGCCGGAATACTGGTTTTCGCAATTCCAGCACTCGTACCGTCCCCCTGGTTTGTACGCTTGCTCTTGTTCTTCGCCGGAACGATCGTTTGGGGCTGGATCTTTGGAGTGCGAGGCCGCGTCTGTGCTCGCGCTTTCAATACGACACTGTTTTCACCCGGGCATAGAGCGACCAAACTCGCCGATATAAAAAAGCCCGACCTGGACCATGTCATCTGCTCAACTGAGTTTCGCTCAGCCGAACAGGTCTACTTCGGCGGCGATTTTGTCTACAGTTATGCACTCGGGAATGGCGTGCCAGGCAACTTGCCTTTAGCCAAAGCGGTGCAGGCATCAGCCGCGTTTCCGGGCGGTTTTCCGCCCTCGATACTTTCAACCAAACAACATAAATTCACTGGTGCACCACCGCCAAGCGCAGGTGGACCACCGCAGCCTCCAAAAGAAATGGTGCTAACAGACGGTGGCGTTTACGACAATATGGGAGAGCAGTGGGCGCGCGGCTTCGCTGACAGAATCAGACGTTGCCCCAATCTCGGTGAAAGACGCACGCCTCCGAATCAACTCGTCGTCGTTAATGCGTCGGCCCGCATTCCGTGGAATCCGTTTCGTCGCCGGCTCGTTCCGTTACTGGGCGAACTGTTTGCTCTTATTCGTGTAAATGACGTTTTGTACATCAACACCACGAACGTCCGCAGGCAGGCAATTGTCGACAGTTATAATCCCGCCGATCCTTCTTCAGCAACCGGGCTTTCAAGCGTGCTGGTGCAGATTTCGCAGAGTCCGTTTCAGGTGGCGAGCAAGTTCGCTACAGTGACAGGCGCGTCACCCGTTGGTGACCGGGCGAGGGAAGTGTTGGAGTTTTTGAAGCATGGTCCCAGTAAAGATGAATGGTCCAAAATTGCCAGTGACAACTCATCCGTTGCGACGTCGCTTAGCAAGTTTGGACCGGAAGTAACTGCGCGGCTGGTCTATCAGGGCTATGTTGTCACAATGTGCAACCTGCATGTGTTTTTCGACGGTGGTTACCCGTTATTTCCGGATGAGCTTGCCATTGAGCGGTTCCGTGCGCTGATCACGTAAACTCGTTAGAAAAACCTATTCAAACCGTCCAAACCGATCTATTATCCACCCTATCCAACTCTCTCCCTGAACAGTCGTAGCACTCTCCCACGTCGCCGCATGTCCTGCGGCTGGTCCTTAGTCTGAACCTGAGGAGGTGCTTTATGAAACTCAACCCGACGCGCTCAAAATCTTCTCTCCTTCTCGTCGTATTCTTGCTCTCGATCGCCGGATTTTTGATTCCCTCAGCGTTAACTCAAACACGCGAACGTAGAGTCGCGCCGAGCACTGCTGAAGCCAACATCAAAGTCGCCGACATTATAAAAACGGATGTTGACCTCGTTACCATCGACGCGCTTGTGCTGCGTAAAAACACTTCGCGAGTTATTGGTAGTTTGAAGCAGGAAGACTTTCTCGTTTCAGAGGACGGTACAAGGCAGACGATTACTCACTTTAGTCAGGACCAGTTGCCGCTTTCTGTTCTACTGTTAATCGATCGTGGTGGCTGCCTGGATCCATTCGGAACAGAGGTTAGAAGAGCTGCGAAAGATGCGTTGTCACGCTTGAAGCCGAGCGATGAAGTGGCGGTTATGACATACCACGACACAGTTGAGCTGCGACAGGAGTTCACGCGCGACCGCCGGCGCCTTGAATCTGCACTCGACTATGTGCCCGCGCATGACGAACGCGCGAATCATTGTTTGAACATCGCCTTTGATGAAGCGGCGAATTACATGACGAAAGCCGCTAATCCGACTGGTCGTCGCGTGATCATCGCGCTCACCGGCGTTACCCGAAACTGGGATTGCAGGAATGGTCCATCGCACACAGCGGCAACGCATTCGGTCTTTGAGTCAGGCAGTGTCGTTTGTGGGATTATTCCGAAAACTCCGGAACAAGTCGCGGAGAACGGGATGATGCGTTGGGCAACGCGGCTCGGTCGGATTGGAGGTCTCAATTATCTCGACATTCAAAAACTTGCTGACGAAACGGGAGGCGAGGTCCTTCGGGATAAGCCTGAAGAACTCTATCAGACGTTCGACACGATGATTACGCATCTCCGCACGCGTTATAGTTTCTCGTTCGTTCCAACCAACAAGAACCACGATGGAACGATCAGAAAACTGAAAGTCGATCTGGCAGAAGGCGCCGCGAAGTCTGAAGGCAAGCTGGTGGTTAAGGCGCGCAAGAGCTATGTCGCGCCAAAGAGTTGATCTGTAACGTTCGCTACAACAAGCCCGGAAAGGTTAAGCACTGCTGAACGTACTGTAGGGGCGGTCCTCCGTGGCCGCCCTTCGTGGAATTCGAGAAACTTCTCGGCAATACGTAGGGCGGCCACGGAGGGCCGCCCCTACAGTACGTGCGACAGTACTCAATGGCTCATTCCCGGTGACTTTCTTTTGTCCAGCACCAACTCGACTCGGTCGATCCCGGCTAGTTTGGCACCTTCGATTACTTTCGCAAGGCTCTCGAATCGAACTGCAGAACCACTCTTTATATAAAGGACTCGCTGATTAGATGGGACCGATTTCACCCTTTCGGTAATCAGCGGGCTCAATTCTGACAATTGCAACCGCTGTTTGCCGAGGTAGTATTCGTCATCGTTTGGAACGGAAATCACGAGATAACGGATGAGCCAGCAGGCACTTACCTCGTTGTTGGAGAGGTTTTCAACCGGTGGTATTAAGTAGTCTGGTACGTCGTGATTCGCCCTCAACTGAGAGACCATCAATCCAACGGAGATGGTGAAGACCAGCGCAATCGATCTGAATAGGGTAGGCTTCATAACGTCGAATTAGACACCTCCCAACAGCAGCAAGTTCCGCCTCCAACTATAGCCCGGCAATCCGCTCAGACTTTTGGTTGATGTTCCGCGGTTGCTGTGTCGTTAGACTCACCTTCCCATAGGCTAATTGCTCTTGATTTCGCAGTCTCAGTAGTTTTTGAGTCCCACGGTTCCGGCTTCACTCGGAGGTTGATTGAATGCGTCACATACTGCGGCTGTGTCTGGTTGTATTCTGGTTGCTGATTGTCACTTCAGTTTATGCGCAGAGCAATTACGCGAGTTTGAGCGGCACGATCTGGGATCCACAACAGAAGGTCCTCGCCGGTTGCTCGGTCCAGGTGACTTCCGAATCCACCGGCGCCTCGCGCCAGGCAGTTACCAATGAACTCGGCAGCTTTCAAATTACGGGTCTGCTCCCCGGAGACTACAAACTCGCAGTGCAGGCAAACGGGTTTGCGACGCACACTCAGAAGATCACTTTGGAAGTTGGTCAATCGATGACTCTTGATCTGAGTCTCAGAGTGGCTTCACTGAATACCGTTGTCGACGTCACCGCCGATACTATTAATGTCTTGCGAACCACTGACGCTTCCGTAGGCGAAGTGGTCGAGCCCACCGCGGTGCAGAACTTGCCGCTCAATGGCCGCATGTTGATCGATCTGGTTCTTACTGTGCCGGGCGCACACGAATCTCACGGAGCTCAGGCAGGCGATATGAGTGCGCTGTACTGGCGTCCGGGCCAGCGCTCGGCAGTAAGCATCGGCGGCAATCGTCCCAACGCAAACTACTTCCTGCTTGATGGAGCAACGAACACAGACCCCACATTCAACACGCTTAATTTCAGTCCTTCACCAGATGCCGTGCAGGAGTTCAAAGTGCAAACTGGAAGTTACACGGCCGAACTCGGTGGCGCTGGTGGCGGACAAGTCAACATCGTTACACGCACGGGAACGAACGAGTTTCACGGAACCGTCTACGAGTTTTTAAGGAACGACGTATTCGACGCTCGTACTTTCAACGAGATGGATGAGTCGAATCATCTCGTACGAAATAACTTTGGTGCTTCGTTCGGCGGTCCAATCGTACGCAACAAGAGCTTTTTCTTTGTTAACTACGAAGGATTGCGACATACCAGATCGCAAACGATGGTTGCGACTGTTCCCACCGAAGATGAAATCAATGGCAACTTCGAGATGAGTGGGGCCACTATTTACAATCCTTTCAGTTCGCATCCGAATCCGAGTTTCGATCCAACGAAGCCTATCAGCGCGGCGAATCCGCAGATCATTCGCGATCAATTTGCAAATAACACCATTCCGGAGAATCTGCTCGATCCGAAGGCGGTCCTCTTTTTGAGGAAGTATCTTCCGCGACCCAATCTGGAAATGGGGATGATGGGTTGCGGCATGACTATGATGGGCGCACCGACTGTCATCGGCGCCGGCGTGGATTGCAACAACTATCTTGACGTGCGCAATGCACACCACGTCACAGACCAGGCGACGATTCGTTTCGATCATACACTCAATGGCGGCGACAGTTTCTTTGCCCGTTATTCGTTCAGCAGTGAACGAGGCTTCACTCCACAAAACCTGCCGGGTTTTGGAGCGCTTCACGACAACCTGTCGCAGAACGGGACCATCGGCTGGACTCGCGTGATAAGCCCCAACATCGTGAATCTTGCCTCGATTACTGTTTCGCGTCTCGCGATGCATCGCACCTCGGAAAACAGTTTTACGAATGACATCGTTTCGGAACTCGGAATCACTGGCATTGGCTTCGGCGGCAAAGGTGCATTTGGTGCGCCGTGGTTCAATGTGCAGGGTTATTCAGGCATGGGCGACAGTTACATCGCAACGCCGGCGCATATGTGGAACACGATTCTCGAAGCGCGCGATTCGTTGAACTGGCAAGTTGGCCGGCACAGCCTGAAGTTTGGCGCGAGTTTTCGTCGTTTCATCTGGCCCATGTGGGGTTTCTTTCAAAACCGCGGCTATTACCAGTTCACTAACGGCTTCACTACTCAAACAGCAACGAATGATGGTTCTGGATCGGCGCTCGCGAGCTTTCTGCTCGGCTTGCCTGCCGTGAAGCAGAGGCAAGCGGGCATTCCACAGATGCAGTTGCGGCAGTGGTACGCTGACGCTTTTGTGCACGACAGTTTTCAGCTCACGCGCAACACGACGATCCAGATTGGTCTCCGCTATGAATACATGAGCCCGCTCGTGGATATTCGTTATGCGAACACCAATTTAACGTTCCAGAATGGCGTGCCATCTGTCTTTATAGGAGGGCAGCAAGGCTTTCCGGAAGGTTTGAACTATTCGAACAAACTCAAATTCGCTCCGCGCGCCGGCATCTCGCATAACCTGCACAAACATGGAATAGTCTTGCACGCCGCGTTTGGAATCTTCTTCACACCAGTCGACATGAACACGTGGTGTAATCAACGTCATAACGTGCCTTATGTATTTCCGGAAACACAACAGAGCGATAATTTCATTCCCGCTGCCAATATCGTCGCCAGTCACTTCAATTTTGGGCCGGCAATACTGGGGACGACAACAGTCAGCTTCGCTGCCTTTGAAGCGAATGCGCCGCCGCAATACATCGAGCAGTGGAGCGGGTCTGTCGAGAAGAGTCTGGGCGTGGAAACGACTCTCGAGCTTGGCTATCTTGGCTCGCATGGACTGCATCTGCAGCGTTCTCACCTGATCAACAACGCGCCCGCTGGTCCAGGCGCGATTGGACCACGCCGGCCGTTCAGAACCTTGAGCTTTCTGCCGAGCATGGTGCTTCCTGACAACATCGCCATCACGAATACAACGTTCCCGGTGAGTGGTATCAATTTGCTGGAAAATTCGGCGCAGAGCTGGTATCAGGCTGGCTACGTCAACGTGCGCCGGAGATTCAGCCGCGGTTTGACCTTCCTTGCTAACTATACCTTCTCGAAGAATCTCAGCGATGCTCCCGATTTTCGTTCGCCGATGTTTGAGTCAGCGGCGCCTCAGAACAATTCTAATCTGCGATTGGAGAAGGGGCCCGCTTGCGACGTGCGTCACCGGTTTGCGGTGAGCATGGTTTACGGCATCCCGGGGTTGAAGCAGAGTGGGTTCGTCAATAAGCTGACGAAAGACTGGCGCTTGTCGGCGATCTACCAGGCGCAGAGTGGCTTTCCATTCACGATTTCCGTGTTTGGCGACACCGCCAATGCCGGCACGTTGTTAGGTGAGAATCCGATCAGGGCGAACCTTACGGGCCAACCTGTTTTCGATGCTAATAGTCGAACGGCGGACAGATGGTTCAATACTGCAGCCTTCACAACGCCCGCCGCATTCACGTTCGGCAACGTTGGCCGAAACACGGTTTATGGACCAGGACGCCAGACGCTTGATCTCGCGTTGCAGAGAGAGTTTGCGATGACCGAGACGATCAAAGTGCAGGTACGTGCCGAGGCATTCAATGCGCTCAATCACACAAACCTCGGAACCCCGAACCGTTTCGTCAACACGCCGCAGTTCGGAACGATCACCGAAGCCGCCACACCCGGACGCGAGATACAGTTAGGGTTACGGGTTTCGTTCTGAGTATTTAGCCACGGATTGACACGGATTTAATCCACGGATGTGATCAGATCCGGACTGATCATCGTGAACGTGCAGCCGCCAGGTTTTGGCACGCAATGCACCGCGCCTCGTCGAATGATCTTTGTTGGCGAACTGTCCGGGAACACGAGTGAATATTTCAATGCTTTCAATGCCGTCGTTGCCGATTTGAGACTATCGGCTCCATTAATGAACTTCACATCGATCACCTGAGAGTTGCGCGCTGAATCCGGACCAAAGACAACATAAAACTCGGCCTGAATCGGAGCCTGCAGATTCGGAACGAGTTGGCCCATGCTGATTACGTTGTAATCGCGCAACTCACGCTTCGCCGTTTCGAGCAGTTTGTCGATGGTTGCCGGAGCGGCCAGTCTCCCAAGACTCTCACGGGCTTCCGGCGCAGTTCTCAATGCCGCAGTACCTTGAGCGTATAGTCTGGTGGCCTCTTCTTTCTTGCCACGCTTTTCAGCAATCGCGCCGAGATGGTGACCCACGTCGCCATGCTGCTCCAGCGTCCAGGCCGCCCTTATGTATTTCTCTGCTGTGTCCAGGTCGCCCTTTTGATAGTAGACCCATCCCAGCGTGTCCCAGTACGCGGCGAGTGAAGCAACGGCGTACAAATCGTCCATCTTCAAGCTGCTGGTTTCGAGATTGCGCAGGTCGGTAGCAGTCGTGGTTACTGCCGACTCCGCGTACTGAAGCGCTTTATCGAGCTGAACACCTTTATCAGAGAGGAAGTACGCAACATCGTTCAAGACGGTGGGACTGCGATCGAGTTTGATTGCTGCTTCGAAAGCAGCGATCGCTTGTTGAGTCTCGTTGAGATTTAGATAAGCGCGACCCAGACTGACGTGAAGCATCTCTGCGTCTGGCGTGAGCGATATCGCACGCTCGAGTTCAGGGACAGCCTCTTTATACTTCCGCCACTCGACCAGCATCTGTCCGAGACTGGCATGCGCGTACTGGTCCAACGGAGCAACTTCGAGCTGTTTGCGGAAGGCCGATTCAGCATTCGCGTAATCCTGCTGCTGCCAGTAGACCCGGCCCAACAGACCGTAAGCATAGTCCTCGAATGGGTTGATCTTAGTCTGTTCGCGTAACACTTCGATCGCTTCGCCAAACTTTCGTTGGCCAACAAGTACGTAGCCGAGATCGCGTCGAACGGTTTTGTGTTTTGGATCCTTTTCCACCACACGCCTGAACAGTTGTTCAGCCACGGCATAGTTTTCGTTTCTGCTCGCGGCCTCACCAGCCTGAATCAAATCTTCGATCTTCGCCGAATCGGGGATCGTGGGTGTGCCTGCGATTTCGGTCTCCAACGAAAGGGTCTGTGCTTCGTCAGATTTTACCGCCGCGGCAAATGCGCGATAGTCCTGCAAACGTTCCGCAGGAATTTCACGTTGGCGCAGATGAAGAGTTCGCTCACCCACCAGCGATGTTCCTTGCAGTTTGTAGTCAGCCGCGTAGTCTCCATAATCCCGCACCACTTTCAAAGGGAGCGGGAGTCTCGTTTGGTACTTGCCGGGCAGCGTCAGCTTCAGGTTGTAAGAGATGTCGATTGGTGGACCGAGTTCGAGCGGTTTCGTGCTGCCTGCTTTTCGGCTCTTGAATTGCGACAGATTCAGCGGCGGAAGCGGGACGCCAACTTTCAGTTTCTTGCTGGACCAATCGAGAAAATCGTTCTTGGCAACGTTGAATTCGATTTCGAACGGTTTGTCGAGATCGGCGGGATCTGAAGTCTTGATATCGGTGACTTCACCGTCGATACCAACTCCAATTCCAAGATAGAAGCCGAGACTCTTCCAGTTGCTCTTCGGGGTGCGACGAAATGCAATTCTCATGTACATCTCTGCATCGCCACGCAGCGCCATACGAGCATGCGCCGTGAGCTTGCCGAGTTCGTCGACGGTGCCTTCTATCGTCACGGCTTCGGAAGAAACGAACGGCGGTTCAGCGGGAGTAGTTTCAAGCCGAGCCGGACCAGCGGTAGGAATCATTAAAGCCTTCTTGTTGCGTAGGTTCGGAGACAACAATCCGGCAGGCGCGACTTCAGCAGTTGTATCCGCCCAGAGGGTTTCGTTACCTAAAGGAATTGCGCTGATGACGTGGTCAAACTGTCCCGGCGATGGAATATCAACGTCGAGCTTGCGCGCAGAGTTGATCAGCACCGGATAAGCACGCAGTCCAGTTGCAGCCAGCATGGAAGCGAGCAGAGTGTGCTTGTCCTTGCAGTCGCCATACTGATTGCTCATCACGCTTGCCGCAGCGTGTGGTTGGTAACGGCTCTGGCCCAACGACAGGCTAACGTAGCGAAAGTTTTTAGCCACGAATTCATACAGCGCGCGAACCTTATCTTTCTCTGTGGTTCGCCCGTTTATTATTTCTTCTGCTTTGATCTTGATCTTTTCGTCAGGAACAATTCGGTCCCGTTGCAAGTCGGCGTACCACTGGCCCACTTCGTCCCAGCTTTGAAAGGTGGTTAGCTGCACATCGGGATGAATCTCTTCGTCCTCTTTTTCTGACTCCTCGCTCTCTTCCTTCTTCTTGTCCTGTTCTTCACTGTCAGGTTTCAGGTTTGCGTTTTTCCAGTGATAGACACGACGGTCGTTCTCTTCTTTAATCGCCGGCGCAAATTCCGGGGCATTCTTGAGTTTGACTGTGCTGGCTGCAGGAATGTTTACGGTCAACTCATCATTCAGAACGATCACGCCCTTCTTGATGAAGTTGTGCTCAACCCAGAAGTGGTTTTGTGCAAGCGGCGTATGAACTGTCCAGACCATTCGATACTCGAGAACATCACCCGGCCGGAGTCCAGGCACCGTGACGTGCTTCTGTCTGAGGTCGGTGTAAATCGGGGCCTCACGAGCGATTGGTGCTGTTAGATCCTGAACGTCCGACGCGGCTGCATTTACCACGGTACCATCGGCTTTACGGACGCGGACGTAATCCATCTCCAGCTTTTCATTCGCGGCGCTGTAACCAATCACGAGCTGCCCCAGCCGTTCGACACCCGCTTCACTTTGAACCCTGGCGCGAAAAGTTAAGTCGCGCTGTCCTGTGCCGTCGCGCTCAAAGCGATACGAGGTTTGCAGATCCTCAATAACTACGGCTTCCTGCGAGTAGTCCGTCTTTTGTTTGGCGGCTGCCGGCGGTGGCGGAGGGTTTTGTGTTTTGGTCTGGGCTCTAAGTGACTGAAAACTGCCAAGTGGAACTCCTAAGAGCAGGGAAACGCTTGCGAAAAAGGCAATGATCTGGGCATTGCGGGGGGAAGGCATCTATTTAAATCTCCTATTGTCATGAGGACTCGCTTCGGAAAAGTCAGTCTACAAGAAGGACCAGGTTGTGTAAACCGGAAGGTCCCGAGGGTTTGTTTGTAGGGGCGGCACTCCGTGGCCGCCCCTCGCGTGGCAGTCAAGATTTTTCGGTGAAGGTCTATGCCGCACGAGAGGCAGCGACTCTTTCACAGTGGTCTGTTTCCACGAAGGGGCGGCCATGGAGTGCCGCCCCTACAATAACGCCCAAGACGGAACAATTCAGGTGTGGCGGCGTCTAAAGAAGCAGCGCTGGATTTGGCGGGGAAACGATCCATGCTTTCAACTCTCAATCCAACCGATGTACTCGACGCCGTAGTGATCTCCATTGGCGTCATCCTGTCGTTAAAGAAAATCGCCGATATGGATAGATATCACTGGGCACGGGTTGTCGTGCTTACGTTGATTCTGAGTTGCATCGGAATTCTGCTCTTCGTCGCTTATGGGATAGACAACAACTCATACGGTGGCTGTATTGTAGAATTTGAACCCGAGATATGAAGAAATTGCCTGTAAATACTGGTATATGCCTGCCACTTCGGCTTGACAGTTTCATTTGTTCGAATAAACTAGCGTCCGAAAGCATTCCTGTGGAGGCAAAGGACCAAAAGAATGAGTACTGTTCAGCCTGGTGAGACTGGAACCGCTGCACCGCCATATAGAATCGCACCGCAGTTACACCAAATCCTCTATAAGAGGCCCGGCCGAGATAAGTTAGAGCCAACAGAGGACGTTCTCCCTGAACCGCCCTACCCGCAGCGACCCGACGCCAGGGAAATGACCCATAAGCAATACCTGAAGTTGAACGGTGTTCGTCTGTGGAAAACCTGGGGCGCGCCTTATTTCAAGTCACGCTCGCTGAAAAACAGAAAGGAACTGCGCCCGATCATCCCCTATCTGTTCACCGACTGGAAGTGCAATCTCGATTGTCACTACTGCTGGTCGTACGACAATAAGGTGAAGGGCATGACTGAGGATGTAGCCAAGCGTTCGATTGACTGGCTTCACTCGATCGGTTCGCGCGTGCTGGCACTAATGGGTGGCGAACCCCTGCTGCGACCCAACTTCATTCACAAGATTGTCTATTACAGTGCTCAGAAGGGCATCTTCGTCTATTTGCCGACCAACGGACGGTTGATGAAACCGGACGTGATTGATCGTCTTGGTGATGCCGGCCTGGCGACGGTTAACCTCGCGGTGGATTCGGTTAAGGAGCGGAAGTCTTTACCGAAGGCACTCGATCCGATTCGGCCTTACTTCGAATACCTCGTGAAGAAGCAGAAGATCTACGGCTACACGGTGATGTTTAATATCAACATCTGCCACAACAATATGGACGATGTGAAAGAGTTGACCGAGATCGCGCACGACCACGGAATCGCGACCGATTATCACATCAACGAGACGCCGATGACCGAGCAGGATCACTTCAAGCATCTCGCGGAGAATGAGACGTACCTGACGCCCGATGATTGGCCGAAGGTCGATGCGCTGCTTGATTATCTTAACGATAAACGGCGCAACGAAGGCTACAAGATGGTGAATCCGATCCAGCACATGGAAGACATGAAGCTGTTGATGCGCGGCATGGTTCCACCCTGGCAGTGCCGTGCCGGTCAGAATTCACTGATTATCCGCACGGATGGCAGTCTCGCTCCTTGTTTCCCGATGTATTCGGCCACCCACGATTGGGGCGTTGTCGGCAATCACAAGTTTGATGTGAAGCAGCTCGACGAAATGAAGGTTGAATGCACCAAGCATTGTCTGTCGACCTGTAACTACATCCTCGGTTACTGCTACGACACGGCGCGCGTCCTCGGTTGGATCGCGAAGACGGCGAAGGGTGGATTCAGAGGAGTAGAGAGCTTTTAGTTTGCAATCCACAGATTACACAGATTCTCTGTGTAATCTGTGGATGACTTTCCTACCTTGATCGATCTCGATTCACAACTTGGCTATTGGAACACGGAAGGTCCACAGAAGACCTTTGCTCATCCGTTGAACATTCGACGGATGACCCATTGGCTATCTCTCGACAGTATTGTTGTCGACTTCGGTTGTGGATATGGCCGCAGTTTGGGAGAGTTGGCTGATTCAGGCTACGACAATCTCATTGGTCTCGATTTCTCACCGGCAATGATCGAGGCAGCCCGCGAACGATTTCCCGAGATCACGTTTGAGCAGATTAAGTCCGTCAGAATCCCGCTGCCGGATGAATCTGTCGATGGAATTCTCCTGTTCAGTGTTCTCACATGTGTGCCTACAGACGATGGCCAACGAGCGATCCTCAAGGAACTACATCGCGTCTTACGGCGCGGTGGACTCTTGTACATCAGCGACCTGTGGTTGCAGTCGGATGAACGAAATCTGACCCGCTATGCTCGTGACGAGTCGAAGTATGGACGATATGGAGTTTTTGATCTGCCTGAAGGCGTGACCGTCAGACATCACGATCCGAAGTGGATCGAGACACTCACGAGCGAGTTTTACACAGTCGCTCTCGATCCGGTAGATGTAACAACGATGAACGGGAATCCTGCGAAAGCATTTCAGTGGTTCGGACTCAAGCCCGCTTAGCCACCAAAAAGCACAAAATGACCTTTAATCGGCTCGATCCGTTATTTCTAGCCGATCTTTTCTTTTGTGCTTTTTTGTGCCTTTTTGTGGCTGCGCTCGCTTCTTCCATTGCCACAGCCCGGCAGTAATTTCTACCGGCAAACGATGTCCCAACTGTCGCGCCAGCATGCACAATTGGCCACGATGATGTGCTTCGTGAGCGACAAAGTAGTTCAGAAAATGCACGACGTCGGTTGGGAAGTTTTGCCACGCCGCGGCTGGGATCGATCCACCTCGAGATACAGCGAGCCGGATCAGTTCAGTGATCCCACGACTGCTATGCGCGAGTGCACGCGACAATTCCGCGGGCTTTACTGTGCGCAAGTCGACTGATTGCGGAACCTTGACGCCATGCCGCGCGCCGATCATCTTGATCCACATACATCTGACGTTGTGAATGTGAGCGGCGATCGTGCCGACTGTGCGTCGCGGTGAACCGGGAACACTCATAGACCACAACTCCGGCGGCAGGTTCTTGATTAAATACACTGTCACGTTGTTGTTTGTTTCCCACGCGGCAATCAATGCCCGACCGTCTTGAAGCTCTTTCGACACGTCGTTAACCCATGACTTCTTTAAATACTGACAGAAACTGCGTCATCTGTGATCCAGTCCCAATCGTTACGCGCATGAAATTCGGCAGGGGAGGGAAGAGACGGCCAACTTCGACGCCGCGGTTGCGCATTGCATCGATAACTGGTCTAACCTCGCGACGGAGATCGATCATCATGAAGTTTGCGTGCGACGGAATGTAATGGTAACCGAGCGTGTCGAGCTCCGCGCACACCTTCTTTTTAACTTCCGTATTCAGCGCGCGTCCGCGACTGACTTGCTCCGGATCTTTCAAACTGGCAAGCGCGGCAACCAGAGCCATGATATTCACGCTATCGAATATCTGGTGCGATCTCATCCTTGAGATGTTTCCACGTTGCGTCACGCAATAGCCACAACGCAGGCCCGCCATGCCATAGATCTTTGAAAAAGTGCGAGCAACGATCAGGTTTGGATATTGCTTCACGAGTGGAATCACACTTTCATAGTCTTTGCTTTCGACGTAGTGGTGATAAGCCTCGTCGACGAGAACAATCGTAGAGGGCGAAAGCTTTGCTATAAATTCTGAAATCTCGTTCTTCGGAGTGATGCTGGCAGTAGGATTATTCGGATTGCAGATGTAGATCAGACCAGCACCGTTCGCCCCCACGAGCATCTTCTGCAAATCGTGACGGTAGTCAGAAGTAAGATCGATCTTGAACACTTCTGCCTGCGCGACACTGGCATGTCGTGCAATCGCTTCGAAAGTTGGGTTGGCTATAACCAGCTTTCGGTCTTTACCGGTAAAAGCCGCGGCGCAGAGTTTCAAAATCTCTCCCGAACCATCACCGAGAAGGATCTGGTCCACGGGAAGGCTGTGCAGTCGCGACAGTTCTTCCGCCAGCATGTCGGCGTATTCGTCCGGATAGCGCCATGCGAGACTAAAGCCGTCTGTCATCGCCTTCAATGCCGCTGGTGCTGGTCCATAGGGATTCTCGTTTGAGCTCAGCCGAACGATTGATGGGGTGACGAGCGCCGGCGATGCTTTCACAGCGTGGCGCGGCAGCAAGGCGGCGAAAGCCGCGCTGGCGCCGATAAATTTCGAGAAACTCCTACGCGAAAGGGTTGATGTACTCATTAAGCACGCCCCTATTGGAAAGTTTTGCCTGATAGTTAGCCACGGATCTACACGGATGTCCACAGATTGAAACAATCTGTGTTCATCCGTGGAATCTGTGGCTAAACTGTCCGTTATGCCTTGCGGCGGATGGAATAGAGGCGGTGTTCTGTGCGAATCAAAAGGCGCTCACCTACCAGAGCCGGTGATGCCTGCGCGAAGTCGTCCAGTTCGTTCACGTGCAACAACTGAAACTGCTCGCCCGTCGTGACTACAAATGTCTGACCTTCTTCACTGAGACAGAAGAGCTTGCCGTTGTAGGCCCAGGGCGACGTGGTGAATGCAGTCGCCGCCGGATCGATGCGCGTCTTGTAAACCTGCTTTCCAGTCTTCGAGTCGAAGCGATTCAGGATTCCGGTTTCCGTCAGCGTGTAAATGTTGCCTTGATAAGCGATTGCTGATGGCAGGTAAGTTCCACCGCGAGGCTGTGACCAAACGATGAACTCATTTGACGTTTGACCTTCCTTCAAAGAAATGTCACCGGCCGCGCCCGGACGAATCGCATACAGCGCACGGCCGCGCCCACCATTGATGTACAGTAGACCTTCGTAAGCAAAAGGTGTTGGCACCGGCGTACCGGAAAGGCCCTTCAGTCGCCACAACTCTTTACCTGCCAGGTCGTAACTCACAACGACTTCTGGTCCAACAGCGACAATCTCAGTTCGTTGCTGGTGTTTCCAGACAAATGGTGTCGCCCAGCCTGAGCGCTGTACGGGTTGTGTTGAGCCGCCGATATCTCGATCGGTGCGCCAAACCTGTTTGCCTGTTTGTTTGTCGAAAGCGGCGATGTACTGCTGTTTCTGGTTGTCGTTCAAGACAACGACGAGATTCCCAGCCAGTGCCGGCGAGCTGCCTGCTCCAAGATCGAGATAAATTGGCTGCGGTTCGATGGGAGTATTCCAGGCGACATTGCCTTTCAGATCAAAGGCCCATAATCCGAGGTTCGTCACGTAAACATATATATGCTTACCGTCGGTGACCGGAGTCTCAGAAACGAAAGAGTTTTTGCGGTGACGCCCACCCGGCGGCTGACCTTTGAAGAATTCTTTGGTCCATTCAACCTTGCCACTTTTCAGATTCAGGCAATAGAGCATGTAGTGCAGGTTGACCTCATTGGGCATTTCAATATCGCGCTCCGTAAGGCGTTTTATGATCTCCTGCATCGATAGCCCTTGCTTTTGCAATTCGGCAGCGTACTCGTTGCTGTATTCGGTTCCTGTCTGCGGCGGTTTCGATTTGCCGTCCGTGGTGACTGTGGTTATGTAGACTTTGCCGGCAGTCACGATTGGCGAGGACCAACCACGTCCGGGTATCTCCAGCGACCACTCCACGTTTTCGGTTTTGGACCAGCGATCGGCCAGACGCGCATGTGTTCCAACCGGATTTGATTCCGGCCCACGAAACTGTGGCCATGCCAGATCCTGTGCATGAGCTGCGGCTGGAGTTAAGAACAGCACGCACAGCAGTGCTAGATGAATGGTTACTTGTCGTTTGGGAGCAGGTGTAGGCATCATTTTTTTGTATTTTATTCTGAAATATGTAGCGAGATCAGGAACAGCTCGCTTGTATGCATACTACGTGCGAGCGTTGGGAGTAGTTTCTAAACAGCCACAGATTACAGAGTTTTTTATACAAAACAGATCTTACGGGACGGCGTACCGCCGCACGAAACGAACAACGTCTCCACTCGTTGTCATTCGTCGCGCCGGTGCGCCGTCGCGTGAGACTACTCCTTCAAACGAGGACCCGGTACCAATGTACCTGCCTTTGAGGAGTTCTTCAGGAAGCGGGGTGAGATTTGTGGGTCCGCATTCCGGTAGGAAATCTTTGTGTTAATCAAAGATCTAGGAGAGCCCTTTGTTTGGGGGAATGGGGGCTCTCCTGTTGCCGCAGCGTTGTTAAGCAAACAGTGGCGGCCGCTGCGGAGAAACAGCCGTTTATATGTCACCGTCTGGGAATTTGCTGTCTCTATTTATAAATGCGAGGTTTCTCAACGAAAACCACCAACGGGCTGAGAAATTTTTGATAAATTTTTAGATCCGTGTTATCTGTGGCCCAAATGCGCCTGATCAACCGAATCAACTCAACGCTTGTTCTAATCGTTCTTCTTTCGACGGCCTGCCTGGCTCAGGATTCCTTCGCGAAGGAAATTGATGATTACCTGCAGAAAGAAATGCGCACACAGCAGATTCCTGGTGTGGCGCTGGCCGTAGTGAAGGACGGAAAGATCGTGCTCGCACGCGGATATGGTCTCGCAAACGTCGAGCATCAGGTACCGGTAAAACCTGAAACGATCTTTCAGTCAGGATCGACAGGGAAGCAGTTTACGGCCACGGCCGTGATGATGCTGATGGAAGAAGGAAAGCTGAGTCTGGAAGACAAGATCACAAAATACTTTCCCGACGCGCCAGAGTCGTGGCGTGACATCACCATTCGGCACATGCTCACGCACACCAGTGGAATGACGGATTATCCGGCAGACTTTGATCTGCGACGCGACTACACCGAAGATGAGCTCTTTCAGCGGATCAAGCCGATTCCGCTCGCGTTTAAGCCGGGCGAAAAATGGAGCTATAGCAATCTCGCATACGTAATGCTGGGCATTCTGATCCACAAAGTCAGCGGTAAATTTTATGGTGACTTTCTTCAGGAACGAGTCTTCAAACCGTTGGGAATGTCTACCACACGAATCATCAGTGAAACCGATATAGTTCCGAACCGTGCTGCAGGTTACCGAGTCGTAAATGGTCAACTGAAGAATCAGAATTGGGTTTCGCCTTCGTTGAACACAACTGCCGATGGAGCTTTGTATCTTACTGTTTACGACATGGCTAAGTGGGATGCAGCGCTCAACACCGAGAAGCTGCTCAAGAAATCATCTCTCGAACAGATGTGGACACCGGTGAAGTTGAACGATGGTAAGACCTACCCTTATGGATTTGGTTGGGCGCTCGGTGAAGTTCGAGGCCATCGCGTTATCGAACATGGTGGCGCCTGGCAGGGATTCAAGGCCCAGATCTCGCGTTACGTAAACGACGATTTGACAATAATCCTCTTTGCAAATCAGATACGCGCAAATCAGACAAAGCTTGCGCACGACATCGCCGCGATTATCAATCCTGAACTTAGCGCGAAGCGGAATTTTTCGGATCCGCGAAGCAACTCAATCCAAGCTCACTGAATCTCTTAACTCAAAGAACAAGGCGTCAGAAAACTAGCTCCCCGCTCACAAACTGAAGTTCAAAAACAACTAGGAGAGAGTGATGAAAGTCTATCGTTTCGAGAAGATTCTCGTCTTGGGACTGCTCTGTTTAGGTTCTTGGACGTCCGTTTCGGCGCAACAGAGCGGATCGGCCGCGTCCGTTTCCCGCAGCCGCGCAATTGTTAATGCTGGTCCAAGCGGACCGGCTCCCTCAACAACTACTTATTACCCCACACCTTATAACCCGACTTACACGTCTCCGCCGCCCGTTTTCAAGATTCCCGAGGAAGTTGCTGTCGAAGAGTTTGTGAATTATCACAAGCACCGCCTGCCGCTGCCGAAGTGGGGCCAGGCCGTTGCCATGGATACCCGTTGGGGCAACAACGAGATCTCCCGTTCGCAACGCGAAGCAGTGCTGCAGATCGGATTTACTACGGCCGAGGTTAATGAACGTACCGACCTGCGTCCGCTGAATCTCGTCCTTGTTATCGACGTGAGCGGTTCGATGGCAGACAGCGACAAGATGTCGCGCGTGAAAGACGGCTTGCGCACGATGGTCACAAAACTGAGGCCCGAGGACATCGTCTCGCTCGTTACCTTTTCCTATTCGGCTCGTCTCCAGTATGCGGGTAGGCCCGTCGGCGATGGTGAGGCGTTGAGATACGCTATCGACTGTCTCACGCCGGACGGTGGCACTAATCTTCATAGCGGGTTGATGGCTGGTTACGCAGCGGCAAAGAAGTATTTCCGTCCAGGCGCGACCAACCGCGTGATACTCCTGACGGATGGAATCGCAAACGTCGGCGTAACCGATCCCGCACGCATTGCCAGCGACTCGTTGGCGTGTAACGCGCAGGGGATCGATCTCTCGACCATCGGTGTCGGACTCGATCTGAATAACGACCTCCTGCGTACCCTGGCTCGTTCAGGGCGCGGTCTTTATCACTTTATTTCTGACCTAAAGGACATCAACAAAGTCTTCGTGAACGAGGTGCAAAGTCTTATCTCGTCTGTCGCCAGGAATGTTCAGGTGAAGATCGAGTATGGACCAGGTTTGCAACTGGAGAAGATCTACGGTTATCAGCCGGGGTTCAGTAACGGGAACGTGTCAATCACGATGGATGATATGAACAATGGGCTGACGCAGGTCATCATGGCGAAATTCCGCACAGACTCACTCAAGAGCATGCTGCCGGTGAGGGTACGACTGTCGTATTACGACGTGAAGCGCAAGTGTGCTGTCGAGGAGGTGCAGGATCTTCGTCTGGTGCCGGCAGAAGGTGATTCGTGCGACGTGCTTGCGGATGTCGAAGTCAAGAAAAACTACACGATCGCAGAGCTTGCTGATTCGCTTTACGCAATGGCAGGTCTGGCGCGTGGTGGGAATTATTCTCAGGCGCAGAACGTGCTCGATTTTTCTGTTTCAACTGCGTACCGTCGTTATCCGAATATGGAAGACGAGGATATACGTTTCATCCTCGACATTGTTGAGGGATACCGGCGCGATCTGAAGGTTTATAACGAATACAATCGGAAACACGATTGCGGCACGTGCAGGTAAAGTTAGAACGTACTGTAGGGGCGGCCGCCCCTACAGTATGTTCCGCTGGATGGTCGTACCGCTCACTTCTGGCAGTGGTTCAGTTTGAAAAAACGCCGAAGGCGTTCGCTAATTTCAGCCCAGGGTTGGAGCGCAGCGACAACCCTGGGACAATCGTCCAGCATGCTCTTGAACCCTGAAAGGGTTCACCTCGGGATGAACCCCTTCAGGGTTAAGATCTTTTCTTTAATATCATTCCCAGGGTTGTCGCTGCGCTCCAACCCTGGGCTGAAATTAGCGAACGCCTTCGGCGTTTTTTCAAACTGAACCAGGACCGCCTACTGCATCTCACGGTACCAGCGCTGCATGACGTAGAAGGCTTTTTTCTTGTCGCCACGGTCCGATACCAAACCTTTGCGGTTCCAGTAGTCCTGAATTCCTGGCAGTGGTCGTCGCGGTGAGCGAAAGTCCATCAGGATCCATGGTGCCGTGCCACGAAGGAAAGAAATTTTCTTAAGCATCGCGATCTGGTGTTGGAAAATACTCTCCTGATATTCCTCGGTCCATCGCGTCAACAGATCGCCGTGATGACCAAACAAGGCATCGCCCCCAAACTCACTCATCACCAGCGGCTTTTGATACTTCGACTTCCATTCCAGTCCATCAGCCTTTTCTGGGAGGCCGTCGTACCAGCCGACGTACTCGTTACAACCGAGCACATCCAGAAACTCACCTAACGGATCGTCGATCATCTGTGTCGTTGGATTGAGATAGTGACGCTCCATGGCCGCTGACAGCAGGCGCGTCGGATCCTGACGTTTGGCATTTGCGATCAAATCTTTGAGGAACGATAAACGGGCGTCGCTCAGCGGCGTCTCGTTCGCCACGGACCAGATCACAACCGCAGCTCGATTCTGGTCGCGGTTGATCATCTCGCGTAACTGATTCCGCGCGTTCTCCAGTGTTTCGCGATTCTCCCATTCGATCGTCCAGTAGACAGGAATCTCCGACCAGACCATGATTCCCATCCGGTCCGCTTCGCGGACGATGAACTCGTTATGTGGATAGTGGGCCAGCCTGACAAAATTCGCGCCCAGCTCTTTGGCCCAACCAAGCAGCGTCACGGCATCCTCACGACTGTAGGCACGCCCGCCGCGCAGTGGCGCTTCTTCATGAATGCAGACGCCGCGCAGGAACACCGACTTTCCGTTTAGCAGGATGTCGGTGCCACGAGTCTCGATGCTGCGAAAGCCGATCTGCTCGCGCACCTGATCGGTCTCGGATTCAATCAAAACATCGTAGAGTTTTGGATTCTCCGGAGACCACAACGTCAGGTTGGCATTGAAATCGATCGCAGCGATACCGGCGTTATTCGCGGTAAACGTCTTGCTGATTCCGGCTTCAGGAATACGCACGGTTATTTTCTGACCGCCCCGTTCACCATCCAGAATCACGTTACCTGTGACACGGTCGCGTGAACCTCTCTGAAGCTGGATCGTGTAATCGCGTATAAATGTTTGTGGCGTTTCGATGAGTTTGACGTCGCGCGTAAGTCCGCCGTAGTTCCACCAGTCAGTCATCAGGGTCGGCACAGCAGCCCGGTGCCGCTTGTTGTCGACTCTGACGATAAGAAAATTGTCCGTGTCTTTGACGCGGTTGGTGATCTCGAAGTTGAAAGGTGTGAAACCGCCTTCGTGATGACCAAGTTTCTCGCCATTGAGATAGACGTCCGCGAGGTAATTAGCGGCGCCGAAATAGACGAACAGACGCGTATTTGGCTTGCGTTGGTAATCGAAAGATTTCTTGTACCAGATTGTGCCTTCGTAGAAGAACAACTGGTCTGTTTGTGTATTCCAGTCTCCGGGAACCTTCAACGTTTCCGACTTGTCGAAGTCGTATTCGATCAGATCGCTTTTCGACTTTGGCTTCGCATTTTTGAAATAGCCGTTGTCGCTCGGTTGATAACGATAGTTGTAGAAGCCTGAGTCGTAAGGATCAATGATGACTTGCCAGTTGCCGTTGAGACTGATTTTCTTGCGAGCGTCGGTATTTGTGATCAGACCATCTTGCGCTCGCACACACGGGGACAGCGCCAGGAGCGCCAAAAGGATAAGTGATTTCATGTGAGGCACAGTTTAATATAAAAATTAAGCCACAGATGAACGCAGACCATCTGTGGCTTAATCAATTTGGCTATTTTGCTTTTGAAGTTTTTCGCAGGGCGTGGTTCGAAACGAACTGCGCGATCTGCTGTCCCATTCGCGCCCCGACTTCGTCAGAATTGCGGAAGTGAATTCCTGAATAGACGCGAGCGTCGATTACTTCCTCAACAGGCTCACTGAAACTGGTCCAATTGCGAGTAATGCCCGTCTGTGTAACTGAGATTGGTACCCCCGGCGTGTCGCCAAATTCCAACGTAAGAATTTTTGCCATCGCACTGCTGTTGGTCGAGTGTCCCGATGGGTACTCGGGATGAACCGGAGTTGTTATGAACGGCTTCCAGTCGACGTTACCGGCGGTGAGATCGTTGCCGTCAGAGTTGCCGTTCACGATGGCTGATTGCGGTCGCCAGAAGTTGAAATCATACTTCGCCTTCCAGCAAGCTATGCTGGCGTCGGCGGCAGCAAGGTAGAACAACGCAAACAACCGTGCCTCGGCGGAGAGATCCATGTCGCGAGTTTGCACAACCTGCGTTAGCACGCCATTCCAAATCGCAGTTGGTGAGGCACGCCAGAAGAGTGCAATGTTGCTTTGTTCGGCCGAACGAGTAGAACCGGTCGCAATGCCAATCGTTTTGATCTCGTTGTAATCCTTTGCATACTCTTCACTATTGAGATCGGGCGGGGCCTCCGGCTGGAATTGCAATGCGCTCCGCAGCACAAACGGAGTGACTTTCCCCCAGCCTGGCAGCGATGCAGGTGCACCTGGGAGTCGTACCCAAACACCCGGTTGACCTTGATTGGGAGCGTCGTAATTAAATTGGGCCTCAGCCGAGTGATCATCGGTTCGGACTGCGAGGATTGACGCTGCTACAGAGCGACCGAATTGAACAGCGGGATCACTCGTTGAGGAACCGTGTTGCTGGAGGGAGGTCATCAAGCGATCGTCAAGCAACGCATCATTTCCAGGAAACAGATTCTTAAGAACTTCATGGGCTGCCCCGATGGCGGCGGCTTCTGGAGACGCATTGTCGGGGGGAGCCGGCGTCTCCAGGTACGTCTCATACTGTCCGGTGATTCCATTAATAGCATCGTGCATTGCGAGTTGAAAGATGGCCATTGCTCGCGTTTGCTGGATAGGAGCAAGAGCCGGTACCGGCTGGAGCGCGAACCTCACGGCCAACTCGTTCCATTCAAGCATGACATTATTCGTCACTGCCGGCGGGTGCGTTGGCCCTGGTTTAGCGGAGGCATTCAAAGACGTTTTAGCCCCAGTTGCGCAGGAAGCGTTAAATAACGGAGCCATCGATATCAGCGAAAGCGCCATAACTGCCGTAACGGTGAATGCCAATCCCTTGGATAGTCTTTTACCTCTCATGTTTTCCTCCTTCGTTGCGTATGTCATTCGTTAAGGCGGGATTGGCGGATAGAAGCTGTAACGGGATGCCTGGATTTTTTTGCAACTGCCAGTCAGGAAGGAAAACTCTGGACAGGATGCACAAGATTTTTCAGGATTAACAGGCTGATTGTGGTAATTTGTGGGCGCCTCGAATCCCCCGCGTTCTTATGCAGGCCCAGTCGTCTAAAGAGATTACGCGGTTGCTTGTTGCCTGGAGCGAAGGGGACGAATCTGCGCTTAATCAGCTCGCCCCACTTATTCACGCAGAGTTGCACCGGCTGGCCCACCATTACATGAGCCGCGAACGGCCCGGCCATGTGCTCCAGACGTCCGCCCTCATCAACGAGGCGTACATTCGCCTCATCGACTGGAAGAACGTCCGCTGGCAAAACCGCGCACACTTCTTCGGTGTTGCCGCGCAACTGATGCGTCGCATCCTCGTCGACTTCGCTCGAGATAGACAAAATCTGAAACGCGGCGGCGGTACACTTCAGGTATCGTTGAGCGACGCGGCATCATTTGTCGTTCAGCGCAGTGAGGACTTTGTCGCGCTGGACGAAGCACTTACGGCATTGGCTGAAATTGATCCTCGTAAAGTGCGGGTTGTCGAGCTGCGTTTTTTTGCCGGGCTCTCCGTCGAAGAGGTGGCCGAATTATTGGATGTTTCCAAAGAGACGGTAATGCGTGATTGGCGTCTCGCAAAAGTTTGGTTATTGCGAGAGCTCGCAGGAGAGATTGTCAGTTCGTGAAAAGTGAAGAGTGGCAAAAAGTCGAACGTCTCTATCATTCGAGCTTAGAGAAAAACGCGAATGAGCGCGCAGCGTTTTTGGTCCAGGCATGCGCTGGAGACGAAACACTACGACGCGAAGTCGAATCTCTACTTGCCTATGAACAACACGCTGAGAACTTCATTGAAACACCGGCTCTCGAGGTTGCAGTAAAAATGATGGCCGGCGAATACTCGACGCCAATCCGCGCGGGCGACAGATTCAATCAGTACCGGATCGACGCGCCACTTGGTGCGGGTGGAATGGGTGAAGTCTATCTTGCCGAAGACACCAGTTTGAGACGCAAGGTTGCACTGAAGTTTCTGCCTGCAGTGCTCACCAAAGACAAAGCACACCTGCGACGCTTCGAGGTGGAGGCACGCGCAGTTGCCGCACTGTCGCATCCAAATGTCTGCATCATCCACGAGGTGATTCAGACTGAAGATGGTCGTCACTGCATCGTCATGGAATACATTGAAGGCGTGACGCTGCGTGAGCGAATTGCGAAAGGTGGCATCAGCGTCAACGAGGCGCTCGACATCGCAATTCAGATCGCTTCGGCGCTTTCGAGTGCTCACAGAGCGAAGATCGTCCACCGCGATATCAAACCTGAAAACGTGATGTTGCGCGCAGATGGATACGTGAAAGTGCTCGACTTCGGATTGGCGAAGTTAGCAGACACGAAGGTCGAAGACACAGGTAGTGAAGATGAAACGCGTGCGATCGATCTAAAAACGTTGCCCGGAGTATTGATGGGAACTGTCGCCTACATGTCGCCGGAGCAGGCTCGTGGCCTTTCGGTTGATGCACGTACAGACATCTGGAGTTTGGGAGTACTGCTTTACGAGACGATTGCCGGACGGCAACCGTTTGCGGGACCAACACCAACCGACGTCATCATAGCGATTGCTGAAAGGGAGCCGGCGCCTCTGGAGAAGTTTCAGTGCGAGGCAATGTCGTTGCAGCGGGTGATCGCGAAGACATTGGCAAAGGATCGAAACGACAGATATCAAACGGCCGAGCAAGCGTTGGCTGACCTTAAAGATGTTAAGAACCAGTTGGAACGTGGCAGCGATCTCAGCAGTCACCAGCGATCGACGATTGATGGCCCTGGTGTACTGACGAAAAGTCGGTCGTTCGCATTAATTGGAATTGCAACTCTCGTCGCGATCGTGCTGGCGTTCGCTGTCTGGTTCAGCCGGCGTCCAAACACACCGACATCTCCGATCACAACAGAGATCACTTCGCTGGCAGTTTTGCCAATTCGGAATCTTTCTGGTGATTCAGCGCAGGACTATTTCGCCGAAGGTATGACTGAAACACTCATCTCCGGTTTGTCAAAAGTTGCTTCACTGCGAGTGATCTCTCGTACTTCGGTTATGCAGTTCAAAGACTCGCAAAAACCGTTGAAGCAGATTGCGCAGGAGTTAAACGTCGATGCAGTAATTGAAGGGTCGGTGCAGCGCTTCGGTGACAATGTTCGCGTCGGAGTGCGATTGATTGAGGCGAATACCGAAGCAAATCTCTGGAGCGCAGAGTACAACCGTGACCTTCGCGACGTGCTGACACTGCAAAATGAAGTGGCACAGGCGGTGACTCAAGCGATCAGGCACAAGCTGACACCACAGGAACAGGCTCGATTATCGCAGAGGCGCCGTATTAACCCGGCGGCCTACGACGATTTCCTGCGCGGTCGCTACTTTCTTGGCAGGCAAACAAAAACCGACAATGATACAGCGATCCAGGCCTTAAATCGTGCGGTTACGGTCGATCCCGAGTTTGCTGGTGGTTGGGCTGAGTTGGCCCAGGCATACGTGTGGAAGTTGTTCTTGTTTGCACCGAATGAAAAAGATCTCCAGGAAAAGGCCTTTGTTGCCGTGCAGAAGGCACTTGCTCTGGATCCGGACTTACCCGAGGCTTATCTGGCGCGAGGGCGCTTGCTGTGGACTCCGTCAAATCACTTCCCTCACGACAAAGCCATCCAGGAGTATCGCCGCGCGCTCGCGTTGAATCCGAGTTTGGATGAGGCGCGAAATCAACTGGCGGTGGTTTTGTGCCATGTGGGATTGGTTGATGAAGCCCTGGCAGAGTTGGACCAGGCACTTAAAACAAATCCAGGCAACACGCTCGCGCGGTTTCGGGTTGGAGAAACGTTACTCTTTAAAGGCAAATACGAAGAGGCGCTTGTTGCTCTGCGGAATGTTCCTGCCGACGCCAATCCATCTCTGGTGGGCCATCAAATTGTCTTAACCCTTTTTGATTTGGGACGGAAAGAAGAGGCCGCGGCAACACTCGAGCGATTTCTAAAGGATTATCCGGAAGACAATCGTGGTTTGTTTACAAGTTTGCAGGCAATACTGGCGGCGTCAGATGGGCAATACCGGGTGGCTGAAGAAAAAATCAGGTTAGCTATTGAGCGGGGAAAGGGCTTCGGACACTTTCACCATACCGCTTATCACATCGCCTGCGCTTACGCACTCATGAACCAGCAGGAAGAAGCAATCAAGTGGTTAGAGTTGGCAGCTAACGATGGATTCCCTTGTTACAGTCTGTTCAACACAGACCACAATCTGGATAATCTGCGACAGCATCCGCGCTTCCAGGAGTTGATGAAGAGAATAAAGCAGCAGTTGGAACAGTACAAAGCGATGATGTGAGTTACGGGCCAACGTTGCTTGTTTCCAATCAATCATATATTGCATAGCAGTATATTACGTAAACACATATTTAGCGACAGATAAATCCGGATCTAATCTGTGTTTATCCGTGGCTAAATACTCACCAGAGGTAGCGCCAGCGGTTGATTGTGTTCCAGGGTGGGGGTGAAAACAGTTTTTTTAATGAAACGAAAACGCTATCAGCGGCCATAGAAGATGTATAACAGACAAAATGTGACAATTAATCTGACAGCTAAATGTATTGACAATCTTCGATGCCGGGAGTAGATTTCGTGCGTTTAATGCTCAAGGTCATTCTGCTGCAAAGCGACTCTCACCTTGCCGTCCCCCCTCGTCGGCGATTACAAACAGGAGTTGAGCGTTGTAACTCGGACGACGTTGAGTAACACTCTTTTCTTCTCCGCAGTCCCGACGAACGCGTCATCTGCGCTTGCGACCTGTCGTTCCGACCACGGATGAACCAGATGTTCAGACAATGGTTCCAATTTCCCAGTCTCGAAATCGACAAACTTTCGGCTCCGTTTGCATATCTGTTGCATAACCTAAAGATCGAAGATTAAAAGGCCCAATTGTTAGTAGAGAACAGAATTTAGGTTCTCATAATCTCCAACTTGCTACTTACCCCAGTCCTCCAGGGGTAAATGAACTGCTTTCGACGTCCGGTCCCGCGGAGGTCACGCACGATGCAATTCTCAGATTCAATGTCGGTTTTGCTGACTGGCTTCCCGTCAACAAGTCCTCATCTCGCGACATTGATGTCAATTCTCCAAGTAGCAGAAATACAGGTCTCTATTGAAACCAGACGAACGAACTCATCTGAAGACCGGCCCAACGCGTCATATGAACATCGTCCCTCACTAGTAATTCATTCGGTAGACGGGCTGACGCTCGATGACAAGGATAAGCTGTTTGGTGAATTGCCGAATTCATTCCCGGTTAAGGTGCCGATCATTATTGCGGCGCAAAACTTCGAAGCTGCTCAGATACGGGCAATGTTGGAGTTGGGGGCAACTGATTTCATTACGCCTCCGTTCACTGCGGAAAGTATTTTGCCAAGGGTTTGGCGGCTTGTGAAACACAATGAACCTGACGATGCAAGCCGGGGCACGCTGCAACACAAACTTGCAATGCGACGTCTCGGACTGGTAGGCCAGAGTAAAGTGTTTCTGGATGAGATAAAGAAGCTCAGTTTACTGGCACGTTGTGACATCACTGTAATGATCGGTGGCGAAACAGGTACCGGTAAGGAGTTGATCGCGCGAGCTGCTCACTATCTGAGCCGAAGGTCCGATCGACCGTTTGTACCCATTGATTGTGGCGCCATCCCGCCGGAGCTCACTGAAAGTGAGCTTTTCGGTCACGAGCGGGGAGCGTTTACCGGAGCTGTGACCAAAAATCCGGGACTTGTTTCGGCAGCCGATCATGGGACGCTGTTTCTGGATGAAGTCGATGCGTTGAGTTTAAGCGTCCAGGCAAAACTGCTGCGATTTCTGCAAGAGATGGAATATCGGCCGCTGGGTTCAAGTGAGATTAAGAAAGCGGATGTCCGAGTAATATCAGCTACCAATCGCGATCTACTGCAGCGAGTTCACGCTAATGAGTTTCGAAAAGACCTGTACTACAGACTCAACGTAGTGCAATTGCATCTGCCGAGTCTTCGTCAACGGCGGGAAGACATCATTTTATTAGCCAGACATTTTGTCGAGAAGTATGTAGCGCGCTTCAACCTACCAGCCAGGGACTTCTCAATTGACGCAATCCAAAAACTCCAGGCGTATCACTGGCCCGGTAACATCCGCGAATTGGAAAATGTTATCGGCGCAGCAGTGGCTCTTTGCGATGGTTCACTAATCGGCGCAGCGGATCTCTTGTTCGCTCCAGATCAAATACAAACGAGCGGTTCGTTTCGGGAAGCCAAGGCCCGTCTCATTACCGAATTTGAGCGAGAGTACATTGTATGCCTGCTGTCATCATGCGATAGCAATGTCAGCGCAGCCGCGCGAGCAGCCGGCAAGAATCGGCGCGCTTTCTGGGAACTGATCCGAAAACACAAGATTGATGTTCGCGAATTTCGCTCGTCAGAAAAACGAGCGCGTCTTGCCAATGGACACGCACATGGTCTTGCTTAGTGCTACCGGGTCAATGCCTTTGCTTGTTTTTGTACGCGTAGTTGCTGGTCCTCGCCTGGCAACACCTTTCGCGCATACTCAGTCAACACTTCGGCACTACCATCTAGTGGCGTGTCCCAAAGGTGAACGACGCGGTGGCCCAGGCGATCAATCGTGTCTGTGGTGGGAGACTTTGGTCCATCGATCAGGAAAATGCCGGGTTCTTTCAGAAATTGCCTGACCCGCTTGTCGTAAGGTATCAATCCTAAATGATCACATTGAATAGAGAGCACTTCAGCAAAAGTTCGGTCGATATTTGAGAAAACCTCGGTGTCTTTAATGCTCTCTACCATGTTGTAAACGAATCTTGGACGAATGCTACGACAGATTTCGTCAATCGCCCTGGCCGCGTCAGGTTCTTCCTCAGCTAAGTCGCGACGGAATTTTTCCACGGTGAACACCGGATGGTTGACACTCTGTTTATACATCTCATTCAACCGGTCTTTGAGAGTACCTCGTCGTAGCTTTTGATCGATCGCACGGAGTACGAGATTCTTCACAAACACCAACGTGCTCATCAGTGCCGGATGTTCCGGTGTCGTCACCACTATTCCTGACTTTCCAATCTGAAAAAGATCGAGCGTGTTGTACGCGGTGCCCGCACTGAGATCCAGAAGGATATAACGAGCAGGCAGGGCTTTGAGCAGACGAAAAATGGTAAGTTTTTGATTGTAGGTAATATTGGCCATGAACGGCATGCGACCGTCACCAGGTATGAACCCAAGCCCGGGCACGCTGGTTTCTACTATCAAGTCAGTTGGCGCACACTTAACTGTCCCTCTCAGAAATTCACCGACGCCGGGGTTACGGTTTTCAAGGCCGAGTAGAGTGTGAAGATTTGAATTTCCCAGATCTAAATCGACAGCTATTGTTCGGTGCCCGCGCCGAGCCAGGGCGACTGCGAGATTAGCGGTAACAAAGGATTTTCCGACTCCACCCTTGCCTCCCGCGACTGGAATGATGGTAGTGGGCTCAGCCATAAACAAGCTCTCTCTCCCCAATGACAGATGTCGTAAGGGTAACTGCCGAGTGTCGTTGACCCTCTCTTTCAGAGGGTATTCCACGGTTGGACTGGAGGTATGTGGCCCTCTTTATCTTCCATGATCGCGCTGAATGGGGGACCGGGGAGTTTCAAACCCATTGATTTATCGAATTTTCGGAAAAAAGCGTTGCAGGTGAAAGGATTGATGTCTCTGTCAATGTTGGGAAAGATAGGCCTCTTGTCCCTTGGTGGTTTTGATTCTGCGGCATGATCCTTTTCTCGCTTACCTGTGGTATCGGAATGAACTTTGTTCACGCCCACTCCGGCAAGTAGTCCGTAAAAGGGAAGCGGGATCGGAAACACGGTGGTCGTAGTGTTGACCAGGAATTGGCTCACTTTGTTCGCACATTCAGGGAGGCTGTTACCCCGGAGGTGTGATCTTGATGACGTGAGCCTTCTGACATTGGATAGATACCTTCCTGTAATGAGCAGGTGAGATAGAACAAAATCCGACCAATGTTCCAACTCGGCGCCCAAGAGGGCCGGCTCTGCTTCGGGTAGAATTCTCTTCATGACAGGCTTGAAGGTGCCCCCGCCTTCGACCGGGCACCCTGAAGCGCTTTGTTCCTGAACTGGAAAACTGCGTCGTTCATCCGAAAAATCTCCCGTGGCAATGAAAATTTCCACTTTCGGTTGCGGCAATTCCCAATCTGCAATGCATTTGAGGCAGTTTTCGGACGGGATAGGTTCCGTCGTAACGGTAACGGGTTTTAGGTTTTCAATGGTCGGAACGGTGGCGCCCAGCGGGGGCTTACCAGGAACAAAACTGCCCGGTGTCTGCCGTTTTTTCACCAGCTCAAATAGATCGTTGGCGTTCATTCTGGTGACGCTAGGTAAGGGAATGGGCGGGAGGGGTTCTGCCTCCATATTCACCGGCCCATCAGGACAGGTTGGAACCGGTTGTGGCGGTTGGGGCTTTACTCCTCCCCCTTTCACCAATTCTGCATCAAGCGCACCGATGGTTTTAGGTCCCACCACCGGGTCGGAGGGGGAGATTCCGTGCTCGACCTTGAATTTGGACACCGCACTACCCGTTTCACTGCCAAATTGCCCATCGGCGCCGAATTTGGGAAGCTGAAATCCGAGTTCGATCAGGGTTTGCTGCACTTTTACAACCGCATCTCCATTGGAGCCGAAGCGGAGGAATTGTTCCTGTATCCCATCAAAAATGTTTTCGAGTCGCTCGTTTCCGCTGAACCGCTCAGATTGGAGATTGTGGTTGTCATCGCTGTTGGAGTCGCGCTCAACGTTTTGCGGCGATGCAGCTCCCATCACTGTGTCTGCCACGCGGTCTGCTTCCTGTTCGAACTGATCGCCAGGAGAGCCCGCTTCCAGTTTCGTTTGAATGTAATGAGACTGGATCAGACGCTGCACAGCCTGGTTGCCGATCGACTGATGCAAGGCCATCAGCGGATGCTTGGCAGCAGACTTTACGACAGACTGTTTCTGCGGATGGCTGCGTCGACAGGTCTTCGGCTTTGTTAGGATCTTCCGTTGCATCGGTCTACTCTGCTTTCTATATCTTTTGTATGCTCTACTTCTTCTTCGTCTTGTCCTTCTTGCCCGCGTCCGCGTATGTCAACATGTCCTTGATCTGTCCCGCGAGGCGGCGGCTCAGCTTCCGCCGGAGGAGCGTCACCAATTCGTCGTCGGCCCGGTTCGCCTCGAAGCGGTCTCGGAAGTATCCCGCCCAGTACGGGTCGGCCGCGTTCTTTACCACTTCGAGGAGCTCCTTGTTCCGGGCGACGTTCGTCTTCACGTCGCCGGCCCGAATTGGCCTCTTGAGGGTCTCGACCATCTCCTTCTCCCGTGCGATGCGGTACTCGGTCTTGCTCTTGACCCAGTCCAACGTCGCCGTAGGGAGCGGCTTGATCGAAGTGTCCAGATCGTCCGGATTGATGTTCGACATTATGGGCCGCCCAGCCGGTGGCGGCTTCTGCCCGGCCTTTCGCGCGTCCGAACGTGCCCTCCAGTTTTCGATGATCAGCAGGTTCCCGCGGCGTAGCGCGCCCCACACCAGCCCGGCCACGTCGGACCTGCTCTTCACCTGCTGAGCGAGCGCTCGGCCGATGGCGTTGTTGTGCTGGTCCATCAGCGTGATCATTGCCGGTGGGCATCTTCTGTACTTTGGCTATAGCTTGTCGCTCCATCTGCACACCTCCGCGAACCAGTACAGTAATTCCCATTACCCGCTTTCTTCTGTTTCGTTGTTGCCCTGAGTGGTCGCAAAAAGCTTGCTCAGTTCGGGGCTTACGATTCGTTGTTCGAAGTCGCTCCAAATTCGGTGGTCCTTACGACAATCGTAAGCTCGACAGGGAACTGGGCGGTTTTGATGTATTGTACAGTTCATGTGTCCTCGATCGAGATGACTGCAATAGCCATCTTCACGGTGAGCGATGAAATAAGGGTGCGCGAAATCCCACTGCACGATTCCTTCATCAACGTCCTGATGTGACAGTGCGAATCGGAGACGGCAGCAGGCTGCCTTACAAAGGTGCAAACGATTCTCGCAGTCGATCTCCACTGAACTTTCGAAGGTGTACTTATCGTGCTCAGGATCCTGGTAAGCAGCGCCAATGCCTTCCTGCTGAAATTTTTTCACCAGACGATCGGCAATTTCTTTCTTCTTACGATCAAGAACTTCGATATCGATTAGTCCCTTTTCAGCGAGCAGCTCAATGGCTGCATAAGCGAAGGAAGACACTTCGAGTAGTTTGGCGGTGTTTGAGTTTGCGCGATTGTGAGTGTAACGGAGTCCTTCAGCGACTTCCGTGCGCATATTTTCGTTTTTGATGTTCATGACTGCTTTTGACCTCGTTCATCAAATATCTAAGGCCTATCACACTTCGAGGTGTCGTACATATCAAAGAATGGATCGATCGCATTCGACTTGCTTCGCGCTTCTTTCTCACGCGCTGCTGCTTCATCGGCGTGCAATGTCTTCGCTTCTGTTTCGAGATTGTCCTTCGCTTCGTCTCTACCGCAGCCAAGCGCTTGGATAGACCGTCGCGTGGTGGTGTTATAAGTCTCCAGGAGACGTTTGTGGTCCTTCTCGTGTGGGAGAAGCACGTTGTTCATGAAAGCGCGGACTACTTTCTGCTCACATGGCGTGAGTCCCTTTGGCATCGGCGGCATTGTGATCGTAACTTTGACGTTGTACGTTACCGCAAGTGTCGCAGTAGCCTTCATGCACTTCTGTTTCCCTGAGCAGTCACAACCAGTAGAGGGAGAGATCTTGAGTTTTTCAAGGCTCTTCGTTCCGCCATCGAACTTTCCGTCAGTCTTCCCGTGTAAATTTCCACTCCCGCCGTAGTTCACTGCAACACCTGGAATGTGCATGACTGAGTCTCCCGCACGATCTTGCAGCTTTGCCTGAATCAACTCAGAGCGAATCATTCGTTGCATGGCATGGTTCCCAATTGATCGCTGCAACTCCAAGACGGGGTGTTTGACAGACGACGATCTACCGGATCGCGTACGAACGTGATTGCCCTTTAATAGATCGCGCCGAGGTTTCCGTACTGACTTGTGTCGCATTAATGCCCACCCGTGATTCGATTTAAGAAATTATTTGAATCGGAACCGCCACGCACATACTTGTCGAATGCGCGTTGCTTGATCAACTCGATCAAGTCTTTATCGCGAGCAATTAGATCCGTTACATCCCAAGGAAAGATTAAGTCCATCTCCCCCTCTTGTATGTTGCCTGTCCGAAGGTCGAGAAGATCAAGATAGCTGCCCAGCAACTCAAAACTTCGATCGACATTAGACGCCACCGGAACTAACACGATTTCCTCGTTCAAATCCAGAAGTACGACCGATTGATAACCATCGGCGCCGGCAACTGAGGGAACCACGGCTAGATGAGTTGCTTGATTGCCGATCTGTCCAAAAAGCACTAATTCAGCAAGCTCCGGCAAATCGTCGCTGACGAGACGCAAGTCACGATTGATACCAATCAGTTCATTCGGTGAACCGTCACCGCCGTAGAGATAGAGTTTCCATAATCGACCGCCATTCCAGCGCGACAACAATTCCTTAAGATAAGGATCTAGAGTCGAACCCAGTGTCGCTTCTGTGGCCGGGGCATAGCCGGTCTGAGGGATAAGGTCGACCGTGAGTCCAAATCTTCGGCACTGAGCGCACAAGTGGTCGAATCCAGGCAAATCCATTTCATGCTTCCTTGTTTCAGCGAGATAACGCTCGTACCAGGAGATCAACCTCACGAAGGGCTGCGTCCCTGGCGCCGTCGACAGCGGTGCCGAGTCCTGGCGCCGGAGGTACTTGGTGGTACCAACGATTGAAGTGCCGATCGACAATCGTGGCAACTCGGGATACCGCGTCGGGAGTGATGCGGTCTGCCGGCAAAGTTCTGAACCGAGTCCACACGGCATTTACTCCCCGGTGAACCGTCACATCCAGACCGATAAGATTTGAACCGGTATTGACATCAAAGCCCGGAAACAAGTGTCCGTATTCAAGTGGCATCCTGTGGTGGATCTGGTACGCTCGGCCCGCCGCTTCAAAGGCCGCTACCTCCGCCGCACGCGCCGCTTGATAACGACCATGCATTGCCGTGCGGAGATAGCCCTTTTCGATCTGACTGATTGGACTGGATATCAACTGTTCCATTCTTCTCCAAATGGCATCCAATCGGGCGCGCTCCAACGTTGTGAGCGCTTCTAATCCTTGCGTTTCAGCTCTTGCTGCCAGTGCTCTAAGCTCAGCTTTCTCCGCTGGGAGCAGCCGCGTGAAGAGAGTTTCGGCGTATTCTGCCGCGACACGTGTTCGGGGACTTATCAGGGTGTAAAGTCTCGGCGCGACTACTCGTAGGCCTCCACCCAAGACTCTGAAAACAGCTCCACCTATTAACCAGAACGCTACTTCGCGCAAACCGAGCATGCCCGCGTAGACGGCCGCGTCGCGGACACCTTGGCGCCATTGGACCATGATCTGCTCGTGAGTCCGCCGGTACTCGGCGACAATCTCACTTGCTTCGTCGACTGCTGCTCCCAGGGAACGAACGACACCAGCTTCCGCAACGTCCCAGATCGAATTGGGATCCCCTCCAGAGTGTCTGCCGCGCAAGGTCATTCTCACAGTGCGTCGACCAATGCCTGACGTGAAAGGTAAAAGAACCGAATTGATGTTGGAATTAAATTCAGGTGGGGCCGGCGCCGTTACGCCGCGAGGGTGTCCCTCAGTCGCCTGATACCTTTGCATGCTCCAGCTCACGATCCGATCATCATCGAGCTCGATTGTTGCGATGAGCTCGGCCGTTGCATTTCTTGGTACGCGGAGTTGTCGGACAATCTCATTTGCCACCTCAAGAGATCGCAGAAACGTCTCACCGTAACCGTGCCTCGAGATTGGAATTGTTCGACCTTCAGGCGGTCGCGCTGGTGCGGCCTGCGGCGTTTGGAACGATGATTGTTGCCATGTGGTTGTTGTTCGATGCATCGTCAGCTGAACGTATCTTTCACCAGTACCGAAAATGGTGGGCAGTACACGAAGCTCGGAAGCTGTGAATGCGTCTAGTACATCCCCAGTGAACGCCGGCACGACACGGGTTCCTTGTTGCGTCCGACGGAAATTCACGAGTGTGATGGCTCCATGGCTTGTCCAGAAGAGGAATTCAACTTCGGCGCCCACCACATTGATACTGCTAAGCACACTCGTCATTTCCCGAGCAGCCATCTCGACTTCTGCCTGACGGGTCTGGGCTTGCTCGGGCGTTTCGTTCTCGTCCTGGCGGGATAGCATGACGCTGCTATTTGTCAGAACCGAGAAGTTTCCGCCCGCAAGAACCGCACGAGCGGCAGCACTCGCTTCCTGTTCTGCCGAATCACTGTGGTGACTTACTCTCAGATTGATCGGCGCACCACTTGTTGAACCAGGTCTTTGCTGAATAGTGTGTGTCAACTCATGCGCCAGCAATCGATTCGTTTCTCCTGATTCAGGCGCGTACTGACCGGCGGCAAAAACGATATCCCGTCCAACAGTGAAGGCTTTTGCCTTTATCGACTTTGCCGTGTCAGCGGCTCGTTTATCTGTATGTAAACGTATATCGCTAAAATCCGTACCAAACCGCGGTTCGAAAAATGCGCGCGTGGCTGCGGGCAGGGGACTACCACGGCCTTTCATGGCGTGAATATTCGCTGAGACGGAGGGAGTAGTTGTTGGACCGGTTGCGTCCGTCGTCTTTCTCGATAGTTGCAACTGACCACCGAAGGATTTCGGTTGGACCATCTCTTCTTCACACTCATCGCAGACCCTGTGCACTGTCGTTTCTTCTTCTTCGTCATCCTCACGTACCGCCACAGGAATATGTGGCTTTGATTTCCGTGCAACGATGTGGTCGTCTTTCTCTACTTGATCGGTAGCTTGTTGGACTTGTTGTCTCGACACAGTCGGTTGCGCCATACGCATAACAGTGTCGGCAACACGATCTGCTTCCCGTTCAGATGGATCCTCTGGCGTACTGACTTGTAACTTTGCCTGGATGAGCGTAGAGCGAATCAATCGTTGAGCAATTTGGTTCCCACCAGACCGCTGCAACTCCAGCACCGGATGCCTGGCAGTAGATGATCCGACCGGCCGCGCCGTTTTGTGATTAGCCTTTCGCGCGACCGGCTCCACTTTGCTCTTTACGTGTGGCATAAATCCATCTCCGTCGTGGCCGCGACGAGAAACACTTCAGATTTCCTGCATCATTCCGAACCCAGCGCTCTCACCCAATCCGGTTTGACGGGTGTAGGGTTATAATCGGCGCTGAGGTTTACCTCTTTACCCTCAATGAAGACCCGGCATTCAAGATCGCGCAACCAAAGTTCATGAAGATGGGCGCGAGCGCTCTCCTCTTCTACAAAGACATAAACCACGTTGTTGACAGGTTGGTCGGGTCCAAGCGTTTGATACAGCCGAACGGCACAGGCATCCAACATCTCACGTTGCGTCACGCTTTCGTTGACGGGTACCACAACATGAAGCTTGCGCTCTGCAGGGTAATACAGCCCTTTCAAATCATGCGAATAAACGAAGTTAGTTTGGAGATAGCCCCCCACTGGAGAAATTCCGATTCGTTCGTGACCGGGCTGCGCCTGCTTCAATGCCGTTTGTGCGTCAGCTTCAAGGTCGTGAAACTGTACGAGGCTGGTATCGCCAGGTCCCCGGAGATACCGCCAGGGGCCGAATTCCAGCCACTTGCGCGAAACCAGACGCTTGTGTCCTTCGCCACGGAAGAAACAGCCCCAGCCATGTCGCCAGTGCATGTCGCCGAAACTTGGCGCCTGGTACTTTTCGCCAGTATCGCGATCAACCCAGTCTGGAAAGATGGTCGCCGCGGAACAGACTGTGAACGGTATCTTGCTCAGCAACTCGAGTACGATGAGCGGATCAAGCTCGTAATTCTCTACCGAAATCTTAACAATTGTCCCCGGATCAAGACGTATCCAACCTCGGTCTTCCCATTTCGCGCGAATGAAATCTGGAGATTGAGATGACCACTTCTCAAGCCAATCGTCTGTCACTTTTTTTTTCCCATCAACATACAGGGAGTCTGGAGCGTCAGCGTTCGGCATAAACACCTCCTGCAGACGACGCGCAATTGTGATCAAATCAGATCCTGCAAATCCCAATTCCAGAGTCACTTTCATGGCTTATACTTCTTCCCTAAGAACTCGTGCATTTTTCCTTTGTTAGCCCCTGTCACATCAGACTTCGTGAACACCTTCGATTCACCCGCATTGTTGAAGACTTCGACCGAAAGGTTATCATGGGCTTCCAATTGTTCGATTATGTAGTCGAGATTCTTGCGCGCACCTTCGGGATGCAGGAAGGTTAACTTCTCGCTCTTTAGAATCCTCGGTTTTCCTTTTACAGTGATTGTAGCACCCTCGGTCCCAATCAACTTCAGGTGGTCACTAATTTCGGCCTTGTCGTCTGTACTGAGATAGTCGTCTGTAGATTTAATTTCGTTGATGCTTTCTCCCTCAATGCGATCCAGCTGACGGTTTTGGCTCATGGCAGGATGATCCGACTGCTTTACATTTACTTTTTGTGGTGCGTCTGTAACTCCTGCCGCCTCGCGGGTCTTCTGCACCCATTCCTCCGTCAAAGTTCCCTTGTCAGCTGAGTTCAGCTTTTCGGTAACCTCAAGCATCTTCTTATGGCTTGCCTTTGGGTCAAGCTTGGTCCCATCGGGCGCCTCGAACATTCTCTTTACAACCTCCGGACGGAACTTCTCCTTCAGAGCGTGACGAACATCATCGACCGTTGAGGCTTTGGTATCGAGGTCAAACTCCTTGCGAACTTCTTCGACGGTCGCGCGCAACTTCGCATCGTCTGCGATGCCCTGTTTCTTGAGCATTTCGAAATACTCTTTGAAGGATGACTTAGAGCCTGTTCCAGTTAATCGCTCGACGATCATGTCGGCTTTGGTGCCAGCAGGGAATGGTTCAGGTGGGGGTTTACCAACGTTCTCGGCATTGATCCAATGGTCCGTTTCGAGATCGTAGATCTTATTCTTTTTATATTGTTCAATGAACTGTTCCTCGGTGTACTTACCTCCGTAGCCTTTCTTCTTTGCAGCCTGATATGCGGCTTTCGCTTGCGCTTCGAGCGAAGGAGCGATTTCAGCCTGGGCTTCAATTGTCTTTTCGTCGGGAGGAGGCTTTTCTACCGTCGGCTCCTTTTCAACAACCGGCTCCTTTTTAGGCTCGACGGGTTTGAACGTATCTTCGGGTGCCGGCTTTGCTTCCTTGGTGGTGGCCGCCTCACCCTTCTTTGGTGGCGGCGGCGGCGGCTTCTCGGCGGGCGGTGGCGGAAGAGTGCTTACCTTTTGCGCTTCGCTCAGAATATCTGCGGCTTTAGCTCCGGTCTGGACTTCGAGAACGGTCGTGCCCCCTTCTTGTTTAAGTTGTGTCGCTGGGGCGCCGGTCTTTATTTCGATGAGTCGATCACCCAATGCTTCAACAATCTTTTGTCGATCAGCAGGATTTGTAACGGTTCCTTCAAGGACTTTGTTTTGAGCATGCTGTAGCTGGAACCGATCTAATTCGGCTGGAGAAATCTTTAGTTCGTCACCGATTATTACGCCTTCTTTGAAGTCGTAACGTGCCTTAGCATTCTTTTCATGTCGAAAAGTTCCTTCAGTCTTTAATTGTCCGACGCTGAACTTCCGCGACATGTAACCCATGACGAGATGCTGTCCCACCATCATCATGGCTTGCTGTGCAAGCAGACCCGAAAATACGTTGACTGTTGCGTCTTCTCCTTCTTTGATTAGTTCCTTCCGGCGTTTCTTAAGGTCTGGTAAATCAGGATGAGCTTGGTTTTGGCTTTCGAGTTTTTTGATTTTGTCGTCGAGCGTGGCTAACTCTTTGATTACACCGTCGCGCAACTTGTCGACTTCACTCATCCCCTGCTGTGTGATGAGTAAAATATTGCCGGCGACATTAACCGCCTCCATAACGTAGAAGCTCTTTCCGGCAATCGTCAGAATTTTCGCGCCTCTCCCAGCTACGGGAAGGACATTGAGGGCTATCTGCGCCAAGCCGATGCCGATCTTGCCGCTGGTTAGTGTTCCCTTGTTTGCTGCATCTTCAAGTTCCGAGACGACCTTGGCGGAGTTGTATGCAATGGCCAGGACTATTCCCAGCACCTGCAATCCGGGAATGATCATTAGGATCGCCGCGAACAGATTGACGGCGATATCGACTGCCGTGCCGAAAAGAAACTTCTTTAATTTCTTCTCTGGCGTGTCCGTGATTTTTTCAAAACGAATGAACTGAGTGGTAGGTTTTTTAGTCGTCTCATCATAAGACTGAAATGTAATTGAAAGGGTTCCAAACGGATAGGCATCCGCTTGCTTCAAGAAAGCTTTCTCTTCTGATTTTTCGATCGTCTTATCGCTGGCTTCAAACCTGTAATCTTCCTTCTCATATAACTGCGTGAAGTCTCGAAGGATCAGGAGATAGCCACCGGACGTTCGGAAGAAGTAACACAGCAGAGTCAACGCCTTCGTAGGGACCTCACTCTCACGGCTGACAAACACACCACGCACACCAAGTGGAATCCCTCCCTTGTCCTTCTTGAGGGAACTCTTCGACTCTTCAATGGATTCGAGGTAGTTCTTAGCCCACTTGGTAACCTCCTTCGCTTCCCTCGTGTCCTGGCCTTTGTACTTCGCGATCAGATCTCTAACTAACTTCTCTTCATCGGCGACAGTTTTAAGGCGATTTTCGATGGATAAGATTGTGGCCTTTGGGTCCAGTTGCCCCCGAGCAACCGTGCCCATCTGCAGTCCCCCGCCACCGATGTTATACAAATGCGGAGTCGTGGCGCCCGGTCCGGCAAAACCCTCAAGTTCTTCCTTGTTTATCTCTTCGGCGAGTGCGGTTTCAGTAACCACCCTCGCGGGTTCCATGAATGTATTTGGTCGGAAAAAGTTATGCTGGACCAAAGCTTCGATTACATACTCACCCGCTTTGTCGAAGGTAACGTTGAATGTTTTGTCGTTTAATAATCCCTCAGAACGCACAGGGATGTAGTTCGTTACTTCAGAATCAACTCTCTTGTTCGGTTCACCTTTCGGATAGGCAAACCATTGAATGCTTATCATCGGCACACGGAAGGCGTCGCGATCGTCGAGAACTTCAAAGATGAAGCGCGCCTCCTGAGTCGGAACCAGATAACCCGTGAGATTCTTAATCTCACCATGCACGGGCCGGTTCACGATCGGGTCTTCGCGTGCAGAGCCGGTAAATTCATCAAGACTCAGTCTCTTTCGTGCTTGTTCTCTTGCCTCGTCCGCAATGGCGGTTTCAATGGAGTATTCGAGCAGGTTGGCCTTACCCGTCCCGGACGCGCCCTTCAAGCGCGCTATAATTTCGGGACGGTTCTCAATTTGAAGTAATAGCTCAATAGCCTTTGCAGTAAGGAAGAGCTCGGGTGGCTGTTGATCAGGTTTCTGATTTGGATCGGCTGGAACAGTGATCTCTTTGAGAACCTTGAGGACCTTGTCTCGCTCGTCTGGTTTCAAATCCTTCGGGAGAGTGACAGTTTGACCGTTAACGGACTGCACCTCTCCCGGTGGTGCGGTGGAGGGTGGCGGCGCTTGAGTTGGCGGGCCTTCCTCAAGTGCATGCGTTGCTTCGATCGGAACGGCCGCCTTCACGTTCGGAAAGGTAGCCTTCATGTCCGCTACCATTCCCTCATGGAGCTCCGGCAGGATTCTTATTTCAACAGTGTCTTCTGTTTTAGCGATTTCCTTCGCATCAGCACCTGAGAGTATTCTCTTAGTTATTGCCTTGACAATCTTGTCTTCCGCGCCGGCTGGCGCTGAAGGGAAGATGCTTCTGAAGTGCCTACGGGCACCCAACTCCCAAACATCAGGCGCAGCTAAGACATCCGCGGAATTGAATTGATAGAGGTAAGATCCGGCGGATTTCGTGATCTTGTAGGTTCCCTTAGGTTGGAAAGGCTTAGGCGCGGGTTTTTCCCCTTTGTCCGCCAAGCGACCGTTGCTTTTGCCGGTCAACGAAATGTCGGCAACCGCAGGTCGTGCGCCATTCATGACGGCAGCGGCTGCAGCATCGGCATCGGCTTCGATCGCATCCGCGGCCGTGCCTTCGTCGGATTTGGGTTGAACCGGTCTTGCGCTGCCGATTGACAGGGTAGATGGCCCAAGGTGACCACCCGATCCCCCACTTTGCTGAACTACGTGAGCCAGCTCATGGGCCACGAGCTTCTTGCCCGCGGTCGAAGCAGGGTCGTAGTGATTGTCAGCGAAATAGATGTGGTTCGAGTGCGTAAACGCCTTGGCTTGGATCGACCTGGTAAGCCTTGTTGCTTCAGGGCCAGTATGAATTCTGACTCCGCCGAAGTTAGAACCGAATCGATTTTCATAGAATGAACGAACTTCTGCAGACATCGGTGTGCCGGCGACAGACAGTTCGTTTAACGTGGATGAGAATCCACGAGGAGTCTGAGGCGCTCCAGAGTTTTCCTGTGGCTTTCGATCGATTAGATCAGTTTCATCAAACGGTTCTTCTTCCTTTCGTTTAATGATCGGCTCACTGGCTGACGAGTGCTCCTGGTCGTCATCTCGATCATTTTCAGGACTCCTAAACACCTTTTCCTCATCGTCATCGTCCCTCACTGCCAAAGGCACTCGCTGAAGCATTGAGTGTTCGTTTGCGATATCAAGGTGTTTGTCAGATGGAATACGATGTGAAGCGATGCTGCTGTTCGAAATTCGAGGGAAAACTCCATCCGAAGCCGAACGCATTACGGTCTCGGCAGTGCGGTCGGCCTCTTCTTCAAGAGGATCTTCCGGTGCGCTAACGTCTAGTTTTGTTTGTAAGTACCCAAGGCGAATCAAACGTTGCAAGCCCTGGTTGCCGACAGACTGCTGCAGCTGCAGCAATTGATTGGCGGGCGATGAGCAACCCCCGGAATTTCTCTGAGCCCGATTATCGCGAGCTGAGGCGTTCTGCTGAGTTTTTGCTACTGCCTGGCGTTCCATTAGTCGATTGTGGCCATTAGTCGATCGTGGCCCAACTCGCTGCAATCTGAAGCAGGAAACCAATGACCAAAAGAACCACCCCGATCAATGCAAAACGCGACTCACGCTGTTTCCTGCGCACGTGGGGAAGCTTAACGTTCAACTCGTCGTCATCATCCGCTACCCGAGCCACACCTACTCTCAATGCCTGCTTTCGCGAAATAAGCAATGCACAAGCGAGCACGATCGCCCCGCTCATCGCGATTACGAGACCAAGAAGGTCAAGCCATTTGCAGTCCATCGAACGACTCTCGTCTCGGTTACGTGCTTACGTTCTCTGGTTGATCCAACTTGTCAGTTGATCCGCGGCGCGTTTGCGTTTCGGAGATGGCCCGTGTGGATCATAAGTACCTGGCAACTGGGCCAGTTGGCAGTTTGCCCGAGGATACCCGCAGTGCCCGTGTCGTTGGGTGGTTTCATCAGGTGATTCCCTTGGCGCTACATACGGCGCATGCGCCAGGCGACCATGCCTTCTTCTTGGCATGTTTACAAATCGCTTCAATCCGAGGGTCTACGACGGCGCGTTCAGCGGCGTTCGTATTCGCGTTGGGGTCAGCAATCGCCCAGAAGGTCGGAAAGTTACCGCCGCCGACGGATGTATCCAAGGCTTTGGTGAAGGTCGCGTTTGAACGCATCTGCGCCTCAGCCTTCGCCTTGGTCTTCGTTGCTCCGGATGCCGGAACGGTCAAACCCTCGATGTTCGTTTCCAGAGCCGGCCAATCGGTGGGGAAACTTGATTTCCATTCGTCATAGTGGATGGCTTCGTGCGCTTTGACGGCGCTAAGCATGTACCAACTTCCAGCACACCTCCCCAGAGCGTCCAAATCAGTCACTTGATCGCAGAAGTTACCCGAGGTTGAGCTGGGTACAGTTGCCTCATTCTGTCCGCTCAAATGCCGACTATGAGTGGTTACCTTGGAGCGCACCTTCTTCACGATGAGCTGCCAGTTACCCCCATCTTCGCAACAATCAGTGTCCACCTTTAGCGGGTCGGGTCTGGTGCCGCCCCATTTGCACGCATTCCAGGTAGCGATATCAGCAGCACTCCTCGGTCCAAGCGAAAAGGAAGAAGGGGCGGCCGCCGCCGTGGGACATTTGGATTTCATGTCTCCCCGAGAGGGAAATGCGTCAGAGACAGTATTCTCGAATTCGATCGACGACGCCTTTCGATAAACGTGACGCATTGGTTGCTTGGCTTTATCTTCTTCATCAGTGCAGCCCTCGCATTTTCGTTGCACACCCGGCATGGACGACGGTCGGAGATTGTTTGACTGTTGCACTACGTGAGTGAGTTCGTGGGCCAGAAGCTTCCTTCCTTCATTAGTGTCGGGCGAGTACTGGCCGGCACCGAATACAACATCGTTTCCCGTGGTGTAGGCACGAGCGTTCAGTGCCCGAGCTGATTCAGCCGCTTGTGTGCCGGTATGGAGTCGGACGCCGCCGAAGTCATGGCCGAATCGTGGCTCAAAGAAACGGCGCACCGAATTGGGCAATGTCCCGCCTCGACTGTTGCCGACGACTGTTTCGACAGCGTGACTTTGCGGCGTAACGACGGAACTGGTTTTCTTCTGGAGTGTTCCCGCAGGGCTTTCTTCTTCCTCATCGACCGTTTCGCGCTGCATTGCCTTCTCACAGTTCGAACATTTGCGGTAGATGCGGGCAGCCTGAATTTGGTTAGAAACGTTCGCGCTTGGAACTGGCGGCGCTCGCATCACTGTATTTGCGACCTGATCCGCTTCCTGCTCTAACGGATCCTCAGGTGAACTTACGTTTAATTTCGCTTGAATGTAATGAGACTGGATCAAACGCTGTACAGCCCGGTTGCCAATCGACTGTTGCAAGCCTGTCAGTGGATGCTTGACAGCAGACTTTACGACAGACTGTTTAGGCAGACTGCTTCGGGAGATTGTCCTCGGCTTTGATAGCGTCTTCTGCTGCATAGCCTACTTCTTGGGTTTTGTTGGCTTCTCTGCCGGGACCTCAGGACCTGTATCTTTAGTCAATTCTATTTGATTCTTCAGAAGATCCACCGGAGCCAGTTTTTGTAGAACATTCAGACGGTTCGTAACGGCCTCATGCTCCCTCTGGACGGTAGTTAATAAGTTAGTCACCTCCTGGTTTCTAATGACCAGCCTTTCCACTTCCTTCTCTACCGGAAGAGGCTTCATGTCGCATCCGAGAAAGTCGAAATCGCCTCCCTTCCCACGGTAGAAAAGCCAAAAACAAAGAGCCTTAATTGGGTTGTAGATATAATCAGCGAACTTTTCCCCCACTTTAAGCTTAACTGGATCTTTGTCCGGGATCTTTACCTGAAAGCGATCTTCTGCACCGCTGACGATTCGCAAAAACACCTGCTGCACAAGCCGACCAGTTAAAACGTAACGACGACACTCATTCATGCAGACTGTCTCCAGGAGGCCAGTCTGAGGATCGATTTTTATCTGCCCCAGGATTACGTGGCACGGGTGATCGCATGAACAACATTCGGGGCAGGGGACTGACTGTTCACAAAACTCTTCAAAAACCATGCATTCGCACCACTCTTTAGCTCTTGCCGGATCCGGTTGGGTGCCTGCCGCTGGGTCTTTTGTTTCACTGGGATCAGGTCCGCACTTGCCGCACGAACCCTTATATTTTTCCTTATCCAGCGGTCCGTTACCTTCGCAGTCGCAAAGATTTTTCAGCAGCCCTGGTGTTTCGTCGTCATAGCAACATTCGACGATCTCGACGCAATAGCCTTCTTTCCACCGGGAGTTTTCGCACGTGCGCTCTTCGCAGTCTCCTGACGGTAAGTAAACCGAGACGGGGTTGGTAGGCTTTTCGTCGTAGCGAATGCCGATATAGTAGGTTTTCAGATTGTCTTCTCCGTCAACCGGCTTACATTCGGGTTCACCTTTCGGTTTATTCTTAGGTGGCAACAACGACGCGAGGTCAATCTTCAGGTCCTTCGATACCCAGATCTCATTCCCGGAACAATCAAGTGCCAGTCCGGAAGTAACCTGGATCGACCGTTTACCCTTTTTGCCTCTGAGCTCGAGTCCGCAAACTACACCTGATCCGTGCAGCATACGATTCAGTAATCGACGCTTCTTTGCGTGGTACTGCTGTTCCTCGCGAAAGTCTTTTTCGTCGAGCAACATGCCATGGAAGTATCGCAGGCGTCTGAACTCGTTGTAATCGCATACGCTCTTGTCGTTGTTGGCGCACGTTTCAGTGTTGGCGCTCATGATCTTCTCCTTCATCGATAGTGCTAATTAATGGCCTTATCAAATCTCTCGCGGTGTCAGTCTGGCGATTAGAACTGGCCCTCATAAGATTTGCCTTTAGGCTTCTCTTCAGACGGCATGACCCTGAACCAGTCGAAAAAATCACCGCCCTGCGTGCCATTGCCGGTAGGTAGTTTGTCTGCGAGGTACTCTCCATCGAGACCTTTTCCATTCCTACTCCATATCCGGCTTCCTCGCAGGATGATTTCGACATCCACGCCAGGCTCGTAACGTGTGTCAGCCCTCAGCTCAGAATTTGGAGTTTCCAACTCGTCTTTAATCCAATCGGGTCTCGCGTGTAAGGTCACTGTGTAACAATCCCCACTTTTGCCCGAACGAATCGACTCTACCGGTATTTGCTTTCTTAGATAAGTTCCGGTTCCTGTCTCACGATAGAGATAGGCGATCGTGAAGGTATGAATGTTCAAAGATGCGTCGACCATGTCCTGGTCGAAATAAACTGTCACGCCTTCATTTATCATTTGCAAAAACACGTCAAAGGTCATTTCGCGATTTGGGTATGCATGCTGTCGCCAACTAAAGTCGACGATGTGAGGCAAGTCGCCGTGATAGCAATTGATCAGGTCATAGAGGAGTGTGTTGTTGTAAACGAATTTCCGGTTCGTGCAGGAATCGACGGTCGGATCCTGATGGCCGCCACCGTGTTTTGGATCCTGATAGCCACCTTGTTTTGCATCCTGGTAGCCACCACCTTGCTTTGGTGGAAAAGTAATCGTCGCCAGGATCACACAGTCGCAGCTCTCGCATTCAGGGCAGTTCTTAAGCTTCCCACACAGGAAGTGATGAACATTTGGGCTTTTACAAGTTTGCGGCGGATATGGGCCATCATTGATGGCGTCGTGTTTGTAATGGTCCGGGCATTCGACCTCTTTGGGAGGTTCCTTTGGACATGCTTCATCCCACGGTTTCAAGCGCAGCTGGTATGTTTCGCGAATTCGGTTGTATTCCCGCTTGCTCTTCTCGTCACAGCCGGCCGGCGGAAGGTCTATTGGCTCTGAATGACATTCGTCATATTCCAGACATAAAACGAATTTCCCCTCAGGTCGCTGATCATCTTGAAGACAATAATCTTCATCATCTTTATCAAAGGAGAGGTGCTTGTCTTCACAAATAACGATTTCCCGCCCGCAGCAGTCCAACGCCATACCCGGCGTAACGACAAGTTTTCCACCTTTTGGATCCCAGTAGACCTGAAGACCACACACCACACCCCAGCCAAGGACCATGCGGTTTATCAGGTACCGCTTATCGTTAAAATAGGACTGTTCCTGCAGCAGATCGCGAACAGTAAACTGCTTGCCATAAAAGTAGTTGTTGCGCTCAAGTTGAGGAGTTGCGCAAACACCGCATTTCGGATCATAGTGTTGCTTCATAATCAGTCCTTTCATCTTTTACGCAGCCGATCAAAGCTGGCCCGAACTGCCAATCCATGCTCCACGCTCAAGTCGCAGACCACGCTGCGGTTTGCCGATCGAGGCACCGGCACCTAACTGCGTCAGTCCAACGCGATAAGGCGGCCTCTCGTTGATCTTTGCTGTAGTACCCAATACTGCCTTACCGACCATTCCCTGATCAGATATGCTGCGAATCGTACAAATCGTGTGCGCAGGAGCTTGTTCGGCAACGATTCTCTGTAACGTCAGCCTTCGTCTTTCAAGCTCCTCGCGGTCCATGTCAATGCCTATCGCAAAACGACGTGCGAGCGATAGAAACGGCTCATCAGGATCACTAACGCGGTCGCGCACTGCGGAATAACCGACAACACTTGTATCGCCGACTCGGATCCCACGAGGACCACTGCCGAGTAGTACCAGACCGCGTCCTAACGTTGAGTCCTTTTCGCCGACGACCATTGGTCTAAGGTCCCGCAGGTATTCAGTCAGGTGAACGGACTTGCCCGTGTAGATTTCCAAAAACTCAACCAGCGCTCCAGGTGTTCCCTTGCGACGGTAGAGACTGGCCGCACGTCGAATGAACTGACGTACGCGTTGCTCCGAAACTTCGTCATCCAACGAGAGGTTGATCCAAGATGCCAGCCACGGCAGAAACTCTTTTGGTGTTAGTTTTGGATCGAAGTATCTAAAGAGTTGATTAATCTCCTGCTCCAGCGAGTCAAAACTCGTTTCGAACATTGACAAGAATCTTTCGAGAAAGGCCGCGCTAACAGGATCCTCTCGATACACGGGCGGTAAGTACCTGAGGTACGAAATTCTCGTGTAGTAGATCCGAGCGGAGCGAATCGACGGACGACTCTTTTGATCAAACGTGGTCAGTTTGAGCTTTAGCCAGAGATATCTGCCCTGGTTTGGATCGAGAATAAGATCAGGCTTCTCAATAACCTCGACATCGGCTTGTCCGGGCTTTTGATTACGAGTTTTGGGTCGTTCTTTTCCGGTGAAGATCTCTGGTTCAACCCAAAACGTCTTCATCAAGCTGTCGATTGCAGTGCTTCTTTGTTCTGCTGATCCACTGCCATTGAATAACTCGTCGTAATTAGCCTTGAGCGACGCATCATCGCTGGTGTGGTAATAGACTTCGACGCTCGCATTGGCGGGGATTCGACCACACAGTGCAATGCGGTGCCACAAACTCTTTAGCTGTCCGTTGTCCAGCGTTCTTGAATAGAACGAACCTGAGTGGCCCACGGGACTTTTTGTTAACAACAGTTTGGCAAGACCGATATCGGTTGCGAGGAGAATGCCGCCCTCTCGATCGAAGCCAATCCCATCGATTCTCGTTATCTTTGAAGGTAACTCAGCCTCGCCGAGATATGAGCCATCCTGGTCGAACATGTGAAGGCTCACCCCCGGCTTATTGAAGGCGACGAACAACACGCCTCGTCCGTCGATTTGCATCGCGGTCGGCTCGAAGCCCTTAAGTACGTTCTCAGCGCTACATAAAGGAGTTTCTTTCCTGGTTTCGGGCTCGAACCTAATGAATCTGCCTCTGACCGAATCGAGCAGATAAACCACGCCATTTTTATTCACAGCGATAGCGACCGGATCGATTGACGTGTTTACTGTGAAACATTTGTTCTTTCCCGGCGGAACAGAGGTCGAGTAACGACAGACCTGCGTCCGGCAATCCTTCTTCGTAATCGCATAGAAGTATCCGTTGGGTTGGAAGTCGATATCGATGAGGTCATCTTCGATCTCGAACTCGAGGACGATTTGGAAGTTGTCTCTGGAAAAGGCCAGCATCCGGCCTTTCGGCAGTGGTTTCCCGGACTCGTCTACGTCGCGATCAAATATCCACAGATAGTTTTGATCGAGCCATATTTCGCGCGGATTGATTTCGCTGCATGGACCAAAGTTCAGAATCAGTTCCACCTGATTGGTAAGGGGGTTGTGACGGAAAAGACTCCACGTGTTGGCATCGCTGGTTTCACGCTCGGTCCAATATGTTTGACCGCACTCGTCGACGACGATGTCGTCACCGCGGAAACCAGTCCTTTCGGGAATCACAAACGACTCAAACACCGGATTGAGAAACAGTGAGAGTCCATCGGAGTTAAAATCCAGACTGCTCCACAAGCCGCTCTTCCATTGAGCATCGGTCTCAATTACTTGAACTTTGAATTCACTATCAGCCACAGTTTTTCCTCTGTTGCGCTGAACCCGCATTCTGTCTGCGGGCTTCGAATGTCACCGTTGTAATTGAATGCTTCCCCGGAGTGGGCAAGCCGTTATATGGCATTCGTAAAGGCTTGCCGGGTTCGAGTCCGTTGATTGCAATCTTTGTCACATAGTCGACACCATCGACCTTTACGAGTTGCTGACTGATTTCAGAAGGGAAGATCGAGCGACCGAATGGCCATCCTTGACCCGCCACCGGTCCGCCAGAAACGGAATCAAAGAACTCAGACAACGCGCGGTTAATACTTTCGTGAGTTTCAGACTCTGAAACTCGCTTCTTGAGAAACACATTCCCCGACACACTCACCTTGACGTACTCCGGGCCAATTACGTTGACGTTAGTTGTCACCACGCGCCGGCTTTCGACGTAGTTTTTTATGGTCGCCAGAAAACCTTTACTCGGTGTCATCGGAGTCGCATTAGGAAATGCAGCTCGCGGCGGGGGCTGAGCTTCAACAATCAACGTAACTTCGCCAGGCAGCTTCAGACAGCGGAATTTCGGATTAAAGTTAGCGACTAGTTTGGCGCGGGCGACTCTAAGACCGGGCGTGTTGGTGGCTAGAGTTTCATAGTCGGTCCTTGTTAAAACCGCTCGCTCCTTATGGAATACTGCACGAGTTCGAATCTTTGTTTCGTCGACACTCTCTTTGCTTCTTCCACCTGACGCGGGGATTAAATTGACCCTACTAACAATCGGCGTGGATGCGGGTACGCGATCCAGGACCCATTGATGTCCCGCCTTGATGTTTCCCTGTTCAAGTTGAGAGTGACGATAGAAACGAGCGCGAATGAGTTCTGTTGTTTGCGGCACTCTCCCATTCAAGCCATTGCCGAAAAGAACCGTGCCAGCCTCAGGATCAAGGACGTAGTGATAGTCATCCGGGCCGGACTTGATAAAATCTTCAACTCGTTGCCAGGTGCGCCACGTCTTGAATTCATCCTCCACATTGTCAGCACGCACTCCCACCTGAATTTCGCAACGATCGCTCACTACGAGATCCGGAAACACCAACTGCAATATCAGCCGGTTTAATCGCCGGGTCGTACTTTGATTCCGACAACGGCGACTCTCAATGATTTCTTCCGGAATGTTTAAGTCTTTGAATTTCTCACGCTGGTATAGATCAGGATCACTTATCAGCTGATTAAAAGCCTGGGCCAAACGATACTCGAGGTTTCGGAAGTCAGAAGGGGCAGCAGAGATATCATCACCGGCTACCGCTCGCAGCTTCTCCCGGAGATAAATCACCATTTCTTTGCGTGGCGACTTGTAGAGATTCTCAGCGTCTTTTAGTCGAGCAGTGAGCGCTTCCCAGTCGAGGACCTCTCCGACCTGAAATGGCCCATCATCTACCTGATTGTTAATGAACAACGGAAACTTCTTCAGTTGGACCAATTGATCCGCAGTACCCAGACCCGGCCCGAGATCGTCATTTACAATTGTTTCAACTTGACGCGCCCGAACCGTGTTTGTGCGAATCGCGACGACGCGCGGTGGAATCTCAAACCGGCCTTCAAGGACAACCGCCCGGAGCTCTTTGTGCTGGCGTGCTGCTGGTTGGGTTGGTGACTCGAATACGACGTCGCCACTTTGCGAGAAGCTCAACGTTCCGTCATGAATCACTTTCAGTTCAGTCCATTGCTCTTCAGCAACACCCGGCGCGTCGCTCCGGTATTCCCAGCTAATCTTTGCGGAAGGTTCGAAAGCTTCAGGCTTGTCAGAAGACGGTTTTCTGGCAGGCAAATCGTCTTCGAACAGCGTCACATGGAACTGGCCTCGTGGTTCGTCAAACCAATTCTCGAATTCGAGTCGGAGGAAATCGCCAGCTGCGGGTGATGGTCCAAAAGCTTCATAATGTCCGGCTTCATTTTTCTCTGCCGCTGTCTGAACGGTTTCCCGTCCTCCGGCTTCAGTGACGACACGTTTGACTTTCGCTTTGGTCAAATACTGATCGACGAGAGTCTGGAATGGGGCATCATCAATTCCAATCGCCGACATTTTGGTGTTGGCGGGAATTAATAAACCTTGAGACAGAGGATTGAATTCAAAAGCTACTGTGACTTCGGCCGCTCGAGCGGATTCTGGAGTCACACCCATTAGTGAAAAGAAACGCTCAAAACTTGCTGCCGACGTGCGATTGAGCCGGTAATGCGAAATCTCAGCCAACCAGGCGAACAGCTCTGTGAACGTAATGCCTGGGTCGTGGACATTGTGGTCCGTCCACTCAGGCGCATTACTCGGGATGAGCTGGCGAGCTTCTTCGACGATTTGCTCAAAGGGCTTGTCGTCCAGATTTGGCAGCACTAGCGCCATCTATTTATTCTCCGGTGCAACGGTCGTCGTAATCCTGTGTCTACCACTTGCGATAAGAGCATCCGCCTCAACTTCGACTTGTTCACCGCTGGGTGAATTTCCTAAAAACAACTGTAGGGAACCCACGTAATCGACTTCGTCAATGTCCTCGAGCAGCGCGTACAGATCCGAAGCCGCGAGATCTCGACCAAACTCCCAACCTTGTTTCTCAGGCCCACCTTTTAGAGGATGAAGAAACGTCTCGAGCCCTTTTTTGACTTTCTGTTCGGCGTTGGCGACGAGGTCGAGCGATTTTGCGTAAACCGTCGCCTCAACAGTTACAGGCACGTATTTGGGTGGTCCTATTACAATGTGCTTCTGATCGACCAGCGTTACGTCTGCACGGTCAGCCAGGTAGCGCTGCACTACCCGGCGAAGTCCCAACGAGGGAACCGGCTCTCGTTCTTCGGAGTCGGGCACTATGTGCACCGTGGTCCAACCCAATTCACGGCGACCGCTGGCATTACGATTTGGCAAACAGCGGACCTTTCGCACTTCACGAGACGCTTCCAGGGCCAGCCGTTCAAAATCGTCAGGCGTGACAGCTCGATCACGATGACTAATCTGTGCCGGTCCAATGGTGAGCATTTCTTCGTTTGTAGCGGCATCAGATCCACCCCCGGCGGCGACCGGATTTATGACGGAGTCGACTCCCGCAACGGCTGTGATCAGCGAATTGATCTCTCCGGGTTTTACGTTTCCTGCAGCTCCGCCACCGGCCTGATATCTAAACGCAACGATGTTGTCGCCCCCCGCAGGCGGAATGCGGCCATGTATTCCGTCGCCGAATTCAATTTCACCCGTGTGTCGATCCAGGCGGTAATGTCTGCTGTTGCTATCGGAATCAAAAAACTCCGGCACCTCGGTCCACTTGATCCAGGTTGCGAGAACACGGCCCGCCTGGTCAGTGAACCTCCGCACTGTATCTTCACCTTCAGCCAACAACAGTTGTTCTCGCTCTTCGTCTGTTAGCGCTTCCAGTACGCGGACTTCTTCCCCTTCAATTACCGGCTTCTGCTGAAATTCGAATTTCTGATTTTTTACACCTACACTCGAGCCAAGTATTTCGTCGAGCACTGTGCGTGCTTGCATGGCTTCATTCGTATTGAGAAACACGCCACTGAATAATGGCGAGCTACTCCATTCACCTTCGGTTAGCGTTGCCTGCAACCAGTACAGCGTCTTGCCAAACTGTTGCCGGTTTTGAATATCGTCAGTGACGTTCAGCGTCACGAAATCCGGCCTCGTGAAACCTTCGGTCGCGTCCTCGGCCAGTAATTCTTTCCAGTTGTTTTCAAAGGCAAACTGCCACAGGAGCTTCGGCTTATTTCGTTCATCTACCTCCAACTCCTTCGCGGCAAAGTAAATCTTTACCGGTCCGCCTTTGAACGCGCGATCGAAACCGAAGTAGAGCGTCTTACCTTCATCAGAGAGGGGAACAAATGGAAAGAAGTTCTTGTTTTGAGTAACGTTAGCGGCTGTTTGGTCCAGGTAATTCAGACTATTGAAGGTCACACAGAATTGCGGTTCCTTGAGTTCAGTCACGCTATACGAAATGCCGAGCGAGTTAATCTTAGGTGGGCGAATAGGATCCTTTTCTACTTTGATCTCGCCGGTATCCTTATTAAACGTAAACTGCTCCCGGCCGTAATCGCCCCCCACAATTCGTGCGCGTATCCAGAAGTTCTCTTGACCGGCAACCTCCGTCTTTTGCACGTTGTCCGGAAGTGTGAATTTTATTGTTCCATCAACCAGAAGGTTTCTGGTGTCGTCCTCAATAATCTGAAGCGCCAACCAACCTTTGCCGTTCCAGTATTCCCACGATAATTCCGGCCGCACATCAGGCTGGCTCTTGTCTTCATGAACGTGCCAGGCTTCTCCAACAGGGCTGTTTGTGATTGCAAACTCCGATTCGTTTGTAGGGTCTTCCGGGAATGGAGAATCAACGACAACATTATTGGTGTCGGCGAAATAGTCGTTGATTCTTCGGCCAACAGAATCCTTGCCGGGCCCATTTGTTATTCGGAGAAATTTATTGTTGTAAAAACCGTTCGCTTGAGCTGGTGCGGGAAGCACAGCACGAAGCGACGATAAACGCGTAGCGTGATCTTCGTGGGTTTGTGCATCAATTCTTAGAATCACGTAGTTGATTAACGTCGCTGAAATATCCAGGTTCGGCGTAACGTGAACGTCGCTACCTACTGGCGCCGCATCAATCGTTCGTAGCTGAAATTTTCCTGCTGTGTTTTCGACAAAGATGAGGTCATTGACTTGAATTCCTGCGACAGATGAGAGTGTGAGAGTGTGAGCGGCACTCACCGCTGTAACAGTTCCCGAGCCTTCCTCTTTGAGCAGATCATATTTTGTTTCGATTGTCGGACTCTCATCGAGTGGTGGCAGTTCAAGCACGACAAACTTATTCGTAGCATCCTTTATTTTTCGCACCGCATCATTACTGGACTCAAATCCTGGTCCCTCGAGAATGTGAATGTAATAAGTGCCGGCCGGAGCGGGAACCTTGTCGAGGAAGACAATGCTTCTTGGGCCAGCTTCAATCTTTCCCGTTGCCAGTGCAGTCTGATCAATTCGAAATTCCAATAAGACGTTCTTCTTGCTTGTAGAAAGCACGGAAACGCCGCCGGTCGAATTCTTAATCACGAAAGGATCGCCGTTGAGGTCAATGTCATCGCTGGTCTCATGGTCAACCCAGTTGAGTAGCAGCACATCTGTGGCGGACCACAAGCGATTATCCTTCGCACCTCTAACGTAAATTGGGTCGATAAGATCCGGAGACCCGTGAGGATTTGAACCAACATATTCCGAAGGCGGTTTACCAGTCCTTTTAGTGGCTGGATCGTTGGACTCAAAAGATAAAAGCTGATCGCCGGTGTCCCTTACAAAAACTCTAAAATTGCCTGCGTTACGACGGGCAAAAGGCCGAGCATTCTTCTTAGCAAGAATCGAGGGAGGGAAGGCGGTCCAGGCAGTGTTGCGTAGCATGTGAACAATCCCTTTCACGTCTGTCAAAAACACCGCGAAGGATGCTCCGTCTGCAACCGCGAAAGGACTCGAATCGACTTCCGGAGAATCGTTGATGGCAGACCAATCTTCGTTGACGTCGGTTTGAGGCTTTGTATTCTCAACCTTTGCAGGGTCCAGCCGTAGTGAGTAGAGTTTGTTATCTGCTACCGCGAAGACGCGCCAGTCTCCTCCTACGAAAATTGCTGCCGGATCAAACTGCAAATTTCCCGGCGTTTTCCGTAGTGACTTCCATTCTCGTTTTACAGTTGGTTGAGTCTGAAGAAAACGCACATAGATTTTCCCATCGTCCGCGGGAACGAAAACTGCAACTCTTCCTGGGGCAGTGACGACAGCCGGTGTCGAGGCAGCTTTAAGAGGGACAACTTCGGGCGGTGGCCCCGCTACAGTGGGATCCTTATCCAGAGGAGTACCGTGTCGATCGAGATCAACCGCTTGGGGCGTGATCTGAAACTCGAGTAATTTCCCGGCCACTGCTCTGGAAAACACTCGAAGACGATTACCATCGGCGAAGCCACTCGGTGATGCCAGTAGTTCCGTTGCATCTAAGGAAAAGTCTAATTCAATTTCGGTATTTGGTTTTGAAAACGCTTCCTCACTCGCAATTGAAAACCGATCGAAAATTCGTGGCTCGGTACCAAATGGAAAAAACGGCACATCAGTTGTCAACGGCGTGTCGTTATGAAAGGCATTGTCTGGCGAAAGGGCTTTTCCGCCAGACGACACCGCGAAATCGATCAACTCGATCCTTGGCACAGGGATAGGTGGACTGGACGGTAATGACTGATCGAGTCTTGCTCGGATCCAGCGACTCTTCTTCCCATCTATGGGCGTCTCTTTAATCTCACCTGCCGGCTTCGTTAAGAGAATTTGTCCGTCGCGACTGAATCCCAGTGATCCGTCTGCCTCAATCTCAAACTTATGCCACGTGTCCGGCTCGCCTTTTAGCGCGTCGACACTTCCAAAGAATTCCCAGACGACGGTCAAGGACTGAAGATTTGAACTTGTGCCTGCGTGCTGAACTCGTATCTTGATTTCTGCTTCACTCTTGATCGAAAAATATTCGGCATGTGCGAGATAGAGAATGTGTTCTTGCCAGTTCTTTGCTTCGAACAATTCAAACTGGGTAACCTTCCGAACTGTGGTTCCCTCGACGTAATCTCGTTTGAGTGGATCCGTTAAAGTTACCACGGTGCCTTTAACGTCCTCGACGACTAAATGCTCACTCTGGCTCGATTCTTTCTCTCCGACGATCGGCACACATTGATCTGGTCCAGAACGCTGTATTACTTTTTGGTCGACCCGCAAAAAATCATCCTTCTTCACTTGCTCGGGTGGATCAAGCTGGAGGTTCTTTGCGCCTGTACCGGAGAAGGCCCTGACTATTAGCTCTGGAAGAGGCGTTGCCGCTGACTCGAGTTCCAGAAAACCGGGTGGAGGCTTATAGATAGCGTCCTTTTCAGGATCTACAGCAATTAAGGACGCTAAAGTTGAAGGGATAACGAGTAGAGGTGTCAGAGTCTCAAAGGGCAAGTCTTCCGGACGCTCGGCAGACGGCGGCGCTGAAACCTGTGTCCGGCTGTCAACAATGAACGGGATCTCGATCCCATTGGCGACAATAAACCTAACCGGAACCTGTGCGGGTCGCTTCTGAAGCAAACGAATTCCCAGCATGTCGAGGAACGCCAGGAAATTTCTGTCGGGTGCCTTATTCAACCGGCTGATCACGCCCTCGCCGATAAATGAGAATAACTTCAGAAGCGCAACACCTGGATCGTCATCGTCTTTTGCGGGCCACTCGCGAACATAGTGCGGAACCATCTCCCGCAACGACCTGAGCAGATCGCTTGCTTTGCGTGGATCAATATCCGGTGGTGTGATCCTCTGACTCATCCTGCTCCTTCAGTCAGATAGAAAGGAAACACGAGATTGAATTCGCTATTGGTGTCGCGAATCTGACAGGTGAGGTTGATTTCCAATTTGCCCTTATCCGGTTCTTTCGTGAAAACCTCCAGCTTTGTGATGTCGACTCTTGCTTCAAATTGAGTAATTGCTTCGCGCACGCGGCTCTCAAACAAACCCATCGTGACGGTGCTCATGCTCGAAAAGACGAGATCATGAATGCCACAGCCAAAATCAGGCCTCATCAAACGCTCGCCTGGCGCCGTCGAGAGAAGGATCCAGATCGACTCCTTGATGTCCTGTTCCATCTCTGACATGGCGATACGACCCGTAGTCGGATCGATCCGTACAGGAAATTTCCACCCGCGACCGAGAAATGATTTCGGCATGACTCGTTTTTTCTACCCAATCAGTACCGTCGGCTCTCCGAGAACAATGGCGTTTGGCGCACCTGCTTCAACTATCTGGTCACCCTGGCGAGCTGCGGGCAGCCCGTTGATCAAGACGCTCGTGCTGCCGACGGCAACAACGCCGCCGACATGTGGCTTTAGACCATCGACTAAAGGACAGGCATGGAAATCAGCAGTGGCTCTCCATGCGGGTTTGTTACCGATCAGGACGTTGATACTGCCAATGCCCGGCGCTAACGGAGTTCCATGGCTGGTCTGATCACCTAGTCTTGCTGCCGGCTGTCCCATTACACTCCTTAGTTAATTCTGACTAGCGCACCTTGAATGCTGAGCGTGCCGCTGGCCTTTATGTTCATCGAAGCGCCTGCTTCGATATCGACGCTTTGCGACTTGATCTTGAGACTCAGACCACTCTCGATCGTGATACTGTTTTCCGTGGTTTTGATCGTGATCTTGTTTTGTCCTGAGCTGTCTTTGATCTCCACTTGAGCCGAGCCCGCTTTGTCGTCCATCAACAGCACGTGGCCGCCCTGAGTTTTAATCTCGATTTTCTCTTCACCGGCCTTCTCGAAGAACTTCACCTGATGTCCGCTTCGTGTCTTAATCAACTTCGTGTCGTTGTTTCCGTCGTCGTTCTTTTCCGGTGGCACATCCTTACCGTTCCAGAGCGAACCGATTACAAATGGGTGTTCAATGCTGCCTTTGTCGAAGCTGAGCAGTACTTCGTCTCCAACTTCCGGAAGCCACACGGTGCCGCGATCCTTGCCTGCCGCCATCACTGCCAACCGCGCCCAATAGCTCTCTCGGGGACCCTCTTGCCACGGATACTTAACCTTGACTCGGCCCAGCTTTTCCGGATCCTGATTGTTCGTAACCAGGCCGATGGCCACTCCTTCGACCGTGCCCGTTTCTTGTTTCTCTTCGTCTTGAAGCAAGTCCATCAAACTCATGAGGTCGTGTCCTTCGTTCTAAAAGTCGTGCGATAACCGGAATTATTAATCGTATGGGTGCATTGCTCGATGTAGTAAGGTCTGCTGAAGAGTTTTCCCATCCCCTTCAGGTCAATGTAGGTGCCGGCCCGGATTTCAGGCATACCTATCGATTCGCCACTACCTTTTACAAACTGCTCTGAGCGTTCTTTCAGAATCGCGTCGGCCCGGCGCTTCGCTTCCTGTTTAGAGAAGACAGACTCACGAACTTTCAAATCTTGTTCCTCGCGACAAACTTTTTTCAAAACCTCGGGGCCACTATTACGTCCTTGAACGCGTCCAGGCTCTTCTCCCGCCTGCGCGGTGCCAACAACCTCTCTCTTCGTATTGACGTCCCATCCGCGGACTTCAACTTTTGTGACTTGCTCGGCGATGTTGATCTCGGGAGAAAAACTCAGCAGCCCTTTGCCCCATTCAAGACTTACCACTGGATCTGTCGGTTTTTTAGGGCGCGGGCGAAAAGTCAGTTCCTTCAGAAAGGCGAAGCACTCGTAGCCGTTTCTGGTGGTCAGTCTTTCGATAAACTGTGCATCGCTTTCCTGGCTCTGGTGCGTTGTTGGGTGTTGGACCACCGTGTCTACAACTTTCGGGTCCAATCCATACTCCCCCGCTATTTGTGACACTACATAGCTGTCCGTTTTGTCGTGCCAGGGCGGCCGTGATTTCTTGCCTTTGCCCATGCAGTAGGTGAGGTCGTACCCGCTGACATTGATTTGAGGGAGCCCACTGGCAGGGAAGCTCGTCTGCACCGCAGTGATCTTTCCCATGATCATTTCCTGCAGCTTCGTGCCACCCGGCTTGCCATTCTGATACCCCATCGAAATCAATACCGAATTTCCAAACCCGAACGTATCTTCAAGGTGCTCAAAGTCCTTCTCTTCAAAATCGAAAGTGCTGTTTACGGTGAATGAAAAGCGATCGCCACCTTTCAAAACGTTGTCCACCTGAACCGAAGAGATCTCCATATACAGCTCCGTTAACAGATCCGTGTTGTTCACCAGGATCTCGAACGAAGGTACATAGAACCCCTGGTGCGTCTCTTCCAGTTGTACGAACGTTTTAGTCATGTGAGTGGCGGCAGTTCTAACAGGGAACCCGGAGCGATAAGCCGCGGATTGTCGAGTTGGTTGTGATCAGCTATTACTTTCCACTGCTGTGGGTCGTTGTATTCTTTACTCGCCAGAAGCCAGAGTGAGTCTCCTTCCTTAAACTCTCGTAGCTTGGTCCGATCGGCCGACTCGCATTTCAGGTATTTAAGTTGGTCCTGGACGGTTCTGTATTCCTTGAAGGTGACACTGAGGGTTGCGCGAACAGGCGTACCGTCGTCCAGAAAGTAAGTAAATTTCTGCGAAACCTTTTCGATGATGCCCTTGAACTGAACTCCTTTTGGGGTTCCAAGTGGAGGTCCCCAGATGAACTCAACAATCGGGGGTGCGTGTAGCGTCCGGTCAATCTCCATCAGGTTGGTTATTTTTCTTGTGTAATTCCTGACGTCTTCCCGTTTCACCAGATCCGGGTGCCGTGAGGATTTAGTGTAAGTATCGAAATACAACTCCATCGTCAGCGTGTCGGCGTTGCCGGTTACAAACTGCGTAACCGGTGTGGACAAGCCAGGCAGCGACGTGCTCTGAAAAGTGTTGCCCTTCTCAATCGAATACTCGGCAGGATTGAAAAGCACTTTGAGCTCCTCGTCCTTGTGACAGCCGTTGATCGGACGAATGAATGCTGTTTTGAGACTTTTGGTCGTCACCGTCAGAGTCCTCGCCGCTCTCGTTCGATTCTTATTTCACGCTCCAATTGTGTCCGCACCTGGTTTGTCAATTGCTCGATTGTCGGCATTACCGGCGCAGGCATTGGTTTCGATTCCACGTACGGCGTCCGGAGCTCTCGCAAGGCATTAATCACTTCGTTGGAAACAGCTTGCTGCCGTTTGATATGAGTCAATTCCGGTGAGGAGATGAACTGCGAGATCCGCCGAGCCACAAACTCCATTTCGGAAACCTTTGGCGCCGCAAAGTTCAGGGCCAGTGTTGTGAACACGTTTGTTCCAAATTGAGGTTTACCCTCGGCCGGAGCGTTTTTGCCTGAGAGAGTGCGTGCTGCCAAAAATTGATGGTCCAGGCGCGGGTGCAGGTTTATAGTTCTTTGCCAATGCCTCGGAGTGGAATGAGTTGAAAGAGGTCCGGTGGAAGCCGTCTTGCCGTCAGCCATCTCACCAGTCGAATTACCCGCGAGAACAAATGGCGGCAAAACAACGAAGTGGTTGCGTACTTCTGTCTTTGTGGAGCTGGACCGCACAAGTGCGAAGTCTTTACGAAAAGAAGTTGCGCCCGCGAACCTTCGCACTTCACTCCGCAAACTTCTTTCGCTGTCGAACCTTTGCACTTCACTCAGCAAGCTCTTTTCGGTGTCGAACCTTTGCTCATTACTCCAAAACCTTCTTTCGATCTCTCGAGATCGCGTGACTTCTCCAACCGTTCGACTGAGGGTCGAAAACAGCGATGAAAGGACTTCCTTCAGCTTGGTGTTCTGGCGGTGTGTATTACTTTCTCGATTGAAGATGTGGAATATTCGCTCCAGAAAACGATACTCGCTCGTACGCCGATCAGCTCCTTCAACCAAAACATTTCGGACAAACGCTTCCCGTGCTCCAGCCGGCTGCTTCAGAGTAAGCGTTTGAAGCACTCCTGTTGCGTCGAGCTCGAAAAGCGAGTTGTTTGTTTGCTGCGGGAAGCAAGTCAAACGAATCGTCGGCGAGAAGGTGTATCTCGTTTCGCCAGATCTCTTAGGCTGTGGCCAACTCAGTAATGCAAACGGTTTCTTCTGCGTTTGAAACTCTCGCTCCACGGGTCGAAACAAACCGGGGTTCGATAATCCCCAGTGCTCGCGAATCCAAATACCAAAGTTACGCCCGATGACTCCTCTGAAAGCTCTATTGACAGACAACGGCCCTCGCCGGTAAAGACGTCGGCCTAACGCAGTGAATTCACGCTTTGTGCTCGTCAGATCTCTCACTGTTTTGTCATTCCATGATGAGCTAGCTCGATGCTCTCAACGAAAACCGTATTACCGGTGGCATTCAAATCTGTTCCATTCCACTTCACTGGATAGGCTTCGTGAAAAACAAGACGCCACTTTTCCCGACCTGTCACATCAAGCACCACCACCGAAACTGTCTTGCGTTCGACGTCGCCGAGTACGACCTGCTGGTGCCAATCCCAAAGATCAGTTTTGTCTGTAATTCCTCGCTTAAGAGTGACATTCGGATAACGCGTCTCCTTTGCGATCTTGTGCACGTAGTCGTTGACACCGCCTTCACGGTGTTCATCGACTTCCGTGCGCACCTCCAAACCCGTGACTTCAGAGAACCCGCCGACGCGCGTGTTATTGATTTCGACAGCAAAGCGAAAAGCCTTGTATGGGTCAGGTGACCTCATTCCGTTCCTTTATGCGTTCGCAAAGATGTTTGGTGGCTCGTCATTCAACTTCCGATTAATGCGCGAGATCTCCTCACACCAGCGCCGTCGTTCGCGGTGTTCGGAGTTCATTAACTCGTCCTGAGACCAGTGAAAGTGGTAAGCGATGAAGGCCATCTCCTCGTAAAGCTGCTCGAGGGGATAGCCAACTAAACTTCCCCCAGGATCTGGTCCCCAATGTCGATCTCTTCGCTACAGTTCGGACAGGCGACCTTTCTGTGTCCATTTCCATTGCCGTTCGTATTCAGCTTCTGGTAAAGCGACTGCAGGTAGGACACATCTGACGCGTACAAGTTTTCGATAATTCGAGTATTGACGTCCGGCAAGCCGCCGAGTTTCGTAACCACTCGCGAAAGTACGATCACAGTTAGATAGGCCGGGTTAGCCTGCACTCGCGGATCCTTTAACGGCAGAATCTCGTCCGCAGCAGTGGCCAGGCGCATTACGCCCTCGTGATGAAGTGTTCCATCCTCATCCATGTACCCGCGCGGTAACCTGAACTCGGTCTCTGTTTGAAAAGGCATTTTTAGAACTCCTTAACCTGTTTGTGTCACTTCGTACGCTTCACACCTTCATTAGCGATCTCCAACATCTCGATCGAAACGTCGTTGCCTTTGGCGTTGAGATCCATCGGGTCGTACTTGCTGGGCCACGCTTCAACGATCTCCCAACGAGCCTTGTCGGCTCCCGCCTCATCGACGACGACGATGGCAATGTTCTTGCGATCGATTGTTCCGTCGACGATCCGCCGGTGCCACTCGTACAGCTCCATCGAGTCGGTGATCCCCCATTTCAAAGTGACGTTGCCATACTTTGTAAGACCGGTTAATTTGCGAACGTGCGTTGCATCAGTGCCTTCGCGGTAGTCGATCGGATCGACAGTAATGTCGAAGCCGCTGACTTCGCTGAAACCGGCTTGTTGGACTCCGTTGATTTCCAAACGGAATCGGAAATTTCTCAGTGGATCTTTCCTGGCTGCCATGGTTTTCTCCTCATTCGTAATTCACTTGCTGGTTTAGATCTCCGTTACTTCTGACCCACCTTGAAATTGAGTGAGTCGGAAGATCACAAACTCGGCAGGCTTGACCACAGCCAGGCCGATAATGCAGATCAGCCGGCCGTTATCGATGTCGTTTTGCGTCATCGTCGTGCGGTCCACCTTCACAAAGAAAGCTTCTGACGGCTTGGTTCCCATCAGCGCGCCATTGCGCCATTCGGTAACTAGAAACTGTGTGATGGTCTGATTGACTCGGGCCCAAAGCCGCTCGTCATTTGGCTCAAAGACGACCCACTGTGTTCCTTCGTCAATCGATTCGCCGACATAGAGGAAATACCGACGGACACTCACATACTTCCAGAGCGTGTTCCGCGAACAAGTTCGCGCACCCCAAAGCAGTATTCCCCGACCTGGAAAGACGCGAATGCAGTTCACTCCTTTCGGATTTAGAAAATCCTGATTCTCTTTGGTGATTTGAAATTGAAGTGAACGAGCACCGACCACTACCTCGTTGGCAGGCGCCTTGAATACTCCACGTTGAACATCGGTCTTGGCGTAAATCCCTGCGACATGTCCGCTTGGTGGAACAAGTGAGTCTTGAAAAATGAGCGGGTTGTAGACCCTGATCCAAGGAAAATAGAACGCCGCGAATGTCGTATCAGGGGGTGGCGTGACACCCTGAATGTTCGCTAACGTGTCCGTATTTGGATTGGAATGCGTAATAGCGAAGCGGTCTCTCATCTTTGCGCAATGAGTGATAATGTCTTCGAAGTCGGGATCGATTTCGTGGTAATCGGGCGCAACGACGATCGCGATCTCATCGATTTGCTCAAACCCCAGTAACCCCGACTTGTATGAAGTGTTGTCTGGGGGAAAAGTGTCTCTTGTGCGGCCCACGTAGTCGCCTCTTACGACTCTCGCACCATTGTCGCCGGGTGTACCGGTGGTGGCTAACATCGCGAGTGGCTTTAACGCAGGCGTCGTTACCGGTTGAGTTGGGTCGGCGATGTGGTCGACCCGAATCAAGCTTGAACTGCCATTGACCGTTGTTTCGAAGAAGTCGATCGACGTACTCACGATACTGAGGTTGTCGTAGACCTCGAGTATGGTGGGTTCACGCCGGTTGACGTTAGTTATGGTGGTGGAAAGCGTAGGATCCACTGGTGGGTCTGTTGGCGGTGCCACATCCCAGTACATCACCGTCAACTTGAATCGTGCCGGCTCGCCAACCACCTGCAAAGTTGCGGCTTCTATTTTCGCGGCAATGCGATTGCCCCATGTACCTGGACCAATTGCACGGAACCGAATTTTGCCGTCGTGATCCGAAACCATGAAATCCGCGTCCGGGGATGTGATGCGACCTACGAAGCATCGCTGTCCGCCATTCTTGAAGAAACCGTCAATGGCAAACGGCAGGGTTGAATCGTCAATTGGCACATGTCCGCCGTAGAGCCGCTTGAACTCTTCGAAACCCGTAATGAACCGCGGCTCCTCAGGTCCACGAAGAGTTTCGCCCAGGAAACCCGCAGTGCTAGTCGAAACACCCTCGATCGGTCGTGGACCAAGCTCGATCTCCTCTACATAAACTCCGGGTGATAAATATTCAGGCATGTCCTTCTCCTTCTTTGACCGACGCGCCCGCCGGCGCGCCGGTGCGTGATTTCATTTCCTGGTGTGCAACGCTTCGTATTCTTACCTGCTGGTTGGGGCTGACTTGCCCACCCTGCTCAGTCCGCTCTTGATGCGATCATCAAGACTCTTCTCGTCGGCCTCGACTTTTGTCTTGATGAAATTGAGGTTGTTCGTTACGTCCGCGACTCTATCGATGGCGTCCTGGAGGTTCTGCTTCTTATTGCGAGCGTAATCCCAGGCGCAGCAAATGAGCGCTCTAAGCTTTTCGTCTGTGATTGCAGACGGGTGCCAATCACCGGGCTTGCAGCCCAAATGGTTCGCGGGCTTCTCAGGTTGCGGATGGTTTTGCTTCTGAGACCCTTGCTCGTATCCTGGCTTCCCGCCTTCGCCGTATTCGTCTTTGTCTTCACAGCAGAATGGAAACGGAAAGCACCGGCAGAGTTTGGGGACAAACTTCCAGTAAAAGAGGTAAAACCCCCACTTGTGATTTTGCGGATCGACGTCGTTCAGCGCCTGCGCAATCTGCTCTTTCAAACCCTCGAGCTCTTTGAACTTGTCGTCCAACCACTTGGGCAGGTCTTTGATAATTTCAAAGGCCTTGTCTGCTTTCTGTTTTTCTTTCTCTGCTTCCTGCTGTTCCCAAATCAACTTCGTGAGTTTTGACAGCTTTCCGTCAAGATTCTTTTGACAACACTTAGCCTTCTCGAGCAGACAAAGTTGCTCGTTGATGTAGTTTCTTAACTCACGAAGGTAGTCATCTGAATACTTGCTGAAGACGGCAGTGATATCGCGATGAAAACCCTTGAGACAGTCTTCACGACAAATCAGTTTGTGACGCTGATCCTTGTAATCCTTAATGATTCCGTCAAACTTTCCAATCAACTCCGTCAAAGCGGTGGCGCGTTCATTTCTTGCCTTAATGTCGGCTTCCAGTTTTGCCTTGGCGCTTTGCTGGGAAGAAATGCATTGGCTTAATGCGTCGAGCTGTTTGCGCAGATCTTCCGACGTGCAGTTATCACGGTCTGGATCATTGCATCCACCAGGATCTTCAGGATCCGGAATCAGTCCCTCGCATGGTTTGCATGGCACGCAGGTGCCCTGCGGATAAGAACTGCAATCCCATTCCTCGTAATCACACTTGTTCAACGATTCGCACTTGCACGTTACTTTGGTCCAGCGAGGGTCACAAGAGGCTGCTTTGACGCAAGGGTCGTCCACTGATTCCCAGGTGCAGCAATGTTTTTCATGCTCGGGACAACAGGGATGATGCGTACAGCACTCCGGCCTGATTTCCGGTGGACCCCAGTGTGGCTTTTCATCGCAGGGGTCGGGACAAGGCGGCGGAGGCGGCGGTGGTGGCGGTTTGTACTCTTGCTTCTGCTGGTTGTATTCCCCACCCTGGGACTGCTGCTTGTATTCGTCACTCATGGTGTCTCTCCTATCGTTGCTAACGGTTCACGGCGCCGTCAGTCGCTCGCGCCGTCTTATTTCAAAAGCGTTCTACGGAAAGGTGATATGTTGATTCTTGAGCGTGCTACCTTCGATAATCACTGGAGTGATCTGGTTCTGGTCGCCGTTCTTCGTTGCAACAATTGTTAGGTTTTGAGTTTTTGCCGGCAGGCTCTTAAAGAAGAGCACGTATTCGCCAGCCGGATCTGTGATCGTTTCGATATCAACAGGAATCGTTTGCGTCGTATCTGCAGGATCTACCTGGTCGTACGTAGTGCTCACCACGGCAGCGCCAACCGCAACACCGAATTTTTTGACTGTTCCGCGTACGAGCGTTGTATTTCCGGGAAAGGGATAAGCCGCCGTCGGTGACAGCGTGACGACTTCGAGCGGTTGAAGCGGATTTGGTAACGGCAGAACAATGGGACGCTCGAATGTGGTGGTCCATGGTTGGCCCACTTGCCGAGGCTGTAGATTGAATTGGTTTCCCGAGGTCGGATCCGGCTCAACAAGCAACGTGTAGTTACCATTGGGAATTGGATTCCGAATTATTGTGGTCCCATCGATCGTGACCGTTTCTGTTCCCGCAAAACAGTAGAAACCACTTTCTCCACGAAGTGGCCGTATCCTCGACAGTTCCTTCAACCTCACATTTAATGGCACTAGAGGGGGGTCTTTCGTGAACGCGTCGATCACGCGAACCGCTAACGTCACATCGATAGTTCGAGAGTCGCCGGCATAAGCGATGAACTTTTTGGTGATATACGGACGCGTATAAATCATTGCGTTTGCTCCGGCGAGCTGATTGGCGCGACGTGATCTGAATCGATTTGACGCGACACGACTCGTGCTCCACCTCTTGTCCTGCCAGAACGAACTCTTGCCGGCGTCACGAGGTAACTCACGGAAGGTTCCAGTGCCGTTTCAGGGAAGACACTCCAGATTCGAGTCAGGTCTTCGATCGACATGGGCTGGAGCGTAAGTCGCAGCTCTTCATCTCGCGGCAGATCTCCGCGCAACAGAGACCCGCTCAAGTGACCGTTATCGAAGAACACACGCATTGCTTGTCCAAGGAGTAATTGAGATTCCAAGCTTCGAGTCGTCGGATCTTGAGGTGGGCTAAAGGCAGTCAATAGATAATAAAGATTCAGCGGCAAAGAAACCGGTTCATCGTCTATTGCATTGCCGGGTATCTCGAGTTCGTTTCGAAGCTCGGCAACTGGAGAAATCGAGTACAAAAACAGAGTCAGTCGCACCCCACTCGCATTAGCTTCGGCAGGCGACACAAGTGCGATCTGCGGACCCGGTATAGTAATGATTGGATCGTTTCTGAGGAGCTCGATCAAAGTTTCACCTACATCGCGAATTGCGGCACTCATGCGACCTCCGCAACACCGACCGTTTGTTTGATGGTCTCTTTAAAGTGAAAATCGGCGAGTCCGTCGACCTTCCCGATCTTCTCGCTCTCTCGCTTCGCGGCCTCTACAACGCAGTCCATTCCTATCTGCCCGTTGCGTTCCAGGGCCAGGAATGCAGCTCGTAAACTGATGTTCTTGATATTGCCGCCCGCAATCTTCAATTTCCGCGAGAGCCAGCGGAAGTTGACGTCATCTCCGAGTGGCGCATTCGTGGGAAACACTTTGTGCCAGATACGTTCACGGTCATCGTCGTTGGGGAAGGGGAAGTGGATGATGAAGCGCATCCTGCGAACGAAGGCTTCGTCGAGATTTTGCTTCATGTTCGTGGCCAATATGACGATGCCGCTGTACTCCTCCATCCGTTGCAACAGGTAGGCGGTTTCAATGTTCGCGTAACGATCGTGCGCGTCTTTGACTTCGGACCGTTTTCCGAATAGCGCGTCAGCTTCGTCGAAGAAGAGAACAGCGTTGCTATCCTGCGCTTCACTGAAGATGAGGCTTAAATTCTTTTCTGTTTCACCGATGTACTTGCTTACCACGCAGGAAAGATCAATCTGGTAAACATCCAGTCCCAAAGCGTGGCCGATTATGCTCGCGGCCATCGTCTTGCCCGTTCCACTCTGACCTTCAAACAGCGCCGCTATCCCTCGGCCGTACGCGAAGGTCCGCGCAAAGCCCCAACCTTCAAAAACAATCTGTGAGCGTTTGGCATGTGTTGCGATCTCTCTTAACTGGGTCATCTGACCCTCGGGCAAAACGATGTCGGACCATGTGAATGGAGTGTCGACCTTGCGAGCCAGTCCGCCCAGTCTGGGCGCCGCGATACCGCGTGCTGCTTCGTTAACCAAGATGGGAGTTAATTCTTTTACCGATCGACGTTCCCAGTACGCATTGTGCTCTGCTGTTCGGACGGTCTGGTTTATTTGCCCGGCTGTAAAATTGAACTTGCTCGAGAGTTCGACGAGATCGGCTTCCTGGAATTCTTTGGACTTGTCGTGGAGGTGTTGTCGCCAAAAATCGATCCGTGACGTAGCGTCTGGAAGAGGACATTCCAAACTCAGATAAAACTGTTTTGGATTTTGACTTCTCCATCGCTGCGATCCTGATAAGAAAGTAGCTGGTGAAAAGTAATGCGCCGCTTCGAGCAACGAGCTCAGTTCGCGGTGTTTTCCGTCCTGGAGCAAGTCATCAAAGTTTTCAACCAGAATAACCGACGGCAGAAGCAACCCTTCGCGACAAAGCCGCCAAAGCGGGTCGAGATCGCTCGTTTCGCCGTTTGGCATCCTTCTGACATCTGCCACGAGGAGTGGAAGACCAACATGTTTACTGGCGATCGTGGCAAGCAAACGTCTGCCTGCTCCCTGCTTGCCGTAAACATGAATCAACGGGCGCGGAAAAGGTCCATTACCTGAGAAGCTGCTTTCGACCAGGTTAAGTGTGCGTTTTATGATTTCGTCAGGTAGTGTCGTCGAAGGAGCAGGACTTGAGGGCAGTATGATCTCCACCCAGTTCGACAGACACTCATCGATTTGCGGCGTGTGCAAGAGGAATGCAGCGATTCGATCGTCGAGCTTCAGCGTCCGTTGCGGCAACGGCAAAAACTTATCCGACGGCTGCGCAAACTGAATTAATCGATTTCTAAATAGGGCAGATGCTGACGAAAAGATATTTCGCGTCACCAACGCCTCTTCGATATCGCTGCAAAATATTCTGAGCGCCAACTCGATGCTTGGTTGTTTTCGTGTGACATCATCCTGAAGGAAAGCAAACACGCGCGAATACCGCGGATCGATCTCCGGCGCAAGACATAGCAGCAGGCAAAGCTCTTCGACTCGTTCAAGTTGGAAAAGGGAACTCAGTTGAGAGAGCGATGTGTTTGGATGTTGCTTTCCATTCCGCGTATAAATTCTCTCCTGCAACGCCCTTGATTGTTCCAGGTCATCGTCAGCGTCAGGAATTCCAGGAATGCCTGGCGGGTTCTCCAGGATTTCAATTATTTCGCTTTCGTTCAAAACGAGGCCTTGAAGTAAATCCAACTGGCGGTTTTTCTGTGTACGACGCCGGACATCGCGCAGCAGACATGCGTTCAAAAGCTGGAGCTCATCCAGTAGCTGTTCCCAACTGGTACTAACCATCCGGCCTCCGAGGTCTTAGGTGTGATCCGAGCCCTTAATCATGCGGCGAATCTCTTGAATGTGTTCGGTGTTGAGGCGATAGTGCTTGCGGGCATCAGAGGATCTGGTGGCAAGGATCAGATCTCGTTTTACCATTTCGTCCAATGCGCGTTTCACAACCTTCTCTTCTTCGTAAATCGACTGTTTAGGCAACCACCATTCGAGAATGCCTTCGACCGTGTCGGCGGCATTTGGATTCTGATCCAGGTAACGCAGAATCTTCAGCGCGACCTCCGAGGTCGTGTCGCGCTGACTTCTACGTCCCGATCGCCTCCGGTTCATTTCGAGGGCACGGTGCACGTCGTGTACCGCCCGTAAATCGCTGATTTTTCGACTTGAAAAACTGGTAAGTAGGACCTCAATCAGACCCCGTTTTTGCGGCTGATCGACAAAGGTAAGTAGTTATGAGGTTTGGCGGCAGGACAGATTTGTCCTAGTAATGAGAGTCAATGTCCGACTAGCCACAGATAAACGCGGATCTAATCCGTGCTTATCTGCGGCTAAATATTTACCAGAGGTAGCGAGCGGTAGCGTTTTCCAGTAAGGCGCGAGAGCGCGTTGACGACTGCCGGGGAAATTACGGGCACAGGTGGTTCGCCGCAGCCCGTCGGTGCTTCAGCGCTCGGGACGATGTGAACATCGACTGCGACGGGAGCGTCGACAATGTAAGGAGGAACGTAGCCATCAAAGTTTCGCTGTTCGACGATTCCGTTCTTCAGCGTGATCGCGCCTTTAGCCATCAATTGAGTGAGACCAAACCCCACACCTGCCTGAAACTGGCTCTCGACTGTCAGAGGATTCACTGCTATCCCACAATCGACGGCGAGCGTCGCGCGATGGATCTTTGGCCGTTTGTTCTCGATCGACACATCGACCGCACAGGCGACGCCGGTACCAAACGACTCATGACACGAAACTCCGAAAGCGTGTCCTTTTGGCAATCGATTGCGCCACGCAGCGGTCTGTTTATCGAGCAGATCGAGGGTCGATATCAGCTTCTTAGCTTCAGGCTTAAGGAGTTTACGTCGATACGCGATCGGGTCCATTCGCGCGCGCGCGGCGAGTTCGTCGATCAACGTCTCCATCACAAACGCGTTGTGAGTATGTCCGACCGAACGCCACCAAAGCACCGGTACATTCACCTTGGGATGATGAACTGAAACGTGCATATTCGTTATGTTGTAGTGCGTGTCGGCAGTTCCTTCGGTTGCAGTTTCGTCGACGCCGTTCTTGACCAACATCGATTCGAAGGGAGTGCCCGCCAGTAACGATTGCCCCACAATCACATGCCGCCACGCGGACGGTAATCCATCTGGACCAACGGCAATCTCGACGCGATGAAAATGCATCGGCCGATAGTAACCACCCTGCACGTCGTCCTCGCGTGACCAGACCAGCTTGACCGGTGTCCCTTTGAGACGTTTCGCGATCTCAGCTACCTCGCGTTGCACGTGAGAGTCGGTCACTGCGCGACGTCCAAAACCGCCCCCGGCCATCTCGGTATGAAAAGTGACCTGCTCTGGTTTTAGGCTGAGCACTTCGGCGACTGCCATTTGATCGACAGTTTGAAACTGCGAACCGGCCCACACTTCGGCGCGGTCGCCATCAAATCTGACCGTCGTATTCAGAGGCTCCATCGGCGAGTGAGCCAGAAAAGGAAACTCGTATTCGGCAACAATACGATTGCTCGCGTTAGCTTTGTCGAGCGCACTTTGATCGCCGCGATTAGCGGCGACATTGCCAGGTGTGCGACTGAGCTGTTTGTATCTGGTCCATAATTCGGTGCTGTCAGCCGCCTCGACACCAGTCAGATCCCAATCGATCTTGAGCAGACTGCGCGCCTGTTTTGCAGGCCAGTATTTGTCTGCAACTACTGCGACGCCCGTTCCTTTCGAGAGTGGAATCTCGAAGACATCGCGCACGCCCTCAATGCGTCGTGCTTCGGCGTCGTTAACTTTCTTGACGCGTCCACCGAAAACCGGCGGATGAGCCACAACCGCCACCTTCATTCCCGGCAGATCGAGATCCAGGCCGAATTTCAGCGAGCCATCACACTTCGCACGACTGTCCAGTCTCTTAACTCGCTTGCCAACCAGTCGGAACTCCGACGGATTCTTCAAACGAACAGTTGCGGGGACTGGTTTGCGCGCAGCTTCGCTCGCGAGTTCAACATAAGTGGCAGACTGGCCGCCTGGCCCGTGAACCACACTGGCTTCCGTGCGACATTTGTCAGGAGTAGTTTTCCAGCGATCCGCCGCTGCGGCGACGAGCATCGCTCGAGTCTTCGCGCCCAGTTCCCGGTATTGCTGATATGAATGCGCGATCGAACCGGATCCGCCAACGATCTGGATTCCGAAAAGAGGATCTTTGTACACGTCGGCTGCAGGCGCGAGTTCGCCTATAACGTTCTTCCAGTCAGCATCCATCTCATCCGCGAGCACCATGGGCAAGGCAGTCTGCACTCCCTGACCAAACTCGAGACGGTTAACCTGGATGAGAATCTTGCCATCCGGTCTGATGTTTACGAACGCATCCGGCGGATAGACCCTGGGCGGCTGCTGAGGCATCGGTGCTTCCTGCGCCAACGAAGCGCTATCAAGATACAGCGACACGAACAGCCCACCGGCCGCAGCAAAAGAGACACGCAAGAAGCCGCGCCGATTTAGCTCGACATGCGCAGCGGATCCAATCATCACGCACCTCCTTTACTTATCTGTGCCGCGGCGTTCTTGATAGCGGCGCGAATGCGCGGATAGGTGCCACAACGACAAAGGTTTCCACCCATCGACTCCTCGATGTTTTGATCTGTAGGTCGCGACGTGCTTTTGAGTAATGCGACTGCGGCCATGATCTGTCCGCTTTGACAATAGCCACACTGCACGACGTCCTCATCGACCCAGGCATTCTGAACCGCTCGTCCAACATTATCCTGACCTACACCTTCGATTGTGATCACCGGACGATCGCCGATATGTGAGATCGGAACGATGCAAGAACGCGTGGCGACTCCGCCGACATGCACTGTGCACGCGCCGCATGCACTGATGCCGCAACCGAACTTCGTACCTGTCATCTTTAAATCTTCACGCAATACCCAGAGCAGTGGTGTTGAAGGATCGACATTCACTTCCCGTCGTTCTCCGTTTACGGTTAACTGGTAAGTCGCCATCATTTCGACTCCTATTTGGCTTGCCCAAAATTCCGGAAACTTCTTTTTTCTCTGTGCAACCTCTGTGTTCTCTGTGTCTCAGTGGTGAGTTTTTACTAAAAATCAGTTAACCACAGAGACACAGAGAACACAGAGGTTGCACAGAGAAGTCACCTGCAACAAATGTTTTGTACAAAGCCCTCCTATCTTGGACACGGCGTCCCGGCTTCGACCCAGCGACGCGTCGCAGCAACGAATTGTTCGTGGGTGAGCGGCGGCAGGGTGCGCGTTGATCCATCGGGTCTGCGACCAGGATTCCAGGCCCACTTCACCAGCGCTTCTTCTTCGTGGTGCTTGAGCAAACCTGGTCCATCGAGATTGTGATTCCTCGAGTGGTCGGTCACTTGTCGACAGACTGCGGCGCTGGAGAGTGGTCGATCGTTAATGTCCTGCCAGCGCATCTCCAGCGGCGCAAGGTGCCAGTTGTGATCACCCGGAACGCCGGTGCTGTCGGCGTTTGTCTCCTGATGACAGCCCGCGCAATTCAAACCGGCAACGCCTTTTCCTTCCGGACCTCGCACGACATTAGCGACGTGACGACGTCGCTCATCACCTTGTTGTGGATAATTTGTGGCGGTGTGACAGTTGATGCAGCGCGGACTTGTTAGCACTGAATAGACTTGTTCCCAGGCGGCGAGTCCCTGCGCCGTGGTGGTGTTCTCCGCACCGGCTAAACGAGAAGAACTGCTCCATAACGCTGCAGCAATGACGACCGCCGACACCAAAACGCCTGCACGTAGTCCTGGCATCAGAATTCTCCTGAAATTTAGTATGTGCGGAATATGTTGCCACAAAGAGGCACAAAAAAGCACAAAAATCATTTAATGATGATTGTGCTTTTTGTGTGTTGGCGGGTGCAGATTCAGCCCTGGTTGATAATTACTGCGTGATCTTTGATGCGTTGATCTTTGGTGCCGGTGCGCAGCGCCTCTTTCATGACTTTCCTGGCTTCAGTCACGCGCCCGTTCTTAAAAAGCGCCCAGGCCAGGGAGTCGCAGGTGAAAATATCCTTACGTGAGTTGTATTCATCTGAAGCAAGTCTGAGCGCTTCGACGAGGTTTTGATCGTGGTCCAACCAGAAGTTCACCATGTGACGCCAGGATTTTTCGATCGCGGCGTTCTCGCGTTCAAGCGTTTCAAACGTTTCATACGCAGCTTTCGCGTCCGCTGATTTTCCGAGACGTGTAAACAGATCTCCGAGTGCCTGGGCTGCGTCGGCGGACCCGTTTTCCTGTTGGTAAATTGCCACAGCAGCCTGAAGATCATCTGCCGCGATGCGAGCGCGCGCCTTACCTTGCAAAGCCAGGCTGTGGTTTGGAAAGATGACAAGCGCTGCGTCGAATTCACGTTCAGCCTCGACAAGTTTCCCGGCATTCATTAATTCATTGCCAAGTTGAACTCGACACCACGCTACACTTTCCGGATCGTTTGGGTTGGCAGCCTTAACTGCCGCGATCATCGCTGCGATGGCCCCCTCAGTATCGCCGTGCAACGAGCGCAGGTACGAAACACGCGCGTACGATGAACTGTCGGGGCGCAAATCGACCATTGTCTGCGCGGCTTTCACAGCGCCTGGATAGTCGCCTAGCTCTACAAGCGCGTCAGTGATCTGTCCCCAGACGTCGTGATCGTCTTGGCGAATTGTCTGTATACGACGGGCAGTTTCGAGGGCTTCGGCGAAGCGGTGATAAGTTAACTGCAGCTTCGTTCGTAATTTCAGGCCGTCGTAGTTGTCAGGTTCGATGGCGAGTGAACGCGTGATGGCATCACCGGCGTTTGCGTTGAACGAGAAGTTTGCCGTCTCGCGCGCTTTTTGCATGTAAGCCGATGCCAGTTGGTTGTAGCCGTCGGCGCTGTTCGGAGACCTTGAGATTGATTGCTGTGCGCGCAGGATGTGATGGTCTGCTTTGCCTGGGGGCGTTGAGTTTTCACCCACTGTGCTGGATGAATTGTAAATCGACTTCACTGCAGCAATGGCAGTCAAGAGAATAGTTACAGAAAGCACTATTAGCCTTATCTTCATTGGATTCCTCAGTTGGCTTCACAGGACTAACAGGATGTTCAGGATTTACAGGATGTCATCTTGTAAATCCTTAGACATCCTGCAAATCCTGTGAGAAATACTGTTAGGGCAGCGCTGGCAGGGCATTTATCGTGTGATGCTGATGCGGCGCACCCGATGTGCTGTTCCCCGATTGTGGTATGCCTAGGTAAGGGAAGCGTGATAGGAACGGCACGTCGTTATTTGCAACGCCATCGCCAAGAGTGTTGTTTGGTGAAATGTTTGTCGCGGGCGTGAAGGGGGTTCCTCCCGCAACAGCACGCAACGAAATGTCGACCACATCGTCAAACACTCGACGTCCATTCGGAAATCCGGCAACGTCACCGCCCAGCAAACCAAGACGGCTAGGATTTGAAGATGGACCAATCGCGACGTTGAGACGCAACATCTCGTGTGGACGCCCGTCTGACAGAAACGTCGTAAAGTTTGGACCAGTCACATCATTGACCGGAATTCCAGTCGCAAAGATGGCAACCAGATCGTTCCGCGGCGTCGCCGGTATGGTGATTCCGAATACTGCACTCAGTAACTGTGCGAGCTGGGGATTTGTCACAAACTGCCCGAATTGCGAATCGCCCGCCGGCGTCGAACGATTAAACGAATCCTTTAACTTCAGCGGAATGATCAACTCGTTAACAAGCGGCGAGCCGAGTCGCGACACCTGCTGGTATGGTCCGGCAGTCAACGGATCGCTGGTATCAAAAGCGCTCGATCTCAGCACGCTGACCTTCTGCCGGCTCGAGGTGGCCCAAACGCCGACTACTGCGTCAGCGGCGGTTGGACCACCCGGCACCGCGCCAGTTCGAGTGAGTTCCTGAATGGGTACTTCGATCGCGATCGTGCTGACGTTGAAACCAGCGGTTGAATCAACCCCATTTGTCGCTCCGATCGACTTGAGCTTCAAGGTATCAAACACGCCGCCTACGTCGATGTAGAAGCCCTCATCTCTTTGCCCGGCAAACACCTTACCGCCGTTCGGAAGCGAATAAACCGCCGCCTGGCCGAGGGTGTTTTCGTAGTTTGGAGTAGTTCTTTCGCCGATGTTGTTTGGTGGGGTGAGCAGATCTTTAGCAAGTACTACTGTTTTGCCGGTACGTCGATCAATTCGCGTGACGCTGTAAGTCTGCGGCTCGTTGTAGTCGGGATCGTCAAGCGAAGTAATCAGTGGTTCAACGCCACCGGTGCCGCTGACAGCCTGATTTGGCGCGGCCATGCCGAGAATTGAGTCTGGGTTCGTGAATGTTGTCTTGAAACGAAACTGATAGGTCACGTCCTCAACGCCGTCTCCGGTATTGTCGACATAGATTTCATAAAGAACTGTATCGTCAAACTTGTAGAAGTGTGGACCACCTGACGGTTCCTGAAACGGAATCCAGTTGCCGATCAGTGTTACAAAGCCGCTGCGCCCGGTTTCGGTGCTGCGGAACGCATACGTATCGGTGTTATCAGCCAACGGATCGGCAACGATCAACGGTGCCTCACGATGACTCGAAGCCAGGGAAGTGGTTGGATTTGGACTGAGTGCCAACATGGCAGCCAGCGCTAACAAGAGCAAGCTGAACGAAAATCGTCTGGCGAGTTTATTTCGCATGTTTCCCGTATTCCTTTGCAAGTTGGTATTTCAGGGATCAATACGGGAGGTGAGGTGTGTTTGGATTTCCTGGGTAAAACTCTGGACAGGATTTACAGGTGTAGCAAGATAGATGCTTCAGAAATCAGCCGTGATTTCCCGTATTTCCAGACCGCCGGCGCCACCGCCGAAGTGATTTACCTTGTCCGCGGATCCATCTTCACAACCAGCGGCTGACTGTAGCTCTTACCGCCCATGGAAAGTTTCACCGTATAAGTTCCCGGCAGGACCAGCGCGGCGGCGCCGCGTCCACCAAAGCCACCACCGCCACCGCCGCCTGCTGGTCGTGGTGGTGGCGTGGGACGGAGATCCCAGATCCAGCGATGCATGCCGGCCGCGGTTGAAAGAGGCTCTGGCGTACGCACCCAGAAGGCTGGGATGTTGAGCGTGTCTGGATTTACCGGAGTCGGTTTGTCTTCGCTCGAATACTTGCGAATCATTTCACCTGATGGATCCAGAATCTCGATCGTTAATGGACCACTCGTGTTCGCTTTCAGGTAATAGTCGATCATCGCACCGTAAGGAGGATTCTCGGCCAGGGGCTCATCGCGCGGCATCGGCGTGCCGTTGTCGTTGCCGGGAGTCATCAGGAACGTATCTGCAGGTTGAAACAGATATACATTTGCTTTGCCAACATCAGCAGTGATCTGGCGCAAGGGCGCGATGTTGTCGATCATCCAGAAGCCGCGACCATGTGTCGCCACGATCAGGTCGTCGTTGTGAATAACAAGATCACGGACCGACGACGGCGGCAGGTTAAGCTGTAACGACTGCCAGTGGTCTCCATCGTCAAATGAAACAAACACGCTGCGTTCCGTGCCGGTAAACAACATGCCCTGACGATTTGGATCTTCCTTCACGGTTTGCACATACACGCCGGCCGGAAGTCCTCTTGTTATCTCAGTCCACGTTTTGCCGAAGTCGAGTGTGCGATAGATGTGCGGTTCGTAATCCGAGAGTTGATGACGCTCAACGGCTGCGTACGCTTCGTTTACATTAAAATGCGATGCTTCGATCATCACCACTTTACTCCACGAGGTTATCGCTGGTGGTGTGATGTTCTGCCAGGTCTTGCCGTCGTCTTTGGTTAGTTGAATCAGGCCATCATCGGTTCCGATCCAGATCGTCGACGCGTGCAAAGGCGAAGGAGCGATGGTGTAAATAACGCCACGCCTTTTATCTGCGGGTGCATCAGCGGCAGCGGCCTCGTTGAGATTCGACGGCACGCCCGGGTCTTCGCGCGTCAAGTCCGGACTAATCTGCGCCCAACTCTCACCGCCATTCATGGTCTTGTAAAGAAACTGATTTGCGTAATAGAGCGCGCGTGGATCGGCTTTTGAGAAAACGAGTGGTTGAGTCCATGCGTGTCGAAACTGGCCCGGAGTTCCACCGCGTTCAGGTGAAACGTTCCTGGTTTCGCCGGTGAGCACGTTGCAGCGTGAGACTGTGCCACCAAAGAGAATCTCCGGATGCAATGGATCGGGAGCTGTGTAACCAGCTTCACCGCCCGCGCACAAGCCTTCCCAATCACGGTTTGAAATCTCAGAATGGATACTGCGCGAAGGTGTGCCGACCGCGCCGCTATCCTGTTGTGCGCCAGTGATCCAGTAGGGAAAACGATAATCGGCAGCGAGGTGATAGATCTGTGCTGTGGGTTGGTTGTACCACGAGCTCCACGTGACTGCGCCGTCCACACTAACGATCGCGCCCTGATCGCTTGCGACAATCATTCGCTTTGGATCATCCGGATTGATCCAGAGTTGGTGATAGTCGTCACCACCTGGAGCGCCTTTGATCGCTGTCCACGTTTTACCCGCGTCCGTGGAGCGATAGATTGACGTGTTCATCACGTAGACGATGTCGGCATTCTTTGGATCGACATTGATCTTTTCGAAATACCAGCCGCGGTCCCAGAAGCGTTTATCGTTCGAGAGCCTGGTCCAGGTGGCGCCGGCATCATTCGAGATAAACATGCCACCGTCTTTGGCATCGACGACTGCATAGAGCCGATTCCGATTTGACGGGGCCACCGTGATGCCGATATGTCCGCGACCTTCTAAAGGAATTCCTTCCGAGATCTCTTTCCACGTTGAGCCACCGTCGATCGATTTGTAGATGCCTGCGCCCGGTCCATTCGCGGGTGCGTAGATGAACCAGGGCGGACGGCGAACGTTCCAGAGTGTGGCGTAAACGATTTTGGAATCAACCGGATCGAAAGCGAGATCGATCGCGCCGACATCGTCACTTTTGAAAAGAACTTTTTGCCAGGTCGCGCCACCATCACGAGAACGGTAGACGCCTCTGTCCGCGTTCGGTGCGTAGACGTTACCCAACGCGGCAACGAAGACCGTGCCTGGATTCTTTGGGTCGACAATGATGCGACCGATCTGTTTGGTATTTTCCAGCCCGAGATGCTGCCAGGTTTTGCCTGCGTCGGAAGATTTGTAAACACCGTTTCCAAAGGCAATCGAATCGCGCATGTCCGCTTCGCCAGTGCCGACGTAGATCACGTTCGCATTTGATGGCGACACTCCGATTGCGCCAATCGAGGCGACGTTGGTTGAATCAAAAATCGGAGTCCAGGTGCGGCCGGAGTTCTGCGACTTCCACACGCCGCCGCCAACTGAACCAAAATAGAAGGTGTCAGGTTGCCCGACAACTCCGCTGACCGCATTAACGCGCCCGGCGCGAAATGGACCAAGCATGCGCCAGCGTAAAGAAGAATAAAGATTTGGATCCAGTTGCTGCGCGCTGATGTTTAGACTGGCTAGTAAAAGAACAAGGATTGCTATCAAAGACGGGACAGACGTGTAACGCTCACGCATCATTCTGGTTTCTCCGATTTTGGTTAAGTCTGAAGGCCTGTGAATCAGACAAACAATCTCACGCAAAGGCGCAAAGACGCAAAGGAAAACAAGATTCCCTGCTTTGCGTCTTTGCGCCTTTACGTGAAATGCTCTTAGTCTTCGAGAACGTCGAAGCGCAGACCGCTTGAACCTTCACCGGTGCCGACCTTCTTGCCGCGACCGATCCAGAGGTGAGTTGAACCATCGTGCCAGCGAGCGAGTTGATAGTGGCGCGTTACGCGAACACCCTCGCAAGGTATTTCTTCCTCAAAAAGTTTCAGACTCTTTGTGTCGGGATTCAGGATGCGACCGTGCGCTTCAATAAATCCAGACGAGCCATCCAGCTTCAAAACCTTTCCGCGTTGCAGACGAAGGCCGGTGGTGGTCTTAACCGGCAGAAGGGGAATCCAGTTGCCGGGAACCTGCGTCGCTAATTTGTAGACCAGCTTGCTGTCTACTCGTTGCTCGGGTGGCGGCGGTAAAGCCTGCCGCTCGGATTCATTCCGGTTCAATGGCTCTTCAGTCGCGCTTTCGACGATCCGTTCCACACCCCAGGCCATGTTTGCCATCTCGTCACGCAGGAAGAGAACTTCTTCAATCGGACGGCTCTCCAAACTGCTGAGTAGTGAAGGTGTCAGGAGGAAGAGATTCGCTGCGGGTCCAGTCGTTCCACTCGTCCGCAGACTCGAATGCTGGAACATGCGCCAGGTTGAGTGTGGCGCCGGTAGCTCGCTCGAAGATTTGATCAACGTGCGTACGCCAAACGTGTCAGTAATCACTAACGACCGCGTTTGATATAGGGAACCAACTTCCAGCTCAATCGGGATCACGAACCAGTCGTTGCCATACGTTAACGCAAACTCAACCAGCAGCATACGCGCAAGATCAGTTGGACCAGCATCGACTGATCCGAAGTCCACTTGTGCATCTTCAAATTCCCAGAAGCGTGCAGTCGGCATTCCGCCGAAACTTACGGGGGCGGGGATGGCTGTGCGAGCGATCGAGTCGACTGCTTTGTCTGAAGATGCGCCGAGTTTCAGTTTTGGATCTACGTCAAAGTCGTACCAATCGAGATGCCCCTCGGAGTACTCCTGTGAAGTCAATGCCCGCTCGCCTTCAGTGAAACGACCTGAGACCGAAAAGGCATACTCCAGTCGTTCCGGGATTAAAAACTGATATTATTGCGATCCAAATGACACATCTACTCGGTATAGATCTCTCAACAACCGGCGCTAAAGCGCTGCTCATCGATCGTGAAGGACGCGTCGTGAGCAGCGCCACCACCCCTCTAAATCTCTCGACGCCGTATCCGTTGTGGTCAGAACAGGATCCACACGAGTGGTGGACCGCCACCGCCAACAGCATCAAACAAGCACTGGCGGAAGCGAATATATCGGGCGTGAACATCGCTGCTATCGGCCTGACCGGACAAATGCATGGCCTCGTGCTGCTCGACGACCAGGGACAGGTTTTGCGCCCGGCGATCCTTTGGAACGATCAACGATGCGGAGCCGAATGCGATGAGATTCGCGCGCGCGTGAGCCGTCAGGAATTAGTCCAAATCACGGGCAACGATGCGTTAACGGGATTCACCGCACCAAAGATCCTGTGGGTTGAGAAACACGAGCCGAAAATCTATCGCCGCATTCGACATATCCTGCTGCCCAAGGATTACATTCGTTACAAACTCACTGGCGGGTTGGCGATGGACAAAGCAGACGGCTCAGGAACGATGCTCTTCGATCTACGCCGGCGCACCTGGTCGTCTCGGCTCTTGGATATCCTCAACATCTCTGCTGACTGGTTGCCGCAAACGTTCGAAGGTCATGAAACGACCGGTGAGGTGACTCGCGAAGTCTCGGAATTGACCGGGTTGCGTGCGGGCACTCCCGTCGTCGCCGGTGGAGGCGATCAATCTGCACAGGCGGTCGGCGTTGGCGTTGTGCGTCCGGGAACAATGGCGGTGACGCTCGGTACTTCGGGTGTTGTTTTTGCTGCAACCGAGTCGGCTCTTATTGAACCAGCGGGACGACTGCACGCGTTTTGTCACGCCGTCTCAGATCGCTGGCATCTGATGGGTGTAATGCTCAGCGCTGCCGGCAGTTTGCAGTGGTATCACGACAAGTTTGCGCGTGATAAGACTTTTGATGAGCTTGTTAACGAGGCAGCGGAGGTTCGCGCCGGCAGTGAAGGTTTAATATTCCTGCCGTATCTCAGTGGCGAACGAACACCACACCCCGATCCATTCGCGCGCGGCGCATGGGTTGGATTGACTACACGTCACAGTCAACCTCACCTGACGCGGGCAGTGCTAGAGGGGGTGGCATTTGGCCTTAAAGACATCCTCAACCTAATGAAAGAAATTGGCCTCGGTTCGGTCGATCAAATTCGGGTTTCGGGTGGTGGCGCGAAGAGCACGCTGTGGCGACAGATTCTCGCTGATATCTTCGAAGCCGAGCTGGTGACCGTTAACACGACTGAAGGTGCTGCTTACGGCGCTGCGTTGCTGGCGGGTGTTGGAGCCGCAGTTTGGCCTGACGTCGACACAGCATGTGCGCAAACGATCTTCGTCAGCGATCGCGTTTCGCCAAAACCGGAGACTTTTGAGATTTACCGGTCAACATATCGCGAGTATCAGAATCTGTATCCGGCGTTGAAATCAACTTTTGACGCGTTGTCGAGCATCGATTTGTAGGGGCGGCACTCCGTGGCCGCCCCTCGCGTTGCATTCAAGATTTCCGGTGATGGTCTGTGCCGCCCTGAGAGGCAGCGACTCTTTCAATGACCGTCTGTTTCCGCGAAGGGGCGGCCACGTAGTGCCGCCCCTACAGTACGTTCTCACGACGCGAAGAGCGTTGAAGCGTCGCGCTATCTCACTCCGATCCCCGTTTCACTGATTTAATCCAGCGGGTTGGGTTATTACGCTAATGCATCCACGACATGATCGTTAACTCGGATTCAAAAACGCCGAAGCGTTGGCTAGTTGAAACAGCGAATGCCTTTGGCGTTAGAATGCGCCCCAAAAAGAGCTTAGTTACCTCCAGGTAACCTCTTGACCTGTCGCGATCGCTCCACTAAGTTCTCTGATCATGAAATGCATCCTCGTCCTGCTGCTTCTCGTCTTTCCACTTCAAGTATTTGCGCAACGTGATGGACAGCACGATTTTGACTGGGAAATCGGGAATTGGAAAACCCAGTTGAAGCGATTGCAGCGTCCATTGAGCGGCTCGACTACGTGGTTGGAGTACGAAGGGACGACGGTAGTACGAAAAGTTCTGGATGGCCGTGCGAATCTGGTCGAACTAAAGGTTGATGGACAAGCCGGTCACTTCGAGGGACTTAGTTTGCGTTTGTACAGTCCGCAGGCACGGCAGTGGAGTTTGAATTACGCGAATGTAAGCGATGGAATGTTGTCGACGCCGAGTATTGGTGAGTTCAAGGATGGGCGCGGAGAGTTTTATAACCAGGACCGTTACAACGGGCGCGCGATCCTCGTGCGATTCATAATCACGAAGATCACGGATGATTCATACCGGTTTGAGCAATCGTTTTCGGACGATGGTGGAAAGACGTGGGAAGTGAATTGGATCGCGATCGACACGCGCGTGAAGTGATTGTCTACACCAACTGCATTTGCCGCGCCAACTCCGTCGCTGTCTGCGGCCGTTGTTCCGGATCCTTCGCCAGAGCGTGCATGATTCCCAGCGCCACTCTTCTCGGTATTCCCAGCGACTCAGCAAACGGCGCCGGTGGTTCGTACAGATGCCTGTTAATCACGCCCGAGACGGTTTCAGCCCCGAACGGTTGCTGTCCTGATAGCATCTCGTAAAACATCGCGCCGAGACTGTAAACATCCGAGCGCGCATCGAGCGGTTCACCCAGGCATTGCTCCGGCGACATGTAAAAAGGAGTTCCTACGACCGCTCCCGACGACGTCGCTCCCGCATCAGCAAGAAGCTTCGCGAGGCCAAAGTCAACCACTCTCACGCTCTCGAGCTCGAAGTCGTCCTCAGGGGCCACCACGAGAATATTCTCAGGTTTCAGATCGCGATGGACCACGCCTTGCCGGTGTGCAGAACCCACGCCCGCACAAATCCCTCGCATCAATCGCACACCACGTTCGACAGAGAAGTGATCCTCGCTTCGCAAGAGTTCGCGCAGCGGAGTTCCTTTTACAAACTCCATCACGATATACGCCGGTGCGTGTGCGTCATCAGTCTCACCGAAATCGTGAATCGTGATCACGTTTGGATGGCGCAACATCGCCGCGGCACGCGCTTCTCTGCGGAAACGCGCCAATGCGGCATCGTCCTTAACGAACTTACCTGTCAAAATCTTCACTGCGACGTCGTCGCCGATGTGAACCCGACGAGCACGATAGACCACACTCATTCCACCTTCACCCAAACGGGCCACCAGCTCATACTTGCCGTCGATCTTATGTCCGATGAGTGGATCGGGATTGGTCAGCCTAATCGTGGGAAGCGCCGATTGAAAATGGTTCTCATAATACGGATGTACGCTGGACCCCGGCAACGTTAAGGGCGAACCGCAGTCGGCACAAAACATCGCTTCCTTGTTCAGGAACAACTCGCAGGCGACGCAGAAAGGATTGTTCGCTCTCAACTCGGCAACCAGCTCGTCCAAATCGTCTTCGATTACGTCGAGACCGTGTGGTCCACTGGCGGATCTGCGAATCTCGCCTTCGTGATCAAAGAGGAAATAGGCCGGCAAGTCGTCCTGTCCCTGGCTCACTCGGTGGTGATTATCGAGTGCGCACGGCTCTGTCAGATTCAGCCGGGCAATCGCATCGCGGACGGCCTTCGCGTCTTTTTCAGCTTCCGACTGCGGCACGTGTACTGCGACAACTCGAACGCCTTCACGCTTTCGCTGATCGCGTATTTGTGCGACCTGCGCCAGATTGGTTTTGGCTGCTTCGGAACTGATGGACCAGAAATGAACGAGTGTGGGATGACCCTTTGTCTCTCGCGTAGTAACGCGACCGTTCAACCACTCGCTGGCCAGCGGCAATGACGGGAACTGTAGGGAAACATTGATCTGCGGCTTCATCTGCGGCGTTTTTACGACCAGCTTGTCCTAATCTGCGGGGGCTTCAAGAGGGTTTGCGTTACTACGCAATACTCCGCTGTGCGCCTGCGCTTCAAATAACTTCGCTCCGACTTCGACCGTGAGATGGATTTGAGTGGTACTCTCGGAATTTCAAAAGAGGTACCGGTCGCCACGAGCTGACACGTCAGTTGAGCACAGGCAGCGAGAGCGCCCGAACATGCTATTGGAGTATCGCTTTGATCGCTATTGGCTCTCAGCGTGATGCGAGAGCGGCTGGGATCGCTCCGATACTTTTCCTTCAGAGGCTTTTGGACAGCGCGGAGATCCATCGACTCTTTAGTCCTCGGATGTGGTTGGATCAATCACGGTCTTAACCTGCGACACGTGATTCGCCGGAAAGCCGCCACGACGGGCATGTTCGTGGACCATCTCTTCATTGGGAGCAATGTAAACACAGTAAAGCTTGTTGTCTGTAACGTAACTCTGCACCCATTGAATCTGCGGTCCTAGTTCATTCAGCACATTGCATGATCGCTGCGACAAGGTTTTCAACTCGGCGGGACTCAGCTTACTGGCCCCCGGTACGACTCGCTCGATAACATACTTTGGCATTAGTTTTCTCCGTTTCCTGTTGTATCACTGCAGTTCCACTAATAACTTGCGAAATTCTGCGTCGTGCCGCAGCATGATGTTGTCGGGCTTGATGTCGCGATGAATGATGCCGACGCTGTGGGTCGCGCCGAGTGCGCTGGCCACCTGAATACCGATGTCGAGTACTTCAGCAGGAGTGAATGGATTCTTCTTGACGCGTTCGCGCAAGGTTTCGCCGTCGATGAATTCAGTCGCAATGAACTGTTCGGAATCGATCTCGTCGATTTCGTAAACGGTGAGAATGTTTGGGTGATTTAGCGCCGAAGCTGCCTTTGCTTCCTGGACGAACCGCCGCACCCGGTCGCCTGTCTGATCTTCAACGATGTCCGACGGCAGGATTTTCAGGGCGACTTTGCGGTCGAGTTTGGTGTCGTGGGCAAGATAGACCTCACCCATCCCACCCGCACCGAGTTTGGAGCAGATTTCGTAGCGGCCAATTTTTTTGCTCACGGGGAACGACAACGCTAAACAATCCGGGGGAGTCAACTGGGCTCTGCGAAGCGCGGGGTATTGTAATCCACTGCCACAAAAGGCACAAAAAGCACAAAGGCATTTTTGATACCTTTGTGCTTTTTGTTATGAAACGTCGATAAAATAAGTACCGCTCGTGCGGCCACGGGTGAGAGGAGACGAAGGTGAACAAAGATCTTTCGCGCGCTGCGTTAAGAGGAGGAATCGGTTTTTGCCTGGTCAGTTTAATTGTCTTCGCAACGGTCGCATTCGGAGAGCGTTGGATGTACATGCGACTGGGCGTGTTGGGGGCGTACGTAGTCTGGACTCTCGCCTTCATACTTCTCGGCGGTGCCGTTCTCGGATCGCTCGTGGCTGATAGTCGCTGGCGACTGCCGAAGTTTTATCTGCTTTGGGGAGTTGCGTTCTTCGCGTATGCGGTGGGTTGGGTCGGTGCGTACTTCACGCTTCGCGGTAGTGTTGGTGAATGGGTTGGATCGTTGGTCGGTTCAGTTCTGATGGCGGTCGCATTCGCATTGGGATTCGGAGCCGCGCGTTCGATTCCGAAATTGTCGGCGCTCCTCTTCATCTCAAACTCCGCCGGTTACTTCCTCGGTTCTATAATCTATGAGTACCTTGGCAGGCTCGGTGGCATGCTGCTCTGGGGAGTCGTTTATGGATTCTTCCTCGGCGCAGGAATTGGCGCAGCGCTTTTCCTGTTGCAAAGCCACCCGCGAACCCTGAAGAGTGACGACGAACCATCGCACGTACTGTAGGGGCGGCCCTCCGTGGCCGCCCGTGGTTTTGATTACGTGTTCCGCGACGCGATCCTCTCAATCCACGAACCCCGCATAAGGATAAAACCACGGCTGCGAAACATAACCCGCTTTTACAGGATTCATCGCAATGTAATTAAGATTCTCCCGCAGATCTTTGTCATTTCGGATGACATGATCGAAGAACCTTGCTTGCCATAGATGTTTCTTCAGAAACGCTTCTGGCTGAACGCACGGCCAATTCTTTAATTCCACGACCTCGGGTCGCAACGTCGCGTCGCCATCGCGCAAGGCCGATATCAACGCTCGAGAGGCCCTGGCCTCGGATTTATTCACACGTAGCGAAGGTGAACTGATTTCTCCAGACGCAACGATCTCTTTACTGCGCTTCCAATACAATTGTGTCGTGAAGCTCTTAAAGCCACCGATGAGATTCGGAATATCAAATTCCTCCTGACGCAGCCCGGCCAGGAGATGCAAATGGTCTGGCATTAGGCAAAAGGCTCGCAGGTACATAGACGCGAGTGTTTCCGAACTCAATAAGGACGTCAAAATCGCCTTCGCAAGGAGCATGTCGGCAAAGACTGGTCGGCGAGAGTCTGCGACTAAGGTAATTGCGCAAAGCTTCTTCGTCGAAGTGTAATCGTATCCGAGGAGTCGAAGCGTGTTGTATCTGGCTGGATAGGGAAGATGATTAAATTGCGGCATTGTGAGGTTACCTTAAGGAGAAAGATTTAAGTCAGCGCGTATGCTAAGCGCTTACTGGCACAGAGATCAATTCAAAGCCACGGGCGGCCACGGAGGGCCGCCCCTACAGTACGTGCCGAGATTTTAAATTGTATTTAGCTGGTCAGGATGGCGGCGAGCTTGGAGGCGTCAATGTTGCCGCCGGAGACGATGCAGACGATCTTTCCGCCTTCTGCGTCGCCTGATAGCGCGCAGGCGACCGGGCAGGCTCCGGCGCCTTCGGCGACAATGCGGTTGTGTTGGACCAGCACACGCAAAGCATTGCCAACGGCGTCGAGATCGGCGACGAGAGCGCCGTCAACAAGAGAATGAGCGCGTTCGAACATCTGCGGAAACACAGCACGAGCGCCGATGCCATCGACCCATGAAGGTTGATAATCGATCGTGGTTGGAACACCTGCGCTCATCGAAGCAGCGAACGGCGCGGCGCTCGATACTTCAGCAGTAAAGATCCTGCAACTCGGTCGCAACTCTCGCAGTGCGGTGGCAATTCCACACGTGAGTCCACCGCCACCCCACGGAATGATCACCGCATCAACTTCCGGAAGATCTTCGAGAATCTCCAGGGCGATCGTGCCATTGCCGGCCATCACATGTGGATCGTCAAACGCGTGAATAAACGTTCCTTCCACACCCGAATACGAACGCTGCTCGAAAGCTCGCCACCACTCGTCAAACGAAACTTTGATAACGCGTCCACCGAGGCGCTCGATCGCGTTTACCTTCGCATCCGGCGCAGTTGCCGGAGCAATCACAGTGCAGGAAATTCCCAACTGTTGCGCACACCATGCCACACCCTGGGCCATGTTGCCTGCTGATGCTGTCACGACTCCGCGTTCAAGTTGCTCAGGATTCAAGCGACCGATTGCATTCGCGGCGCCACGGATCTTGAATGATCCAATCGGTTGGAGATTCTCCAATTTTAAGTAGATCTCAGCGGGTGCAGTTGAAAGATTCAAGCGGACGAGGGGTGTGCGAATCGCGGCGTTCGCGATCTGACGCCTGGCATCCTGAATTGCAGAAATTGAGATCGAGTCCACAGATTTCGGAGATTACACCGAACGTAACGTTTCTCGCGAGAAGTTTGTTGACTTTCATCGTGCACGCGAGTAAAAGTTCCAACACCTTCGATCGATTCCAACTCCAGGAGAACTGTCATGAAATCCCTAGCTGCAGCTCTAAGTCTCGTTGTCGTTCTTGCCGCAACTGTCACCGCACAAACATGGGAACCGGAGATGCATTTGAAGTTCAAAGCTGTCGGCACGCCGAGAGTTTCTCCTGATGGGAAGCGAGTGGTCTATACAGTCAACGAAGCCGTTATGACCGCTGATAAGAGTGAATTTGTAACGCAGATCTGGATGGCAGATCTCGCCACCAAACAGAAAGTTCAACTCACCTTTGGAGATAAATCTTCGACCAACCCGAAGTGGTCGCCGGACGGAAACTGGATCGCGTTTACTTCAAATCGCAAAGACAACAGAAATAATCTCTATCTCTTAAGCCTGAACGGCGGTGAGGCCGAACCCTTAACAGACGGAAAGAGCGCCGTGATCAACTTTGCCTGGTCGCCTGACGGTCGTTCGCTCGCTTTCACAATGTCCGACCCGAAGACTGACGACGAAGAAAAGAACGACAAGGGTAAGAACGACTGGCGCTGGATCGATGAAAATCTGAAGCTCGCGCGATTGTACGTTCTGCCCGTTAATAAGGACGCGAACGGAAAACGTGAACCGCGCAAACTCACGACCGGGAATTACCAGGTAGAAGATTTTGACTGGTCCAGCGATGGTTCACGCATTGCTTTTGGTCATGTGAAGTCGCCGGGGGCAAATGATTGGACCACTTCTGACGTTTCCATAGTTGACGTTGCCAGTGGAAACATAACCGCACTCGCGAATACGCCTGCCGCTGAAACTGCTCCACTTTATTCACCGGATGGAAAATCGATCGCAATCCTCGCGAGCGATGCTCCGCCGCGCTGGGCGCAGAGTGGCGTCATCCAGATCCTCCCTGCGAGCGGCGGCCAACCTAAGACGCTGATGGCTTCATTCGACGCGCAACCTGGAATCGCGGGCTGGTCCAGCGACGGCAAGCGACTCTACTTCAGTGAACCAAAAGGAACTGGGACGCAAATCTATTCGCTGGACGTTGCTGCGAATCGGATCGATGAGCTCAAGGTTACGCCGGCCGTAATCAGCGCTTTCAGTCTCAACCGTTCCGGCACGACATTCGGATTTGTGAGGCAGACTTCCGACACTCCGGCCGACGTCTACATTGCGTCGGCTACTGATTTCACGCCCGTACAAATCACGACCGTAAACGCCGACTTAAAAACGCCACCTGTCGGACGAACCGAAGTCATCACGTGGAAATCGAAAGATGGAAAACAGATTGAAGGACTCTTGACTTACCCGGTGAGCTATCAAACCGGTCAGCGTGTACCTTTGATTCTTAACATTCACGGCGGGCCGGCCGGAGTGTTCCAGCAGACTTTCCTCGGCGGCAGAGGCGTTTATCCGCTGGCGACTTTCTCGTCACGTGGTTATGCCATCCTGCGCCCGAATCCGCGTGGTTCGAGTGGTTATGGAACGGAGTTTCGCCGTGCGAACCTGCGCGACTGGGGATTTGGTGATTTCCAGGATCTCATGACCGGAGTGGATCGAGTTATCGAGATGGGAGTTGCCGATCCGGCGCGTTTGGGCGTGATGGGTTGGAGCTACGGCGGATTCATGACGTCTTGGGTAGTGACGCAAACGAATCGCTTCAAAGCGGCTTCAGCGGGGGCTCCGGTAACCAACCTGATGAGCTTCAACGGCACTGCGGATATTCCGTCGTTTATCCCCGATTATTTCGGCGGTCAGTTCTGGGAAGTCATGGAGCTCTACCAGAAGCATTCGCCGATGTTTAATGTGAAAGCTGTTACGACGCCGACGATGATTCAACATGGCGAGGCGGATGTCCGTGTACCAATTTCGCAAGGTTACGAGTTTTACAACGCGCTCAAGGTGAAGGGCGTGCCGACGCGCATGCTTGTGTTGCCACGCCAGCCGCACGGGCCAAACGAGCCGAAGATGCAATTAGCGGCGATGAAGGCGAACCTTGAATGGTTTGAGAAGTACATCGGCTCGAAGGCTGAGACTTCACGGAACTGAGCCACAGTTCCCAGAACTAACGGAGCGACACACGTGCACCGAGTCGCATCAGCACGGGCGGACCCACCGTCAACACGGGTGTGCTGCTGATCTGATATCGGCTCCCTGTTGAATTCTGGAACGCCACGAACAATCGCACACGCTCCGAAACTCGCCGCGCCACTTCCATATCGAGCGTGAAGAATCTTTCCAGCGGCAAAGTATTCTGATCGTCATCAAACTGTTTACTCGCAAATCGCCCTTGCGTTCCCACAAGCCATGCGGCGTTCGCATAACTCACCTGGAAATTGAACTGATGCCCTGGTACCTGCGGCACCAGTAATCCCTCCAGGTTTCTATTCGCCGGAAATCGCAAGACAGTACTGTCCGTCAATAAATACTCCGTTGATATCTCCCAATGCTTATCAAACCTTGTAAGCGCCGACAGCTCGATCCCACGCGCGCGAATCGTGCCGAGATTCTGGCGCCGTCGAGTAATCAACGCGGGCGTTGTAGAGAGTGTGACGTTCGCAACCGAATCGTCAATTTCGCTCCAAAAGAAGTTACTGCGCACAAACAATCGCCCGGCAAATCTGTCAAGGCCGACTCCGGCGTCACCGCCAGTCAATTGCTCAGCGCTTAACGCCGCACTGGCATTTGTCACCACGTTCCCCACACGAAAGTTGCGATAAAGCTCATTGAGCGTCGGCGCTCGAAACGCGCGGGTTAGAGATGCACTGAAGGAAATACCGTAATCGAAACGCTTCATCACAGAGAGTCGTGGACTGAACGCCGTTTCCGATCGATCCGTGAAATCCTTGAGCGAGGGCGCGCCAGTTACGGGAATTCGATCAGAGAACCCCCGACTGTTCTTCCAGTAATCGATCCGGGCACCGAAACTAAAGAACCAGCTCCTGAATTGAATGGAATCATTCGCAAACATGCCCAGAGATCCTTGTCGTCCACCGGCATCGACAAACGCACTGACGCGCGAGTTACTAAAAGTTGTTTCAGCGCTGTGACCGCGCACGTCGCGACCTTCACCACCAGCGGAAATCGTCTGATGATCTCCGATAGATTTGCGCCATTGAAAAGCGAATCCTGCTTGTTGCGATGGATTTCTTTGGCGGTTAGTTAAAGACTCAGAACGACGATCAATGGCGATGGCAGAGAAGTTTTGATTGAAGATCTCCTTCGAGCCGTAGAGACGCACGGAAAAGGTGTCGGACCAGTCGAAACCCAGATCGATTGAAGAGATTCGTGTGTCGTTAAGCTGGATCGGCGTTCCGTTGCGACGACTCTCGCCAAATGAGCTCAAACGCAGAAAGGCGCTGCCGTTACGCTGAAGCGTTCGTGAGAGAGTGATTGAACCTGTAAGATCTCCGGTTCCGGCGCGGCTGTCGACCGTACCGCGCTGATCTTCTGGAACAAGCACATATCCGTCAGTGTGTAGTGCCTGACCTGAAAATTGTAATCCCCAATTCCCAAACACTCTTCCACCGCGAAGCGATGTGGCGCCGGTCACTTTGTTGCCGGCCGAGGCCTCCAAATCAAGAAACGTTGCCGGCGATGTCCTGCTCTTCAAGTTAATGACACCGCCCAGCGCGCCACTGCCGTACAGATCAGAAGTCGCTCCGTTGTACACTTGAACGCTTTCCACGCTAACTCGCGGGAGGCGATTCCAGTAAACCCAGCCGCCAAAGGGACTGTTCAAAGGCACACCGTCAAGCAAAACAAGCGCGCGGCTCGCGCCGTTAGCGCCAACACCTCTAAGCGAAACGCCCTGGGAGGTAGGATTGGCAGACAAACCTCCTGATCGTCGAAACAAAGAGAAGCCGGGTATCTGTCTCAAAACGTCGTCAAGAGTGACCGCACCTGAGAGATCTATATCACTTTGATTGAGTGCGAACTGGCTCGCGGGTGTTGCTGGAATTCGATCGCCATTGTCCGTTACGAGAAGCCTTTCGATTACCGACGACGGCTCCAGACGAATGAGGAGTGGCCCGTTTGCAGTTGAGACTTCAAGTTTGATGGTGCTGAAACCAGGAGAACTGACAGACAACGTTCCGTGCGATTGCATACTCAGCACTGAAAAATTTCCCGTTGCATCAGTCTCCGTGCGAATCGTGCTTCCGTTTGAGGCGAACTCAACTGACGCATGCGCGATAGCGGCGCCGTTCGGATCGGAAACTACACCCGAGATCTTGACCGCTTGCTGTCCGGAAGTAGTTACGACTGTCAGGACGATGAAGAGCAGGGCTAATGCTGGTCGTCTTCTCGTCCACGCACTTGTTTCTGTTCTGTTTCTCACAGGGGATTAGTTTCGCGCAAAGGCGCAAAGGCGCAAAGGAAAAACGAAGAGAAGATCGGAGCTCTAAATGCGGTTTCTTTGCGTCTTCCTTTGCGCCTTTGCGCGAGATCTTTCTTCTTTTTCTCTCGAATCCGTCAAATCCGCCCGCTCTACCCTCTCAAAACGCAAGTATGATATAAATTCACTCCCCTTAGCCCCTTCGTACTAAACCCAATCAATCAGAACGCGTGTCTCTGTGTTCAACCGCGATGAGAATGAAAGAATGAAAGTGTGTATTGAATGGCTAAGCCAAAAAATGGAAATGGTAAAACGGCGAGTAAACGACCATCAAAAAGTAGGTTTCTTCATGCAACGGAGGCGTTTGAGCAAGCGCTAAAAGAGAAGGCTATAAAACGTGCGACGTACATTCTGCGACTCTACGTTACGGGTTCGTCCCACAGATCTTTGTTGGCTGTTTATAACTTGAAGAAACTGTGTGACGAGTATTTGCCGGACGACTACGATTTGGAAGTGATAGATATTTACAAAGATCCGAGTGCTGCGCGTGAGGCGCAGATCATTGCTGCGCCGACGCTGGTCAAAAAACTGCCGCAGCCGATTAGAAAATTTGTTGGAGACATGTCCAACACACAAAAGCTTCTTGTCGGCCTGGATCTTTACAAACGTCAGGAGAACGGGGAAGGGTTAAACGGTGCGGAACTGAGAACCTGATTTCTCTGTGCAACCTCCGTGTTCTCTGTGTCTCTGTGGTTATTCGGAAAATGAGATACAACAACCACAGAGACACAGAGAACACGGAGGTTGCACAGAGAAAACCAGGTAACCACTTGGTGGAGAGCGCCTCTCAAGGAATGGAAAAGCGGGCAGACAATTCAAGATCCCTTTATGCCGCCGAGTTGGACGAGTTACAGCGCCGGCTGGACGAGGCAGAAGAAACGCTGCGTGCCATACGCGAAGGAGAAGTCGATGCGCTCGTGATCGACGATCCGAACGGCGAAGTCATCTATACGCTGACCAGCGCCGACTATCCATACCGCCTCATGATCGACGAAATGAATGAGGGCGCGGTTAGTGTTTCGCCCGACTCGTTCATTCTTTACAGCAATCGGAACTTTGGCGGCATTCTCGGCTTGAATGATGCGAACGCGAGTGGTGTTCCTTTCGGAGATTACATTATCCCTGAAATGCGAGAGCAGTTTCTCGAAGACCTGCAAAAGGCACGCGAGCAGAGCATTCGCCGGGAGTACACGCTAAGTCCCGGAGACGGCAAACAGGTTCCCGTGTTGATGTCGTTTGCGAAGCTGCAGCCACAAACAAACTCAATAAGCATTGTTATAACGGATCTCACGGCGCAGAAAGCACTTGAAGAAAAGCTGCGCCAGGCGAAAACTGGACTCGAAGAACAGGTCGCCGAGCGCGCTAAAGAACTGCGCGAGAGCGAAGCGCGTCTGTTCGGAATTCTGGAACACAGCGCCGCCGACCTCAAGGCAATGCGGCGGCTGAATGAGATTGGTACTCGTTGTGCGAAGGATGGAGACAACGTTGGCGGTTGTCTGAAAGAAATTCTCAGCGTTGCGATTGAAATTAGTGGGGCTGATAAAGGCAATATTCAGTTGCTTGACTACGAGACGGGCGGGCTCACTCTTGCCGCTCACAGTGGATTCGACGAGTCGTTTCAAGACTTCTTCGCGAATGCTCCGCATGGAAACTCAGCGTGCGGCACGGCGATAGCGGCGCATCAGCGCGTGATCGTCGAAGACATCACTGAGAGTGAGATCTTTGCGGGCAAGACATCGCTCGAGATCCTGCTGAGCGCAGATGTGCGAGCGGTGCAATCAGTGCCGTTGTTGAGCAGCTCCGGAAAACTTCTTGGCGTTATCTCGACTCACTTCAGTGAGTCTCATCGACCGAGTGAACAAGAATTGCGACTCATGGATCTGTTGGCGCGACAAACTGCCGACTATCTCGAGCGTAAGCAAGTTGAAGAAGAACGCGAACAATTGCTGTCTCGCGAGCACGAACTTCGGCATTCGGCCGAAGAGGCGAATCGACTGAAGGATGAATTCCTCGCCATCATGTCGCACGAATTGCGCAACCCACTGAATGTGATTCTCGGGTATGCGGAGTTGCTTCTGCGAATGGAAGAGATTAAGGGATCACCGAATCTGCAGCGTATGGCTGACGCAGTCAAACGCAACGCTGTGGCCCAGTCGAAACTGATTCGTGATCTACTCGACCTTTCAAGACTACGCAGTGGCAAACTCGAACTGAATCGCGAGACTATTTCGCCGGTCGCTTCGATCGAAAATGCCATTGAGACGGTGCGCATTGAAGCGGAAGGCAAGGAAATTGATATCGAGGTCTTTGCGCCTGAGGATATGTTGTTTGTGCAGGCTGATCCGGTCAGGCTCGAGCAGATCATCTGGAATTTGTTGAACAATTCGGTGAAGTTCACGCCTCGTGGCGGACGTATCACGGTACGACTGGAAGAAGAGGCTGACGAGATTGTTCTGACTGTGTCTGACAACGGGCAGGGAATTGATTCGTCGTTTCTGCCTCACATATTTGAGATCTTCCGTCAGGCGGATGCAGGCACGAGCCGCTCGCAATCCGGCATGGGTATTGGTTTGGCGGTGGTCCAGCAGCTCGTTGAGTTACACGGCGGATCGGTGAGCGCTGACTCAGCCGGAAAAGGAAAGGGCGCAACGTTCACGATTCGTCTGCCACGCAGCGTTAATACAAAAATACCACTGGCGCCCGTGATGGATCTCGGTATTGGTTCTCTGGCGGGAATGAACGTGTTGGTCGTGGACGACTCGGAAGACACAACCGAGATGGTGTGTCATCTACTGGAGATCGGCGGCGCCACGGTTTGTGCGGCAACAAGCGGTCGCGAAGCGCTTCGCATCGCTCGTCAAAAACAGTTTGACGTTGTGTTATCAGATATTTCGATGCCGGAAATGGACGGTTTTGAGTTTCTGAACAAGCTGCGAAAGATACCCGGCAAAAAGGATCTGCCGGCGGTCGCGTTAACGGGTTTTGGTCGACCTGAAGACGTGCAGCGAGCGAGCAATGAGGGCTTCTACGCTCACCTCACCAAACCCTTTGATATTCAAACGCTCGCGAGGTTGCTGCAGAAAATTCCCCGCAAACAGGCCGCAAAAACAATTAGCCAAGGATCAACTTGATCGGGAAGCTGGGTGCGCGGCGTTCCTTGGGATAGCGCACAGCGTTCTGCACGTATCTCACTCCATCGATTACACGATCGAACATCGTATGCGTGTGACCACAAATGTGAACGCGAGAGTTGAGTTGTCTGATTTGGCGGTCGAGCGCCGCAGAGACTGAGACGCTGCCCAGCCATTTGATTCTCAGGTATTCCTTCGGCGGCAGTAAATCGGAACGCGGTATGAAGTGCGAGAAGGTGATGACCGGAGCGTCATATGACTTCAGATGCGGTTCGTTCAAACGCAGAAAATAGTCAGAGAGTGGCGCAATATCGGCGGGCCATTTGCAGAGTTGAAAATCTGCCCATGCTCTCATTTCGGGTTCGAAGGCGCCGTCGTACCATGAGAATAGGGGTACGACCCAAATCTCCTCTAGCCGCAGCGGCCCGGTGACGACATCAAGTTCGTCACACAGACTCAGGATTAGTTGAAGCTTCTCGATGGAGTTGATGTCCGCGCTTCTAACCCACAGCTCATGATTGCCGGGTGTAAATAGAAGTTGACGAAATTTTGAGCGGAGTAATAGGAAAGTTTCGCGGATGACTTCCAGACGGTCCGATACATCGCCCGCGATGATTAGGACATCGTCGCGATATTCAGTATCCGACAGCTCCTGCAGCCAGCGGAAATTTTCTTTGTAATCCGTGTGTAGATCCGACGTCGCAAACAAACGCATGCGACGACTATATCAATCTGTCTTTATCCGCGTCATCTGCGGCTACTGCGCTGTTGATGTGCTCGATGGCCCGGCCGACTTCTTCACATACTTGTCATACCACGCCAGGTATCGCTCCATCCGATCGCGCTGGTAACTAGGTCTTTGAATCCCGTGATTCTCGTTTGGATAGATAATCAGCTGCGTATCGATACCAAGACTGCGAAGCGCCTGATACATCTGTTGACTGCCTTGCACCGGCACGTTGAAGTCGCGTTCGCCACCGAGAAAGAGCGTTGGTGTTTGAATGCGATCGGCATGAAGGAATGGATAGGAGATCTTCTGGTATGTCTCCCACGCTTTCGGATTCCAGGGTGGTCCAATTTCGTAGTCGTACTGAATGATGTACTGGTCGGTGCCGTAGAAAGCAACTGTGAAGGCAGTACCGGCGCCACTGGTTGCTGCTTTGAATCGACTGTCAGTCGCGATCAGGTAATCAGTCAGAATCCCGCCATAGCTCCAGCCACCAACACCAAGTCGATCCGGATCGGCAACGCCGATCTTGATCACATGATCTACTCCCGCGAGCAGATCCTGAACTTCATAGTTTCCCCAGTCTGCAAAGATCGCGCGAGAGAATTTCTGCCCGCGACCGGCGCTGCCTCGATAATTGACTGCCAGCACGGCGTAACCATTTGCGGCAAACATCTGACGTTCGAGGCTAAAATTGTGCTGGTCCTGTGAGTTTGGACCACCGTGAATTCGTAGCAGTAGCGGGACTTTGGTTCCTTTTGTGTAGCCAACCGGATAAGTCAATAATCCATTGACCTGCGTGCCGTCTTTAGTCTGAAACCCGACTTCCTCAGTGACGCCGAGATCGAGCTCTGCAAAGAGCGCGTCGTTCTGGTGGGTGAGCTGGCGAAGTGAGTTTCCCTCCCAAACGTAAACTTCGTTGGCTTTCGTGTTGCCGCCGGACATTGCCACCGCGCGTCCACCATTGAAATTCCAATTGGAAATAACAACAGGCGGCGCCAGCAGCCGTTGCACTGCTCCACCGGAAAGGTTTGCTTTTACTGGATAAACAGAACGATCGTCAGTCACGAGAAACTGAATCGTTTTGCCGTCGGCCGTGAAGCGTGGGGAAGAAACGCCGCGATCGAGATCCTCGACTGCCTTAAGGCGAGTTGGTGCGCTGCTCCCATCCGAAGCAACGAGCCCGAGATGGTCCATGCTATAGGCGCCGTATTTCTTCTCCTCGCCTTCAGTGAAGGCGATCCATTTCGAGTCGGGACTCCACTCCGGACGCGAGCGACCCGCGCGTACTTCTGAAGGTGTGAGCTGTTTTTCAGTAGCCGCCGGCTTTGCTTCGGCGACATAGAGCTGTGCCGCCGGATCGCGATCGGGATCGTCCGAGTGATTACTCATGAAAGCGATGCGAGTGCCATCGGGCGACCACGCCGGCGAGCTCTCATCCCATTTGCTTTTGGTTAGTCGCTCGAGTTTCTTCGTTTCGATATCGAAAACGTAAATGTATGTGTGACGTCCGGCGAGTAAATAGCCCTGTCCGTCCTGCTTGAACCGGTAACGATCGATAACAATCGGTTTCGGCACGCGTGGAGTAGCGCCGGGCTGGGGCGATGGTCCAGGTTCCGACTCTGGATCCGGATCACCGATCACGAGCGCCAGTCGTTTTGAATCAGGGCACCATTCGTGTCCCTGCAGACGACCTTTGATCTCGGTGAGCTGCATCGCCTCACCGCCATTTCGATCGAGAAGCCAAACCTGATTGCCGCGCGTTTTGCCGGGCCTTGACGATGTAAACGAAATGTATTTGCCGTCAGGACTCCAGCGCGGCGAACTCTCGCTTTCGCTGCTGAACGTTATTTGTCGATCGTTCGTGCCGTCGATGTTAGCCATCCAGATGTGCGAGTTTGACTTGTCTTCCTTGGCATCGGTGGTGCCAACGACGTAAGCGACCCATTTGCCGTCAGGCGAGATCTGTGGATCACCGACGCTGCGAAAGCGAGTCAGATCATCGAGTTTCATCGGACGCCGCGCGGTTTGCGCTGCGAAGGAGTTCGCAAGCGCCAGGATTAGCAGCAGGGAAAGACAAGACAGACGTCGACGGAACATAGGGGCCTCCTGAAAATGTGATTGGACAGAGCGGCGCAGAGGGAGGAGTTTAGCAAGAGGAAGGCAGAAAAGACCACAAGAAAACAATCTCGCGCAAAGGCGCAAAGGCGCGAGATCTCCCTGTTAGGCCCCACGCACCGCAGACTGCTGCCCAGGCGCGTAATTCACCCGTCGCAGCTCATGCATGCGTCCATCGTCGAGCCGGCCTTCGACGATCTCATACCCGAGGAGCGCGAACACTCTACCACGCAGGAATAACGGCCTTGCGTTACCGTACCAATCAACGCATGACGCACGACACTGATCGTCGATTGCTTTCTCCGGCTGCGAGCCAAGCTCACCTACTTCGCGAAACTGGAGCGAATCATTTCTGACAAACAGGATCGCTGCCGAATTTTGAAACAGGTGTTTGTATCCGGCGCGTCCCGGCACACTGATCGGCAAACCCAACATTCCCGATTCATCGCTTTCAGGTTTGTAGAAGAAACCATGACTACGCGTCTCACCCTGCGATGCTTCGGGACGCGTGTAACGCGAGACGATCTCCGGCCATTGGCCCAGACGTACAGAAGAGAAGTGTAGATTCTTGCCGTCAGTACCAACAATTACTGCATCGGATCCCATCTGCTCGATTCGATCTACTCCGTGCTCGAGCTTCATTTGATGCGAGTCTCCGCGCCTCCAGTCAACGACAAAAAGATTCCACTTGTCCGTATTTTGCTGGGGATAGCCCCAGCCGCTACCGGTGCCGTAGATCAGGTAATTACCGACGAAACGATTTTGAAATGCATAACCTTCGGGCTTCGGTAGTTTCCGGTAGTTCGACGCTGGAACGAGATCATTGCCATCCGAAAAACTGGTGATCGGAATTCGCATTAAGGCGACATCACCAGATGCAACTTCAGCCTGCCACATGCCGTCGCCTCTTCCACTTGACCTTACCAGCACGTTGAGATGCTGATCTTCACTCTGTAAAAACGAGAACTGATCTACGGGACTTCCCGAAACTCCCAATGCACTTGGACCGGAACCGTCGAGTGGCATGCGGAAGAGTAGCGAACTGTTGCCGCCGTTCCATCTCCAGGCGCTGGCCCAGACAAACACCGAGTCGGGCGAAATGTAGAACACATGTCCCGGTGGTCCAATTACCGCAGTCGCCTGACAGTCGAAACCGCCATTTGCCAAATCACAAACGGTCACAGTGTGCAGCGCTATGCCGTAACCATCAGTTACGTATGTTTCGGGGCGATAGACACGAGTGGCAGGCGTGATGCGTTGAAACTCTGTTACTGTGGCGCCTTTATGCCACTTGCGAACCGCAGGGAACGACTGAAAGGGATCTTCAGCGCCTGCGTAGAGATATTGAGGCGCGTAAAAGATCAATTTGCTGCCGATAAGACGGCTGGCGTAGTTGCGTGAAGAGTAGTAGTCGTTCGAACGCAGGTGGTACGTCCAGCGATATGAGAGTCGTCCGTCTTGAGTAATGTCAAACAGTCCCACCTCAGTGCCGCCGCGTTCGTAGCTGTAACCGATCACGACGATGGTGTTGTTTGAGATAAGCATCTCGTCGTACCAGGTGCTACGCGGGTCGATATCCGGAGCAAAGGCATCGATGTTCGAGATCGGTTGCAACGTGTTGTCGCCGATCGCTACGGTGAAGAGACGACCGCGACGCAAGACCACCAGATGATCGCCGTGAACTTTTACGATGCCACCCTCATCAACACCGGCGTGCTGGGTATTAGTGACGGATTCAGCGCTTTTTTCTGCGGCCGGTTCATTCGCTGCAACTGGCGCTGCGGCCATGTCCACATTACCGGCGTCCAGCTTGGCTTTGGCTCGCGCTTCGCGCTTGTATTTCTCAGCAAGCTCTTTGAAATAACGCGCCAATTCATGCTCGGAACCAAACGCTTTCATAGTCTTTTTGACAGGAATTGGGCCGGTTTGTGAGAGCGGCGGGATGGTTTCGGTCGTCGCTACCGTGCAGGCTAAAAGAGCGGACGTGCTAAAAATTGCAGCGAACGTGACGAGCAAAAATGTCTTCATGACGGTTCCTTTCAGTGTCAACTACCACGAAGGAACGACGGGCCGAGTGATTCTTGCGTTCACTTTCGCCATTCGCGGCGCAAAAGGCCATAAAAGAGAGCGTCCTGGATTTCGCCGTTTACGTGCCAGCGTTCCCGGAGGAAACCTTCGCGTTGAAAGCCCAATCGCTCAAGGGTGCGAATTGACAGGGCGTTCCGCGGATCAACGTCGGCTTCGAGGCGACGCAGTTGCATCACTTCAAACGCGTGAGACACGAGGGCCTGAAGCGCTTCGTTCATGTAACCCTTGCCCCAATACGCGCGAGCCATCGCGTAGCCGAGCTCAGCGCGGCCGTTGTCGAGGTTGAGATTGAATAATGTTGTGGTGCCGATAACGCGATCCGAATCGCGCAGCGCCAGTCCCCACTTCATCATTGTATTGTTTTGGTTGCCGGCGGCGATCTCGCGCTGCAGTTGTACTGCGGCTTCTCTATCGGTGAACGGAGGACCACTCCAATAGCGCATCACCTGCGGATCGGAGAAAACTTCGTAGAGACTGTCGATATCGTCCTCGGAAACCCAACGAAGGACGACGCGCTCGGTGGTTATGACGGGTAGTGTGTTTGAATCCATCGCGGAGGCGCAATCTGTGGATGGTTTTTTACTTCAACATCTCTTCTATTAATCGATCGACGTGAATGCGGGTGGTGTCGAGGAGTTTGACGTCGTTGTGTTCTTCAGTCCGCAGCAGCAACGGGATTTCGGTGCCACCGAGGATTAATGCCTCAATCCCTTCGCGTGTCTTCATTTCATCTGCGATTGCAAGGAACTTCGCACGCGTTTCCGGCAGAAAAACGTCTTTGAGTAGTTCACCGAAATATTTCTCGTGAATGTACTCTTGTTCTTCCTGATTTGGTGTGACGAGCTTGACAGGGGTGCGTGAAAACACTGTCGGATAGAAAGGCGCTTGCATCGTGTAACGCGTGCCGAAGAGTCCAACGCTTTTGAATCCAAGCTTTTGCGTTCGTTCACAGGTTGCTTCAACGATGCTGATCAATGGTAGTCTCACACGCTGTTTGAGCTCATTGAAGACAATGTGAGGTGTGTTTGCGGTCAGCGCGGCAAAATCGACTCCTGCTTTCTCGAGTTTTTCAAACTCGCCGGTGAGGTAATCAGTCACTTTTCCCAGCTCATTGGCTGACATCCACGCGATCATGCGTTTGAGATCGACGCTGTTGATGATGACTGGTGGAGAAGCGCCGTCCGCTTTCTCGCGGTATTGCGCAGTCAACAGTCGATAGTAATCGATTGTTGATTCCGGCCCCGTGCCGCCGATGAGACCAAGGGTTTTCATAGACAGGATTTACAAGATTGTCTCAGGATTTACAGGATGAGATCTTGTTAATCTTGCTAAATCCTGTAAATCCTGTCCCATTCTTACTGTTGAGTGGTCGTGCTTCGCGTAACTTCGCCGATGTCGTATTCCGGTTTCGGAACACCCATGATCCACTTATCAAACCAACCGACGATGTGTTGCAGTCGCTCGATGCGGTGCCACGGTTGACCCGAACGCGACAACTCGTGTGATTCATTCGGGAAGCGAACCATCACTGTCGGAATCTTGCGATACTTCAGCGCCCGGAACATCGCCTCACCACCCGGACCAGTCGGGGTACGCCAGTCCACTTCACCGAGAATCAACATTAAAGGCGTTTGGATCTTGTTGACGTAGGTGATCGGTGAACGACGTTTGTAATCTTCCGGATCTTCAAACGGCGGCGCCTTGAACCATGATGGTTGGAACAAAGTGAAGTCAGCGGTGTACCACCAATCAGTCCAGCTCGCGATGTCACGTTGCGAGACGGCCGCTGCGAATCGCGTGGTCTGTCCGACGGTCCAATTAGTTAATAGCCCACCGCCGCTGCCGCCAGTGACACCCATTTTCTTGTCATCGATGTAACCGCGACGAATAAGCTCATCGACGCCGGCCATCAGATCTTTATAGTCGTCGCCGGGATAGTTGTGCTGGATGATGTTGCCAAACTCCTGCCCGTAGCTGGTGCTACCACGTGGGTTTGGATAAAGAACGACATACCCTTTTGCGGCCATCCATTGAAATTCATGGTCGAAGATGAACCCGTAAGCCGCGTGTGGTCCACCATGAATGTTAAGGATCAACGGATACTTCTTGTTCGGATCGAAATCAGGCGGCTTCTGTACCCACGTCTGAATCTTTTTGCCGTCGAAGCTTGTGTACCAAACTTCTTCAGGTTCGGTGAGATTCAGCTTTGAAAACATTTCGTCGTTGATGTGTGTGAGCTGTTTTGGTTGGCCACTGGATTTATCAAACCAGTACAGATCACCGACTCGCGTCGGTGTCGAAATTAAGAGCACAAACTTCGAAGCATCGGGAACAGCGCGATAACTAACCACTCCCTGGTTACCGGTTGTGACTTCCGACAATTTTCCGGTTGCGACCTCAAACGAGCCGAGATTTGCCCTGCCTTCTTTGACGTACAGCATCGTGATACTGCGTCCATCAGCCGACCACACCGGTAGATTGCCGCCGCCTCCTCTTGGCGCGGCGTTATCGCCGGTCAAACCACCACCAATGTCGAAATCAAAATTCGCAGTGAGATTGTGTGGCTTGGCATTGGCGGCCAGATCCATTACCCACAGATCAGGTTGTGAATACGAGCGCACGGGCTGGCTCACGGAAGCGATAAAGGCGAGTTGTTTTCCATCAGGGCTCACCGTGAATGCGCCTGCGCCCATGTCGAATGAAGTTAGTTTCGTTGATTCGCCACCGTTTACAGCCATCGTGTAAATGTCCGTGCGTGGTAGCTCGTAATAGGGTTCGTCGGTGTACTCGGTTTCGAAGTAAATACGCGAACTATCTTTGGCCCAAACCGCACCGCTGTCGTCGAAGTGTCCTTTCGTCAACTGCTTCGGCGTCACTTTTTCATCGCCAGTTTTGGGAGCAGTGACCACCCAGACGTGTTGCGGATGTTTGAAGTCGAGATAGCCGGTGCCGTTTGCGCGATAGACGGCACGATTGATCACACGCACGTCACTTTCGCGTTCCGGCGGAGTTGGACTCGCCGCCGGACTAGCTGCTGGTGTTGGCGACGGAGCATTCTTTGCTGCTGCCTTCGCGAGTTCTTCCGCGGTCGCACCGCTATAAAACAGGATCATCTTGCCGTCGGGTGACCACTGCGGCCCACCTGCGCCACGCGGCAGGGTAGTGAACTGAAACGGCTCGCCGCCTGACATTGCCAGCATGAACAACTGTGCCGGTTCGACGCGACCCGAGATCTCCGGAGCACGCGCGAACAACAGGTAGTTCCCGTCAGGCGACCAGCGCGGTGTCGAGTCACGCGGGCCGTTCGTGAGTTGTCGTGTTTCGCCGTTGCTGGTCGAGACCGTCCAGATAGCGGTGTTGTATCCGTCTTTCTTTTCGTTGACGGTCACACGCACGAATGCGACGCGCGAACCGTCGGGCGAAACCTGTGGATCACCGATCCAAACGAAGTTAAAAAGATCTTTCTCAGTGATGCTGCGTTTTTGCGCAAGCGCCGGCGCGGCGAGAAAGACAACGACGATCAGAAGAAGCGAAACGCGAAAGCGCATTGGTGATTTCCTTTCAGAGCCACAGATTTACGCGGATTGAAGCTGATTAGCTACGCAGATAGATGTAATAAACCACGCCACTATGGTCGTCCGTCAAGAGAAAAGCATCTTTGCCAAAGCTGAAAATGTCCGCCGGGCGGCCGTTGATAACAGTTCCATTGAAAAAGCCAGTGATGAAATCGGTCATCGAGCCATTGGACGCACCGACTCTTACAACACGATAACCCCGCCGAAGGCTCTTTTTTGTCGAACCATGCAGCGCTACCAGAAAAGATCCGTTTAATTCAGAAGAATTATCGGAGTCGAAGTACTCCAAACCGAGCGGTGAGCTGTGCGCCGGAAACGACGTCAGTGCTGCCGGAACTTTGCGGCAATCAAAGGTCGCGCCGGTCGTATTGAACTTAGGATCTCGATAAACACGCGCGCCCGCCTGGAAACAATAAGGCCAGCCGTAATGGGTTTCTGACGCCACAAGCGCGTAAAACGTGTCGGCGGGACGATTGTCGCCGAGATGATCCGAACCCATGTTGGTGGCGTAGAGCTTTCCCCTGGCCCAACGGAGGCCAACCGCGTTACGCAACCCGCGTGCGAGATATGTTTGGTTCGTGCCGTCGGGATTCATCTGGAGAATACTGGCGCGAACTTCTTCCTTTTCCTCGCAAGCGTTGCAGCTGCTCCCGACCGCGACGTAGATCTTTTCGTCACCACCGACCACCACTGTGCGTGTCAGATGCCAGCCGCCGTATTTGTAGGAGAGTCCGTAAGCTGGAAACGTCGCCAGCACTTGCGGTTCGCTTGAAGGCGCGTCTTTGCCCGCTTCGTATCGATAACGCATGAGACGATCAGTTAAGGCGAGATAGAACCAGTCTGTTCCATTTTGATCTTTATAGAAAGCGACGCTGTTCGGGTTGTGCAGCCCGGTCATGTACTTCGTGAGCTTCTTGAATTGCCGCGTTTTGGAATCAAATTGATCGAGGATATAGACCACGCCGCGACGATTGTCCGACAGGTTGTACATATCCGTGACGAACAGGCGATTGTCGGGACTAAGCGCCATAAAGCGCACACGTTTCAGTCCCTGAGCGGCAACGTTGATCTCGTAACCCTCCGGCAGGTTTAAGTCGAACGATTTTCCGTTGGCGAGCGAAATGTTATGTGGTGTCAGTTTTTGAGCAAAGACGTTGGCAGAAACCAGAAGTAGAAACGCGACAGTTGCGATGTGAACGAATCGATTAGGGGGCGTCATTTGGTGAGAAAATAACACATCTCTGCGGCCCTCTGCGTATCTCTGCGCCCTCTCCGCTAAAGCATTTCAACGCAGAGGATGCAGAGATACGCAGAGGGCCGCAGAGCGGCACCCCGCCGGGTCATCACGTTACGCGACGCCGCGCGCGCCGCTCACATGTAGACCCTGACGAAGCACAAATGAAACTTCAAATCGCTCCAAAAACGCCTTCGGCGTTTTTTTTCCTTAGTTACAGCACGCGCAGGAATGCAACGAGGTCTTTCTTCTCCTGCGCAGTAAGTTTCAACTCGAGCACGAGATTGAAGAATTCAACCGTGTCTTCCAACGTCAGCAGACGCCCATCATGCAGATATGGCGGCGACTCTTTGATGCCTCGCAGCGGAAACGTCTTGATTGGTCCCTGCGCGGTAATCATCATCCCGCCTTCCATGCGTGGCTTAAAAAATCTTTCCACAGCAAGGTCGTGCATCAGGTTGTCAGTGTAATAAGGTGGCGTGTGACACTGGCTGCAATTAACTTTTCCGAAGAACAGATCTTCGCCGCGAATCTCGCTCTGCGTGGCTTTACTGCGATCCAGCCGGCCGAGCACGTTGAGCTTTGGCGCCGGCGGAAAGTCGAGCAGTTCCTGAAACTCCGCCATGAAGTGAACCTGCGAGGCGCGCTCCAGGATGTTTACGCCTTTCTTGGTGGCCAGCAGCGTGTCGCCATCGAAGTATGCTGCTCTCTGTTCAAATTCGGTGAAATCCTCGACGGTCTTTAGTGCTCGCTGCGAACCGAAGAGCCTTTGAATGTTCACTCCTCGAAGCGAGGTGGTTTCGATACGGCGACGGTTTTCTTGCGGGCGAATGTCACCGACCAGGTGGAACGCTGCTGACGTGTGTCCATTCACGTGACAATCAAAACAGGCGACCCCTTGCATACCATCCGCGCGCTCGGTCTTTCGATCGTCAGTGGCGTTGAATTGCTGTTGTGGAAACTGTGTGACGAGCAGTCTCAAACCCTCGAGCTGTTTGGGATTGAGGATGCCGTTGAATAACTCGTAAAAGTTATTGACGGTGATTAATTGTCCTTTAGAGACATCGCCGAGATCCTTGCGCGTGGTTAAGAACATCGCGGGCGGAAACTCCGGCAGGAAATGCTCAGGCAGATCAAAATCCATGTCGAAGCGTTCGACGCGGGGCAGCAGCTTGATCTCCTGCTGCGGGAAAACCATTCCACCAACAGCGTGACTGACGTGTGGGAGCGGTAAATATGGAAATACTCCCTGATCACGGATCGCTACGGGAGTCATGCGACCCAGTTGATCCCACGTCAATCCACTTTTTAGTTTTGCTGTTGGCCCGACCGGTATTGGCTTTCCGCGCGTCATCCGGACGTTTTCGTCGACGCGCCGGCTGAGGTCATAGCGTTCTTCGAGGAGACGCTGATGCTCAGCCATTACACGAGGTTTGGCCGCTTTATCCCGAGCCCGAACGACGTCAAATGGCTCTTCAATTACGGGTGAAAACGACGAAGGCCGTTGTTGCTGTGCGCGAGCGCCTTCGTTGACGATTAAAATCGCCGCAACGCAGAGAAAACAGACTACACTAACGAGTACCCGGGTTCGTTTTGCCTGTGCCATGATCGAAATAACACGTCACCCGGAAAATTATTCCCAGGGAATTTTCTAAGCTGTCAGGTGTTAATCTAGAATGGTTTCCGCAAAAACCGAGAATCATGGAAAGTCCCGTTAACAATGCCGGATTTGGCCAGGCGGCGATGGAGCACATCGACTCGCTCTATGGCTATGCCCTGACGTTGACGCGCGACGCGACGGAAGCTGAAGACCTGGTTCAGGAAACTTATGTGCGGGCCGCAACCGCAGCCAACCGGCCTGATGTCGATAGTAATCTCAAGGGTTGGCTGTTCGTGATCATGCGAAACGCGTGGTTGAACCACCTGCGTCATAAGAAGAGTGGTCCGCGGTTCGTCGAACTCGAGTTGGGTGAGCCGGTAGTTGGTGAAGCACAGGAGAATCCACACGTCGTTTATCTGCGGAAGCTGGAAAGACGGCAGGTGAGGGAAGCGATTGACAGTTTACCGCACGCTTACCGCGAGATAGTTGTGTTACGCGATATCGAAGGACTCACATATCAGGAAATTGCGAACGTGCTCGATTGTCCTGCCGGCACCGTCATGTCGCGTTTGGGCCGAGCGCGTGGAAAGCTTAGAAAGTTATTGACGAGCAGATTTGAGCCACATATAAAACGGATTGGATACGGATTTACTAAAGAGGGTTGAAGTTGAGTAAGTGTGATGACATTCGAGGGCGGTTGACGCTCTATCTCGACGATGAGTTGCAGGGCACGGACCGAGCGACTGTTGAGGCTCATCTTTCGGAGTGTGAGTCGTGTGCTGCGATCTTCGCAAGAGAGCTGAACTTTCTGAACACGGTGAGAAACAGTGCGCCATTGCACGTCGCTCCACCGGAGTTACGCGGGAAAGTTCAGCAGATTCTTGAACAGAATCGACCGCGTAGAAGCTCTAGATTTGGCTGGATGGTTGCGGCTGCTGCGGTTTTGCTCGTGTTGCTGCTGCCTGTGATTGTGTGGCGCATAGTCAAACAGAAAGATAAGCCTGAGGTTGGTCCAGCGTGCAGTTTCGCCCTCCTTGCAGCCGAGACGCATCTGCGTCACATGCGCGGGCAACTGCCGCTTGAGGTGAATTCGGCGACTCCAGAAGAGATATCGACGTGGTTTGTGAATAAGGTCAACTTCAGTGTGAAGTTGCCCAACTATCAGGAATCGTCAGGGCAGGAGCGGCTCTACCATCTCGAAGGCGCGCGACTGGTTGGTTTTCAGAATGACTACGCTGCTTACGTGGCTTACCAGATGAAAGAACGACCGATCAGTCTCGTTATCACTTCCGCTTCACTCGTGGAGCCGACTGGTGGCGAAGAGATTGCAGCTGGCGGTCTGAAGTTTCACTACAACGCGATCGATGGATTGAAAGTACTGACGTGGTCCGATCGAGGCCTGACCTACGCCCTCGTCTCGGATTTGGAAGAGCGCGGCCAGCAATCCTGCATAGTCTGCCACCAGGGCACAAAGGACCAGGACTTCATCGCGCCACTTAAACCCCGCTAACTGAATCCGTATCCGATCCGCGTTAATCTGTGGCTAAGATCGTGAATACACTTTGATAATGCGTTCTATTGCCGCGCGACAGACTTTGCAGAAGTGGTCTGTGCGCGAAAACATGATGCAGTCGACTTCCGGCCGGTAATAACCTCGCGCTTCGTACATCGCTCCCTCGAAAGCTCCCACCTGCCCGAAGTATTTCTCTGCCCGAAACATCTTTTGCTCGTGTTCCAGCTCTTCTTTAAAGAGCGCCTCCATCTCTTCTTCCGGTCGCTTATCTTTTCTAAGCTGAACGCGGCGCGCCTGAATTTGTCTCGAGTAAATCTCGAACGCTTCCTTGTTCCACGGACTCGGAATCGGCGTGACGTTTGCGAACGGTGACGCTAAATTGCGCCACTTTAGCGTGCTGATGTCGAGCAGTGCGGTAACGTTCGGCTCCCACGGCTCGACCCGATCCGCAGCCGGAGCGTATGCCACTGACGACGTGTAATACTCGTCTGCAAGGCCTGCGAAATGATGGCCAAACTCGTGCACAAAAACATAGTTTGCGAAGGCATTGTCTGACGCGACGGTGCTGTAGAGATTGAAAATACCGCCACCACCGTAAGTGCGATTGTTAACGAGCACTTCGATGAATTCGTAAGGCGCAAACTGGGCCGTGCGACGCAACGCACGATTATCGAAAGTCAGCACGTATCTTTCGGATCCGAAAGCGTCGTAGGTGGCGCCGATCGGAGAATCGCGATAAACACCGGTCGACGGACGCGAGATCCCTGATTCCGCCGCGGGTGGACAAAGCCCCCAGACGTTAAAGTTTTTGCGATTCTCCTTGAATGGTGAGGTGGCAAAGAGCACTTCGGTGAGCCGACGTGCATCTGCTTCAAACTTCTTCGCTTCAGCGGCAGTGTAACCGTCGCCGAGAATCAGGAAGTCAACCTTGGTTTCTGGCTCACCAGCTTTTTGAATAGTGATCAGAGGCGCAGGCGCAACCGGTTTGGCGTGGTCGACAAACTGATCCGCCGGATCGATCGTCGTGGTCCAAATGTCCTGAAAAGCATTCTTTGCGTCGCGTTTCTTCAGAGTGATCGTGACGGGCGCAGATGGTGCGGGAAAGCGCAGTGACTCCTGAAACGTGCGCTTCGTCCTCTTGGCTTCGTCCGTCGTTTCCCACTCGCCGTAAATGGAGGCAAACCCGCGCGAGTAGAGAAGCTGCTTCGTTTTCGCGTCGCTAACTTCAAACAGGTACTTCCCGAGATTCGAAGAATCTATTGCTTGTTTCGGATCACCGGGCCACGGAAGCGGTTCAATCACCACGCGGTCTACGCTGAACACTTCCTGCGTCGCATCACCGGTGTGATAGTAATCAAGTCGCATCGCCGGCGTGGCGGCCAGCGCCGTGAAAGAAGAAAAGAGAAGGACCGTCAGGATAAGTATTGGTTTCCTCATGGCGCGGATAATACCGAGGAAAACGGATCCGTGTCATCCGTGCTTACCCGTGTAACATGCTATACTCTTGCGATTTATGGCTAGTGTCCTCGAGATCATCCCGCTCGGTGGTATCGGCGAGTTTGGAATGAATTGCATGGCTTTGCGCTACGGCGACGAGATGTTGATTCTCGACGCCGGGATGGGCTTTCCCGAGGAAGCGGCCTACGGCGTCGACGTTTCAATTCCGAATTTTGGTTTTCTCGACGAATACAAAGACGACATTACCGCCATCGTTCTTACCCACGGACACGAAGATCACCTTGGGGCGCTGCCTTATTTGCTCAAGAGATTCAACGTTCCGGTCTACTGTTCGCACTTCACTGCCGGCCTAGCTGAAAGCAAACTGGAAGAACACGATCTGCTCGGCGACGTGCTGCTGCATCGAGTTGAACCGAGAGACGTGGTCGATATCGGCTCCTTTTCAGTTGAGTTTATTCGTGTTTCGCACTCGCTGGTCGACTGCTTCTCGCTCGGAATCAAGACTCCCGTCGGCACTGTCATTCATACAGGCGATTACAAGGTTGATGAGACGCCGGTCATTGGCGAGCCAATTGACCTGCGCTCTTTCCGGCGATATGGGCAGGACGGCGTTCTGGCGCTGCTCTCCGACTCCACGAACGCGACCGTTCCCGGTCGCACGCCATCCGAACGAGCGGTAATCCCCGCTTTTGAGGAAATCTTTTCCGAGGCGAAGGGTCGCATCGTCGTCGCCGCTTTTGCTTCGTCGATTCATCGTTTGCAGATCGTGCTTGACGTGGCGCAACAGTTTAATCGTCACGTGTGCGTTCTGGGCCGATCGATGCAGAAGAATGTCGAGGTTGCTGATCGGCTCGGCTATCTCGATATTCCTGACGGGCTAATCGTATCGCTCAACCAGGCAAAGATGATGAGCGACGATGAGATCGTGTTTCTGGTTACCGGTTCTCAGGGTGAGTCGCGCGCAGCGTTGTCACAAATGGCAACGCAGAGTTACAAGGGATTAATGATTGAAGAAGGTGACACCGTCGTACTTTCGGCGCGTATTATTCCCGGAAACGAACGACTGATTTCGCGCATGATCGGATTCATCTACAAGCGCGGCGCCAACATCATTGAAGAGAAACGCCGGTTGGTCCATGTCAGCGGACATGCTTCGCAGGAAGACATTCGCATCATGACTGAAGCAGTGCGCCCAAAGTTTGTGGTTCCGATTCACGGTGAGTACCGCATGCTGTTTCGTCACAAGGAGTTTGTGAAAAACCATCTGGGCTACAAAGAAGAGAACATCATTCTCATTGAGAATGGTGATGTTCTCGAACTCGATGGTGAGCGTGCGGTGGTGATCGACAAGCATGAAATCGGACGCACGTTTATCGACGAGAGTGGATTCAAGGAGATCGATAGCGAGACTGTCCGTGAGCGCAAGCAGCTGGCTTATGAAGGCACCGTCACGGTTGTTGTAACAGTTGATGAAGAAACCGGTGAGCTTGATGGCGAACCGAAAATTGCGGCGCGCGGTGTGCGCGGGTTGAGCACCGGAAATGGTTTTGGAAATTATCTACTGGAGGATGCGAAGCGTGTAGTTTCGTCAGCGGTGGCCGGTGCTTCGCGACAGACCCTCTCGGACGAGACGCTTTTAAAGGAACACGTGCGCGTGGAGTTGAAACGCTTCATCCAGAAACAGACCGGCGCGCGGCCGGTAATCACGCCCGTTATCGTGCTTATTTAATCCGTGTAAATCCGTGGCTAAAACTTTGATGGGTTACTGGACCAACAAAGTTGTAATGATCACCGGCGCCTCTTCCGGAATCGGAAAGGGAATCGCGCTTGAGATCGCGTCGCGTGGTGCGCGTCTCGGTTTGTTGGCACGTCGCGAAGAACTGCTGAACGAGATTGTTAGCGAAGCGAAGGCTCGGAACGTCAAAGCCGTTGCTGCTTCTGCTGATGTGCGAGATGTGAAAGCGGTGAGGGAAGCTGCGAATCGCTTTCGTACAGAGCTTGGTCCAATCGATATTTTGATCGCCAACGCCGGTATCGGCACAGCCGATCACGCAACCCGACTGACCCCGGAACACGCTGCGAAGGTCATCGGCATAAATGTTCTCGGAGCTGTGAACAGTGTTGCCGCCGTGCTTCCCGAAATGGTTGAACGTAAACAGGGGCGGCTGGTCGCAATCTCCAGTCTAAGTGCGTATCGAGGTCTCGCGAAGTCTGCTGCATACTGCGCGAGCAAAGCGGCCTTAACGACTTACTTTGAAAGTCTCAGGATCGATCTGCGTCACACGGGTGTCGGTGTCACCATCATCCATCCGGGTTTTATCAAGACTGATCTGACTTCGGGACGCAAGGCAAAGATGCCTTATCTGATGGAACTGGAGATCGGAGTAAAGAAGATTGTTTCAGCGATTGAAAGGGAAAAGAAGATCTATTCCTTTCCGTGGCAACTCGCAACGATTGTACGCGCGAGCATGCTGATGCCGGCCGCCATGTACGATTGGATTGCGGAAAGAAACTCGTTTAGAGAATAGGTCCTATTGTGGCTTATAAGACCTATATGACCTATAGGACCAATAAATGACCATTCTTCAAGCTATCTTCCTCGGCCTGGTTCAGGGCCTGACAGAATTCATTCCAGTCAGTTCGACAGCGCATCTTGTTTTTGCCGCACGCGTTATCAATCTCTATGGCGGGACTGACAAAACGCTGCAGGCAGAACAGACCACGGCCACCATCGCCGTTATTCAGCTCGGAACCCTGCTGGCTGTTTTGATCTATTTCGCGCCGGACATCGTTAACATTCTGCGAGCGTTCGTTAGAGACCACTTTGCTTTACTGAGCGGGCGCAACCAACTCGGACAGCCGAAGTTTTCGAGGGATGCGTGGCTGGGATGGCTGGTGATCATGGGATCCCTGCCCGTGGGGACGGTTGGTTTGGTGTTGAAGAAACACATCGAAGGTCCATTTACTAAGAATCTCTGGGTGATTGCGACGATGATGATCGTTGTCGGCGTGTTGATGATGATTGCTGAGCTGGTTGGAAAAAGAGATCACGGTATGGATCGGTTGCGAGTTTCTGACGCGCTTGCGGTGGGTTCGGCACAGGTGCTGGCATTGATTCCCGGTTCAAGCCGGTCGGGGTCGACCATCATGGGTGGGTTATTTGCCGGCCTGACCCGCGAAACAGCCGCCCGGTTTTCATTTCTACTCTCAATACCTGCGATTGCTGCGAGTGGACTGTTGGAACTGAAAGAGGCGGTCGCGAAGTTGCCGGCGGGCAGCTACGGTTCACTGGCGGTCGCAACAGTTGTGTCGGGTGTTGTTGGTTATGCATCGATCTGGTTTTTGTTGCGATATCTGCGCACACACTCGACGGGTATTTTTATTGTCTATCGTGTGATCGTCGGGATTGCGATCTTGTTGGGGTTGGCGATGGGGTATATGTCCGCGAGTATTTAGGCCACGGATCTTGCGGATTTTGAAGGCGGATGAACACGGATAGCGGTGTGGTACACTGGTCACGGCCCCTCCTCTGAAGTATTCAAGCTAGAAAAGGGCGGTGATTAGTAATGAGTGAGAAAGACGCGCGTGGCGATGTCGGCTCTTCCCAGCGACCACGAAGCCCGCGAGTGCCTGTCGAGTTTGCTTTGGATGTGGAGGGAACAGACGCGTCAGGGAAATCTTTTCAAGCCAAGGCGAAGGCCACAAAGATCAGCCGCGGTGGAGCAACGCTCCTCATCGACGTTGATGTGCCGCTGGGCTCGACGGTAGAGTTGGTGCCGCCGTTTGGTGGTAAATTAACGGCGGAAGTGAATGGTTCCTGGATCGACGATATCGATGGGAACCGGCGCATCGGCGTGAAGTTGTTGGATGCTAATGGATGGTTTGCAGAGCAATAGATCCTATAGGACATATAGGACCTATATTGAAGTTTAGAAATAGATGAAAGCCAAACGCTGGATCGTGCGCGAGCATGATGCCGATAGGGCCGCCTCACTGGCACGCGTTCTGGGTGTCTCACCAATCCTGGCTGCTCTTCTCATAAACCGTGGCTACGCCGACGAGCGTGCCGCACGCGTCTTCCTTTCGCCAACTTACGATCAACTCCATGAGCCTAACGACATGCTTGGCATGAAGGAGGCAGTGGCTCGTCTCAAACGGGCGCTGGAAGCGCGTGAGCCGATTCTGATCTACGGTGATTACGACGTCGATGGAACGACGGGCACGGCCGTGCTATTGCGTGCGTTGAAACTCCTCGGCGCAAACGCCGGATTCCACATTCCACATCGCTTCACCGAAGGCTACGGCATTCAGCAGGCGGCGCTCGAAAAGGCGCTCGCCGACGGTTACAAACTGGTGGTCAGTATCGACTGTGGTATTCGCGCGCACGAACCGCTCTACTGGGCACGTGACAATGGTCTCGACGTAATCATCACCGATCATCACCTGCCTGATGAAAAAGAAGGTGCGCCACCGGCCTTCGCAGTGCTCAATCCGAACCAGGCTGGCTGCCAGTATCCTGATAAAAATCTTGCCGGCGTCGGAGTCGCTTTCAAGCTGGTGCACGCGCTATATCGGGAATACGGTCGCGAGGCGCAAGTGCCCGCATTTATGAAGGTTGTGGCGATCGGGACCGTCGCCGATGTGGCCAAGCTCGTAGGTGAAAACCGCACGATTGTTGCGATTGGACTCAAGGATTTGGCGCGCGTGACCAATCCAGGTTTACGCGCGTTGATCGATGTTGCCGGTTGCGGAGATGGCAAGGGCATGACAGCATACGATCTGGGTTTTCGGATTGGGCCACGCATCAACGCTGCCGGTCGCATGGATGCGGCCAAAGCTGTCGTCGAGCTCTTTGATACGCGCGATTCAAACGTGGCGCGCCATCTTGCAAATCATCTCGACGCGCGGAACGAGGAGCGGAAGACGGTCCAACAGCAAATCATCGATCTGGCCGTCGCCGAAATAAAAGATGGAGAAGATTGCTACGCGGCAGTGATCGCAGGCGAAGGATGGCACCGCGGTGTAATCGGAATTGCCGCGTCGAAGATTGCCGAGCGTTTGAACCGGCCTTGTGTGGTGCTGTCAGTCGATGGTGAGATGGCCCATGGATCAGGCCGAAGTATCGAGGCTTATCATCTTCTCGATGGTTTGACTGCTTGTTCCGACTTGTTCGAGAAGTTTGGTGGGCATTCGCATGCGGCGGGAATAATGATTCGATCGGATCATATCGACGACTTTCGCCGGCGTCTGAACGATCATGCGGCATCGTGTTTGACGCCAGAGGATTTGGAGCCATGCGTCAATATTGACCTGGAATTGCCGGCAGAGGCAGTGACGTTTTCTTTGGCGAGAGAATTGGATGCCCTTGAGCCCTTTGGCGCAGCGAATCCGCGTCCCGTTTTTGTGACGAAGAATTTGCGGTGTTTATCCGAGGCAACTGTGCTGAAGGATCAGCACTTGAAGTTGCGCTTAGCTGGTCCGCAAAACCGGCCGCTGGAAGCAGTTTGGTGGAATTGTATTGAAACTCCGGGGCAAACTCCGCGGTTGGACGGCAGCATCGAAGTCGCCTACACACTTGAGACGAGTCCGTGGAACGGCGATTTTCGAATGCAGTTAAATGTTTTGGATTTAAGGTTAGTTTGAGCCACGGATTACACGGATAGAATGCAGGAAGTAACCCGCAAACGAGCAATTGCACTTGGCCTGCGCACCAAAGTGCCCGTGATCATGCGAATCGTCGCGTTTGCCCTCCTCGTGTCGGGAATTACGGTCGTTGCCATCTCCTATTACAAGCTGAGAAATACTGCGGCTTTCAAGGCAAAATCTGAGAAGCCCGAACTCTCGAAGGAAGTCACGGGTGTTGTCGAAGGCTACGAACAGCGCGTTACGAAAGATGATCGTTTGTACTTGCTCGTGAAGGCGTCGCGTGATGTAACTTTTTCGGATAACCATCACGAACTCGAAAATGTGAGCTTGGCCGTCTATCCACCTGAGGGCGAAACTCCCGATCAGATTTCAGCCTCGCGAGCGATCTACCAACCTGAAACAAATGTTCTTTCGTTCATCGGCAACGTCAGGATTGAGACCAAAGAAAAACTGAAGGTCGCGACCGACGCGCTCTCCTTCGATCAGAACAGTGGCGTAGCACAAACAGACTCTGCAGTTTCCTTTGAACGTGAAAATGTTTCCGGCACATCGACCGGCGCTGTAGTGGAACAAAAAGCCAAGCGCCTCGAGTTGAAAAAAGATGTGCAGTTGACGATTGCTCCAGGCGAGATGGCCAAATCGTCAGCGCGTACGCGTCCGGTGGCTATCAAGGCAGCGCATGGCACGTTTGAACAGCAGTCGATGCAGTTGGCATTTTCTGGTGGCGTCACCGTCGAACAGGAAGCAGACATTCTCAGTGGCGAGAATCTCACCGCTTTCATCAGCCAGCAAAAGCGGCTCGAGCGTGCCGAGATCCGCGGCAATTCTTACATGCGCGTGATGGATCCGGGACGCGCCGCTGAAGTCCATTCAGTCAACATGGACTTCTTCATGGACAAAGACCAGCGCCTCGAACGCGCATTGGCCTCAAACGACGTTAAAGCGCGAACGCTCCAGGGTGAGTCCGACGTGGAAGTCTCAGGTAGCAACTCGATCGAGGTTACCTTTCAGGCCACTGCCGACAGCAGTCTGTTGAAACAGATGGTGGCGGGCGGTAGATCGGTCATCACGATGAGTGCGCCGAAGTCCAAAGCAAGTGATCCACGGGCTGCGAACAAACGTTTGACTGCCAACGAAGTTAAATTGATCTGGCGCGTTACAGGAAAAGATCTTGAAAAGGCACAGGCGAACGGTGATGCGGAGTTGTTTGTCGAGCCTGTTGTCAGCAGCACTCGCACGGAGCGCAAGAAACTAAACGCGCCGCAGTTCGACTGCGACTTTTTCGAAGCCGGTAACCTGGCGCGCACGTGTAAGGCGAATGGCGGCGCGAAAGCGGTCCTCGATCCAATGCAGCCGTCTCAGAATCGCGGCACACGCACACTCACTTCGCAAAGCATGACGACGGTCTTCCTGAAAGATACGCAGGACGTTGAACGGTTCGACGCGCAGGGCGATGGCAAGTTCAACGAGAACGATCGCAACGGCGTTGCCGCGAACGTTTCGTATGTCGCCGCTGAAGAGATGGTCAAACTGCGCGGCGGCGATCCTACAGTGTGGGATTCCCGCGGTCGCACCAGGGCGACTGAACTCGACGCGGATTTGGCAAACGACGTCTCTTACGCGCGTGGCAGAACTACGACAACTTACTACAGTCAGGAACAGACCAACGGCGCCACGCCGTTTTCGAAAACGAAGAGTCCGGTTTACATCGCAAGCGAGCGTGGAGAGTTTCGTCACCAGAGCGGGCAGGCGATCTATTCCGGCAATGCGCGTGCATGGCAGGACGACAACTTTGTGCGCGGCGATAAACTCGTCATCTATCTCAACGACAAACGAATGGAAGCCACGGGGCACGTCCAGACAGCGATCTACAACGCGAAGAAACGTTTGGAGAACAACAACACAGTCGTACCGGTGTTTGCGGCCGCGGACTCCATGTTCTACTCGGATCCGGATCGCACAATTCATTACGAAAGCAATGTCGACATAAAGCAGGGCACGGATCGCATGACGAGTGATGTTGCCGATGTCTATCTCACAAAAGAGACAAACGAAATGGAGAAGACGATCGCGCAGCGCAACGTGGTGCTCACGCAACCGAACAGAAAGGGCACCGGCGATTGGGTGGAATACACTTCCGCGAGTGAGGTTGCGGTTTTGAAAGGTAATCCCGCTCGAGTTGACGACGTGGAGCAGGGCAATACGGAAGGGAACCGTTTGACGCTCTCGATGCGGGAAGGTAAAGTCACCGCCGACGATGCTCGTGGACCACTATCACCGGGCCGCGTCCGCTCGACCCACAAGATCCGGAAACCTTGAGCCACAAAAAGGCACAAAATGCACAAAAAAAGATTGAGTAAATCTTTTGTGCTTTTGTGCCTTTCTGTCGCGACAAACATTAATGAACCCTTCGTCCGACACTGCGCTTCGCGCCGCACATCTCATGAAAAGTTATGGACGCCGTCGCGTAGTTGACGACGTCAGTTTGCAGGTTGAGACCGGTGAGGTGGTTGGTCTGCTGGGTGCAAATGGCGCCGGAAAGACAACGACCTTTTACATGATTGTTGGTCTGGAGCGCGCGGATTCCGGCAACGTTCTTCTGGGCGATCAGGACCTCACAAAACTACCAATGTACTTGCGGGCGCGTTTGGGCATCGGCTATCTGCCGCAGGAGCCCTCAGTCTTCCGCAAGATGACGACGGCGCAGAATATTCTCGCTGTCCTGGAAACCACCGGTCTTCGCCGTCGCGAACAACTCAAACGTCTGGAAGAACTGCTGGAAGAGTTTGGTATCGCTCATGTGCGAAACACGCGTGGCGACGCGCTTTCTGGTGGCGAACGGCGGCGCACCGAAATAGCAAGGGCTTTGGCAACAGAGCCACAGTACATCCTGCTCGACGAACCCTTCGCCGGTATCGACCCAAAAGCTGTAGACGATATTCAAAACGTAATACTCTACCTGCGAAATCGTGGGATTGGAATTCTCATCACCGATCACAACGTGCGCGAAACTCTTGGCGTAACGGACCGCGCCTATATAATGGCGGAGGGTAAGATTTTTCGTTCGGGCCAGCCACGCGACTTGACCGAAGACGCAGAAGTTCGCCGGTTGTACCTGGGCGAAAAATTTCGCATGTGATTGTTTACACTTTTGTGTGTTCTTATGCTTCTTTGTGGCAGAGAATCTGCCACAGAGAAGGCTGATCGGTTATAATCCTCCCGTGCGGCCGCAAGCCGCGATAATCCGAAAAGATGACGTAGAAAGTAAGCCACCTGATCTGAGGAATGTCTCTTAAGTTAACCACCAGCCTCTCCCAGCGACTAGTACTGACGCCGCAGTTGCGCCAGCGCATAGAAATGTTGCAAATGACCTCGCTCGAGTTGACAGACCTCATTCAGCAACAGTTGTTGGAGAATCCTGTACTCGAAGAAGTGCCGAGTCAGGAGGAGGTCCAGGAGATTGCCGAGAAGGTTCTCGATCACCTCGCCAGTGCCGATGCAAATTCCTTCGAAGAGAGCAGTCCGGAACCCGGCAGCCCGCCGACCAACGGCTCCGGCGAGACGGACGTTTTGTCGAGCCTTCCGGCGTCGGAAAGTGAAGGCAATGGTGAGGCTCTCTCAGGTGCGGAACATGACGAGGGTGGTTCCGAGGAAGGCACTACTGACGAAGCACAGCGCGATGCTTTCGAGGAGATCGATTTCGGACGCGAATTTCAAGACTATCTCGATCCGGGTTACAAAACCCAGGAGATCGAATACAAGGAAGATGCTCCTACATTCGAGCAATTTCTGACCCGTCCTCCGTCACTGGCTGAGCATCTCGAATGGCAACTGAACATGAGCTCCATGGACAGTGAAGTCCGTGATACTGCCATCAACGTGATCGGCAATCTCAATGCCGACGGTCGTCTGAGTGCGACGAACGAAGAGATTGCGGCGATGGAGAAGGTGTCCGAAGAGATCGTGGAGCGCTCGAGACAGGAAGTGATGCGTCTTGATCCGGTCGGTTGTGGTGCGCGAGATGTTAAGGAGTGTCTGCTGGTCCAGCTCGAAGTGCTCGGCGAAAGCGATCGCCTTGCGGCCAGATTAATTAGCGAACATTTTGCCGAACTGCAACAGCACAAGTTGCCACATCTTTCGAAGCAGATCGGTATCGACGTCGAGACACTGCTGGAAGAGTTGCAGTTTATTCGCACACTCGATCCATATCCGGGCCGTCGTTACTCGTCAGAAGAACCGATTCTGATCAGTCCCGAGATTTACATCGAGAAACTTGATGAGAACGACGAAGACTACATCATCTATTTTGCTGATGATGGCAGCCCGCGTTTACGTGTGAGCCAGCAGTATCAGCAGATGCTGAGCCAGGGAGTCAGCAACGAGACAAAGAGTTTTATTCGCGAGAAGATGCGGTCGGCAGTCGACCTGCTGCGAAACATCGAACATCGCCGGCAGACAATTTACAAAGTTGTTGAGTCGATTGTGGCCCGTCAAAGAGACTTTTTGGACCATGGCGTGCAATACATCAAGCCGATGATGCTGAAGGACATCGCTGAAGACATCGGAATGCACCTGTCGACAGTTTCGCGCGTGGTCAATCGCAAGTACGCCCATACGCCCCAGGGAGTTATCGAGCTGCGCCGGTTTTTCACCGAAGGCATGCTGAACGAAGAGGGCGAGGAGATCTCGACGCGTATTATCAAGTTGAAGATCAAAAAATTAATAGAAGAAGAAGATTCGCATAATCCTATTACCGATGATCAGGTTGTTAAAATCCTGGCGAAGGATGGAATCAAGTTATCGCGTAGAACAGTTGCGAAGTATCGCGACCAAATGCAGATCCCCGGTTCGCGCGAGCGTCGCGCTGTCGTTTAACGCCCCTCTGAGCACGACGCGAATCAAGTTTAGTAATAACTTTGTTGCCCTAAGCCTGTCTGGCGAACGGTCAGGCCGGGCATTGCTATCTTTTTACCCTTTTCGAGGAGGGAGAGGCTGATGAAATTTGAATACACAGGCAGACACGTTGAGGTTTCACCACCAATCCGTCGTCACGTCGAGGATCATTTCAAGAAGCTCGATCATATTTTCAATGGCGACACAACCCTGAATACTCATGTAATTATCGACGTCGAGAAGAATCGGCAGATCGGAGAAATAATCGTTACCTGGCGTGAGCATACTTTGACCGCCAAAGACACAAATGCCGATATGTACATGGCTCTTACGCGGGCGATGGCGAAGATTGAGAAACAAGCCGTCAAACTGAAGAAGAAGATTATTGATCGAAAGCAGAGGGGGGAGTCTGCCGGGCGAGTTGCACCGCAGCCCGATGGACATCTCGAAGCGACACCGCGCCCGCCGCGAATAATTCCCGCTCGTCGCTATGCGGTGAAACCAATGACCGCAGAAGAAGCCGCGCTGCGATTGTCAGACGAGACGCACCAATTCCTGGTCTTTCGCGACGCTGATACATCGCGGCTCGGAGTGATTTACAAACGAAACGACGGCAACTACGGTCTGATCGAACCATAGCCACAATAAGGCACAAAAAGCACAAACGCGGTCCTGCAGTTTATGTGCTTTTTGTGCCTTTTTGTGGCTAGATAGAGATATATGAACACCCCCGATATCGTGATCATTACCGGACTAAGTGGTTCCGGAATGTCCTCAGCGACAAACGCTTTTCAGGATCTCGGATACTTCTGCGTCGATAATCTTCCGGTAACGATGCTGCCGACTTTTGGCCGTCTCGTCTCTGAGGATGAAGAAAAAGGAATCAGACGTGCCGCCCTTGTGATCGACATTCGTGAAGGTGGCTTTCTTGTCGATTTTGAAAAACAGCTTGACGCGTTGCGCATGTTGGGTTTGAAAGTCACTGTGCTGTTCTTTGAAGCCTCAGACGACGTGCTGCAATACCGTTTCAGCGAAACACGGCGACCGCATCCGGCAGAAAAAGGTCAGGGACTACTGGCTGCCATCAGGGATGAGCGCCAGGCGATGTCGCGTATTCGCGCTCACGCCGACCAGATCATCGATACTTCGGATCATACCGTTCACACGCTGCGAAGTTTCTTGCTCGAGAGATTCAGTCTCGATCGAAAGGGCGCACCCATGCGTGTGCAGGTGATGAGCTTTGGTCACAAGTATGGCAACCCGGGCGACTTGGAGTTATTGTTTGATGTTCGACATTTGCCGAACCCGCATTTCGTGCCTGAGCTGAAGCCATTGTCGGGTCACGACAGACGTGTGGTTAGTTACCTTCGTTCGCAGGACGAAGTAAAGGAGACGCTGAAGCGCTTTACGGATTTGCTTTCTTACCTGTTGCCGCTCTACAAACGTGAGGGCAAATCTTACGTGACGGTGGGAATCGGCTGCACGGGCGGACGGCATCGATCGGTGATGATCGCGAACGAACTGGCGCGGGCTCTGCGGCACTCCGGTTTTGACGCGCACGCATCGCACCGCGACGTGCGAAAACATAAACGATCGCGTTGAAATCCGTGTTAATCTGCGGCTAAAAACATGACTGATACAAAGAAAGTAGCAGGTGTCATCGTCACTCATGGTCACCTCGCAGGCGAACTGCTGGCCGCTGCCGAGATGATCGTTGGACCAATCTCACACATCGCTGCCGTGTCGATCGGATGGCACGACGACGTGGATGCTGCGCGAGATGAAGTACAACGAGCGATCACGCGTGTGACACAGGGAAGCGGCGTTCTTTTGCTTACCGATATGTTTGGCGGCACACCAACGAATATTGCTTCAATGTTTTTGGAGGAAGGTTCCGTCGAAGTGATAACCGGCGTGAACTTGCCGATGGTGATCAAGCTCGCCACCGCGACGGCCGAAGAGTCGCTCGCTGATATTGCCCCAAAGATTCGCGACCAGGGCCGTCAGGGTATTTACCTCGCCGGAGCCTTGCTAGCAGAGTCGCCTTCCAAATCCGGAGCTGACTGAACGTGGCTGAGCGCAGAATTCAGGTCACCAGTCGCCTCGGTCTTCATGCACGCGCCGCCGCCAACCTCGTCCGCGTGGCGAGCCAATTTCAAAGCAGTCTCACACTTCAACGTCTCGACGGCAATACCGAAGCAGATGCGAAGTCGATTCTCAGCATCCTGACACTCGCTGCCAGTCGTGGCACTGATCTAAAGATTATTGCTAAGGGCGTTGATGAGCACGAAGCGCTTGAAGCACTCGTCGGACTCTTTTCCCGTGACTTCGACGAGCCCGAGAAAGCCGATAGCGAACAATTTTCGCGAGCTACAGAGGAACTTCGCTGCAAGGGACTCGGCGTTTCGGATGGAATCGTGATCGGTCGTGTGCTGCGTTTGCAGGAAGGGACACGCAACGTCTATCGAGCGGAGATTGTAGAGGCCGATCTCGAACGCGAGCGACGACGCTTCCGTGCTGCCGTCAGACTTTCGCGACGTCAACTCGAAGCGATCAAGGATCGAGCCGAGAAAGAACTCGGGCGCGGCCATGCATATATCTTCGATGCGCATTTACTCTTTCTTCAGGACGCAAAACTGACACGCGATGTCGAAGACTACATCGTCAAGGAACACTCAAACGCCGAGTGGGCGGCTAAAGTTGTCGGCGATCGTTTGCTTTCGATCTACACTCAGATTAACGACGAGTACCTGCGTGAGCGAGGTTCCGACATTGAAGACGTGATTCAGCGGCTGCTCGCGAATCTCACCGGCGAAGGTCCAAAGTATCCGAATCTCTCGGAAGACGCTGTTATCGTTTCCACCGAGTTGCTGCCATCCACGATCGCTGAACTCAATCTGGATCATGTCAAGGCAATTGCAACTGATGCCGGTGGCTGGACGTCGCACATGGCGATCATCGCGCGCGGTCTGGGTCTGACTGCTGTGGTTGGTTTGCGCAATTTCTATCACCGCACGCGCACCGGCGATCAGATCATAGTCGACGCTCGCGGCGGAGAAGTGATCCTGCATCCGGCATCAGAGACTCTCGATCAGTTCCGGTTTACGGTTCACGAACCTGGTCCAGTTTTGCATCACGTTAGTGTTGACGAGTCTGGCCCAGTCACAACCCGCGACGGTATCCAGATCTCCTTGCGTGCGAACGTCGAACTGCCGACGGAGTTTCAGGCAGTACGTGTTTTTGGCGCGTGTGGAGTGGGATTGTTCCGTTCTGAGTTTCTGTTATCGCGCCCGGGCCTAATGAGCGCGGAAATGGAGCAGTACGAGGTTTATAAATTACTGGCCGAAGCTGCCGGAGAGTATGGTGCGATTGTTCGGCTCTTCGATGTCGGCGGCGAGTTTGGGCCGGATCTCAAGGAGCGTGAACGCAATCCCGCTCTGGGCTTGCGGGCTGTTCGGTTCAACCTGCACCACAAGCAGATCATGCGCACACAGGTGCGTGCGATTTTGCGAGCGGCGGCGGCAGGACGACTCAGCCTGGTGGTGCCGATGATTGCCGATGTCGCTGATATTCGATTGGCAAGACAGGTGATCAATGAAGAAGTTGAGGGATTAGCGAGCGAGAACGCGATATTTTCCGAAGTTCAGGTCGGCGCGATGATCGAGATTCCTTCCGCAGTGCTGACGGCAGAGAAGATCGCGAGCGAGGTAGACTTCTTTGAGTTGGGCACAAACGATCTGGTCCAGTACACACTCGCCGTCGATCGTGGCAACGATAAAGTTGCTGGGTGGTTTCGAACGCTGCATCCGGCAGTGCTTTACGGCATCAACCGCACTCTGGAAGCGGCTAAGGATGCGCAGATCCCTGTGATTGTTTGTGGTGAGATGGCGTCGACACCCGCGTATGCGGTGTTACTGGCGGGATTGGGAACAACGGACCTCAGCATGATTCCGGCGATGATTCCGCGCGTCAGGGCAGTTCTTGCACAGATAAAAACCGTTGAGGCGCGAGAAGTCGCGCTGAAATGTCTGGCAGCCGCGACAGCGGACGAAGTGGAAGAGCTTGTGAGGAATGAATTTAAAGCACGCTGGCCGGAGCTGTTTCCGCCGAATGCGTTACCGAAATAACTTATGACACGTCTCGTCAATCTCCTGATTGCGAAATCGATTCTGGATACGATTCTGGTGGGGACGATTGCTGTCGTCGTCTACCTGAATGCTTTTCCACCGACATTTCATGGTTGGGGTGAAGCGGTCGCCGGATCGAAGAGTATCTCCGGATGGGTTGTTAACGATGCTGATCCGTGGAGACGAGTTGAGGTACAACTCTTTATCGATGGAAAGCTAATTGGTACGCACGTGGCCCAACTCTCAAGACCTGATGTGATGGCGGCTGGATGGTCCAAAGACGAGTGGCACGGATACAGTTTCAAGCTTGAGGGACTTGCTTCCGGATCGCATGAGGCGAGAGTTTATGCGCTTCATTCGAGTGGGAACGGTGCACGGTACACTCTGCAGTTGTTGGGGGATCCGATCAGATTTGAAGTGAATCCAGATGGCAGTTGGAAGATTTCTCCCGCAACGGCGCTACGGCGCAACGCAGAACACTCTAGTTCTGCTTTGCGCCGTTGCGCCGTTGTGGGAGAAATCCTCATTTGATATGCACACCCAGGAACCCATCACACAATCCACACTTGCCACTTGGGAAATCGGATCGATATTGGTTTCATGTCTGATCGCCGAGTGGGTGGTTCTTGCCTTTATCGGTGCAAACAAAATCGCCCTTGCAATTCCAATCGCTTTAGCTCTCGCGTTGATGGTCTCTTCTCATCGCATTCACGGTGAGAGTCTGCACGACCTCGGCTTTCGACTCGACAACTTCCTCGCCGCCGTGAAGCTGCTTATCGTGCCAACAATCGTCGTGCTCGCGTTGATCATCTTTGTCTCTGGTTTCGCCTCGGGCCTTCATCTGGGGGCCCGACCGTTTCGGTGGCGCTTCTTCCTGGTCCCATTTTGGACGTTGTTTCAGCAGTACGCGCTGCAGGGTTACCTTAACCGTCGCGCTCAAATCGTCCTTGGCAGCGGTTGGAAGAGTGTTCTGCTGGTGGCGCTGTTATTTGGCGTGGTTCACCTCCCAAGTCCTCTGTTCTTCGCAATTACGTTTATCGGTGGGGTAATCTGGGCCGCCGTTTATCAAAAACAACCAAATCTCTTTGCGCTTGCACTCTCCCACGCTATTGCTTCGGTAACCGTGGCTCTCACCCTACCGCCTCAATGGACAAACAGTTTTCGTGTCGGCTTCAAATACTTCGGCTGAGTGTCCCAACTATCCGTGGCTATACCCGTTGAACCCCGTTTGCTATAATCTGGCAGCCTTGCAAGAGAACAGGTCGGGCGGTCGCTGCCGGCGTCAGCCGGGAGAGGAAAGTCCGAACACTACAGGGCGGCGAGCCCGCTAACGGCGGGGCGTCTGGTGGTTTTGACTGCCGGACGACGACAAGTGCAACAGAAAACAGACCAGCCCTTAACGGGTGATGGGTGAAATGGTGCGGTAAGAGCGCACCGGCGCGTGTGGTGACATGCGCGGCCAGGCAAACTCCTCGCGGTGCAAGACCAAATAGGGAGGCGTCAACAAGGGCTGCCCGCCCGAAGCAGATTTCGATCTGCTACGACCTCCGGGTAGGTCGCTGGAGCCAGCCGGCAACGGCTGGACTAGATGAATGATCGCCACTTCGACTCAGTCGAAGTACAGAATTCGGCTTACAGACCTGTTCCGTAATTGCAGGGTTGATATCTCACCCGACGTATAGAGAGGCGGATAGATGGCTAATCGCAAAGGGGTTTTTATTGGCGCGTACGTTCCTAATCATTTGAAGGAATCACTTCGCCGTCGTGCGGCTGCCGAGCACCGTACACTCTCACAGGAGATCACGCGGATTCTGGAAGAGGCCGTCCACGGAAAAGGTCTACCTCCCGGAACACTCGATCGCCGTAACAGGGAGTCGCAACCACGACGCCGCGCAAGTGATCCGATGCCGCGCCGGCGCGCGCAGGATGAGCCTTACGGATCCGGCAACAGCGAACGACCGTAGACGGGGTCATGAAATACCTGATAATCGCCGCGCTGGTCAGCATCATTTTTGTACTCGTCTACTCACGCGTTCGGCCTTATCTCAAGCTGATTCAGAAGATCGCCAGCTCATTCAACGCCGCAGTGGACGTCACCACCAGTACGGCATCGCAACCCAAGACACCCTCGAAGAACAAGCTGGTCCGCTGCGAGAGTTGCGGGACGTGGATTCCTGCGGAGCGCGCGCTGAACCTTAACTCTGGATTGGCGACGTTCTGTTCCACGGAGTGTATGGCACAGAAGGGATCGAAGGAACGGAAGATCGCGGGTTAACAGAAACTATTTTCCTCCCTACGCTTCCTGGCTCGCTTCCTTGATCCCCTTATCCGTGTTCGTGGTCCACAGCACCACTAATCCCACCACGAAAAAGAAGATCAACGATAACAACGCCAGCCGGTATGAACCCGTGCGCGCAATCACGATACTAAACAGCAGCGGACCCATCCATGAGGTGCCGCGTTCGGAGACCTCGTAGAGACCAAAGAACGAAGCTTCTTTGCCGGCTGGAATCATTCGTGAGAAAAGCGATCTCGAAAGCGCTTGTGAGCCGCCCAAAACGATCGCGATCACCGCTGCCATTACCCATGCCTCGGGCACACTGTCCAAAAACCGGTAGGCGTAGATAACGATACCGGCCCAAATAACCAGGGAAACGATGATCGCGTTTTTTGTCTTGATGAGATATGCCAATCGTTCGAAAAGAAGCGCGCCGGCGACCGCGACAAATTGGACCATCAGGAAGATCTTGAGCAGGAATTCCGGATTACCTTGTGGAAACAGTTCCTGTTCGAGGAATGCGCTCGATGCGAAGATAACTGTCTGTATGCCGTCGTTATAGATGAGATAGGCAATAAGATAACGCGCAGTCAACGGCAGACGGCGCAATTCTTTGAGAGTCGCAGCGATCTCAGTAAACCCGGCGGCGATGTAGCTCTTGCCGGCGGGAAGATTCTTCTTACTTGGTCTCGACTTCAGCAGTGAAAAGCTGATCACTGCAAACCCGCCCCACCAGATCCCGGCAGATAAAAGTGACAGGCGCACGGCAAGACCGGTCGACATTCCGAATTGTTCAGCCCTCGTTACCAACAGCAGGTTGAGGACGAGCAGGAGCGCACCGCCCAGGTATCCGTAGGCGAAGCCGCGGCTCGATACTTTGTCTGCCTGATCCTCGGTCGTGATCTCCGGTAGAAATGCGTTGTAGAAAACGTTTGACGCGCCAAAACAGACGTTCGCAACTATGAAGAGCACACCGCCCAGGATGTAAAGATCACCTTTAACGAAGAACAAGAGGCAGTTAGCAATGACAGCGATGTAACAAAACAGGGCCATCAGTCGCTTTTTTAGATCGGAGTAATCTCCGAGAGCTCCGAGAATGGGTAGTAGGAATACCTGGGCGCCGACAGAGATCGAAACACAGAGAGTAGGTAACGACTTCGCGGTTACTGCGCCCAACGGACCCAGATGAAGCACCACGCCATTCTCACCCACAGCGCTTTGGGCCAAACGCGTCAGGTATGGACTAAAGAGTGCGCCGACAACCGTTGTGTAAAAGGCGGAGTTGGCCCAGTCGTACATCTTCCAGCCGAAGATCTCGCGCCGGTCGTTTTTATCGTTTGTGGAAGTTACTGCTCCGTTACTCGTCGCTGATGTTGTCATGGAGGAGACCACGCTCGCGATAGAGATTGAGCTTGTTATGGAGGGTTTTAAGACTGATGCCCAGCAACTCGGCCGCGCGGGTTTTGTTGTTCTTCGTTTTCTGAAGCGTACGCATGATCATCTGTCGCTCAACTTCTTCGAGCGGCGTGCCGACCGGTAATGAAAGAGTGTCTTCATTGCGCAAGCGTTCGCGTTGTTCGATCGGATAGGGCGCGAAGTGGTGACGTTCGATCTGTTCACCGGAACAGATGATAACTGCGCGTTCGATCACATTGCGCAGTTCGCGGACATTCCCGGGCCAGGTGTGAAACTGTAACGCCTCGAAAGCTGCGGGGCTGAGAAAACGCGCAGGCCGATTGTGCTTTTCAGCGAGTTGCGTGACCAGATGCTGCGCGAGTAGTGGTAAGTCTTCCTTTCGCTCTCGCAGTGAAGGCAAGTGAATTCCAAAGACGTTAAGACGGTAGAGCAGATCGCTCCGCAGCTTGCCTTCGGAAACAGCCTGCTGTGGTTGGCGATTCGTAGCGGCCAGCAGGCGCACGTCAACTTCGATCTCTTTGCGACTACCCAGACGCCGCACGGCGCGCTCCTCGATTACGCGCAACAGTTTTGCCTGCAGCAGCGCCGGCATTTCGCCGATCTCGTCGAGTAACAATGTACCTGTGTCTGCCAGTTCAAAACAGCCTTGCCGTCGCGACGCGGCGCCCGTGAATGCGCCTTTCTCGTGGCCGAACAGTTCCGACTCCATCAGCGATTCTGGAATGGCGGAACAATTGATTGCTACAAATGGCTTTTCGCGACGCGGACTCATCTTGTGAATGGTGCGTGCTACGAGCTCTTTACCAGTGCCTGATTCACCCGTGATCAGAACCGAAGCTGAAGAAGGCGCGACCTGTTCGATGAGCGTATAGATCTTTCTGATCGAATCCGAGTTTCCGACGAGCTCTCCGTAGACGCCGCGGTCCTGCAGTGCTCGTTTGAGTAGCTCGTTTTCTTTTTTGGCCAGGTCGAGTTCGAGGCTGGAGTCGCTTAGGGTAGACATCGGCGTCAGTGTAACACAGTTAAATAAGTGTAAATCCGTGGCTGAATAGTATTCGGCGATCGCCTGGGCCAGATCTTTTGCGGTGAATTGTTCGGGTTGGACATCGACGTTTAGACCATATTCAGTAGCGGCAGTTGCGGTAACAGAACCGATGCATGCGATCACGACTCCAGGGAGTACCTTGCCAAGATCGTGCGTATCGAAGAGCTTCGCGAGGTTTTTGATCGTCGAAGGGCTTGTGAAGGCGATGCAGTCTCCGCTGCCTGTGAGCATGGCGCTGAACCGCCCGCGATCGAAGTTTTCCGGAAGCACTGTTTGATAAGTAGTGACGACATCAACGCGTGCACCGGCCTCTTCGAGTGCTTTGGGTAAGTGCTCACGACCAACGGCTGCGCGTGGCAGCAGAATGTTGAGCCCGCGAAGATGATCTTCTCCACCAGCAAACTCGCTAAGCGCTGCGAACACGCCTTCAGCTGTTGATTGTGAGGGAACGAGATCGACGTGAACGTGAGCGTCGTGAAGTTTTTCGGCTGTTCGTTGTCCAATGGCACAGAGGCGGATTTCGTCGAGGTCTTCGATCTTCAGGCCGCGGTCTAACAAACGCTTGTTGAAGTATTCGACGCCGTTGGTGCTGGTGAAAATCAACCAGTCGTAGCCGTAGAGATGATCGAGTGCTTCATCCAGGCGTTCGTAGCTGTCGGGTTCGCGAATCTCGATCGTGGGGCAGACAATGACGTTTGCGCCGTAGGTCTCGAGGAGTGTCATCAATTCGGCGGCCTGCGATGCCGCGCGCGTTACGACAACCGTTCGTCCTTGAAGAGGTTTGTTCATGTATTGGGCGCTATTGTAGGGGGCGGCCACGGAGGGCCGCCCCTACAGTACGTTCAATAGGGATCTGGCGCCCTGTTGGAGCAGGTGCTCGGCGAGTTTAGAGCCGAGTTTTTCGGGATCATTTACGGTGCCGGACATAGAGTCGCGGAGGATCTCCGAACCGTCGGGTCTTGCAACCAAACCGTAAAGCTTCAAGGAATCTTGTTCTATGACCCCGTGGGCGGCGATAGGAAACTGGCAGCCGCCACCGAGACTCCTCAGAAACGCGCGCTCCGCCAGACACGCAACACGCGTCTCGTTATGGTCCAACTTCCTTGTCGCTTCAATCGCAAACTGATTATCACTACGAGTCTCGATCGCAATTGCGCCCTGTCCCACTGCGGGTAACATCTCGCCAATTGGTATTTGGGCACTGATCCGGTCTTGCAGGCCGAGGCGCAGCAAACCTGCGGACGCCAGAATCACCGCCTCGTACTGGCCTTCATCCAGTTTTCGAATCCGCGTATCAACGTTGCCACGCAAATCTTTAACGACGACATCGGGACGGAGCGACTTCAACTGCGCCAGGCGGCGCTGGCTCGACGTTCCCACTACCGCGTCATGTGGCAAACCGGCAAGCGACGCATGCTCAACCTCGAAATTAGATCGCAGCACTAATGCATCCCGCGCGTCTTCACGTTCGCAGATCGCGCTGATCGACAATCCTTCAGGAAGTATGGTGGGCAGATCCTTAAGCGAGTGAACGGCGATATCAATGCGTCCATCGAGAAGTGCGTCTTCAAGTTCCTTCGTGAACACGCCCTTGCCGCCGATCACTGAAAGCGGATCGTTCTTAACATCGCCCGTAGTCTTGATAATCTCGATGCGAACATCGATCGTGGGATTCAGATCGAGCAAACGCTGACGTGCCTGTTCAGCCTGCCACAATGCGAGTTTTGAACCGCGAGAGCCGATTACGAGAGCGCGCGACATCCTGAACTACTCCTCGAGATCCTTTGAGACGTCGGTAACTTCGCCTTCACTAGACTCATAAAACCGGCGCATCTGACTGAGGAGCGGATGGGAGATTTTGTTTACGGTCGACAGCAGCAACGACTCAATCGCTGCTTCCTGATCCTTTGTCAGGGTCCCGAGTTTCTTACGCTGCCGCGCCAGCTCTGTACGAGCAACATCCTGAAAATTCTGTCGCAGCGCGCCGATGCTTGGTCCAATATCGATCAGCCGAAGTTTCTGTTGAAACTGCATCACTTCCGACTGCACTATCAGCTCAGCGCGTTCAGCTTCACGTTCACGCTCGTGAATATTCGAGGTGATAACCGACTCGAGATCGTCGATGTCGAAAAGAAAGACGTTCGGAATGTTACTGACCGCCGGGTCGATGTTTCGCGGCACGCTGATGTCGATAAAGCAAGTGGGACGAGTACGGCGGTGCTCGAGTGCTTTCCGCGTTCGTGTTTCCGTCACGACGTAATCGGGTGCGCCGGTCGAACACATCACGACATCCGCTTCGTGTAGTACGTCGTCCAATCGATCGATGGAAATCGTGATTGCACCAAATTCATCTGCGATTTGTCGTGCGCTTTCTTCGGTACGATTGGCGATGACGACACGTGCTGCGCCGGCGCTCACGAGATGTCTGGCCGAGAGTTCCGCCATTTCGCCGGCGCCGATCAATAACACGGTGCAGCCTTTGAGTGAGTTGAAGATCTTTTTGCCGAGCTCGACTGCCATGTAGCTGATGGAAACGGCGTTGGCTGCAATTCCAGTTTCGTTCCGGACCCGTTTGGCAACCCTGAAGGTGTGATGGACCAGGCGGTTCAGCACACGTCCGACGGTACCGGCTTCGACACCGAGGGCGTACGCATGGCGCACCTGACCGAGCACCTGAGGTTCACCGACGACCATCGAATCGAGCGAAGAGGCGACGCGGAACAGGTGCCGCACGGCCTCTTCATTCGTGTGACGATAGAGATGTGCGCTGAGAAAACCGTCCGGCAGATGACCGGATGTGTCGAGAAACTGGGCAATCCGTCCGGCGCCAAATTCGAGTTGCTCACTCGATGTCGCGCCGAGAATCTCAACACGATTGCAGGTCGAGACAATCAGTCCTTCACGCACGATTTCGCCGTCGACGAGTTGACGCAGACCATTCGCACACGCCTCGTCGTTAAAAGCGAGTCGCTCGCGGATCTCTACCGGAGCTGTTTTGTGATTGACTCCGACGAGAAGAATGGACATTTGATGACTCAATTCACCCGAAAACGTGATAACTACCGAGAAACCGCGCACCGAAAAACGTCAAAAGCACCAACCCAAATCCGACCACGCCAAGCCATGCGGCACTGCGCCCGCGCCAGTTTGCCGTCAAACGATAGATAGTGAGAAAGAAATACAGTGCCCACGTTAGTAACGCGAAAATTTCCTTGGGATCGTTTCGCCAGAAGCGTCCGAAACGGTTTGAAGACCAGATTACGCCGGTTGCAATGCCGAGTGTCAGAAGTGTCAGGCCGAGAGCCGCCGAACTGGTCGCAATCTCGTTAACCGTGGTTAACGAGGGCAGACGATGAAAAATCGCGCCAAACGTTTTGAGTTTGAGTTCGCGCTCCTGAAGTAAATACATCACACTCGCCATGAAAACAATAAAAAATGCCGCGTAAGCAAAAATCAGTAGCGTTGTGTGAATCGGGAAGAGCCAGGTGCCTGACAAGGCAGCTGGAGCATTTCTTGAATCAGATCCGATAAAGATAGCGATAAGTGTTAATACTGAGATCAGCGGCATCGTAAAAGCGCCGACGGCCTGGGTCTGATAGCGATAGAAGACGAGCCAGTAAAGTGCCACCAGTGCCCACGCGAGAAACGACAGCGTTTCGCTCAACGAGAATAAGGGATAATGAGCGTCAATTATCCAATCAATAATCAGTGTCCCCGTGTGAAGAATGAATCCGGCGGCGATCGACCATTCCGCAACACGTTGCAGAGAGCGGCGTTTGTTAACGAACGCCAGAATGGAATGGATCGCAGCGATTAAATACGCCGCTAAGACCACCAGCAGTAATGATCTCATTGGGGATAAATTAAGCCACAAAAAAGCACAAAAGTCAGGCCACGGATTTACGCGCATCTTAAATCCGGATTTTATCCGCGTGCATCTGTGGCTAACTTCCGGTAGAGTATCTGGAGTCAAAAAGGGGAGTAGGTCACCCAGTTCAGGGTCTGACGCGGTCGTCAACACGGTATCTACGAAGATGCCCGGCCCGTCGGGAAAAGCATAAAGCTCAACGACCAAGACCTTTTGTCGCTTAGTCCTAAGCGCAAAAGGTTTTTCTTTTTTGCGCCAGGACACAACTGTCTAGCGCGAAAGGATGGATATGGTTGAGCTTTTTCCGTTTTCTGAATACTGGTGGTTCTATCTGAGTTTTGTTGGTCTGGTGTTGTTACTCCTCGCACTGGATCTGGGCGTCTTTCACCGCAAAGCACATGCTGTTGGATTTAAGGAAGCAGCGACGTGGAGCATCGTCTGGATCAGTCTCTCGTTAGTTTTCAACTTCGTACTTTACAACTACGCCCTCTGGAAGTTTTCACAAGACCCTCTGCTGCTGGCGGTGCCGGGATTTGACGCAAGCGCCGCAGCCTGGCGAGTCTCGCTTGAGTTTCTCACCGGCTATGTAATTGAGAAGGCACTCTCCGTCGATAACATCTTCGTTTTCGTGATGGTGTTTTCGTACTTCGGCATTCCCGCGAAGTACCAGCATCGAGTGTTGTTCTACGGCATTCTCGGCGCGCTTGTTTTTCGCGCGATCTTTGTCGCCATTGGTGCGTCGCTAATGCAGTATCACTGGGTGGTGGTGCTCTTTGGCGTGTTTTTGATCTTCACCGGTATCAAGATCTTTATGGCGAAGGAAAAGCCTGTCGATCCGGAAAAGAACTTTCTGATTCGATTATTGCGTCGTGCTCTTCCAGTTACGCCGGAGCTCCAGGGACCGAAGTTCTTTGCGCGAGTAAATGGAAGAACGTTCGCGACGCCGCTGCTTATCGCACTGATTTTTCTTGAGGCTACGGACGTTGTTTTTGCAGTCGATTCGGTGCCGGCGATCTTCGCAGTGACGAACGAGCCGCTGATCGTTTTCACTTCGAACATCTTCGCTATCCTGGGCCTGCGAGCGCTTTTCTTCATGCTGGCAGGGGCCGTCGACAAGTTCTATCTCTTGAGGTACGGACTTGGCGCCGTCCTTTTGTTTGTGGGACTGAAGATGGTTTGGCTGAACCAACTATTCGATGGACATTTCCCGATCTGGCTGTCGCTGGGGATCATCTGCGCGGTGCTGTTTTTATCGGTGGCTTTATCCCTTGCGTTCCCAAAACGCAGGGAAGCTGGCAGTCATGAGGTGCGAGGGGCGCCCGGAGATTGAGACCCTGGTGGGCAAACGTTATTCTTGCAGGTAACATCGTAGCGCTGTAGTTTCTTTGCTCCGTTTTCTCTAAAGTTCAGCTTAGTGGTCTGCGTGAGGAGGGCTAAATGTCACCTGCATCGCGTCATGCCTTTTCCATCGTTCTGGTGGTTGCGATAGCGTTGGGTGCCGTCTTTGGCCAAAGTCGTCCCACCAACCAGAAGCCGCAGGCCCAGCCCCAACCGTCTGCGACTCCGCCGGAAGAGCCTCAGGATGTTGAGACTCTTAAGATCGACACCGATCTGGTAACCGTCCCCCTGATCGCAGTTGACCGCAGTGGCATGTACCTCACCGATCTGCGCAGGGAAGAGTTCACGATTACTGAAGACAATGAGCCGCAGGAGATAGCGTTCTTTGGAAAAGTCGCAGCGCCGTTCCACGTGGTGCTCTTGTTGGATACCAGTTCGAGCACTCGCGACAAGCTGAGACAAATCCAGCAGGCTGCCAACGCGTTTGTGGAGCAGTTACAGCCCGCGGATCGCGTGAAAGTCATCTCCTTTGATGACAAGGTAAATGATCTAAACGAGTTTACGAGCGATCGTGGCGTGCTGCGTGCGGCGATTATTGGGACCAAATCCGGCGAGGGCACGAAGGTTTACGATGCTGTGGAACTGGCAATGAACACGATTCGCAGGATTAAGGGTCGCAAGGCGATTGTGCTTTTTAGTGATGGAATGGATTGGCACAGTGATCATGCGACGTTTGAGGGTACAATTCGTTCGCTGGATGAAGAAGGAGTCGTCTTTTATCCAATTCGTTACGAAACCCGAGCGACAACCGAAGCACTGGCCCGAGAGCAGGCAGGTTCCAGCTCACAGTTGCCGACAATTGACGTAATCAGGCAACCGCCTCCGAGCGGCACCACACCGCCGACGTTTCCCGGCGATACTTCGATACCTACGTCCGGGTCGCGGAAGACTGGTCCATTCGGTCTTCCTTCGGCTGACGAGATCATGCGCAGGCGTCGTGAGGAAGAACGCAACCGGTATCCGGACCCGAGCCGTGGTCCCGCTCCGACCGGGAACCCAGGCGAGCAGCCTCCAGATCCAAACGACCGCGATAAACGAGGTCCACGCATCCCTGGTTCGAGACCCGATACCACTACTGTGCCGCCGGCGAGCCGTCCCGACGATTCGATCAAGGCGATGCTCGACCTTGCCTACCTGACCGCGGATAGCTATCTGAAAAAGTTAGCGGAGAAGTCGGGTGGTCGTTTGCTGCGTGCTGATACGCTTGCGTCACTACCAGATGCATTCGGACAGATCGCAGCCGAACTGCGCACGCAGTACATGATTGGTTATTACCCACTGAACAAGGAACGCAACGAGCGCTATCGCACCATCAAAGTAGCCACCACACGAAAGAACGTGGCGATTCGCGCGCGCCCCGGCTACATAGCCAGCAAAGCTCAGTGAGATAGGTCCTCCAGGACAAATAGGACCTATGCCCATGCTTGCCGCGAAACCTCACCCGTGCTACAAAAACCACTCATGCCTGACCGAGCCGAAGCCTGGGAATTGTTGTGTGAATACACAAAGGGCGATAGCCTGCGTAAACACGCTCTCGCCGTCGAGGCGGCGATGCGCGCGTGCGCCAAGCGTTATGCGGAAGGACCTGCCGATGAAGATGAATGGGGTATGGTAGGCCTGCTTCACGATTTCGACTACGAGATGTTTCCCACGGCCGATCAGCATCCGTTTACAGGTTCAAACATTCTTTGCGGGCGCGGTTACCCCGATCGTACCATTCGCGCCATCCTGGGCCATGCAACCTACACAGGAGTACCGCGCGATACCGACATGGCCCGAGCACTCTTTGCTACTGACGAACTCTGTGGCTTCCTCGTAGCTTGCGCACTCGTAAGACCATCTCGCAGTCTTGATGATCTGGAAGTTTCATCGGTCAAGAAGAAACTCAAAGACAAAGCGTTTGCGCGATCCGTGAATCGCGACGACATCAGGCAAGGTGTCGAAGAGTTGGGCGTCGATCTTGACGAACACATTCGTTTTGTAATCGACGCGTTGCGGCCCGTGCAAAAAGAGATTGGCTTGACTCCGATCGAGGCTTGAAGTCACAAGGCGATCTGTGGTCCAGCGGGACGCACCGGCTCCATTCGATCTCTGTGCCTCGTTAGAATTGAAGTTACGACGAAAAGAGCAACGGTAAGCAGAGTCGCGAGGACAAGAGTTAGAAACGCCTGCAGTCGCCGGCGCCGTGCAGTATGACGGTACACAAAGATTGAAGCAAAGATGATTGCCGCCAGTGGCAACAGGAAGGTCGCAAGCAAGAGCAGGCCGGGATTCGACAATGCCTGCCTGGAAAAGACGCCCAGCACGAGTGCGATGCACGAACCGGCGCCGGCAACTGCCGCGACGAGTGAAACAGTGAACACGAGCTTCAATCGCATTCGGCCCGGTTCCTTAAATTGACGCTTGCGTGCAAAATGCTCCTCCTTGGCTGGTGGGAGAAAGGCGCCGCCAAGGATACCACAGGGACGGACCACAACACGGACTGAAATAATGATCACGAAAAACGCGCTGATTTGGTTGTCCCGCAAGGAGGGGTTGAAGGATTTTGCGACCAACTTTGGATTTTTCAAAAAACTCACCACTCGCTTCGTTGCCGGTGACACGATCTCGGAAACCGTTCCATTTATTCGTCAGATAAACTCAGAAAACTGTACTGCATCGTTTGATCATTTAAATGAATCAGTGGGAAGCGCAGCCGAAGCCGAGCAGGAGGTTGAAGAGTATCTGAACATACTCGCGAAGATCGATGAGGAGCGGATCCGCTCAAACGTCTCGATTAAACTCACACAGTTTGGACTTGGTCTAGATCCCGAATTGGCATATCAGAACGCTCGACGAGTGGTGGAAGAAGCAGACCGTCGTGGCAACTTTGTCAGAGTTGACATGGAAGACTCGAATGTCACGCAGGTAACCATCGATATTTTTAAGCGTCTCCGCGCCGAGTTTGATCTGAATACTGTCGGCATCGTCTTGCAATCGTATCTGTACCGGACTTTTCAGGATGCGCAGGAGTTAGTGAAACTGCCTGCGCGGATTCGCATCTGCAAAGGCGCTTACAATGAACCACCGGAAGTGGCTTTTCCCGACAAGAAAGACGTCGACGCAAACTACATTAAAGTGATGCAACTGTTGTTAGCCAGTGGTGTCTATCACGGCATCGCCACGCATGATCCGAAGATGATTGACGCCACGATCGATTTCGCGACGCGTGAAGGTATCGGCAAAGAAAAATACGAATTCCAGATGCTGTATGGCGTGCGGCGTGATTTGCAACGACAACTCGCCCGCGACGGTTTCAATGTGCGAATCTATGTGCCCTATGGAAAACACTGGTATCCTTACTTCATGCGCAGGCTCGCGGAAAGGCCTGCGAACATTTGGTTCGTTTTGAAAAATCTGGCGAAGGGCTGAACGGTCGAGAATGAGCGAGTGGTTGTGGGTTCTCTGGTGCGTACTCGGTGCGATACTCATTGTCGCAGAGATCTTCACGTCCGGCTTCGTTCTGTTTTGGTTTGGCATCGGTGCATTGTTGGCAGCGTTTGCCAGTTTCATCGGCATCGACAGCATCGTGATTCAGTTTTTGATTTTTGCGGGTGTGTCGATAGCGTTGACTGCGGCTTCGCGGACGATTTTTGTTAACTACTTTTCGCGCGAGAAGAGCGGAGGTTCGTTACTTAGTGGCGTTGATGCATTGCCAGGGAAGATAGGCACTGTTGTTTCATCGAGTAAGGGTGCACTTAACGAAGGTGCAGTGAAAGTGTTTGGGTCCACCTGGACCGCGTATCCGGCGCCCGGTGAACCGCCACTGGAAGCAGGCGAACGAGTTTGTGTTGAGAGTGTCGAGGGCGCGTCGATCTACGTTAGACGAATCGGTGGTGATCCTGACTGGCGACCGAAGTTAATGACAGATTCCACAGATAAATCCGTTTAATCTGTGGCTAAAATCTTAATGAGGTTCGGTATCGGCTTCGTAAGTATCGTCGAGGGTCTTATCTTCTTCAAGCGGTGGCAGCTCGATCGTGATCCTGTCGGTTGAGGGTTCTTCCAGATCGTCCCCAAAGAAACGTGCCAGCACAACAGTGATATTGTCCTCACCGCCACGATTGTTCGCTTCTTCGATCAGCCCTTCACAGGCCTTCGCGAGATCACCCTTGCTATTGATGACAATGTGCTGAATATCTTCCGCGCGAAGTTTGCCCGATAATCCATCACTACAAAGCAACACGACATCGTCCTGCCGTAAACGAATCTTACCGGTGACGGGATTGACTTCACTCTGCGCGCCGAGCGCCTGGAGAATCACATTCCGGAACATGTGCGTCTCTGCTTCCGACTCGCTAATCTGCCCAACATCTACGAGCTGTTGCACGAGTGACTGATCCTTCGTCGCCAGCCGAATTTGATCCTTGCGAATAACATATCCGCGACTGTCGCCAACCTGAACCAAATCCAGACTATCGCCCCTGACCGCAGCACCTGTGAAAGTTGCACCCATGCCGGCACAGCGGGAGTCTTCCTGACTCCTGAGGTGAATCGCGGTGTTGGCGTAGTGTGTCGCATTTTTCAGGCACTCAACCAGGTCCAGCTGCGGATCACAGGAAGCATCGCCTTCGCCGACCAGCATTTTCCGGACTGAATCGACGGCCATGCGGCTTGCGACGTCACCGGCGAGTGCACCGCCCATACCGTCGGAGACGACGAGGACCAATCCCTTATTACCTAAATCGAAGCGAGTTAAGTTTACGGGTGGAGGAGTGCCATCGGCGCCGGTCCATGTTTGTTCGGTCGACAGATCGAGTACGAGAAAATTGTCTTCGTTGCCACGTCGAACTCGGCCAACGTCTGATTTGGCGTATAACTCTACGATCATAAATGGAGAGCGAATTAGGAAGTCGTTAAATGGCTGAGAACCGCGAGATTGTAACCCTTCTGTAGTTTAGATGTCACCCGTTTTAGATTTTATCCAGCGCTTGATCCAAGTCGGCAATAATATCGTCCGTATCTTCTATACCGACCGAAATGCGAACAAGTCCATCGGTAATCCCGAGTCTTTCGCGTTTAGCCTCGTCAACCGAAGCATGTGTCATCGTCGCGGGGTGCGAAATCAATGTTTCGACACCTCCAAGACTCTCGGCGAGTGTGCAAAGCTTAACAGACTCGAGGACTGTTCGTGCTGCCGCGAGCGAACCGACATCAAACGCTACCATACCGCCAAAACCGTGTTGCTGTCGTCGCGCCAGAGCATGCTGTGGATGCGACGCCGAACCCGGATAGTAAACCTTTTTGACCTTCGGATGCTCTTCCAGAAAGGCTGCGACGGCACGACCTGTTTTGTCGTGTTGTTCCATTCGCAGCGCGAGTGTCTTGGTGCCTCGCAACACTAACCACGAGTCGAACGGTGAGAGAATTGCTCCCGCACTGTTTTGCACGAAGCCAATCCAGTTTGCATCTTCTTCGTCGTTCAAGACCACGACGCCGCCGACGCCATCCGAATGACCATTCAAATACTTGGTCGTTGAGTGGACCACGATGTCGACGCCAAACTCGAGCGGGCGTTGCAGGTACGGCGACATAAATGTGTTGTCGCAAACGACGCGCGCGCCGGCACGATGCGCGATCTCGCTGACCTCTTTCAGATCCGTTACCGTCATGATGGGATTGGTCGGCGTTTCGAGAAACACCATCTTGGTATTCGGTTTGATTGCCGCTTCGACATTCAACGGATCGGAAGTGTCGACATAAGCGAATTCGATGTTGTAGTTCGCAAGAATGCGATTGAAGAGACGCGCCGTACCGCCATAAGTGTTATCGGAGACAACTACGTGTTCGCCTGCTTTAACCAGTCGCAGGGTTGCGTCGATGGCAGCCATGCCTGAGGCGAATGCAAAACCGAAGCGCGCTCCTTCAAGCGCAGCGATGTTTCGCTCGACTGCGAAACGGGTAGGGTTTTGAGTACGTGCGTACTCGTAGCCCTTGTTTTTCCCGAGAGCATCCTGCGCGTACGTTGAGGTCTGATAGATCGGAACAGTTACCGAGCCCGTGCTCTGGTCCGGTTCTGATCCTGTGTGTACTGCGGTAGTTGCGAATCCCATGTTGTTTGAACTTTGTTCTTCGTGCCTGGTACTTTGTACTTTGTCCGTCACGTTATCAAAGTGCCAGGCACAAAGTACAAAGAGCCAAGATCTAAGTTCTAAGTCTCATCAAAAATTCCCTGACTGCGATATCGCTCGGCGCCATCGGGAAAAACTGTGACGACGCGTTTCCCAGGACCCAAACGTTCGGCAATCTTATATGACGCAGCAGCGGCGGCGCCTGATGACCAGCCACCCAGGAGACCTTCCAGCCGGGCGATCTTTTTCAATGCCGCGCAAACTTCTTCGTCCTGGACCATCATGATCTCGTCTGCCAGCGAACGATCGAAGATCTTTGGAATAAAGTCACGCTGCCCAATGCCTTCGATCTTCTTTGGTCCAGGCGGATTGCCACCGTAGATCGAGCCTTCCGGTTCGACGAGAACACAAAGCACGTCGCGATTATGTTTTCGCATTGCGCGCGAAACGCCGCAGAAAGTTCCCGATGTGCCAGCTCCGATCACAACCGCGTCAATCTCGCCGTTCATTTGTTCAATGATCTCTCGCGCTGTCGTCAATTCATGAAAGCACGGGTTCGCATTATTCTCAAATTGCTGCGGTATGAAGCTGCCTTCGATCGTCTCAGCCAGTTCGTGGCAGCGGTCAATGGCCCCCTGCATGCCCGCTTCGTATGGTACGTATTCAATCTCTCCGCCGAGCGCTTCGATCAGCTTCATTTTTTCGACCGCGAAGCCACGCGGGACGCAGAGAATAACACGATAGCCACGGGCAACTCCCACCAGCGCAAGGCCGATGCCGGTGTTTCCGGCGGTAGGCTCGATAATCGTCGCGCCTGATTTAAGCAGTCCCTTTTCTTCCGCGTCGAGGATCATGCCCAACGCAGCGCGATCTTTGACTGATCCGCCCGGATTCATCCATTCGAGCTTTGCGTACACATCAGCCAATGGCGGTTGAGCAAATCGCGAGAGGTGAAGTAAAGGAGTATGGCCGATGAGATCGAGAATACTTTCTGCGACGCCGCGAGCCATTAGACGCGATGGTAGCATATTGATTGACAGTACGTCATAGACAGGATTCACAGGATTTTTTTCAGGATTTACAAGATAATCCTGTTAATCCTGAAAAGAATCTTGTTAATCCTGTCTAATACTGGATGGGAGAAATTGCGCTCATCGAGCTCGTTGTCTCGGATCGAGATATTCCCGCAGCCCGTCGCCGATGAAGTTGAAGGCAAGGACAGTGAGCGCGATGGCGATACCCGGAAAGATCAACGCGTGAGGTGCGGCTTGTAGTGTGGATAAGTCTCGAGCTTCCTCGATCATGACGCCCCAGGAAGGCGCGGGTGGTGGAACGCCGAGTCCGAGAAATGATAACGAGGCTTCTGAGAGCACAGCGCCCGCCATTCCCAAACTTGCCTGCACGATCAAAGGTTGAATTGCATTGGGAAGAATGTGAATCAAGAGTATGCGCGCGTCGCTTGCACCGAGCGCACGCGCGGCTTGAACGAAGTCGTATTCGCGAACTTTTAACACCTGGCCGCGAATGAGACGTGCATAACCGACCCAGCCGATGATACACAACGCCAGGATCAGTTTGTTCAAACCGGCGCCGAGAAATGCCACCATCGCAATCGCCAGCAACAATCCGGGAAACGCAAGAAAAACGTTGAAGACGTAACCCGAAACAAAGCGATCGACCCAGCCACCGTAATAACCTGCAACAGCGCCAAGCAGTGTGCCGATCACAGCCGACACCGCCACTACGATGATGCCCACCTGTAAAGAGATTCGCGCTCCAAAGACGACGCGGGAAAAAATGTCACGCCCGGTGGAATCCGTACCGAACCAGTGTGCGGCTGATGGTCCAAGGTAACGCATGGACAAATCGGTCGCGCCGACGTCGTACGCTGCAATCCATGGCGCAAACAGTGCTACGAGCACGAGCACCACGACGATAATCAAACCAATGATGGTGAGCCGATTCATTTTGTGCTTTGAACTTGGGTTTTTGTAGGGGCGGCACTCCGTGGCCGCCCCTTGCCTGGCATTTGAAATTTCTGCTGACACACTCTGCTGCCCTGAGAGGCACCGACTCTATCAATTCCCGCCTGTTTTCGCGAAGGGGCGGCCACGGAGTGCCGCCCCTACAAACTATCCAACCCGAATGCGTGGATCGAGCCACCGATACACCATGTCAGTGAGTAAGTTTGCGACGATGTATGTCATGCTGATCACGAGCACGCAGCCTTGTACCACTCGGTAGTCTCGCTTTCCGATGCCGTCTTCAACGAGTAAGAGTCCGAGTCCGGGCCACCCGAAGATCTTCTCAGTGATGATTGCGCCTGCGAGCAAAACTCCCAGTTGCAAACCGAGTATCGTTACCACTGGAATTAATCCGTTCTTCAGAACGTGTTTGTAAACGACTTTGCGTTCGCTCAACCCCTTCGCTCGTGCAGTGCGGACGTAGTCTTCGCCGAGTTCTTCGATCACAGATGAGCGCACCATGCGCGTGAGTATTGCTGAGAGTGCCGCGCCAAGCGTAAACGCAGGAAGAATGATGTCACTCCAGTCAAAACGTCCCGATGGAGACAGCCAGCCGAGCTTCACAGCAAAGATATAGACAAGCATCGGCCCGGTCACAAAACTGGGCAGACTGATGCCGAGCAAAGCGACGACTGAGGCGATATTGTCGATGACGGTGCCGCGATTTGTGCCGGCAATTACACCGAGAGGAATCGCGATCGCGATTGCTATTAGCATCGCACAGATCGCGAGCTCGATCGTGGCCGGATAGCGCTCCATGATCAGCTCGGCAACTGGACGGTCGTTGCGAAACGAAAGGCCCATGTCGCCGCTAAGTAGTGAGCGCCAATAATCAGTGTAACGATTGTCGACACCATGCCAGACGAAATGTCGCTGGTCGTTGTTGTCGCGTGGAAAGGAGAAGAAAAAGGGCGGCCGATCGAGACCGTGCTTCAAGCGAAACTGTGCAAACTGTTCCGGTGTCGCTTGCTCGCCGAGCACAGCGACCGCCGGATCACCGGGAACGAGTTCGATTAGTAATGTGACAAGAGAGACTACAGTCCAAACAACCAGCAGGAGAATAAGCAGGCGTCGCAGGATGCCGAAGATCCGGTACCGGGTTTTGGTGCGCACTGCGGCGCATAATAGCATGGCCACAGATTTACACGGATCAGTCTAAATCTGTGGCCCAAAAGTAAAAACGTAGCCCAGGGTAGGTTCGAATACTCGCACAGCCCCGACAACCGCGCGCTTACCAAACCGTACCCCGTGACTACGTATCTGGTTGCAAACTATAAGCGCTGCAACCAATCTCAAATCATTTCGGCCTTCTGCCCATGTGCAAGGCCGCAATTCCACCGGTCAGGTTCTCATAACCGACCTGAACAAATCCTGCCTGCTCCATCAGGAGCGAGAGTTGGGACTGATCCGGAAACTTCTGGACCGATGCCGGCAAATAGGTATAAGCACTCAGCGAACCGCTAACGAGGCCACCCATCCACGGCAATAGTTTTCTGAAGTACAGATTAAACAAGGGTCGCAGAATCGCATTCGCGGGTCTTGAAAACTCGAGTACAGCCACCCAGCCACCCGGTTTCAAAACTCTTGAGAGTTCCGCCAGACCACTTTCGACATTCGACAAGTTGCGCAATCCAAAGGCGATTGTCGCCACATCGAACGTGCCATCTCGAAAGGGAAGGTCCAACGCATCTCCCTCTATCAGGCGTACGCGACCAGACTTCTTACCGGCAGCGATATCCAACATCGGCCGGCAGAAATCAGTCCCAACAACTCCTGCTCCCGTAATTTCAAACAGCGTCAGCGATAAATCGCCCGTGCCACATGCTACATCGAGAACGCGCGCACTGCTCGACGAAAGCTTCTCGCGTACTCTAATTGCTACGATCCGGCGCCAACGTTTGTCGAGATTGCCGGATAGGACATGATTCAAGAGGTCGTAGCGGCCCGCGATCGTTGCAAACATCTGGCGAACGCGGTTCGCATGCTCTCTCGCGGCACTTCCGTTTTCAACAGCCACAGTTAAGCCAAATCTGATGGAGGTTTGGTTGCAAGACGCTTGCAAACAATTTGTGATTACCTGGGATTGTCGTTACTCGATGGTTTTGCAGGCGGCTTCGGTGATGGCGCCGGCGTCGCAATCTCGCCGAGCACTTCGTACTGATAACGTCCTTGTAACGCAGCTTTTAGCGATGCACTCTCACCAGTAACGACCGAGACTATCGTTTTATTAAAGAGCCTGTTCGCAACGCGCTGAACCTCTGTGGCAGTTACTGCTCTCAGCAAAGCGATCTGATCCTGCGGGGCGCTAAAGCGATATGTATCGGCATCGAGCCAGGGATCCGCCAGCGCCTCCGGCCTTGTAATGGCTGGTGTGAGCTCGTTGATCACTTCATTCTTCGCACGCTCCAACTCTTCGGGTGTTGCCGAGGTACTCATTAATGAATCAATTACTTTTCTTGCCTTCGCAAGCGAATCGGCAACAGTCATTTCGTTTACTGCCGCGCCCATCACGAAGGCTCCTGGCAAAACAAAGGCGTCATTGCGAGCGAAAACCGGCTGCTTTGCAAGCTCTGGTGCTGCTGCTTGCCAGCGATTCTGCGCGAGTCTGGCGAGAACCGTAGCCGCAGCAAAGTCGCTGTCCGATCTCGCAACTCCACGCGCTGCTAAACGCAGTTCGACAGTTGGTCCAGGCACGTTAACGATCAGCGTTCGAGTATCAGCAGGAGTGGGTTGGCGGAAAGTTGTCGGGACGATCTGTTCGCTTTTACGCCATGGCCCGAGTAATTGGCGCACAGCTTTCATGGCGCGTTGTTTGGTCACGCCGCCAATAATTGCCAGAGTCGCGTTATTTGAATTCAGAAAGCGGTCGCGCGCCTGCATCAGATCAGCGCGGTCTACTCTCGACACCTCTTCCGCTGTTCCAGCAGCGGGACGGCCATAGGGAAAGTCGCCGTACAGTCTCGCAGTAATTGCACGGTCAGCAACTGTTGCTGGTGCAATCGAAGTGTCTCGCAGGAGCTTGATGCGCTGATCCCGCATGCGCGTCACCACTTCCGGTGTCAGTGGCGTGGACAAGAGAGCGTTGCGCAGAACTTCGATGATTTGCTCGAACTCCGCAGCCTTGCCGACCATTGTGATAGTGGTTGAATCGTAGCCCACGCTTACTTCGAGTTTTCCACCCATTTCGTCAGTGAAAAAATCGACGGTCGCCGGATCGGGGAAAAGGATGTCGCCGAGCAGGGACATCTGACCTGCCTTGCCGGCGAGATCAAAGGCCGCGCCGCTATTGATGCGAAGTTTCAGGGTGACGTCAGGGGTTCCGGGCCTGAGCCAGAACATGAGGCGCAGGCCGTTCAGAAGCTGTTCGCGCTCGGGTTGGGAGGCCGGTTGAGCAATGATCGGGTGTGCGGCGAGCGATGCACAGACCAATACTCCCGCAAAGGCGCAAAGGCGCAAAGAGCTGCTTTTAATCGCGAACGCCCTGCTTTCTTTGCGCCTTTGCGCCTTTGCGCGAGAATTCATGTATTGATATCGGTGACGATAGAGTACCCGCTGAGCCAAAACATCTTAGATGCCGTGTGTTTGCCCGTCAACCGTTTGGCTTTTGAGTGCATCCTAAGCCCTGATTGACAAAGGGATCGGACCGATCTGACCCCCGCTTAGATGCAAAAAGTATGTACTTGCTGCGGACGTGGGGACTAATATTCGGTCAGTATTCGCGATATTTGCCGCGGCTAATAGTTTTTTTCCTTCGGACAGTAACTTTTTAACGGTTGTCGGTAACTATAGCAGGAGCTAATCCTGCAGGATCGAGTGCTTGATTGCCCGAAAGAATCACAGACGAGCTTTTGCTGGAAAAGGCAGGAGACGGCGACCAGGCAGCCTTTCTGGAGTTGTACGACCGATATCGGAGCCCGATTTTTCGTTTTGCTTACCGATTATTGGGTTCCGTTGAAGTTGCCGAAGACGTCACGCACGACTGTTTTCTCAGTTTGATTCGCAAGCCAGAGAACTTTCGTCCGGAACGAGCTTCTTTGAAAACTTACTTATACGCAGCCGCGCGGAATCTGGCCCTGAAACACTTCCGTGATCAGGGACGAGAAACCGGCATGGATGAGGTTTCGGAGGAACCGAAAGATTCGTCGAGTCGAGGACCTTTGCGAAGGTTGCTCGATGAGGAGTTGGCGACTCAGGTAAGGGAAGCGATTTTTAGTCTTCCACCGCTCCAACGTGAGGCGCTGATCTTGTTTGAGTATGAGGGGTTAAGCATGAGCGAGGTGGCCGAGATTGCCGGCACCGACGTAGGAGCAATAAAAGCGCGGCTTTACCGGGCTCGGGAGAGTTTGAGACGAATCCTGAGGCCGTATCTGAAAAGCAATCAGGAATTGAATAGTGGTCGGGAAATTGTTACTTTGAGGGAGGCCTAAAATGGGCGTTGAGCCGGAAGAAGAGTTTATTTCCGACAACGAGCTCAAGTCGTTGCTTGAACGCTGGGTCGCGCCAGGGCCTTCGAGAGTTCTCGACAAGCGAATTGAAACGAGCTTTAGAAGAGAATTTTCTGGCGCAGACGGACTGTCTCAGTCAGTGCTGCTCCCCCACAGGCGAGAAGAGGTAGTATTGATGAAGTTCTGTTCAGTATGTAAAGAAGAGTTTGCTGATAAGTTCAGCTTCTGTCCCGTTGATGGCACGCCCCTAACGGTGATTACACCAGCAGTGGACGATCCAAGCCTGACAGTTGATCGGGACCCGAGTGTGACCGTCAGCAGAGACAATCAAACACCTGCGATCGAATCCGCGGCGGCCTTCGATATTAATAGGGAAGAGCCGATCGCAAACGATCCAATTTACACTGCCTCCAATACTTCCTCAGCGCTAGCCCTGCGAGATGAGTATCACCTGACCATCATGGACGACTCCGGTCTGGTCGCTCGTCTTAGCCACGAACTAAAAGATGTCGCCCACGAATATGAGCTGACGTGGCCCGAGTTCAAACGCGATCCCTTTGGATTTACGAAGCGAGCGTTTGTTGGGTACGGCCAGAAGTTTCGCCAGTTCCTCGGCAAACCGAATGTACTGTTGGCAATGGGCGCTGCGTTCCTGGGCATGGTGGCACTGGTCGGCGCCGTACTGCTGATGGATCGCTCGCAGGGTGCTACGTCATCGCGGGTTGGTCTGATCGTTTTCGCAGTGATTGCCAGCGGCTTGCTGGTGGCACTCTTTTCGACCTGGCTTGGACGTGAACGTGGCGCGGCAGTGATGGGCGCTGAACCATCCGACTCGCGCAGCGTCGTCGCGGCAATGGTTTCGTCGTTTGTTTTCCTGTTTGCAATTCTCGGCGTCATCGTCGGAATCGATTACAGAAACAAACAACAGCAATTGCTTGCACAGAATCAGGAAGAACTTCAGGTTGAGCAGATGCTCGACATTCCTGACGAGCAACCAACGCCGGATCCGGGAACTGCCGGATTGAATAAAGGCAGCGGTGGCGGCAGCAAACCAAAGCCTGAGAGAGCAGCCGGCGGTGGCGGCGGTGGACGTGAAGAAGCAAAGCCTGCTTCGTTCGGTAAAGTTCCGCAGGCATCTCTGACAGTTCCGCAGGTAGTGGCGCCGGATCCGAAGCCGCCGCAAATCAAGAACCCGTCGTTGCCAGTGGCTGCGACAGTGGTTGCAGACCCAATGCTGGTACCACCTGATGCGCGTGTGTTGCCATATGGCGACTACAAATCAAAGAGCACTGATCCTTCGTCAGGTCCTGGCACTGGAAACGGTATCGGAACTGGAACCGGTGGCGGTATCGGTCCGGGTGAAGGTGGCGGTCTTGGACCAGGTCGCGGCGGTAACATCGGTGGCGGTGACTTCAATGCCGGTGGCGGTGGACCAGGCGGTGGCGGCGGTGGCGACTACTCCAGAATCTTTACTGGTAAGGACGTCACCACTAAAGCACGTCTGATTTCGAAACCCGAGCCGCAATACACTGAAGACGCGCGCAAGAACCAGGTTACCGGTACGGTCGTGCTGAAAGTGGTGTTTGCTTCAAACGGCACCGTCACGAACATCAGAACTGTTTCCGGTCTGCCGTATGGTTTGACTGAGAGAGCGATTGCGGCGGCACGTCAGATCAAGTTCGTACCTGCAACCAAGGACGGACATCAGGTCTCGATGTGGATGCAGTTGGAATACAACTTCAACCTGTACTAAGAGTTTTAGCCACGGATTTCACGGATAAACACTGATCTGTGTTTATCCGTTTAATCCGTGGCTAATTATATTTCTCAGCGAAGCGCCTGATCCGCTTCACTCCTTCCTGAATCTGTTCCATCGACGTCGCGTACGAGATGCGAATAAAGCCTTCAGCTCCGAAGCCCGCTCCGTCAGTCACAACGGTGTGCTCTTCCTCGAGCAGTTGTTGTGCAAAGTCGCCTGATGTCTTCAATGTCCCATTCAAACAGCCCCGTATGTCGGGAAACGCATAAAACGCACCTTCAGGTTCGCTGCATTTGAATCCTGGAATCTCGCGCAGAGCATTCAATAACCACTCACGGCGGCGCGTGTATTCGGCGAGCATGAATTGTACAGACTCCTGCGGGCCGTTGAGTGCCTCAACGGCGGCCCATTGCGCAATTGAATTTGTATTCGAAGTCGAGTGACCCTGGACCTTTAACATTACTTTGGTCCAATCGGCCGGCGCCAGCGCATATCCGACGCGCCATCCCGTCATCGCATAAGTCTTCGAAAACGATCCGGCAATACACAGACGAGATCTGAGTTCGACCGGCAAACTCGCAGCGCTGAATACTTCGCCCGGCGGATAGACGAAACGCAGGTAACACTCGTCCGAAACGACATATATCCCGCGTTCGCTGGTCAATTCCATGATCCTGCGAAACTCTGCCGGCGGCAGCACACGCCCGGAAGGATTACACGGCGAATTCAGAATCAGCAGCTTTGTTCGCGGCGTAATGGCGCGTTGAAGCTGTTCGACGGAGAGAACGAAATTCGTCTCCTCAGTTTCGATGAACACCGGTTTAGCGCCCGCGAAGACAGCGATCTCTGGAAAGGTCACCCAGTAAGGTTTGGCAATGAGCGCTTCGTCACCCGGATTCAGCAGCGTGACGACCGCATTGAAGATTGCCTGCTTGCCACCTGCTGTCGCCATCACTTCGGATGGTTGATACTCGGCGCCAAACTCTCTCTGGTAGAAATTGATAATTGCGCGTTGCAGTTCGCGAATGCCGGCATTGGCAGTGTACTTCGTGCGCCCGGCACGCATTGCTCTTTCAGCTGCCTGCTTGATGTTGTCGGGCGTGTCGAAATCGGGTTCGCCGGCGCCGAAGTCGCAGACGTTCGCGCCGGTAGCTCGCAATGCTTCAGCAGCCTGCATGGCGGCCATGGTGGCTGACGATTGCATGCGAGCGACGTTTTCAGAAACAGGAAAGGGCGACATAACGGGCCAGGTTTTCATCCTTGACTCAACTTTTCTTTCATTCGTTTTTCGATCAGCGGTGGCACCAGCCCGGTGACGGCACCGCCGAGGTGAAAGACTTCTTTTACAAGTCGTGAACTGACGTAGGAGTAAGTTTCAGCGGGCATCATGAAGACGGTTTCAATGCCCGGCTGGAGACGCCTGTTCATCAGTGCCATTTGCAGCTCGTATTCGTAGTCGGAGATAGCGCGGATGCCGCGAACGATCACGTTTGCCTGTTGGGCCACAGCATAGTTGACGAGTAGTCCGCTGAAAGAGTCGACGCGCACTATGCAACGTCCACTCGTGATGCTCTTTACGACCTCGTTGAGCATCTCTTGCCGTTCTTCAACCGTGAAAAGGGGACGCTTGTCCGGGTTAACGAGAATGCCGATAATTATTTCGTCGAAGAGTTTGCAGCCGCGCTCGATGATGTCCAGATGGCCGTTGGTGACCGGGTCGAACGAACCGGGGTAGATGGCGCGTCGCATTGAGGGAATCTTAGGGTAAATGGAGATTCCTGTAAATCTGCAATATAAGTCCTATAGGACCTATAGGACCTGTACGGATTTACAAGATTTACAGGATGTGGTTCAATGTCCCTTGACAATTTGACGTGGTGAGTTAAAGCGACTTGCGGCCACAATAAATAATCCGCTAAACAGCTCGGTGAGTTGAGTTCCAGGCTCCGCGTTGTTAGGCGCGGGGCCTTTGTTATTGCCTATGCCCAATCTTCTCGACACCCTTAAAGAACGCATCGTCGTCTTCGATGGCGCGATGGGTACCAACCTGCAGGTACAGAACCTGACGCTCGACGATTTCGGCGGACCTCTCTTTGAAGGCTGCAACGAAAACCTGCTCGTGACGAGGCCCGACGCAGTCGAAAACGTGCATGCAGGTTTTCTTGATGTCGGCTGCGATGTGATCGAGACGAATTCGTTCAATGGCACGCCGGTCGACTTCGCGGAGTACGGCGTCGCCGATAAGGCATACGAAATGAACGTGCTGGCTGCGCAGCTTGCCAAACGCGTAGCCTCAGATTACTCCACCAAAGACAAGCCACGCTGGGTTGCCGGATCGATGGGCCCCGGTCGGAAGCTGCCCACACTCGGCCACATCTCGTTTAGCGAACTTCGCGATGCTTACTCCGTCCAGGTGCGCGGTCTGCTTGATGGCGGGGCTGACTTGCTGATTGTCGAAACTTGCCAGGACTTGCTGCAGACTAAAGCAGCACTGGCAGCAATCTTTGCTCACTTTAAGGAAACACGTCGTCGCGTGCCTGTGATCGCCCAGGTCACAATCGAAGTGTTTGGCACCATGCTCAACGGCACTGAGATCTCGGCGGCATTGACTGCGCTCGCGCCGTTTCCGATCGACGTGGTTGGTATGAATTGCGGCACTGGTCCAAAGCACATGACGGAGAGTATCCGCTACATCTGCGAAAACTCGCCGTTGCCAGTCTCCGTTCTTCCAAATGCCGGTCTGCCGTCCGTAGTTGAAGGCAAGATGCACTATGACGAAACTCCTGAGAGTTTCACGGCCCAACTGGTCCATTTCGCGAATGACTTCGGCGCCAACATCGTCGGCGGCTGCTGCGGCACGACGCCCGCTCACCTGCGTCTCGTCGTCGAAGCGATGCAGCGCATCACTCCGAAACAGCGCAACGCGACAACGCTGCCGGCGGCGTCTTCGATCTACAGTCAACAGCCTTACGTGCAGGATGCGTCGTTTCTGATTGTCGGCGAGCGTGTTAACGCGAGCGGTTCGAAGAAGATGCGCGATCTGCTCAACGCAGAAGACTGGGATGGTCTGGTTGCACTAGGGAAGGATCAGGAACGCGAAGGCGCGCACATTCTGGACGTGAACGTCGATTTTGTTGGTCGCGACGGCGAGAGTGACATGCACGAATTGGCTTCGCGACTCGTCACCAACGTCAAGCTGCCGTTGATGTTCGACTCGACAGAGTGGCAAAAGATGGAAGCCGGACTTCAGCATGCCGGCGGCAAGTCGATTCTGAATTCAACCAACTATGAAGATGGTGTTCCGCGTTTCGTCAAGGTAATCGAGCTGGCAAAGACTTACGGCGCCAGTGTTGTTATCGGAACGATCGATGAAGACGGAATGGCGCGTACTGCTGCGGGCAAATTCAAGATCGCAAAGCGAGCTTACGAGCAGGCGACGACGGAATTAGGCTTGCCCGCTTCCGATATCTTCTTCGATCCACTCGCGTTGCCGATCTCGACCGGCATTGAAGAAGATCGTCGCAACGCGCTCGAGACGATTCAGGCGATCAAGCAGATTAAGACTGAGCTTCCCGGCGCGTTCACTATCCTCGGCGTGTCGAACGTCTCTTTCGGACTCAATCCTGCGTCGCGAGTCGTGCTGAACTCTGTGTTTCTTCACGATGCAGTCGAGGCGGGACTCGACTCAGCGATCGTCAACGCGAGCAAGATCGAGCCACTGAACCGTATCGGCGAAAAGGAACTGAAAGTCGCACGCGAGCTGATCTACGACCAGCGCAAATTCGAAGGCGACGTCTGCGTTTACGATCCGCTCACCGAATTCACGAGGCTCTTCGAAGGTGTGAAGTCGAAGTCGACAAAGAAAGCGTCGAAGGGTGAGACGGTCGAGGAGCGTCTAAAGAATCACATAATCGACGGTGAGAAGATCGGACTCGAGGATGAGCTGAAAGCGGGTCTTGAAAAATACTCTCCGCTCGACATCATCAACAACATCCTGCTGGATGGTATGAAAGTCGTCGGCGATCTCTTTGGCAGTGGTCAGATGCAACTGCCTTTCGTGCTGCAGTCTGCCGAAGCAATGAAGGCCGCGGTTCGTTTCCTCGAGCCGTTCATGGAAAAGAAGGGTGGTGTGACGGCGAAGGGCACGATGGTCCTTGCCACCGTCAAAGGTGATGTTCACGATATTGGCAAGAACCTCGTCGACATCATCCTTACGAACAACGGCTACAAGGTTCTGAACCTCGGCATCAAGCAGCCGATTGAAGCGATCCTTCAGGCGTATGATGAGAACGGCGCCGACGCGATTGGAATGAGTGGTTTGCTCGTCAAATCGACGCTCATCATGCGAGAGAACCTTGAGTTGATGAATGAGCGTGGCATTAAAGTTCCGGTTGTGCTCGGCGGTGCGGCCCTGACGCGCCGTTACGTCGAGGATGATCTGAAGTCGCTTTATCACGGCCAACTGTTCTACGCGCGCGATGCTTTTGCCGGTCTCCACACGATGGACCTGCTGGTGGGAGACACGAATGGGAAAGAGCGGAAGCAGGATGCAGTAGCAGTGTTGGTTGCTGATGACGCGGAGGACGTTGAAGATCTGATCGGTGAAGAGGCGAAGCTCGGAATTCGTAAGCCCGCGAAGCCACGAACGAAGAAAAGCGGTGACACGACGCACACCGCGCGCTCAGCTGTGAGTCGTGACGTGCCGATTCCAACTGCGCCTTTCTTCGGCTCCAAGGTGGTCGACGACATTTCCCTGGACGATGTGTTCTCGTTCATAAACGAGACGGCACTGTTCAAGGGCCAGTGGCAGTTCAAGCAGGGACGGATGCCACTTGAAGAGTATCAGGCACTGGTACGGCAGAAGGTCCGTCCGATTTATGAGGAGATCAAAGCGCGCTCCAAGCGTGAACAGCTGCTCGCGCCGAAAGTGGTCTATGGGTATTACCAGTGCCAGTCAGACGGTAACGATTTGATCGTTTACGATCAGGAAAAAGAAGTGCGGTTCACTTTTCCACGTCAGCCCGCTGGAAAACATCTATGCCTAGCGGATTTCTTCGCTTCCAGAGATTCTGGAAAGATGGACGTAGTCGCATTTCATCTCGTCACAGTCGGACGGCGAGCGAGTGAGTACTCACACGAGTTGTTCAAAGCTGACAATTACTCAGACTATCTCTACTTCCATGGTTTGAGTGTCGAAAGTGCTGAGGCGCTGGCGGAGTTGTGGCACAAGCGCATTCGTGAAGAGCTTGGTATTGCCGCCGCTGATTCGCCGGATCTGGCGCGTCTTTTTAAGCAGACGTACCAGGGTTCACGCTACAGTTTTGGTTATCCAGCGTGTCCGCGTCTCGAAGATCAGGAGAAGCTTTTTACGCTACTGGATCCTTCACGCATCGACGTCAATCTCACTGAAGAGTTTCAGCTTGAGCCAGAACAATCGACTTCGGCTATTATTGTCCACCATCCGGAGGCAAAATACTTCTCGATTGACTGAGCTCAAAGTCCTAACACCATTTGAACGTTTCGCTTTCCGCCTCGTCAGACGGATGAATCAAGGCGCCTGGAAGCGATTCTGGACGTGGTGTCAGAGCATGTTTGGCGCCGGCTGGATCCATCTTTCCACTTACAACATCATGAATGTTTACGGCCTCGAGCACGTCGAGGCTGCCGCGCACGATCGACCGCTGCTGCTGGTTGCTAATCATCGTTCGTTCTTTGACATGTACGCCGTGTCAACAGTGCTCTTTTACAGGACTCGTTTTCAAAAGCGACTCTTTTTTCCGGTGCGCGGCAGATTTTTCTATCAATCACCGATCGGACTGCTCGTAAACTTGATCATGGGCTGGTGGTCCATGTATCCACCATTCTTTGCTACGGGTGATCATCCGATTCCGGAAAAGCGCGCTTTTGACAAGTTTTCGTTTGAGGTGCTCAAAGATCTGGCGCACTCCGGATCAGGCAACATAATCGGGTTTCATCCCGAAGGAACTCGCAATAAGAGTGATGATCCATATTCGTATCTGCGTGCACAGCCGGGAGTGGGAAAGTTGATCATTGAGGCTCAGCCGCAGGTCATTCCGGTCTTCATCGCCGGTTTGTGTAACAGTTTACCGAGGCAAGTGGCGCGTAACTGGAATCGCGAGGATGTGATTCGCATCCACTTCGGGCCAGTGTTGGACTTGAGTGAACACCTGACGAAGCCTGATCGATTGCGCACGCACAAGGAGATCGCCGACGCGGTGATGGAAAAGATTGGAGAACTCGGTCAACAAGACAAAGCAATGATGCTTAGCCACGGATTACACGGATTTACACAGATCGAACATGTCAGTAGTGATAGTTAATCCATCATCAGCCAGTGGTAGCACTGGCGAAGCCTGGCCACAGATCGCAAGTGACTTGCGCTCGCAGTTTGGACCGTTTCGGGTAGTTTTCACCAAACATCGCGGGGACGCAGCCGCCCTGGCGAGCGAGGCGGCGCGAAAAGGGGAGAAGTTCATTATCGCCTGCGGTGGTGATGGCACTGTGTCAGAAGTTGCAAACGGCATTCTCACGTCCGGTAAAGACGCCGAACTGGGCATCATGCCGAGTGGTACAGGCGGCGATTTCAGACGAACGCTCGAGATTCCCGCACGTACTCGCGATGCTGCGCGAATTCTGCGCACAGGACGCTCTGTGCGCATAGATGTCGGTCGAGTTTCCTATACGGATCAGAATGGACACGACGCGACTCGGTATTTCGTGGGAGTCGCTTCGTGTGGTATGAGCACAAAAGTCATCGAGCGTGTTAAAGCGGAGGACGTCTCTTTTGTGAATGCATTGCTGAAGACGGCGATGCGCAACGCTCCGGTGCGTCTCGTGGTCCAACTCGACGACTCGCATGAGCGGCAGTTGGTTGTCTCGAATCTATGCATTGCGAATGCCCGTTACTTCGGCGGGGGTATGAAAATCGCCCCCGATGCGAAACTCACCGACGGCAAGCTCGATATCGTCAGCATCGGTGATTTGAGTGCCCTCAAAATCTTCACCAGTGCACCGCGCGTCTACACGGGTTCACACCTTTCCATGCCCGAAGTGAGCCACGCCTTAGCTCGAAAGATCACCGTGCGCGCGTCCGATCGTGATGCAGGAGTCGCTCTGGAAGTTGATGGAGAACTTCCTGGAAGACTGCCGGCGACATTCCAGATCATTCCCGAAGCCCTTCGGGTCCGTGTCAACTTATCTGTGTAATCTGTGGCTAAAATATTCTATGATGATGCTAGCTCATGGATGACAGACGATCTAAACCCCGACTAAGCGTTCATCTGGATGCGGTTTGGCACGGCGGCGAAGAGAAACACTCAGCTCGCATCACCGACCTTTCAGAGGGCGGCTGTTACCTTGATACAGTGGGAGAGGTAATGGCCGGCGAAATTGTTGCATTTCGCGTTTTACTTCCTGACGATGATTGGCTTTACCTCGAAGGTGAAGTTCGGCATCATCGCCATGGAGTTGGATTTGGTGTTCAGTTTGTCGATTTAAACGAAGAACAGATGGAGAATCTTTTGCGTTTGCTGCAAATCGCGAGAGAAGCAGGCCCTGAAGGCCCGGCGATTTGTGCAGACCTGGTCGAGGATTAACACTCTTCAGAAGTCTGACCTTTTGTGGTCCACGAACAGGAGCTCCCCCCAGAGATCCTCACGATGTAGGCCCGCCAGCGAGGTGCCCGACAAGACCGACAACTAATGGCGATTCAAGGTACGTTGAAAACAATGAGTCTGGTCGACCTCCTCCAGTTTCTGGGGGCAGGTAGGAAGTCAGGCACACTCAAATTCGATCACGGCAAGATCACCAAACAGATTTACTTTAAGAACGGGATGATCGTTGGCTCGAAGTCGAATGATCCGAGGGAGTACCTCGGCCAGGTTCTACTTCATTACGGCAAGGTCGACGAGACGCAGTTAAAAGCTGCTCGCGAAGTACAGCGTACTTCGGGCGCGAAGCTTGGCGAAGTTCTCGTCGAGCAGGGATTCTTAACTGAAGACGAGGTCCTCGGAATACTCAGGACGCGGACGCTGGACGCCATCTACGATCTCTTCGTCTGGACTGACGGCGACTTTCAGTTTTATGACGAAGAGTCTTCACCGGAAGACCTGCTCCTGATTGAGGTTGAGCCGACGACCGTGATAATGGAGGGCATTTACCGGATCGACGAGTTTGAACGTTATCGCACATTAGTCCCGTCTGATCGAAGCGTGCTTGAACTCAACGCCGGCTGGACATCTTCGCTGAAACTCGGAAAAGAGTTTCGACAGATCCTTTACTTCGTCGAAAAGCGGATGTCGGTAGCTGAGGTCTGTTACCACATGCACGCCTCTTCGTTTCACGTATACGGTCAACTCTACACGTTGATCAGTGAAGGTGTTGCTCGGGTCACGGGAGAGTTGCCGGAGGGGAGTCCTGCGGTCGTTACGGAAGTAGAGGATGTGCCTGAGAGTGTGACCGAGATGGTTTGGTCGGCCGAACGCAAGGTTGACGAAGATCCGGAGGAGGCTTTGTTGATCATTCAAAAGGCGTTGCAGCAGCAACCCAACCATCCGGAAGCGCAGGCGTTGTTGCCGGTGGCCGAGGAGAAATTTATCAAACGTGTTTATGAGGCGGGCGGGATTTCGCCAAAGTCAATACCACAGTTGCTTAAGTCTGCAATGGATCTGACCGCTGAGCAGATTGATCCGCAGGAGGGGTTTGTGCTTTCGCGTATCAATGGTTCGTGGGACATCCAGTCAATTCTCTCAATCTGTCCGTTTCGCGAGGCAGATTGCTTGCGTATGATTAAGAAGCTGATGGAGCGCGGGATCGTTGAGATTAAAAAATAGAAAGAGCCGCTCAACTCTTCTTGCCGGCCTGATGTTGTGCGTTGCCGGGGCGACTGCTGCGTCTGTGCCGAACGTCGCGCAGACGCAGCCATGAACCGGAGTAGGTTTCCCCGAAAAGGCGCAAAGGCGCAAAGGTCAGCTCCGGGACGAACTCTTCCTGGCGTCTTTGCGCCTTTGCGGGATATGTTGTTCTGATAACAAAGAACCGTCGCGATACCGGATGCGCAAGGTTGCGCCAGCGCGAAAGCGGTCGCTCCTTCACAATCTCAAATCCTGCCAGACGAAAAATGCGTCGCCAATCCTGCTCTTGTTGAAACGTGCATGGACCAGTGTGGCCACGCCACTGTCGATCATGTGTCCAGCAGACCGCGCGGTCCCACCAGATAGACGGTATGTCTTCGTAAATTATTGCAACACCACCGTCTCTCAAGACGCGATTGACTTCATTCAGCACCAGTCGCGGATCTTGTGCGTGATGGAGCACGTAACAGAGCAACACAGCATCGAAGCTGTCATCCCTTACCGGGAAATGGCGGCCATCGTACGGAAGATAATTGATCCGAGCAGCGATGCTTTTGCCGACGTCCAGACCAACCACAGTTGTGCCGAGCATGCTTTGCAGATGATGTGCAATGAATCCGTTGCCGCAGCCGACGTCGAGCACGTTGGCTCGCGGCGGCAGCACGCTGGCGACTTCAAGCGCCATGTCATATGCTCGACCAACCTTCCGGCGCCGTCGTGCACGCTTGAAGCGACGTTTGATAGTTATAGTCAGACTCGTCACTGCGAGCGCTCAGTGCAAGCCCGGTGCCGTCATTAAACCCTTGTAAATAGGGTGTGATTTACAAGTGCAAGAAATATGCGTCGCCGAGATTTTCTGACATCTGACATCCGTGCCTATCCGTGTAAACCTGTGGCAAAATCTGATGCATGACTAAACTTCTTATGGCTGCTTTGTTACTGACTCAAACTCTTCCTGCAGGATATTGGCCGCTCGAAAAGAGCCAACCGCTAGTCGACAAAACGCAAACGATTCGTCTGTCGGGCGACCTCTCTAAACTGTCAGATGGCGAGCGAAAGGCTGTGGCGAAGTTGATCGAAGCCGGACAGATCTTCCAAAGGCTTTATGAGGAGCAGCGACACCCTGAAGCCCTTTCTTCCTATCGCGCCCTCGAACAACTCGACAAGCGAACTGGTTCGAAGTCCGCGACACAGAATCTTCTTACGCTCTATCGTTTGTTTCAGGGACCAATCGCCACCACGCTGGAAAACAAACGCGAGCCGTCGCTCCCAGTCGATCCAACCAAACCCGGGAAGAACATGTATCCGTGGGGCATCACCAAAGAAGAGATTGAACAGGCGCTCGCGCTGCCGGGCGGTCAGACCGACAAACGCGACAAGGTACTCGATCTGCGGTCTGTTGTTCGCTTCGCAAACGCAAAGAATCTACAGAGTGATATTGCAAAACTGAATAAGTATCCAGCTTTACAAACGTTGCATCCCGGACTGCTCGCAGAACTGCAACGACTGTCCTCCGCACCGCGACGTGTTACCGCGCACAATGAAGCGAAGACAGACGTGTATGCAGTGCCCTATGCAGTTGCTTATGCAGATGATTTGATGAAGGCCTATGGGCTTTTGAACGAAGCGGCTGATGCAATTGCTAAAGATGACGAAGAGTTTGCGCGCTATCTCCGCAACCGCGCGCGCGATTTGCTGTCAAACGATTATGACTCGGGTGATGCGAGCTGGGTTACTGGTCGCTTTAAGAACCTCAACGCTCAGATTGGTTCCTACGAAACCTACGACGACGAGTTATATGGCGTAAAGACTTTCTTCTCCTTCTGTCTCTTACAGAGCCGGCAACAGGAAACAGCCGCGCTGCGTGAAGCGATGAAGGGATTGCAGGCTCTCGAAGACTCGCTTCCTTACAAGAACCACAAGAAGGTGCGTGAAGACATTCCGGTCGGTGTTTACGACGTTGTCGCAGACTTCGGACAGTCGCGCGGCGGCAACACTGCGACAATTCTTCCGAACGAGAGCTACGTTGCGCGTCGTTATGGCCGCACGATTCTGCTGCGCGCCAACATCATGCGCGACCCAAACATCTTTGAAGGAACTTCTAAAACACTGTCTGCCGCGATTGGTGAACAGCAGGCGAGGGAACTTACGCCCGATGGAAATTTCTATCGCACGTTATGGCATGAAGTCGGCCACTATCTTGGCGTTGATCGAACCAAAGATGGTCGCGAGCTCGATGAGGCGTTGCAGGACAATGCGAACGCGATGGAAGAGATGAAAGCCGATCTGGTGTCGTTGTTTGTTGCCGAAGCTCTTCACAAGCAGGGTTATTACAACGATGCGCAGTTGCGGAGTGTTTATGCGGGTGGGATTTTGCGCGTGTTGCAGAACAATCGTCCGCGACGCGATCAGCCTTACAACACCATGCAGCTGATGCAGTGGAACTTCTATCTTGAAAACGGATTACTCACCTTCGATCCAGCCACGAAGACGTTGAGGGTCCACTATGAAAAGTATCACGACGTAGTTGGGAAAATGTTGGAGAAGACGCTTTCTGTGCAGTATGAAGGTGACAAGGCCGCTTCAGATCGCTATATCGACCAGTACACCAACTGGGACGAGAACCTCCACGGCGTGATCGCAGCGAACATCAGAGCGCAACAGCGATACAGGTTTAGGGTCTTTAAGTATGCGGCGTTAGGAGAATAATAGGTCCCATAGGACGTACAGGACCTATATTTCATTTTGCTGCGCCCATGATCGCCTGTTGTGCGATATCGAGGTAGGCCCGTACTCCTTCGGCGTTATTTCCCAAACGCATTACTGCCGAGAAAATTTTCTCGTACGTAAGCGACGGTGTCTTGGAGGGTTTCGCCGGGATCGCGCGGCTTGAAGCTCAGCTCGCGAGCGGCTTTGGAGCAGTTCAGGTACCAGAAATATTGAGCCATCTCGATCGCGCCCGGCTCGACGGGGGAGGCCATGTCCCATTGCTTAAAGAGTGAATCCAGCAGACTTGCACCCGTAATCGCGAGTCGAGATGGCAGCGCTATCCAGGGCGCAGAAACCTTTGTCAGACGCTCGAGACGTCCGAAGAATTTTGAGAAGGTCCAGTTTGCGGCGCCGAGCAAGTAGCGTTCGCCGTGACGTCCTTTCTTCATCGCGACTCTAAAAGTGCGAGCAGCATCACGTGCGTCGACAAAACTCACACCGCCTGTAGGTACCGCGCCGATCTTGCGCGCCATGAAATCGAGAATCAGTTTGGTTGAACTCAGACGATCATCACCCGGACCAAGAAGAAGACTCGGGTTCATGATCACGAGTCGCAGTCCTTTGCCCTGAAAACGTTCAAGAGCTGCCATCTCCTGATAAGCCTTGCTCGCGTAGTAGGGCCAGCGCGAAATGATGTCGAGCGGAATCGGATAAGTTTCGTCAGGAATAACTTCGCCATCCTTACTGACGGCAATTGTGCCGCTGGTCGAGGCGAGCACGACTGTCTTGACTCCTGCTGCTTTTGCGGCATCACACAGGAGGCGCGTACCTTCGACGTGGATGTCGTACATCGCGCGCGCGTCTTCGCGTTCGCGTGAGACTTTTCCGGCGAGGTGATAGATCTCGCTGATGCCTTCGACCGCACGTTTGTTATCGTCAGCGTTTGTGATTGATCCGGCGAATGTTTCGACTCCGAGATCGACAAGCCAGTCTGGAATTGAAGTCGCCATCACGCGAACATCTTTGGCGCCGTCTTCGGTCAATTGGCGGACAAGATGTGAACCAAGGAAGCCAGTGCCGCCGGTGATGAGCGTCACGGCGCGCTGTCGTTTTTCGATAGCCGCGCGTCGCTTGGTGCCGGTTGGGACCGGCGTCATGCGGGCGGTGCGTTTACCGGGAGTTTTAGACGGCATGACTCTTCCGGAATTCAATAGGTCCTATAAGTCCTATTGGACCTATACCGCTACCTCCTCACTCACTAACTCTTTCTTGCGATCACTCTTCCACTGCCGTCGCAGTTCTTTCGCATCAAAGTCACTGCGCGTTCCGTCGCGCAGGTTCACAACCTCGTGCCGTACTCGCGCAGCGATCAGCCGGTATGCCTCGGCGCGCGGCATGCCCTTCGTCATCTCTTCCAGTTCTTCGATCTCGAGAAGGCGCCCGATGCGAGCGCCGACGTCGCGGTTCTTAATCAGCGTCGTACCCTTGGGCATCGCCTCGTAAGTGCCATCGAGATACATCGGCAGGATACCCACGCGCGCGTGCAGCGCCAGATACCCAACCACCGGCTTGAAATCAGCCATGACGCCGGTCATCGAGCGTGTGCCTTCCGGAAAGATAAGCGCGTTGTAGCCACGATCGAGAAACGACTTCGCATGACGCAGCGACTGCCGCAGTGAACCGGTGCGTTCCATCGGCACGAGGTTGGTAAAGTTCTCCATTACTGCGCGCTTGTACTTCGTGTCGAAAAAGTAATCGGCAGCCGCTAGCGCGACCAGATCTTTTCCAAATTCACCCAGCGCCATCTTGGTCAACCCCATGTCGAGGTGCGAACAGTGATTCGCGGCAACAAGGAAATTGGTGTGCGGTGGAATGTTTGATCGCCCTTCGTAATGTGTCCGCAGGAACTGATCATAGAGAAAGCGCTGTAACAAATCGCCCGCTTTATTCCCGGCCGTGCGGACGAACGACGGAATGTGGATCTCGTCGTCCTTGCGTTGATCTTCGACGCGTGCCTCCTGTTTGGTTGACGTACCAGGTTGGCGAGAAACGACCGTTAACAACTCTCTCACGTCCTGAATCTCATTGAAGCGCTCCGGAGCCGAGATGGAACCACCGGCGCTTTCGATCGACGTTGCGAGTTCGACAAACATCAAACTGTCAAAACCCAAATCGCTGAGTCGCGTTTCAATCGATACTTCCGAGCGCGGACGATTCGCAACGCTCGCAACCACTCCCATCAACCACAGCGAATCAGCATTCGCACTTTCCTTGACGTTTCCACGCCGCCCTGATTTCTGACTCTCCTCGAGCGACTCCATGATCTGGACCACTTCACGTCGCTTCACTTTTCTCGTGGCGGTGCGTGGCAGTTCAATATCAGTAAAATGCAAAACCTTCACTCGTTTGTAGTAGGGCAGGGAAGCCGATACCTCGCGGAAGTGCTCTTCGACCAGGCGATGCAATGCCGCCCGCGAAAGTGAAATGTCGTATTCGTCGTCAGCTACAACAAGACAAGCGACTTTCTCGCCGGGCCCATCGGACAAACCGACAATACTCAGCTCTTTAATGTAAGCCGAATTGCCGTAAGTCTCTTCGAGTTCATCGGGATAAACATTCTTGCCGTTTGTGTCGACAATGATCTCTTTCGAGCGACCCACGAGATAAAGATTGCCGTCGTCATCAACGCGACCGAGATCTCCTGTGTAGAGCCAACGATCGACCAGTGTCTTGCGTGTCGAGGCCTCATCTTCGTAATAACCAAGCATCACGTTTGGACCACGAGCGACCACTTCGCCGACACCGCTGGAGTCAGGATCAGAAATACGTACCTCAACGCCGGGGAGTGCCTTACCCACGGTTCCGGTGAGCATGCGATTTTCAGGTCTGGTGACAGTGAGAACTGGTGATGCTTCGGTTAGGCCATAGCCCTCGAGAATTGTGAATCCGAGACCGTGAAAGTCGCGCTGAATCTTTTCGCTGAGAGCGGAGCCGCCGCTGATGAAATAGCGAATGCGACCGCCGAGGCCTTCGTGAATCGGATAGAACAAAACCTGTCCGAAGTTCAAAGGCGTCTTGTCGCGTAGCCATGCATTCGCCCAAATCAGATTCTCGGCAGTTTTGCCGATCCAGTCGCTGCGTTCATAGAGACGATTCTTGATGCGACGATGCAATAGCTCCCACAGAGCGGGAACGCCGACCATCCCAGTCACGTGGCCATTCTTGATCGCCCGCGCGAGCGCGTCGCTGGTGAGTTCGGGTAGATAAGTTATCTGTGCGCCCCGACTCAACGGTGTCAGGAACCCGGTCGAGAACTCGAACGTGTGGTGCAAAGGTAAAACTGACAACACACCATCATGGATCGTCATGTCAAAGACTGACGATAACATCGAAACCATGCTCGTCAGATTGCGATGCGAAAGCATCACGCCTTTCGGCTGACCCGTTGTGCCGGAGGTAAAGATGAGTGACGCGACGTTTTGCGCCTGAACACGCTTTGGCAGCAGTGCGATGCGTTCGTCTTCGGTCTGTTCGTCCGGTAACGCGAAGACGTCTTCGTAGGTCCATACGCGAGTCAGTCCCTGTTCGGCCAATCTTTCTTTAAGATCCGGATGATCGTTCAACACCCCTTCGCTGCAGATGATGCCCGCCGCATTTCCTGCCCGCGCGAAGTTGAGAATTTCATGCGTCGAGCTTTCAGGATCAACCGGTATGCAGGTCGCGCCCGTTTTTAAGACGCCGAAATAACTCATGCCCCATTCCGGAGCATTACTACTGACCAGCAAAACGCGGTCGCCCTGTTTGATGCCCTCACTCGCGAGAAATCCGGCGACACGGGTTGCAAGCTCACGTAGATCGGCATACGTGTACTGTTCCTTGCGCCCGTCACGCTCGATGCGCATCGCGACTCTGGTAGCGTGGCGCTTGGTCGAAGTCTCAAACAGCTCGAGCAGATCGCGATAGGTGTAGACGCGCTTCGGTTGCACGCGCATTTCGTCTTCAAGGGTTGGAAACACCCACTTCGTGAGTCCGGGTAAGTGAATGTTTAGCCAGTAGTCGTACCAGTCAAACATTTCCGGATTCCAGGTGATGAGGTTTCGTTCGTCTTCACTGATGCGATTGAAGAGTGAGCGGACGTTGTCAGACCGAAACACGTAAGCGTTTTCAACCGTGAACGGACGGAACATGTCGAACGCTTCGGTGGTTTCACGCGTGAGCTCTTCGACGCGTTCGACACTCGTCTTAACTTTGTCAATCACTTCACCGACACGCCCGCCACCCCACCGCGGCCGGACACGATCCAGTAACGACGACGCCTTCTTCGCCGCCGAGTTGAACATCGGCACGGATGTGTTTTCGAATTTCGAAACCGTGACAGGCCGTGGTTCCATGCGCCCGGCGATATGGTTCAGAATCTTGACCCCGCTGTCCTTCTCTTCGAAATGCCTTCGCTTATCAAGACCGCAGAGACCAATGATCCGTTCCATGTTGTTGGCATTGGCATCGCCGGTGGCTGCCTGAAAGACGAGGTGCGGCTCTTCGACGCACGCCTGGGCTGCGACTGCCAACATCACTGAAGCGACCTGGTCAACCGGAGTGATGTCGAGAATTAGTTTCGGATCCGCGGGAATCTGTGTTTGGCCTTTACGGATTAGAAAGATGATCGGCGCCGTCGTAGTAAAACCCTCGTTCCAACCTGGAAACGGATACGACATTGCAGACTCAACGATGCTGGGTCGCACGATGCTTCGCACCATGTTGGTCTCAGCAGCTACGAGTTGCTCGCCGAGTGATTTCGTGTATGTGTAAATGTTGGGCCAACCCCAGTAAGCGGCACGCTCAACACCGAGATCTGTGAGACGTGTGCGCGTCCACACCTTGCGCTCGCGGGCGACGGCGAGTCCGAGTGCGTCTGGATCGTCGATGTCGCGACCTTCTTCGTTTAGTCGTTTGCGTGCGAGTTCGCGAAAGCGAGCCGTCATCATCGCATCGCGGGCTTCATCTCTGACGCGGTCCGCGAGTTTGGCACAGTCAGCGATCTCCTGATCGACGGAGAATTGGACACCTGCCATCTCGGCGTCACGGTGACGGGGGAAGTAGCCAATCACCGGATCGCTTTCCCAAACGGCACCGGAACGATTACCGGCGACGAAGCAGGTGGACACATGAACGAGCGCGGGACGTTTCATCCGGCGCGTAAAGGCAATGACGTTTTGTGTTCCAACGACGTTCGTACGCAGGCCGCTCTCAAGTGTCGGATTGAAAGTTACGTTGCCGGCAGAGTTGATGACGACGTCAATATCGTCGGCGATAGCCTGTGCTTCCTCTTCGGAGTAGCCGAAGTTCGTTTCTGCAATGTCACCGCCTCGAACGATTACTTTGTCGTTGACGAACCCTTCGAGTGCGCTGCCGTAACGCTCGCGTAGTGGATCGAAGGGAGGAGCAGTAATGATGTTGTTCCAAAAGCGATTCTCAGACTCCTCCTGCGAACGCGCGCGCACGGTGACGTAGATCTTGCCGACGTTCGGAAAGCGATACAGCAACATACTCAGCGTGACTTTGCCAAGAAAGCCAGTGCTTCCGATGAGGAAGATCTTTCGGTCTTTGTAGATCTCAGTTGGTGATAACTTCATCTGTTTAAAACCCGTGTAAATCTGTGGCTTATTCCATGTCCGCAATCCCGATCATCGGCTGATGCAACATCGTGATCTCTGCGGAGTTGCCCATGTAACTGCGTGCCATCGCAATAGCTTCCGTCAGATTGTCTGCACGTTCCCAACCGAGAATTGCAGGCACGTGCGCGTTCTCGGCGCCGGCCGCGATCACATGACCGACGTGCTGACGGCCATTCTCGCCCCAGTACCACATAAAGAACGGATGCGCGCCGTGATAAGCATTGCCGCGCCGGTACATCTCAACGTAACTCGGATTGTTTGCAAACTCGCGCTCGTATTTCTCACGCAACGTGAATGCGTCGCGTGTTTCCGGTAACAAGCGATTGAAAAACTCGATGTAGCTGGGGTGAAACTGGTGATCGAAATCGTCGTAACACGGGTGATGCAGAATCATCACACCGCCTTTCTTCAAAAGCGGCTTGTTGCGATAGAAGTTGAAGTGATAACCAAGCGCCATCACCTGGACCAGCAGCGGATTGAGAATCGAGTAAACGTTGTACGGCGAAATATCGGGAATGCCGGTGATAAGAATGTCGGCTTGCCCGCGAATCGGAATTAGATACTGCTCCATTCCCTTGGCGATAATCTTCTCGTGAACGAGATCTGTCTTGCCCGCATAGCACGCGGTCATCTCGTATTGCGCCGGTCTTGAATGCAACAGCTTGCGACGCGCAGGGCGTGGCAACTTGCCCATCGTGAAACGCATGGCTTCGAACTTCATGCGATCGAAGGCAGTAAAATCGTCTTCGTTACGCAACAGGAAATCCATGTCCGGTCCATACATGCGATTGTTGATGGCGGTTTCGATGTGGAAAACATTCAGTTGCTCATCGACGATCTTTCCGAGGCGTATCACCTTGTGATTCAACGCGGAGCGCGCGGGATCCATGTAACTATCTGAATCGCGAATTGTCTGTGGATCGTGATGCGCTCGCAGCGACTCGTAATCACAGAGTCCAACGGCAACCGACTTGTGTCCGCCGTCCATCGGCACGAAGTTGAGGTTGACGTAGATCAATAGATCGCTTTCGGCGCAGCGCCGATTGAGGACGAGTGGCTCTTTGTGTCTTGTCTCTCCAATCTTGATGAGACCGTCGGCCCATTCGGCGTCATGGTTGTAGTAACGATCGGGATAGTAGTCGGCAAAAATTCTTGGCCCGACCATACGCTTCATTTCCCACTCGGTCATCTTCCGGTGCAACGAATTGGCGATGATGATGTGGACGTCGTCAACGCCGTGCCCGGCTAGCATGTCCAGAACGATTTCCAGAACCGTTTGGCGAATATCCGGCGTGGCCATCGGAGGCAGTGGCAAGCTGATGTCGTCAACCGCAACGGTCACGCGCATTCCCGGTTCGAGCTGGGCAAATAGTGGATCGCACCCGAGCGGGTGATTCAGTGCATAACGAATGGCAGCTTCGCGGTTGGGCAGGCCCTTGATCGAAGGGTTCGGATAAAGCACACGCGTTCCGATCGGCAAGTCTTCGAGAATAAAGTCTTCGCCGGAAGGCATGATGCGCGGCGCGCTGTCGCGATCGATGTAGATTACGGATTCGTGTGTTTTGCGTCGAAGTTGAAGTGCCATCAGTTTAAGCCACGGATTACACAGATTTATTTAAGATTTAGAATCGGCCAGTCGTGATGCAGTGCTGTTTGTCGTAAACGCATGTCGGGATTTACTACTGCCGGGTGGCCTACAATCGAAAGCATCGGTAGATCGCTCATACTGTCAGTGTAGGCGTAAGAATCACTCAGGCTAACCCCTTCACGTTCGGTGTAAGTCCGAATCCAGGAAGCTTTGGTTGCTGCAGCCATCACCGGCGGCAACAAACGCCCCGTAGCCACTCCATTCACAAACTCGAGCCGGTTGGTGACGTATTCAGTAATGCCCAAATGCTGCATGAGCGGCTTTACCGACAGGTCGAGCGCGCCGGTTATCACCACCTGCCGCAGACCCAGGCTCCTCGATTTCTCAATCAACTCGTAGGCGCCGGGGAAGACTGCCGGCTTAATCACGTCCTCAAACAGGTCCTGCGCAAAGTACCGCAGCCGGTCCTCAGATTGCCCCTTGTACCTCTTGAAGTAGAGGTCATTAAAAACTTTTCGGCTATACTGGTCGGTCACCGCGAAGACTGGAAGGCTCAGAAACGTGGTTGCGCTCTTTTTGAAACTCGCCATCAACCCCTGTTGGCGTTTCGCGTAAAACGAGAGCGTGTGCACGAGATTGGTGCTTACTAAAGTGCCCTCAAGATCGTAGAATGCTGCCCCTGCCAAGCTCTCCTCCGGCCCATTTTTCGCGGTCTTGCGGCCCACATCGGCCTGAACGGGAAGCCACTATACCGTATTCGAACCGTTTTCGATAACCGGAAAGCAAAAGTATTACATACTGTATGGCGATACCAGACAATCCGAGGTTAATTGATGATAAATCCTAGAAAAAAGCAGGAAATTCTGCGAATTGCAATCGTCGCATCAGCAATCATTTCGATGGTAATGGCACAAATCGCGTGCAATCAGAGCGCTTCTGAGGGAGCCTCAAGCACGAGCAGCACGGACGCGAAGATGGCCATCGACAAAATCGCCGAGGCCGAGCCACTGTACGCAGCGCGCGAGGACATGACCAGAGCCCGTGTGGCGGTCACCGCTCTTCGCCAGGCGCATTCGGCCGACTACGGCAACTACGAGGCGGCCTGGAAGCTTGCACGAGCGGCGTTCTACGTTGGTGATCGTACTGACAACGATTCAGAGCGAGACGACATGTTCCGCGAGGGCATTCAAGCCGGTAAGGCTGCCATAAAGCTGCAGCCCGACAAGCCGGAAGGCCACTTTTGGCTCGGCGCGAATTATGGGGGCGAGGCGGCTCACAGTACTCTTTCCAATCTTTCCAGTTTTCAGGACATCAAGCGCGAGATGGAGGCAGTGTTGAAGCTCGATGAGAGCTATCAGGGCTACAGTGCTTATGTCGGTCTGGGACGGCTCTATCTACAGGCCCCAAGGGTCCTCGGCGGCGACGTCAACAAAGCGATTGAGTATCTGGAAAAGGGCATCAAACTCAATCCCAATAATACGGTCATGCGGTTATATCTGGCTCAAGCGTTCGAGGCGAACAATCGAAACGCCGACGCAAAGAAGCAGATTGAAGCGATAATGACGAGCACTCCGGACGCAATGTACGTAGCGGAGCACAAAAACGCGGTCGAGAAGGCAAAGAAACTTCTTCAGAGAATTGAATCGGAGCGGTAGTTTAGAACACAGATTAACGCGGATTTGTTTTTTGTTTTATCTCCTCGAGTGTTCGTTTGTGCTGTTCCAGTTTCTGGCCTGCTTCGCCGAGTTTCCCCTGCGAAGTTAAGCGCTGATAGTCGTCAAACTCCTGGATCGCTCTGTTAACGAGTTGTTGTAAATCCGCAGCAGGGGTGGCGGATGGCGAAGGCTGTTGAGGTGCCTGATCCTGACCCGGTTGAGGTGTGGCTGTGGCTTTTGCTGTTGCCTCACCGAACAGATTGCTCATCGCCTCATTGAACGACTGCCCGTAACCCAGTTTTTCCTGCGTTGCCAGCACGACCAGGCGCAACTCCGGCATCGGGCTACGCTCAGCCTGCAAATAGATCGGCTCCACAAACATCAGCGAACGTCCGATCGGTATCACCAGCAAATGACCACGAATTACGCGAGAGCCCTGCTGGTTCCAGAGCGTGAACTGGCCCGAGAGCTGTGCGTTCTGGTCGATGCGTGCTTCGATCTGTACTGGTCCATCGATGAGTCTTGATTTCGGAAAGTTATAGACCAGCAGTTTGCCGTAGTGCTCACCATCACTGCGACCTGCCATCCAGCCAATCATGTTGTTTCGACTTGCCGGTGTGAACGGAAGAATAATGACAAACTCATTAGTCTGTTGCTCACCTGGCAACTGCATCAACACGAAATATGGATCGATGGGCTCGCTTTCTTTCTCTTTTTGGTCGTTAACCTTTATGTGTTGCGCGATGCTCCAAACGTCTTCACGCTGGAAAAACACCTTCGGATTCTGCGTGTGATAGAGACTGTAGACTTCACCCTGAGCCCGAATTAGTGTCTCCGGATAGCGAACATGTGCGCGGAGATCCGCAGGCATCTGAGTCGCATCCTGAAAGAGATTCGGAAAGATGCGTCGATAAGCAGCGAGGAGCGGATCCTGATTATCAAACACGTAAAAACTGGCCGTGCCGTTGTAGGCATCGATTACGACCTTGACACTATTGCGAATGTAATTGAGCGAATTGCCGGCGACGTCGTGATGTGTTGAGTAAGGAAAATAGGACGATTCGGTAAAAGCATCGATCATCCAGAAGAGACGGCCGTCATTGGAAACCACGATGTAAGGGTCGTTGTCGTAAGTGAGAAATGGTGCGACACCATTGACGATCTCACGAATGTTTCGATTGATGAGCACGCGACTATCACTCGTCACTGCATCTGAGAACGGCAATCTCGAAAGATCGCCAACTCCCCATGCGAGCAACATACGTCGCAGACGATTTCCAATCGGAATTCCGCCCGTTCCCTGATAAGTGGTGGTGGCGTTTGTATCGCCTTGCGGGTAATCAAACTCCTGCTGTTTGGTCTTGACGTAGACGTAACGATTGGTGAGCTCACCAAAATAGATCTCAGGACGAGTGACCTTGACCTCGCCCTCGATCGGCATGTTCGACGCGACAAACTGTGGCAGTCCTTCCGGCGTGAAGCCGTTGGCGCTGTTCATCGTTACACCGTATCCGTGCGTATAGGTCAGTCGTTCGTTGACCCAGTTGCGCGACGATGCAGGCAGCTTCTCGTCGTTGATTTCACGCGGCGCGATCATCATCTGGCGAGTCTGACCCGACATGCTGTAGCGGTCGACGTCCACGTCAGGGAAGTCGTAATAAGTGCGAATGGCTTGAATCTGGCGTAGCGTGTCCTGCAGTGCGCGCCAGTCCCACAGACGAATATTTTCGAGGCTCTGGCGATTGTTTGGCAGATCAAGAGCGGCGACTGAGTTTTCCGCTTCGAAGTCGCGCAGCTCGATCTGATCGAGTCCAAAAGCCTTGCGCGTCCATTCGAGGTTGTAACCGATGTAAGGTGTTTCGCGGTCCAGCTCGTTGGGTTTGACGACAAAACTCTGAATGTAAGTAGGAACGAGAACGATTCCGATTACATACGTTGCGACTGGCAGCGCGAGCGCGATCAGCAACAGGCTAAAGCGTCGCACGCTGAAAGCGTTAATTACGAGAATTACCGCGGCGATGATCAGGACGACGCAGAGGATAAGTAGTGCCGGTAATGTGTAATGTGCTTCCGTGTAGGTGACGCCCGAAAAGGTCGCGTGGTCTTCCCAGAGAAAAGGGAAGCGCGAAAGATACGTGCGCCAGCTAATCATCAGCAAGAAAAGCGCGAGGGCACAACAAACACCGCGGAATGCAGCACCGGACGACCAGCGGACGCTCGGCTTGAGCACAGTTTGCGGCAGTCCCAGAAGTGAATAAGCAATTGCAGCGCAGAGGATGATGAATGTTACGCCGAGCAGCCATGAGTTGAGAAGATCGTAAAGAGGCAATGAGAACAGGTAGAAACCGAGTGACTTGCCAAATATCGGATCTGAGAGACTGGTGGCGGGTTGATTCCAGAAGAGCGCGAACTGCCGCCAGTGTTCTTTCAATCGAAAACCGAAGATTAGTCCGAAAAGTGCAGAGATGATCCAACCCAGCGGTCTGATAATTTTTGCCGGCGAAAACTGAAACGGCTGATTATTTAAAATGATCGTCCGCTTTTCGAAGGCTAAAGCTCCAAAGAGTTTCTGGAAGAGCAGGAACGTGGCGCTCAATAGAGCTGCCGTGATTACGGCTGACCCGACGAAGAGCGCGAGTTTTACTTTGAAGATGTACCAGTAAACCGATGAGTAACCGAGCGATCCGAACCAGAGCGCGGAAACATAGATGGAAACGATGCGCGAGAACGACAGCAGCAGCAGAACGGCCGCGACGAAGATCCAGATTTTCAGACGACGCCGTTTGGGTGGTCCAACATCGATCACTTCCGGCTCTCGGGGGCGACTGCTCATGTCGATATCTTGCCACAGATCTACACAGATAACACGGATCAGAAGGCCTTCTTACTTTATCCGTGTGATCCGTGTTTATCCGTGGCTCGTGTATAATCGCCCGAATGCTGACGCCAGAAACAGTTTTACAAGGTCGCTATCGCATCGTGCGCCAGCTCGGACAGGGCGGGATGGGGGCTGTCTATGAAGCCGTCGATCAGCGTCTCGATACCACTATCGCTCTCAAAGAGACCCTTTTTGCCGACGAACGACTGCGCAAGCAGTTCGAACGCGAGGCGCGGCTTCTGGCACGATTGCACCATCCGGCGCTACCGCGTGTCAGCGACCATTTTTCTGAAGCTGATGGGCAGTTTCTCGTAATGCAGTTTATCCCCGGCGATGATTTGTCGGAGATGATGACTCGCAAACGAAGCCCGTTTCCTGCAAATCAGGTTTTGACGTGGGCGGATCAGTTGCTTGATGCGCTCGATTACCTGCACACTCAGGATCCGCAGATAGTTCATCGCGACATCAAACCACAGAATCTCAAACTTACGTCGCGCGGCCAGATCATCCTGCTCGATTTTGGTTTGGCGAAGGGACAGGCCGGCGAGATCTCTCGCGTCACAACCACCGCCAGCATCTTTGGTTACACGCCAAACTACGCGCCGCTGGAACAAATTCAGGGATTAGGAACGGACTCACGCAGTGATCTTTACGCGCTCGGCGCTACGCTTTATCACCTGCTTACGAATGTGAAGCCGCCTGATGCGTTGACTCGCGCCGCTGCGATCGTAAACGGCCAGGCCGATCCGCTGATCAAAGCCAGCGAGGTGAATACAGCGATAGCACCGGAAGTGGATCATGTGCTGGCGAAGGCGATGGCCCAAAATCGCGAACAGCGATACGCGACCGCTGCCGACATGCGTAAGGCATTGCATGGCGCCGACCAAGCTTCAACTGTTGTTGAGCGGGGCGAAGCACAGACTGTTCTGTTTCCACAGCCGCCTACTACAATTGCTGTTCCCACTCAAACGGTAGCAACACCGAAGACAGTGGCCGCAAACGGCGAGACGACGGTCGTGCGTCGTCAACGAGGTGGACCACGTCTTGTGTTTCCTATCGCCATCTCTGCGGCGGTACTGGTCCTGGTTGCTTGCGGCGCGTTGGGTTTTTATGCGCTGAAGAATCGTAGCGACTCTGCTTCACAGGTTGCCGCTGAGACGCCGACGCCGAGCGGCGGTCTCACCAACGTTCCTTCTCCCAGTCCGGAGGCAACAGCGTCTGCGGAAGCGCGCGCTGACGTCGAGGTCGCTCCCACTGCTCCGAAAAAGACCGAGAAGACTCCGCGTAACGAGGAGCCGAAGAAAGAGCCTGCGCCTAAACCTGAAACTAATGCTGCGACTGAAGAGCAGGGACACGAAGAGCAGCGGCCCGACGTGCCGGTGCCACCCGAGTTTGAAGGTCCAAATCGTCCGCGGCGCCAGGGCACCAGAGTTTTCCCTGGAGGTGTCGTAATACGCAATTTTCCGGATGGGTCGCAAATAATAACGATGCCGGATGGAATGCGAGTGATGGTGACAAAAGACGGAAAGCGGACGGTTTTGAATCCGCCACGTCCGCGTCGCCGAGCGACCACGGTGCCCGCGCCAGCACCTACGCCATAAATTGAAGTTTAGAGTTCAACCTTTGGGTTGTGCTTTACGGAGACAGCTAAAGCTTGAACTCCGAACTCATTACCGCGTTGCTCGCGGCTCGTTTAATCCGAGAGTATAGGAGAAGTGAGATGAGGAAGTCGACAACCACACGTGTGATCTTTGTGCTGCTCGCAGTTTGTATCTCGTTGACGATGCTCAGCCCTGTGGGTGCTGTTCGCGCGACGAGCAAAAGGACCATTCCGTCAAACATTAGAATCACTCCGCCGGCGCCCACCTTCGATGACAAAGAACGAGTGGGCGAGTTGATGCAGAGACGGGAACGAGTGGCACAAAGTGTCGGGCAGCAGTCATTCATGATTCTGTTCAGCACCGAGCCGCGCGTCTACGCGAATGACGTCGACTATCCTTATCGTCAGGAGAACAATCTTTACTATCTCACTAATCTGAAGCAGAAGAGCGCAACGCTCGTGCTGCTGCCGGGTAATACCAAACTGCGTGAAATTCTCTTCATGCCCCGCAGGAATCCAGGGATGGAGACCTGGACCGGCCACATGTACAGCGCCGAAGAAGCAAACCAGGTCTCAGGTATTCGAGAGATCTGGAATGCAACTGAGTTTGATCCGTTCATCAAAGCGCTACGCAACCGCCAGCCTTATCGTCCCAAGCCGGAAAACATCTTCATGTCTGACCTGCCAAAGGACTTGCCGTTAACCAACGATCATGGATACACATCGCTATTCGACGCAGCAGCAAAGGGCGAAGCTGGTCTTTTCATGCTGATGCCTGGCCAGGGCGATAGTCGTGAATACAAACAGGAACAGCGATTTGCCGCTGACTGGGCCAGCACGGCTTCCGGTTTCAGTATCAAAAATGCGTGGCCCATCTTCACCCAGATGCGTCTCGTGAAGTCGCCGATGGAACTGCGTCTGATGCAGCACGCAATCGATATCAGCATTGAAGCGCATCAGCGTGCATGGGCAGCCGCGGGGGACGCGAAGTGGGAGTATGAAGTCGACGCAGTCATGGCTTACACGTTCAAACTGCGCAACGCCGACAATTGGGGTTATCCGGATATCGTGGGTTGTGGTCCGAACGCAACCACACTTCACTACATCGAGTCGCAGGGACCGGTGAAACAGGGAGAACTGCTGCTCATGGACGTTGGCGCCGAGTATGATCACTACACTGCCGACATCACGCGAACGTTCCCGGTTAATGGGAAGTTCACGACAACACAGGCCGCTCTCTACCAGATTGTTTACGACGCACAGGAAGCAGTGGCGAAGGCTTCGCGGCCCGGCGTGACCTTGTCCGACGTGAATCGTGCCGGAACGGAAGTAATCAAAGACGGCCTTCTAAAGCTCGGGCTGATCACAGACAAGAATTCAAATCAGCATCGCGTGTGGTTCATGCACGGAACCTCGCACTGGTTGGGAATGAACGTGCACGATGTTGGTGGTGGTGCGAAGTTTGTTCCGGGAGTTGTTTTCACAAACGAGCCGGGAATCTATATCCGACCGGAAGCGTTGGACCAGATGCCGTTTGGCTGGAAACAGGAAGACTGGGAAAGTTTCAAGGCTACAGTTCGGCCGGCATTTGAGAAATACAAGGGCAACGGCGTGAGAATCGAAGATGACATGCTGATCACTGCCGACGGTGTCCGCTGGTTGAGCGAAGCGCTACCCCGAAAGCTGAGCGACATCGAGGACTTCATCGCCAAGGCGCGCCGCCAGTCTGAGTAAGAATACTAGCCACAGATCTGAATAATCTGCGTACCCACCCTGAGAACCACCTCAGGGCTGTTCGAAAAAAGCCGTGTTGCGGCGCTGGCTCACCCACCGCCGTCTTTGCTTCTGCAGCCAAACTCGTGAAGAACTGCGCGGCCATCATCTTTGCAGTTCCCTGAATCATGCGTTGACCGACACTCGCGATGGTTCCACCAACTTGCACGTCGGCTGTGTAAGTGACCTTCGTGCCGATTTCTGCGGGCGCGAGATCCAGGTCGCCCGAACCCTTCAGAAACCCCGGCGCGCCTTTGCCGTCGACCTTAATACGAAGATGTTCCGGCTCGCGCAGGTCTTCGAGACGAGCTGTTCCGTTGAAAACTCCCTTGATCGAACCCACGCCGGCTCTGATCGTCGCGGCAAATGTATTCTCAGCGGTTTGCTCGAGTCGTTCGCAGCCAGGAATGCAGCGCTGCAGTACCTGCGGATCAACGAGGCATTGATAGACGCGTTCGCGAGGAGCGTCTAAATCGTGAAAGCCCTCCAGTTTCACTGCACGCGAGCCTTCGCCGCTTGAATTCCACGGCGCGTGTGCACCTGCGCAAGATGACAGCGATAGTCGCTCGACGCATACAGATCTGCGTTTGGGTCGATACCGTCGCAGACGTGTGTGACTGCTGTGGCGATTGCATTGTCGTCCAAATTAGTTCCTGCCAGCCCAGCTTCCACAGCCTTAGCGCGATATGCCTTCAGCCCAACGCCAGTTACGCCGACACCGGCCGACTTGCACGAACCATCATCATTGAACGTCAGGTGAACCGCGACTCCGACGACAGCAAATCCGGAAGCGGGGTGCGGCACCTTCTGATAGGTCTGACCAAACTTTCCGCCGGGCTTTTTAATGCGAACTTCGCGAAGGATCTCTCCTGGCTGGAGGTCGGTGGTGAGTAGGTCGAGGAAAAAATTCTCGGCTTTGACTGTTCGCTCGCCGTTTGGACCAACGAGGACAAGATCTGCATCAAGCGCCAGAACCGCAGCCGGCCAGTCACCCGCAGGATCAGAGTGAGCAATACTGCCACCGATAGTTCCTTTATTGCGCACCTGCACGTCGCCAATACTCTTCGCGCATTCAGGCAACAGAGGACAGATCTGTTTCAACAGATCAGACGATTCCAAGTGGTAATGAGTCGTCGTGGCACCGATCAGAATCTGATCGCCTTCTTCGCGGATATATGACAACGATTTGATCCGGGCAATGTCCACCAGCAACTGTGGTTGTGCGAGCCGTAGTTTCATCGCCGGAATCAAACTGTGACCGCCGGCAAGGACTTTCGCACCATCGAGATCGCTGTTGAGCAGCGCCACAGCTTCCTCCAGGGTTGCGGGCACTTTATAGTCGAATTGTGCTGGAATCATTTTTCAGCTCCTCTAATGTCCGTTGATGATCCGCCAGACATTCTCTGGTTTGATCGGCATATCGAGATGTTTTACTCCGAACGGGGCCAGTGCATCGACGATCGCGCCAACGATTGCCGGAGTCGCCCCGATCGTCCCGGCTTCACCGACGCCTTTAACACCGAGTGGATTCACCGGCGAAGGAGTCTCAGTGCGATCGAGCTCAAAATCCGGAACGTGCGACGCGCGGGGGACTGCGTAATCCATCAAGGTGCCGGTGATGAGTTGTCCCTGCTCGTCATAAACCACTTCCTCAAACATCGCCTGTCCGATGGATTGCACGATGCCACCGTGAACTTGTCCGTCGACCAGTAGCGGATTGATCACTTTGCCGCAATCGTCAACCGCAACGTAGCGTAGGAACTTGATGTCGCCGGTTTCTCGATCGATTTCAACCACGCAAATGTGTGTGCCGAACGGGAAGGTGAAGTTCTTTGGTTCGAAGAAGTAAGTTGCAGAAAGACCGGGCTCAGTATCCGGCGGTAGTTCCTTAGCGAGATGCGCTGCGAGTGCGATGTCCTGGATCGTCGCACTCGTTTTGCCTTCAGTTTGAGGCTCGGGCAGAGCGCCTGCAGGTGCTTCACCGACTGGTACAACCGGCTCCGAAGTGCCGGTGGCACTCGCTGCCGCTGCTGCCTGAAGGGAATACTTTCCACCTTCAAACGAAACGCGTGATGCATCGGCCTGAAGCATGTGCGTCGCGATCTTGTGAGCCTTCTCCTTGAGCTTTTGAATGGCGACGTAGACGGCCGTACCGCCGACGGCAGTCGCACGACTGCCAAACGTGCCGATGCCGTATTGGACCACTCCGGTGTCGCCGTGGATGACAGTCACATCATTGATGTTGACGCCGAGTTCGTCCGCAGCGATCTGTGCGAACGAAGTTTCCTGTCCCTGGCCATGTGGCGAGGCGCCGGTTAGCACCGTTACTTTTCCGGTGGGTTCGATCCGGACTGTCGCGCTTTCCCAACCACCGGCCGGCATCGCCTGTGATGGACCAAGCGCGCAGATCTCAACGTATGTGGAAACGCCGATTCCGATTAAACGACCTTCCTCGCGCGCTTTCTTCTGCTCTTCGCGCAGGCCTGGGTAATTAATGATCTGTTGTGCCTTGTCGAGTGCGGCCTCATAGTTACCGCTGTCGTAGTCGAGGCCTGTCGCGGTATGAAAGGGAAACTCGTCTGGCCCCGGAAAGTTTTTGCGACGGACTTCTGCAGGATCAACGCCGAGTTCCGCGGCAATAAGGTCGAACGCACGTTCCACGATGTACGTTGCTTCAGGACGGCCGGCGCCGCGGTAAGCGTCGGTGGCCATCTTGTTCGTGAAGCACGCTGTGATATTCATCTGAATTGCGGGGATCCTGTAAGCACCGGAAAGCATCAAGCCGGTCAGCGTGGGAATGGCAGGAGTGAGCAGTTGATGATAAGCGCCCATATCTGCAAACACGCTGTAGCGTAGACCAAGCACCGTGCCGTCGTTCTTAAACGCGACCTCGACGTCGCCGACCTGACCGCGACCATGAATCGTCGCCTGCATGTTTTCACGTCGCGTTTCGATCCACTTGACCGGTTTTCCAAGTTGCATCGAAATCCATCCGAGCAACGCTTCTTCTGCGTACACATTCAGTTTTGATCCAAAACCGCCGCCGACTTCGGGCGTGATGACGCGCAACTTGTTTTCAGGAATTCCGATCATGAGCGCGACTTGCGTGCGCATCAGGTGCGGGATTTGTGTTGACGACCAGATCGTTAGCTCTTCTTCGCCCGGAAAGTAGCGCGCCAACACGCCGCGCGGCTCGATGGCGATGGGAGCGAGTCGTTTGTGTAACACACGCTGTTTTACTGTTCGTTCCGCGGCAGCAAAAGCGGCGTCGATATCGCCTTCGCCGGAGGTCAGCCTGTAAGCAATGTTATCGCTGAAGCCATCGTGAATAACTGGACCGCCAGCCGCGGCCGCTTCGACATCACTGACGACAGGCAGGTCCTCATAATCAACCATCACGAGATCAACTGCATCTCGCGCTGCATAGCGGTCTGTAGCGACTACTGCCGCGACCGGATGTCCCACGAAGTAAACTTTAGTAGTTGCAAGGACACGATGATCCGGAACCTTTAGATCAGGCAACGCGCCGGCACACGGCACTGGTCCGATCTTTTCCGCAACATCTTTGCCGGTGTAAACAGCGACGACCCCGGGGGCTGCGAGCGCCGCTGAAGTGTCGATGCTGTTAATCTTTGCATGCGCGTAAATCGAACGAACAAATGAGACGTGAAGCGTCTTCGGCAGAGAGATGTCGTCGACATAGTGTGCCAGGCCGCGGATCAGACGCGGATCCTCTGTGCGCTTAACTCGCTTGCCTACATAGTTTTCAGTCATCTTTGCCCCGCTTTCTTCGCAGCGTATTGGACCGCTTCGATGATGTGCTGGTAACCGGTGCAGCGGCAGAGATTGCCCTCGAGACCATGGCAGATCTCTTCTCGGGATGGATCAGCGTTTCTGTCGAGCAACTGTGCCGCGGTTACGATCATGCCCGGCGTGCAATAGCCACACTGGAGTCCGTGCTTCTCCCAGAAACCTTCCTGAACTGGATGCAGTTCTCCGTTTTTGGCGAAACCTTCGATCGTGGTGACGCTTGACCCGTCGGCCTGAACGGCAAACACAGTGCACGATTTGACTGCCTGACCATCGAGCATCACCGTGCAGGCGCCGCAAAGGGAAGTCTCACAACCGACGTGCGTGCCCGTTAGTTCCAAAACGTCGCGCAGATAGTGAACGAGTAGCATGCGTGGCTCTACTTCGTCGGTACGAGAGACACCATTCACGTTCAGATTGATAGCCTTTTTCATGAGCTACCTCACTTTTGATTCAATTATTGAGTTTGGTCCTTTGAGCTTTGTACTTTGTATTTTGTATTTGGTCAACGCAAACTTAACTAACTGCCAAGTACAAAGCACTAAGTACAAAGTACAGTTCTAGACGGTTGCCTTATGAATTCGTCGCTTCAAACGGTGGATGGTCCTGCGGACCACTTTTAGTTGCGCGCGATCGTGGGCTTCAATTGCCGCCGCTCTTTGCGTCTTTAGTTCGCGGATACGTGCTTTGATGACAGACTTGTCGATGCCGACGACGGCATGATGCTCGTGTTGAATGCCTAATGCCTTGGCAAGCGCTACGACCAAGTGTTCCTTGTTCATCTGGGTATAGCCTTGCACCACTTCGTGCTCGCTACCCTTGGCCATTTCGCGTAGCTCTGCCAGCGTTTTGTGTTTCAGTTGTTCGTATGTCAACTCAGCCATTGGAAGCTCCTATTCAGTGCTGGTTTACGGTGTCAAAAATCTGATCGAGATGATGTCGCAAGTGGTCCACGTAATCGCGGATTAGATATTCGAGCGTGGTTGCGTCATTCTTGTCCACGAGATTGAACGCAATTTGATCAAGCGTGTGTGGCGAACGCGGCCTGGTCAAAATGTCTCTGGGTATCACTGAAGCCGCATGCACCAGGTGCAGGTTGTACGCGCTCCAGAGTTGAATGACGTCTGCCCACGATTCCTCGCGATATTTTTGCGAGCTCACCCATTGATTCTGCTCGTAACCCGGAAAGACGAGATCGTCAGTGAACTGCGCCCGCACAAAACGCTGATGATTGTTCGCTGCCGAGTCAATTAAATGGCCGAGAACCTCAATCGGCGCCCAGTCGTCAGGCGAACGCTGCCGGCGACTCTGCTCTTCAGGTATTTCCCTAAGCCGCGCGGTCGACCTCACGATCGTCTCGCGGAAGTCACCGAGAAAGTGTTCAAAACTATTTGGGGTGGACATGGAAGGTTGATAATAGGAGAGGATCTCCACGAAGGGCAACTGATCGGACACCCGCGTGATTCTTACTATCATTGTTGGAACCACGTAGGGGAGTTGTTCGTTTAGGTGACATGCGGTGGCTGTGGCGTCTTACAAAAGTTTCTTTGGTGCTGCTGGTGACGTTGTTAATACTGTTCGCCACCGGACTCTCAGATACGTTGGTCTTTTACGCTCGTGTTGCCAAGCTCTACACGCAATCTCCTGACTCCAAAATCGCAATGCCATTAGAAGACGTCTCCCGCAAGGAGGTCGCCGATACATGGCAGGCGCCGAGAGGAGTGGGCCGTCGCCATGAAGGCCAGGACATATTCGCGCCGCGAGGTACTCCGATTCTCTCTGCCACCAACGGCTACATCTACAAGATTGGTGAAAACAACCTCGGTGGCCAAACTGTTTCCGTGATCAGCTCAGGCGGCCGCATTTACTACTACGCACATCTTGATTCATATGCGAAGGGAATCGAAGTCGGCGATCGCGTTACGACGCGAACGGTTCTGGGTTATGTCGGCACAACCGGAAACGCCCAGGCACACCGCCTCATCTCCATTTTGGTATCTACACGTTAACCGGGGCAGTCAATCCACTACCGCTGTTAACGGATCGCGTTGCACCCACGATTACTACTAATAAGCCCAAAGAGACCAAAGCCAAGCGACCTCTGGTTAGCCGAAAAGCTTAGCAACCTAATCCGCAGTTTCACGCAAAGGTGCAGAGAGATCAAGAAAGGCGGAAAGCGGATCTAAACACCCCTTACTTTGCGCTCTCTGCTGTTTCGTCTTTGCGCCCCTGCGTGAAAATCTTCCGGCCCTTTCGCACATTGACTGACTCCACACGTTCGGCTTAAAGTTTCCGCCAGTTCAACTAATCTTGTCGGCTCTAAACCGACAAATTCCATAGGTAAACTGGAAGGAGCTAACGCGTGCGAATGCGATCCCGGTATCTCCCTGTCTCGATCCTTGTTCTAACTCTAACTATCTGCGTATTCATCCTGGCGCCGAGATCACAGGCGACGAGCTCGCCTCAGGATCCTCCAGCGCCAGCCGCTGGAGGCGCCGGTCAAGATCGTCCTGGTCGACCCGATCAGACGCCTGAACCGCGACCGTATGAACGTGTAATCACAAAAGAAGCGAAGTCTGACGAAGGCATCTTCACGATTCACACAATCAAAGAGAAGGTCTACTACGAAATCCCAAAGAGCGAATTAGGCAAAGAGTTTCTCTGGGTCAGTCAGATTGCCAAAACCACGCTTGGTGTTGGCTATGGCGGGCAGGCTGCCGGCAATCGAGTCGTGAAATGGGAGCGCAAAGGCAATCGCATTCTCCTGCGAAGCGTGGCCTATGATGTTGTTGCCGATCCAAAGCTACCTGTGTCGCGTGCGGTTCAGGCAGCAAATAACGACACTATCATCATGGCTTTCAACATCGAGGCAATCGGCAAAGATGATGCGACTGTAATCGATGTTAGTCGCTTATTCACGACTGAAGTCACGGAGTTCAGTGCGCGAACACGGCTGCGTGCTCGTGGCTTCGACGCAACGCGCTCGTTCATCGAAAAGACGAAGTCGTTCCCCACCAATGTCGAAATCGAGGTTTCACAAACCTACACATCTCCACCGGACGTGACTCCTGCCGGCGGAGGTGGACCACAACCACCGACACCGCCGAATCCGTTTGCACAGGGAATGCGCGCCGGAACAAATGCGACTGTAGTTATGCACTACAGTATGGTGAAACTGCCGGAACAACCGATGATGCCGCGACTGTTCGATGAGCGCGTCGGTTATTTCTCGGTTCGTAAAACTGACTATGGTGTCGACGAACACCGCGCGCCGCAGCGCACATACATCACTCGCTGGCGTCTGGAAAAGAAAGATCCCAATGCTGAGCTATCTGAGCCTGTTAAGCCGATCGTTTACTACGTAGATCCGGCGACGCCGACGAAATGGATACCCTGGATCAAGAAGGGAATTGAGGACTGGCAGCCCGCTTTTGAGGCCGCCGGCTTCAAGAATGCGATCATTGCGAAGGATGCGCCGTCAAAGACTGAAGATCCGTACTGGGATCCTGAAGATGCTCGCTATTCCGTGATTCGTTATCTGCCGTCTACTATCGAAAACGCTTCTGGACCACACGTCAGCGATCCGCGTACCGGTGAAATTCTCGAGTCAGACATTCAGTACTATCACAACGTGATGAACCTGGCGCGCGATTGGTACTTCCTGCAGGTTGGTCCACTTGATCCGCGCGCCAAAAAACTTCCGTTGCCGGATGATCTGATGGGCCGCTTGGTCGAGTACGTCATCGCTCACGAGGTCGGACATACACTGGGCTTCCAACACAACATGAAAGCAAGTGCTACCTATCCGGCCGAGAAGGTTCGTAACGCGGAATGGCTCAGGACTATGGGTCACACGCCGACGTTGATGGACTATTCGCGGTTCAATTACGTAGTTCAACCCGAAGATAATGTCCCGGTAGAGCTATTGGTCCCGGGAATTGGTCCGTACGACAAGTGGGCGACGATGTGGGGCTATAAACCGATCCTCGGGGCAAAGACTCCGGACGACGAAAAGAAGACACTCGACGAATGGGCCCGATCGCAGGATGCAAAACCCTACCTGCGGTTCTCGACGGCAGACGCACGAGGCTCAGATCCGGGTGAAAATACCGAGGCAGTTGGTGATGGTGACGCAGTGGCTTCCACCGCGCTTGGCATCAAGAATCTGAAACGCGTCGCTGATATGCTCCTTCCCGCGACAACGCATCAGGGCGAACCTTACGACGATCTCGAAGAGCTTTATGGTCGCATGTTGGGCCAGTGGGCGACTGAGTTGAATCACGTCACCGGTATCGTGGGTGGATTTAACTCGCAACAGAAACACGCCGGCCAAGACGGGGTTCGCTTCGTTATTGTTCCGAAGGAACGACAAGCAGCGGCAGTACGGTTCCTGAATGAGAACGCTTTTGCCACGCCTGCCTGGGCAGTGAAGTCGGAAATATTGCGTCGCATCGAGGCAGCAGGAGCTCTGACCCGCGTGAATGCGGCACAGGAGAGAATTCTTAACTCACTTCTGAGCAACGCGCGGTTCGATCGTTTGGTCGAGCAGGAAGCGATCGACGGCGTAGCGGCTTACAAGCCGGCGGATTTCATGGCCGACGTGCGTCGCGGTATCTGGAGCGAGCTCGAGGGTGCCGGTCCAATTCGTATTGACGTCTACAGACGCAATCTGCAGAACTCGTACATCGATCTGCTATCGAACAAGTTGAATGTGCGACCGGCAGTGACAGACGACTATCGTGCGTTAATTAAAGCTGAGCTTCGTGATTTGAGTACGGCGATTGGTGCGGCAAATGCACGAGCCACAGATCGGCAGACGCGTGCGCATCTTGCCGATGCTCGCGATCAGATTGCGAAGGCGCTCGATCCGAAGTTTGCTGCACCAGCTCCGGCCGCACCGACGAATCCGTTCGGGTTCGACGATGAGTTCAACTCAGGTTATGGCTCGAGTTCGATAGAGAATTTCGATCCGCGTGACTGCTGGCCGGATTATGCGATCCGGATCAGACCACGAAAAGAGTAAGAAAGAAACTCACGCAGGGGCGGCCACGGAGGGCCGCCCCTGTCTTATCTCAAGGAGCTGACTTAATTCGTTCGCGTTCGAGAAGATTTGTAGTGTGGTCGGTGATGCTGACGGGGATTGGATGCGTTATGGGTTGGTCGTCTAACTCACGGGGCGGTGACACTACCTGATCGATCTGTTGTGGTTGTGTTTCCCGATCGGGTCGAATTAAAAGCCCGGCGACGATGTGTCCCAATCCCGACGTTGCCGGTAACAGGCCGAGCAACCAGATCACCTTCACGACCGGATCGATCTCGAATGGGATCTGATCGATGATATGCGGCGGAAGCTTCAGCACGAGCGCGGTCGAGAGAAAATACAGGAACGTCGTCAATCCAACACCGGAAAACAACGACACAACACCCCTGGAAATGTGATTCTCACGTCGCTCGGCTGCTGTTTTCTTCTTTCTGAAATTGACCCACGGCTGGCGTTCTCTGTGAGGCTTTTCTTTGGGAGAGACTTTCGCGATCTCCTGGTTCATGTGCTCAAGCGCGCGCGAAACCTCCTCGGTGATGTGCTCCACTTTGAGGTTTTTGACCATCTCCTTGATCTTAGGGAGAGGGCCACGGTCGCTGCGCGCGATCGCGTCACTAAGCGAAACCGCCTTGCCGATGACTTTCAGGTTTGAGCCGCAGACGCGGCAATACTGAACGTTCGCCTGCGCTTCTGTACCGCACTGTGGGCAATACATAAAAAGTCGAAACGTAGCAAGAGGGCTTTTAGTTCCAAGTTAAAGCGAGCCACGGATCTTACGGATCGTTTCTTATTCGTAGCTCAACGCTTCAACAGCATCCTGTCGTGCCGCTCTAAGAGCCGGATACAAGGCTCCGACGCTCCCGCCCAACAATCCCACGATCAACGCAATCAGCACCCAACGCGGCTCGATATCGATCGACAGATTCGTCGTTCGCGTGACCACGAGTTGAGCGAGCATCGTTAACAAAACACCAACAACCACTCCCAGCACGCTCACGATAATCGCTTCCTGCTCAATCACCCAAGCGATCGACGTCTTTGACATGCCGAGCGATTTGAGAATTCCGATCTGTCGCGTGCGTTCAGTGACCGTCGTGTACATCGCCAGCAGTATGACCAGCATACTGATTGCTGCCGCCACGCCGACCACCACGTTCAGAAACACATTCAAAGCGGGTACGCCGGAGGCATACAACTCGGGAAGGTCGCGAGTGAAGAGCAATTGATCTTCAGGAAAGCGCTGGAGAATCTGTGCCGCGATCTCATCCTGTTTTGCCGGGTCGACACAGGCTACCAGAATAGCAGTTGCTTTGTTTTCCGCACCGACCTGTTCCTGCATCGTTTTCAACGGAATTTTGATACGACCGCCGCCCGGTGGTTCGTAAACACCGACGATTTTGAAAGGGCGATGAAAGAGTTGAACCGTGTCGCCGACGTTGGCTTTACGATTTCGCTTCCACTCCGGATCGACAATCGCCTCGTCACCCGACTGTAATGACCGGCCTTCACGCAGGGTAATATGCGCAAGCTTCGCATACTGGTCGTATTCAATCCCGTCGATCAACCGTGAGCCAAAGCCGGTATCACTACTATCAACCGCCTGGCCGATTGGCGTCGTTGCCCGGACACCCGGGATAGTTGCAAGTTCCGCAGCATGTGAAGTCGGCAGTTTGAATTGAGACGCGCCGGCTAGACTGATCGATCCGGACGCGCGAATCATGATCTCCGCACCGATGTTTGACTCGCGCCGTCCACGTTCATGCAGAACGCCATGGGCGAGACCGACAGTGAAGACGATCAGCAGCACTCCCACTCCTGTGCCAAGAACGCTGACTGCAGTGCGGGCAGGTCGATGAGCGATGTTTGAAAGTACCAGGCTATCCATAAGACGTTGTAAACGCGGACTACGATCAAGGATGCGACGCCACGCGTTCGGAAGCGTGCGCCAGGTAAGCACAAGGAGGCCGATAGAGGTCCAGACAACGATTGCCGCTTTGCGCACGAGGGCCAGCGCAAGACCGGCGGCAGGGGTGAAACCGAGTCCCTTCTGAAGAATGACCTCGGTGCCTCCTTCATACACGCCAATCGTTCCTGGTACAAACGCGAACGCGAAGTTAATTACCTTCGTGAGCGATTCGATGATGTACGCCTGGGCCACCTGTGGTTGAAAGCCCAGCATCCTGAGTGCGAGAAAAACTTCAAGGACGCTGGCCGCATGTGCCAGCAAATTACACGCGATCATCAGGAAGAACGCGCCCGGATGCTGTTTGTAGAAGTCGTAAACCTTCGACTCGAGGTGATAGATGTGATGTCGTCGTTTAAGAATGACTTTCGGGCTGAGTCGCAATTCTCCGAGACGATCGATCAGCCACGTCAGCAACATCACGCGACGCTTGGCGGCGACGGCTGCGATCAGTATGCCTGCGGCTGCAACGGCCGCAATTATGATCAGCACCAGATAAACACCCGGCGGCAGCGGATACCGCAGCAGCATCACGACCGCGCCGCTCAAAATGAAGAAGACGACGGACAGGTTGTAGAGCAGGTTATCTACGACGAGGGCGGGAACGCCGTAAGTTAACGGCACTCGCTTTCGCAGGAGTGCGACTTTTGTCGCCTCACCCAGTAATGGACCAGTAAACGTTAGAAAGCTGATTGCTTCGCCGCCGAGTCGTGCCGCAAAGGCCTGCCGAAAAGTAATGCGACGATGTTCCCGCGGGACAGCAGCGCGCATCGAAATCATGCGCAGGAAGTGACGTAGTCCGCTTAAAAAGAGAATTAAGAAGAAGCCAAAGCCGATGCGCAGCAACGCGTCGAAGAGCGGTTGCACGCCGACGCGATTAATAACGAAAATGAGCAGACCGAGACCGAGAATGAAGGCAAGAGTCTGGAGCCAGATAAAAGATCGGCGCGAGCTTTTGGTAGTGGATTCCGGTTCTTCTGCGAGTTCTTCTCTTTCACCGGCTGGCCAGCTATCTGCGAACTCTTCTCTCGATTCAATCAAGGCGCTGCACTCACTCGTAGCTTTGTAGCCATCCGTGGCTCACTTTATTCGCTGCGCTGTCGGCTTCTGCCGGTCTTGTGTGGCGGGCAACAGCTCTCTAACTATACGTCCCGGAAACTTTCTGAATCCCTTCTCCCACAGTTCAGGAACTGGGTTGCTATCATCGCGTAAATTTCCCGTTAATGCCAACATGGTCGGCACAAAGCTGAGACTATCGTAAGGGGTTTCGATATTTAACGCCCTGGGAACATGCGTGTTCGTTCCACCTGCGACCATGAAAGTTGAGTGGGTCGAGATGCGAAAAAACGAGCCGTGATTACCACCCGGATTAAAGCCACGCACGTCAAAGTTCCAGTGATCCTGCGCGATAATCAGCATGTCAGCTTCCACCAGCTCGCGTTTGCGTTGCGCAAACTCTCTCATTAAACGCTCTTCCTGACTCAATCCCGGATCTTGAGTTGAGAGTCGTTCAACGTCGTGGCGAGCGAGTTCTTCGTTCAGTCCCACGAGACCGTTTGAATAGTGGGTCTTGTGGAGCGCATTCAACCATTCTGTATCGGTGTGCCATTGACTGAGCCAGGCGGAGCGGTCCGGGCCTGGTAGGATCAAGTTTGGATCTTCAAAGATCTGCAACGGCAAACCGGCCTGCCAACTAATCTGTTTAAACTGCAAGCGACCGCTCGCATCCTGTGTCAATCCGCTGATGGGCAGGTAACGCAGGCTTAACTCGCCGTCAGCGTTTCGGCGCGAGAGGATCAGAGCCTGACGATTCGCGCCTGTTGTAACCCAGACAACGTCCTCGTCAATATCACGATCTTCGATCAAAGGAAGTACCAGTTCGCGGGAGACTCTGGTCGCGATCAGATCGACCGGGCGGTTGGTGATGCCGCGCTGAACGTTATTTCTCACCGATATGCTTTGGAGCAGCGAGAAATAATCAATTCTTACAAAACTCTGCTCAACGTTTAGCGATCCATCAGGATTGAGAACAAACCCGTTTGGACCTGAGCCCACAACATAATTCTGAAGTTCGTAAATCGTGTTTCGATCTCCCATCGACATCTTCGGGATCACGTCCGCGATTTTTACCTTTGAGGGTGAAAACGCCTCCGATGAGATTTTGAGTAGATTTTGCAGTGCCAGCGCGTATTCGCCGTACTCTTTACGCTCCTGTTGCCAGCGATCTAGTTGCACGTAGATGCGCTTCGAGGCATCGTCCAACCCGGCGTCCTGTTCCTCTTTGGTAAACTTTTTCGGCTGGGATTCCCAGAGTTTGCGTTGTTCTGCTATCGCGCGATCGAGAGCACCTAATTCAGTTTGCAACTGCTTGAGATCCTTTTCCCAATCTGCACGTCGTCTGTCGATGACGGAAAAGAACTCATCAATCGCCGCTTTTTCTGTTTGCGCAGGGAACTGGCCACGTTGCAGTTGCTGCAAAAGGATATGCAGCATGTTGAGATCGCTGTCGCGCAGGTGCAGAGAAGCTCGTTCGTTACCATCGAAGTCGAGCATTGCCGTTGGATATGTGGTGCTCTCACCTTTCAGGTAGTAGGAATCGGGCGTCGTTGTGGTTATTAAAGGTACAAAGGGATTAACACCCTTAATGGAATAATCGAGCATCAGGCGACGTTTCGTGATGACGTGATGTCCGCCACCCATGCGACTACCAAGCAGTTTCACCAGGTTGTAGCCCTGGCTGTAGATCTTCTCGTCAGTATTGACGCCGTGGTCCGAAATCAACACGACTGCGGTGTCGTCGGCGAGTGGACTCTTCTGAATTGCTGTCCAAACCTGTCCGATGACCTCATCCATGCGCTGTAGCACGAAGAGATGCGACTGCTCGTCGTTGTTGTGATGAGCAATGTGATCGAAGTCCTCCATCATTAGATCGAGGTAGCGAAACTTGGGATCGTTCAGGTTCGTGACCATCTCTTTGATGAGTTGTTCAGAAAGTGCGGAGCGTAGTTCGAACCCCATGGTCCATTCGTCAAACAACTCCTTCGGAGGCTTTTTGAAGCGATTTTGGAGACTGTTCTGCAAAGTCGAATACCGCGGATTCCGAAGGAACATCGAATAAGTTGTGTAACGTTGATTGTGCGGGTAAGCGTCCGAAAGCATCGGCAGGCCGAGCGAGTCGAGCACTTCAACAGCGCGCATGTCGATCCGGCTGCCATTGATACCGGCCAGATAAAGTGGAAAGAAATTCAGATAGTCATACGAATGCAGCGTGTAGCGATCAAATTCGACGTTGCCTTTGATCTGCAAATGCTGGCCTGTTTCAAGCAGCGACCAGGAAGGGGCAGAAAGGCTCATGCCGCGAACGTAGAAGTTCGAGAGTCTTGAGCCGCGCTGATAGAAGATGTAATCGATCCAGGGAAGAACACTCTTGCCTGACTGTGGATCACGTTGTTTGACGTAGCGGTCAACGACGTCGTATGGCAGTCCATCACACTTGATAACGACGAGTCGCTTTGTTTGCGCAAAGCAGGTGGCGGCGAAAAGAAGTATTCCCGCAAAAACGCAAAGGCGCAAAGACGCAAGACTGACTGCTTTGCGTCTTTGCGCCTTTGCGGGAATTATCTCGCTGCGCATCGTTACGGCTGGCCCACTACGACTGGCGCACCGCTAACAGTTGCGGCAACTGGTTGAACCCTGGAGTTTGTACCGCGAAGATATTCGGCAGCCAAATCTCTGAGCACTTTATCCAGGTCGGTATTCTGGGAAATCTTCAGCAGTTCGTTCTTCGCTTTTGAACTGTGAATTCGCGAGAGACCGTCGAGACAGGCGCGGCGCGTTTCGTCATCCTTTGTACGCACAAAGATCTTTGCTGTCGCTCCTGCAGCGCTACCGCCAGCTTCTGAGCCATGTTCTGCAATGAAGCGAAGCGAGCGTCTCACGTCTTCAAGATTCCAGGTAATATCAATGTCCGCACTCGACTTCGCAATCTGCTGCAGGAACCGCGTGTGATATTGAAGTCGTCGTGCAATGTCGAGGCGGTCTTCCATCTCGTCCGTAAGCTCTTCGCGATGAACGTACTTTCCAAAGCTCAAAATGTTCATCAATCGGAAAGCAAACTGCGCTTTGTCGCCATGCTCCAAAGGTAACATTTCTGCACGGCGGTCCTTTTCGAGTTTCGCCGCCAGGCCGTTCGGATCTTTTGCGTAAGCGAGCAGCGCCTCGTATTGGGCTGTTGCGATACTTGCCTCAGCCTCGAGATCGTTTTCAAACGGATTGAGCGACATCTTCTCGAGCCGGCCACTAACCTCGGAACGAAGCTCTGGTTCCATGGACCTGTTCAGCGCCAACAGCAGCTTTAGTTGTGAATATGTTTGCAGACGCGATGGTTGATTGATATCCATGCCGCGTCGCCCGGTTGCAAAGTCAAACACCGTGCGGCCAAGGAAGAACGGCAAGTTTCCAAATTTCGAAAGCGAAAACAGATTTCGCGTGACATCGTTCAACGCTCGCCGCGACATCTCACGTTTCTTCGGATTGTAGCTGTCGCGAAAGTCGACGAGCAGCATCGGGATCTTCGGATTGTCCAGACCGTAGAGACCGAGCGGAATCATGTCGACAGCCTCAGCGCCGGGAGTCTGACTGTCAACCGGATGGTTCTCTGAATCGAAGTAACGGGTTTCAATATAACCCTGCCAGTTGAGCAGTCGCTTGTCGGTCCACGGATTCGCGATGTTTAGAAAGCGTGAATCGTAACGCGAGCCCTGTTGTTTGATGAGATCGCGTTTAGCGACCCAGAGCAACGCGTGAGTCGCGCTTCCGTCCGGCATCAGTAGAGGCTCGAAGTAAAGTGCCTCCGACTCTGCTCTTTGGCGCAACAGTTCCCAGTTGTGTCCGCGCTCATCGCGGGCCTGTGTAGTTTTCCTTGCGTAATAGGTCTGAAGATGTGAATCGTCGACGAGTCCGCCGAATGTCTTTTCACTCAGCAGCAGACGCCCCTGAATTGCGGCCATCTCTGCAGGTGTGAAAGCTGATTCCCCCTTCACGGCCTGATACAGCGCCAGCACAGACAGAGCACGAATAATGTGTGACCGGCGATAGTCACTTGAATTGCGCCGGTAAGAACTGGTTGACGCCTTGATTGGCGTGCCGTACGGATCGAGCAGGATATTCTGCAGCGCGGTCCAAAAGATCTTGTCCCACACTTCGCTTTCAGGTGAAGCGAGATCGACTGCAGGCGGTGGCGTCCTGGATAGGTTTTCCTTGTTACCTACTCGTGTATAGAAGAAAGGAATCGCTGCTGCCAACCGCTGTTTAGTGGTGGGACGGGTATAGGTCAGCGGCCACATATAGCGCAGACGGTTATTCTCAGCGTTATTGTCGCCGAGAGTGTCGCGCAGAATAGACACGAGCGGTACCCATTTGTCGTTTTCAGTAGACTCCAGTCCGGCGAGTTTAGCGTGGACAGTAATCAGTTCCGCGCCGCCTGGAACTTCGACGCGCTCCAAACGCAGTATCTGAGAAAGCGCCGTCGCTGGGTCGGTTTCCTCGGATTCTGGGGAGTTTGGCCCTTGGGCCTTGCTGATGGTTGGAAGTAATGGCGAGACAACGAGCAGAAAAGCAAATAAAAAGCTCGCCCTCAGGTGCCAGTGCCTACGGCTTTGAAACGTCATCCTTTTTGTGAACACTCAAAAATTCTGGCAGATGGGGAGTTTGTGCTGCACTCAAACGATCTTTTTGAACGGTTCCTCAGAAAATTCAGATTTCAAATTTTTCGTCTGCAATACCCATGCCCGGGCAAAGGGCACAAAACCAATATACATTACTCTAGGCTTGCGTGGACCTATTTTGTGTTGTCGCTGTGACACGTTGTGCATTGTAACAAGCCATAAAGAACCTCAAGCAGCACAAAAATTAAGCCGGATGAATGTGGCGTTTGTGCCGCGTGGTGTTTTGATGTTTATGAAGACGATTATGTTAGCGGGAGTGTTAACGTGATCCCGATTGACCGGTGTGGCTCGATGTCTGTCCGGCGCTTTCGCTGTCTTTTGTTTCTTTTGCGGGTGCCTGCCAGCCGCTCCGTTCCAGAAGCGGGATACTGAAACGAATCGGAACTGCGAAATTTGAGGCCTGATTCTCAGTGAAGACTGCGAAATTTACCCCGATCACTCTGCCTGAAGGACCAAACAGCGGTGCGCCCGAGCCGCCTTCGGCAGTTCGTGCGTCATATACGATTCGTCGAACATCGAGGTCGGTGATGCTGCCCTGAGTCGTGAGTGGTTGAATACGTTTTGTTTCCGCAAGATATGCGAGTTGGGCCATCGGTGTACCATATCGTTGTTGAATCCCTCTCGACTCAGCGTCATCGAGGAGGGCCAGAAGTCGATCTGGACCAGACGGATAACCCATCATCACGACAGTCTTGCCGACGGCGACTGCATCCGGATCCGTTTCCAATGGCAGGATCGGAATGGTTTCCGGAATCTCTGCGATGTCGAGACTACAGACCGCAAGGTCATCCCTTTGCCCGGCGCCTTTGAATTTTAGGGGGATCGCTTGCGCGATGTTTGGAAAGTAGGCGATCAACTTTCGCAATCGTGGCTGAGCCTTTAGTCCGCCACTGATGCTTTGTGCGCGATCGTCTGCAATCCACGGTTGAGCAATATGACGATTTGTTAGCACGAAGCCCTGGCCGATATGAAAGCCAGTGCCGACGAATTCATACTCAGCAATGGCCGCATTACCTTCAGGCGTTAAGGCGTCGGGCGCGCCACTCTGGACAGCACTTCCACTGTCGTTCAGTTGCGCTTCAGCATATCGAAGCGGCCGTCCCGTCCCCGCCTCGACGAAATAGAAAGAACCCGCAATCAGGCAAACACCGCTGCCGTAATCGCTGCGCAGCTTCACCGCAAGCGAGAGACTGTTCTGCAATTGCTTGGTCGATTCGTCGATATTGACGATCTGCTCATTGGTTTTCGAAACCTGATCTTTCATCTGCGTGAGCTGTTTGCTTTGCTCGTCGATGAGGTTACGGCTCCGCTTCAGCTCTTTGTACATAGCGAAGCCGAGATAGAGCATTCCGCCTACTAGAGCGACCGCAATTCCGAGTGTGATCAACTTGGTGCTCGGATTGATTTCGCGCACGAGCTCGCGGGTGAACTCCCGGAGGAATACTTTCGCGTCGTCGCGCCTGGCAGTCGCCGCAGATTCAATAGCGGCGGCTTCGATGAACGGCGCTACGTGAGTTTCACGCCCGGCGTGGGGCACTACAGCCGGCAGATCGCGCACAGGGAAGAAGTGCAGCACGAGTGCGGAGTCGCCGATGCGCAACTCGTCGCCGTCGTGTATCTCGTTCCCGGAGTGTACGGGCTCGCCGTTTAGGGTAAGCGACAATGCCGGATCGAAATCAGTCACACGATAAGAGCCGTTTTTGCGGCTGAGCTCGAGCAATACGGTATTTGCTGCATTTTTAGGCAGGCTGGAAGAGCGTAGCCGCAGGTCACAGCTTTCGGAAGCACCAATGCGAAGACTGTCGTCGGAGAGGATTTCGGTATGCCGGTCGTCGCCCGAGGAGATGTGGATAACCAGGCCGGTTGCCATAAAGAGTTACAAAGCCATGCGTCGATCACTTATCGACCGGTTACCTCCGGCCGCACTCGACGCGGCTATTCTACAATGAAGTTGTTCTGCGACAAAGACGTACAGATGATCGCGAAGACGTATGTAGTTTTTGTGTCTTTCCATGGGCTGACACCTTTGTGGTAAAGCTGCTAGCATGACTCACGTGGAATTCATCGAAGATTGCGATCGTTTAGTTGAACTCGCGCCGATTGCCGCGGCTTCCATTCAGTATCACGTGTTTGTGTGCACCGGGAAATCGTGTTCGGCGAATGAGAGTGAGGAAGTCAGAAACGCTTTCGAGCGCGAGTTAAGAGCCAGAAAATTGCAGTACGGCAAGGAGAAGAAGGGTTGCAATCCGAATGGATCGGTGGTGCTGACTGACTGTGCCTCAGTCGGTTTTTGTGCTGTGGGTGCGGCAGTAATGATTTATCCGGATGGCGTTTGGTACGCGCAGGTGCGGCCCAGTGATGTTCCTGAGATCGTTGAGGAGCACATCGTCAACGGCCGTCCCGTTGAACGTTTGGCACTATTAAGAGTTCCAGCAAACAAATAATCCGCGCGTTTCATCCGCGAGAATCCGCGGCCGGCTTCCAACGCAATACGGGCTTGCGCGCAGCCGCTGCTTCGTCGAGACGACCGATGCGCGTGTGGTGAGGCGCGTTAAGAACCAACTCAGGATCCTCTACAGCCTCACTCGCAATCGACTTCATCGCTGCGACAAATTGATCGAGCTCCTGACGGCCCACCGACTCTGTCGGCTCGATCAGCATCGCTCCCTGAACAATCAACGGAAAATAGATCGTCATCGGATGAAATCCGTAATCAATCAACCGCTTTGCAATGTCGAGTGTGTGTACGCCTTTTCGAGACTGTTTCTTGTCGGTGAAGACGACCTCATGCATCGGTGACCCGGCAAACGGTTTGTCGTAGTCCGCGACGAGTCCGGCAGCCACATAACGCGCATTGAGTACGGCGGCTTCGGTTGCTTCACGCAGCCCATCGTTACCGTGGGTTAGCGTGTAAGAGAGCGCACGAAGCATCATGCCGTAGTTTCCCAAAAACGCTTTCACGCGTCCGATCGATTTCGGCTGATCGTAATCGAGCCGGTAGTTCGATTCGGCAGACTTCACAATCCGCGGCACCGGCAGAAACGGTTCGAGTTCTTTGGTACAACAACATGGACCGCATCCTGGCCCACCACCGCCATGCGGAGTGGAAAAGGTTTTATGCAAGTTGAGATGGATTACATCCACGCCCATGTCACCGGGCCGCGCGACACCGACGAGCGCGTTCATGTTTGCGCCGTCCATGTAAACGAGACCACCTGCCTCATGCACGATGTCGCAGATCTCTTTGATGTTGCGTTCAAAGAGACCGAGCGTGTTTGGGTTCGTCAGCATCAGACCGGCTACTTCGCCGTGTGCGCAAAGCTCGCGCAAGTGGTCCAGGTCCGTGAGACCTTCGGATGTGGAACGGATCGTCTTGACTGAGAAACCCGAGAGATGCGCCGAAGCCGGATTAGTTCCGTGAGCGGAGTCGGGGATCAGCATCGTGCGTCGATGCGAAGCAGCAGCGCCGTCGCGGGCATCCAGAAAAGCGCGGATGATCATGATTCCGGTCATCTCGCCATGTGCGCCCGCGGCTGGTTGCAGTGAAACTCCTGGCAGGCCCGTAATTTCTGCAAGGTGTTGCTGCAACTCATAGATCACCTGAAGCGCACCCTGTGCATCCTGCTCGTCAGTTAAAGGATGAAGATTCGCGAACCCGGCAATTCTCGCGACACGTTCGTTGAGGCGCGAGTTGTATTTCATCGTGCACGAGCCCAGTGGATACATGCCGAGATCGATTGAGTAATTCCATGTCGACATGCGAACGAAGTGACGAATGACATCAACTTCGCTTACTTCGGGCATGCCTTCGAGATCGTCATCACGCTGAAATTCCGCCGGAATGTTCAATGCGACTTCATCGACGTCGAGCGCTGGCAATCGGTAACCAATACGACCCGTTTGGGATCGCTCGAAGATCAGCTGCTCGTTTGGGCTAATGTGACTGGTGACTTTGGTAATCGTCATGAAATCAAAATAGGACTTATAAGTCCTATAGGACCTATACTGTTGCTAATCCCTGGACGAGTGCGTCGATCTGGTCGCGGCTGTTGTTCTCGGTCACGCAAACCAGAAAGTCACTCGGCCGATCCGGCATGAAACGCGACAATGCAATGCCACCATCGATGCCTCTTTCTTTGCCGAGACGCCTAAGCAGATCCAACGCCTTGCCCGGCGCACGCACGATAAACTCGTTGAAATAAGGACCAGAGAAGGGAAGTGAATAACCCTTGAGACGGGAAATCTGACGTGCCGTGTATGCCGCTTTCTGCGCACTTTGTTGTGCCGCTTCCTGAACACCGCGGCGACCCATCGTCTCGAGATAAACCGTCGCGGCGAGGGCAATCAGTCCTTCATTCGTGCAGATGTTTGAGGTTGCTTTCTCGCGGCGAATGTGTTGTTCGCGAGTAGCAAGTGTGAGCACAAAGCCTCGCCGGCCCTGTTTGTCGTAAGCTTCTCCGACCAAACGCCCTGGAATCTGTCGCGCATACTTTTCGCGGGTGGCAAACAAGCCCACATATGGACCACCAAACGAGAGCGGCACTCCAAACGATTGTCCTTCCGCGACGACGATGTCTGCACCACAGGCGCCCGGCGATTTCAGTAAGCCCAACGACATCGCTTCAGTAACGGCGACAACCAGCAACGCTCCCCTTGCATGAGCTGCATCTGCGAGTGCTGCGAGATCCTCGACGCAACCAAAGAAATTTGGCGATTGGACCACGAGTGCGGCCGTTTGATCGTCAATTGCTCTGATGAGTGTCTGCCACGATTGACCGGTCTTTTCATCAAACTCCACCAGCTCGAGATGAATGCCGGCGTGTTGCACGTAGGTTCTGACTACTTCGAGATACTGCGGGTGTGTAGCTGAAGATGCAACTACTTTCGATCGTTTCGTCACACGTTCCGCCATCAAAACGGCTTCAGCCAATGCGGTCGATCCGTCGTACATCGAAGCGTTGGCCACTTCCATTCCCGTCAACTGGCACACAAGTGTTTGAAACTCAAAGATCGTTTGCAGTGTTCCCTGTGAAATCTCGGGCTGGTAAGGCGTGTAAGCAGTAAAAAACTCAGAACGCGAAAGAATGTGGTCAACGATGGTCGGGATGTAATGCGAATAACCGCCGCCACCCAAAAAACTGATGCGGCGTGCGCCGGCATTTTGCGCGCCCATCCGTTCGAATGTGTTGAGCAGTTCTATTTCTGAAAGTGCCGCGGGAGTGTTGAGCGGTCTTTGTAAACGGAGATCCTGAGGAATTGATTCGAACAGTTCTTCGGCCGATCCGAGCCCGATTGCCTCCAGCATTTCGATGCGCTCTTCCGGCGAGTTAGGAATGTAGCGCAAGATTATTCGCTCTCAGCTTTCGTAAAATCTTCGTATTCGGCGGCCGTAAGAAGGCTGTCAACTTCGCCGGGGTTCGACATTTTGATTCGGATCATCCAGCCACCGCCGTACGGGTCCGAATTTACTGATTCCGGTTCGTCTGCGAGCGCTTCATTGATCTTTACTATCGTGCCGGCAACCGGAGTGAAGACCTCCGAGACCGCTTTCACTGATTCAACCGAGCCAAACGATTCATTCACTGCAAATTCATCATCCGCCTTTGGCAACTCGACATACACCACGTCGCCCAATGAATTTTGCGCGTAGTCGGTAATGCCGATGATGGCCTGATCACCGTCCACTCTCACCCATTCATGGTCTTTACTGTAGTGCAGGTCTTCCGGAACGTTCGCCATGCATCCTCCATCTATCTATTCTGTCAATCCTGAAAAAATCCTGTTAATCCTGTCTACTTTACTCTTTTGTAGAAAGGCGCCTTCAGAACTTGCGCTCCCACCAATTTCCCGCGCACGTCGATCTTGATCTCCTGGCCCACCGTCGCAAACTCGACCGGCAGGTACGCAAAGCCAATATTCTTCTTTAGAAACGGCGCCGGACTTCCCGACGTCACCGTTCCGACTCTTTCGCCTTCGACGACGACGTCTTGGTGGTCACGTGCAATTCCACGCTCGGTTACTTCAAAGGCCACGAGCTTGCGCTTCACGCCTTCCGCTTTTTGGCGCGCCAACGCTCCACGACCGATGAAATCACCTTTATCCAATTTGCAGATCCAACCGAGGTTAGCTTCAAGCAACGTAGTGCTCTCGTCGAGCTCGTTACCGTAAAGCGCCATGCCTGCTTCGAGTCTCAAGGTGTTTCGCGCTGCCAGGCCGCACGGCAAGACGCCCGTCGGTGTGCCGGTTTTCCCAACGTCGAGAATCTTCTTCCATAGTTGTTCAGCACGATCCGGTGGCGCGTAAATCTCAAAGCCGTCTTCACCTGTGTAACCAGTTCGCGAGATGATTCCAGCGACACCGTCGATGTTGCCGCGTGTGAAGTGGTAATACTTAATCTCGCCGAGTGGAACGTCTGTCAAGGTTTGCAGGATCGACTGTGCGTCAGGACCTTGCAGTGCGAGTTGGCTGTAATCGGAGCTGACATTATTCAACTCTACTGAGTCGCCTGAGTGATTCGACTTGATCCAATCCCAGTCTTTGTCAGTGGTGCTGGCGTTGACGACGAGCAACAGGTGATCCGCAGCGAGACGGTAAACAACCAGATCGTCGATCACTGTTCCTTCAGGTGTCGTGAGCGCGGAGTACTGTGCCTGGCCATCGACGAGTTTGCTGGCGTCGTTCGAGGTGATGCGGTTGACGAACGCGATTGCGTCGCTGCCGCGGACGTCGACCTCACCCATATGAGAGACGTCGAACAGACCGGCATGCGTTCGTGTACGCAGATGTTCTTCGATCGTTCCGGCAGGATACTGCACGGGCATATCCCAGCCGCCAAAATCAACCATGCGCCCGCCCATCTGCCGGTGGGCGTTATTGAGAGGCGTTCGTTTTAGTTGCGGAGCCGTTGCGGTCAAGTCATTCACCACGCGCGCGCCAGAGTTTCAGAGCGACACGGTTGTTTATTCAGCAATAACGAGTGAATCCGCAAACTAGCATTTGCGCTGCGGTGCGTCAAGCGAGGGTTGGAGGTGAGGTTGATAACGGTTCAACTCCTTTGCGGCGGCCATCCGGCAGTTGGTCATCGTAACCGAGTATTAAGACTAAACTCGTCACCGAGCGTCTTTTCTAATTGGAGCATCTGTTTTGCCTCAGGACACTTCATCAGCTGGGGGTTGCTATACATGTAGGTTCTGTACGTACGATTCACATTAGTCTCAACGATGTAACTGATGCCATCCAAAGCCTCTGCCGGACACTGTGGACGAGGGCTGTCAGGCAAGGTCAAAATTCCGGCGTTGACCAGGCTCTTCCACAAAACCTCCCACCCGGATTTCGGTGGATCAAGTAATACCATTTTCGTAGACGATGGTAGGCGGTCCACCGTTTGATAAATCCAGTTAGCAGACCACTGTTGTCCCATACGGCGGATGACCACGCCATTGATTATTTCCATACCGTCGTACCAGAAACGAACTTCAAGGTCGTTCTCAGGAAGAACAACCGTCCTCAAGTTCGGTAAATTCACAGCTGTGGTACGCGCTTCAAGCTGTTTGAAGAATACGGGCTCCCACGTTGCCTCGGGTATTTCGAGGGTCACTCGTTGTGCGGTCTGATCGGCGGGAGCGTTGCGTTGTTGGGTCGCTTCTTTAACGTCAGAGACGCACCCGACTGTGCCGGCGACAACGAAAAGAAATCCCAAAAGTGTAATTCTGCCTTTACACACGGCCGGAAACTCCTCATTTGATCGTAATTTCGCCGGTGATCAAGAGTCCACACGCACTCATTTGCTCGCGGAGTGCCTCAAGAGAATTGGTTTGGTCCCCAGAGGGGTATCATCCATGAAGCAATTGGTTCTTCATTGTCGCAACCTTCAATCCTGGGTGAAGCGTCAACGCGAAACGTGACTGGACCTGTAGTCAACGGTTGAAGCCAAAGAATGCCATACTGTTTCCATTTCTCTTAAATCTGTTGGAAGTGGTAAAACGGAATTCTGCTGCAATCACGATGTAAACAATCCCTCCAGTGAGCGACCCAGCAGGTGGATGGTTGCCACGATCAGGAGGGAAATCGCGGAGAAAAACACCGCAGTATTGAATCCTATAGGTTCTGTCTTCAGCGGTGCCAACCAAAGAGAGCCATGAGATATCGATTTTTTTCCGTTCCTCACCAAGTTTATAGGCCTCCCTCATATCGCCACGATCTTTTGCGAAACTCGCGCGGACACGACTATGAGATCTGTCTTGTTCATTAAGCAGGAATCGACTAACCCCGGTCTCTACCATCGCATAAAAGGTCGAATACCACTTAGCACGATCCTTTGATGTTATGTGGTTTGGCAATAACTTATTGTTAAAAGCGCTAAGGGAGGCTTCAATGAATCTGGAAAGGCATTCGTCAGAAACAGAATTGAGAGCTTGTTGCAAGATTTTTTTTGCGGACCGTCCTCCAATCTGCGCCAGACAGAACACGGCATAGCGTCTGGTGAGATCGTCACTACTTTGCTTTAGTACGGATTCCAGCTTCGGAACGGCGATCTCTCCCATGTTGATCACGCTCACGAGTGCCGGATGATGATTTAAAGGAAACATTGTTCCGTCATCCAGGTCGAAATGGGCGATAAGGAAGTCTAGGGATTCGACTGCCTTCAAGTCCGACAACAATCCTGTGCCGTAATGCCAGAGGTAAAAGTTAGAACGATGCGCTAACAGGTCAGTCGCAGGTTTGTTCATGGCAGCGATGAGAGCTTCGATAACTTGTTTCCGACACAAGGACGAGGCTTTCGCGCTCGCGCGAAGGTCGGCTATTGATTTCTCCTGTTCCGAATAGGCGCGAGCGGAAGTTAGCGTTTGGAGACTGTTCGATATTTCAGCATCGGACAGGCAAACTGTGCCGGTGACAATGCCCGTGTTTCCTTCGATGGCAGAAGTACGCAAACCAGAGGACGCGTCAACACAGAGGTTTTCAGCACACGCGATTAAGCCAACCGCGATCATGAACGACAGAACAAAACGCATAATTCTGACTCCCAATAGTTAAGGCCAATTACCGACAGCACCTCTGCCCCAATGTATCGATTTACCGCGCTGAACTATATGAAAAGCAGCCTGGCAATACTTTCTTCCGTTGTAAACCTTGATGAAGAATGATTGGTTCTTGAAAGTACCATCAGGATCACGATTAGCGTTCAAGCTTGGAAAATCATAACGTGAAAAGTTTTCACTATTTCGGGGTGCACTATAGATACCAGAAAGATCAATGTCTCGCGTAGCTGGTCCGCCCTTCTGCTCCTTACCACCGATAATAACGTAGACCTTGTTCTGTATAGAAAAGTTCGAAGTCCACTGATCGAGCGTCCACTTGCCGTTGGGATTCTCACGGTTTTTGTCCGCTCCGATTTTTCCAATTCCCCCGCCCCGTGAACCGTACCTGAAACAGTAAAGCCAAGCCCAATAGCAACACCAACACCTGGGAAACTCACCACGGCAGGACCATTCGGCCACTTCTCGTTTCCCTCATAAAATGTACCGGTGAGACAGTTGGTTCTGTAGGTCCGAATCTGCGGAGAACCTCCAAAGTTCTGAAGTTTGGCAATAAAAGCTTCTTGCATACGATTCAGAGGCAATAAAAAGCCGAAAGCCATTTACCATTTAGCTTTGAGCTGAGATGATTTGGCCTCGCCTTATTGTTGAAGGCCTGGAGAGATATCTCCAGAAACTTCTTAACGCACGGATCGCTTTCTCCTGGTAACGCGCTTGCCACGACGCGTCTAGCCTGACCACCACCAATGTAGGCGATACCGAGAGCCGCAAATTTTCGCCCATGTGGCACAAAGTCGTTTTTAAGAACATTTTCGAGTTTCGGAATTGCTGGTGCTCCGATTCTGAGAATAGCAACCAATGCTGGAAGGTTAGATTCACTTACTGAGGCTGACCACCCGTCGGTAAAGTCAATATTCGCGATAAGTAGATCGAGGGCTTCTGTTGCCTTAAGGTCAGCAAGCCGGCTCGCACCATGTTTCCATAAGAAGTAGTTCTCATACTGATTCCTGCCGGATCGGTCGCCTGTCCCAACGCTCTAATCAATTCTTGTACAATCTCCACCCGGCATGCAGGAGATTGTAGTTTGAGCTTAGCGATATTTTGGCTTAATTCAGTATCTTGAAAGCATCGTTCGTAACCCGACTGCGCTATAGTCTCAGAAGTGCGAACCTCGATTGTGTCACCGATCACCCCCACACCGGCGGGACCAATAACAAACCAGAAGGTTAACAAGAACAGCGCACGGTGCATCGTATTCTCCTCAGAGAAACTCGAGAACAAGATGTGGACCAAAAAGTCTTAGCGGTGGACTATCGTCTGCAGTGACCGCGGCGCCTCAATTACCACATCTGAAGGCCAGGAGCCGTTGCATCAGCTTTTCGCCAGTCTCAGCAGTTATTCTAGGTTTCGACTTCGTCCCATCAGCTGGATCCGGCAACGATAGCGTGATAAAGCACCGAACACATTGATCAGTTTCTGAGCTAAGAGCCGATTTCAAGGCGTCCAATGCCTCCGAACCGCCGATGTCAAGGAGACACAAAGCAGCAGCAAGTCTTATATCCCGATTGGAGTGGCTTTTCAGTGCAGTCGCTAATTTGGGCACCGCCAGTACGCCCATTTTCTCGACTGCAAGTACGACCGGCTGATGAGCCATTGAGGCACTAAAGAGTCCATCGCTTAAATTTAGGTTATCGATGAGAAGATCGAGAGTCTCGACCGCTTTTAACTCTCCGAGAATTGCAGAACCTTTTGACCAAAGCAGAAAACTCGAGTGATTGTATTCAACAAGTCCCCTGTTCATTGCTACAACTAATTCCTTAATGATTTCGTCCCGACACCCCGGCGAGTCGTTGGCCAAGGAAAGAAGGTTGCTCGCGGCCTCTTTGTCTTCGTCTCTATTGGAGGAGAGTCTGTGAATCAAGGACCGAAGACACCGTCTGTGGTCGACTTACCAGGTCCGTTGCTGATCGTATAACCTGGACCCGTAAATTGCACGAAAAGGCTACAAACACCATTTACTTGATTTCCAAGTTCGGACGGATCTGTATTCTGCGGAACTATATCTGACGTCGCGATGTAGAAAATTTGGATAATCGATTTAGCGACAATAAAAAGCCGAAAGCCACTTACCATTTAACTCTGAACTGATGTGGTTAGGCTTCGCTTTGTTGTCAAAGGCTTGGATAGATAGCCGCACAAAATTCTTAACGCACGGATCGGTTTCGCCTGGTAGCGCGCTTGTCAAAGCCCTTCTAGCCTGACTGCCACCAATGTAAGCGAGCGCGAAAGCGGCAAACTTTCGTCTGTCGGACTCGGGGTCTTTAGTAAGAACGATTTGGAGTTTAGGGATGGCGGGCTGTCCGATCCTGAGAATAGCCACCAACGCGGGAAAGTGACTTTCACTTATTGAGGCTGACCAACCATCGGTGAAGTCGATATTTGCTATGAGTAAATCGAGCGCTTCTGTTGCTTTTAGGTCGGCGAGCAGACTCGCACCATGAAGCCATAAGAAGAAGTTCTGATACTGATTCATCGTCGGATTTGTCGCTTGCGCCATGCCACTAATCAACGCTTGTACAACCTCTGTTCGGCATCCATCCGCCGTTCTCGCTTGAGTCAGAAGGGATTCGCTCGCCTTCGCGACATCAGCACCTCCTTGTTGTTTCAGAGTAGCAATGCTTTCGCTTAGCTCGGTATTGTGAAAGCATCTGGCGAAGCGGTCCGACTGGGTTATCGTCTTCGAGGCGCGAGTGTTCACTGCATCGCTCACCAGCCAGATGACGGCGGAAACAGTAACCAGCAAGTAGGTAATTAAAACAGTTCGGTTCATCATATTTCCCTCAGGGTAACCCGCGACCCCACCGTATATTATTTCCGGTCTGAACAAGGTGAAAACCAACTTCACAAACAGTCTTGCCCGCGTAAACCTTGACCAGATAGTTATCATACCTCGCAAACCCCGGAGATGGGGGCGGTCCACCGGGATGATCGTAATAGCCGAAGGCATTGCCCTGTGTTGTTAGTCCTGCCGCGTTGAGAGGAAGATCGGAAAAAGTGTTTTTCTGAACGTGTGTTTTGCCATTTTCCCCGATCCAAGAATGCGTCCACTGCTCAAGGGACCAACGACCATTCGGATTCGCAGGATTTTGCACTTTCTTGCCTGTATTAGCATCGACGCCAATCGTTCCGATACCACCGCTGCCAACCCAGCCGCTTACCGAAAACCCAAGCCCAAAATTGGGTGCACCGTTGTAAGTTATCGTGGATGGCCCATTAGGGAGACCAGTGGCTTTATTGTTAGTCCCTGGTTTAAAAGTCACTAAAATACCGCAGTTTTTCCCATTGTTGTCTGACTGAAGCTCGTTGGGATTATCTTCTGTCAAAGATCTCTGCAAAGCTTGCGCCATCCCGAGAAGCTCCGACATAAATTCACGATCAAGTGAAAACAGGTTCTCAGTCGTGAGTCGGCGTCCGTTTCGCTGTAGCCATTCGACAAAGCCCGGGTGATAGTCAATGGGGGCCGCCGGGCCAAACGGATCGGTAGGATCTATAGTCGGAGCATATTCAAACGGTCCGTTCTGAGAATTAAGGGTTGATGCGGTGATGTCACAGGACTGGGGCATGCCATCGGCGACGCAACCGTTTGTATTAAACATGTTACCCCAGCGCGCATCCATTAATCCGCCCAAATATCCCTCGCCAAGTTCTCCGAGACTCTGTTGATGTTCAGGTGGTGCAGTGGCGTACAAGGTAACGTCGGCTCCGAATGGGTCAAGTTCAACTCGGGCATAACCACCAAAAGATACGCTATTGTAC
>DASYSD010000096.1:0-59923 GCA_036003745.1 Pyrinomonadaceae bacterium
TCTATCCATCAACGGCGCCAGCACCACGGCGGGCAGTGGCATCCGATTCATTGCAGGCAAAACGCTAATCGTCGAGAACTGTGTCATATCTGGATTTACCGGCACCGGTACGGTCGGACGGGGCATTAGTGTTGAACTTACTTCAAGCAGCCCGAAGAACGTGTTCGTTAAGGATACGAACATCACCAATTGCACCGTCGGCATGAGGATAGGGCAGACATCCAGTTTCGTCGCCGCGGTTCTGGACAATGTGAATATCGACGCTGTGGGTGACCAGGCTGCTGGAACTTCGGGTATCGATCTAGCGGCGGGAGGATTCGCCGTTGTTCGCGATTCGGTCATCTCACGATTCCAGAACGGCATCAATAATACGGGCGGCGCCAACTCCGGAGCGCGCGTGATGGGGTCGACCCTATTTAGCAACGGGACCGGGATCAACGCCGGTGCAAGCCAGGCGCATATTTCGTCGTCTCAGTTACTGGGCAACACCACCGGAATCGCGCTGGCGGGCGGCTCGGCCCTTACTGGTTGCGACAACTTCTTTGCCGGTAATACAAGCGACGTTACCGGAGGTGGCCTAACCAACCAGTGCGTCAAGTAATTGTCGTGTAACCGCACTACGGCACGCTTATGACAATCCGCCGTAATCGCGGTTAGCTTGTAATCGCCCGCGGGCACCTGACAGCGCTTCTCTTCATTACAAGAGAGCCCCGCTCAGCCCGTGGGCGATTTTCATCTCCAGGGCAAAAAACTGCTTTGCAAAAAACCAGAAAATCCCACCGACGGAAGTCGGTGGATTGTTCAGATCCTTTCTACCAAAACCTCCAAAAACACTTGTATTCTAATCCCACCAACGGTTGTTGGTGGATACTTCAAGTTCGACCTCAGTAAGGATCTGAACAATCCGCCAACTGCCGTTGGTGGAATTCAAAACTGATAATGAGGTTTTCGGATTAGAAAGGCTCTAAACAATCCTCCCATCCCAACTGGCTGGACCAATGGACCAATGAAATCAACAGCGCTCCGCGCTGTTCGGCAACGTGCTTGACCGCCCTAAGTGGCTACGGCTAGACTGCTGCTCTTCTCACCTGCCTTGCAAGCGAAGATTTGGAGACGGACTATGCTGTCAGGTGGGAAGTCTGAGCAGAGGGTACTCTCAAGTTTCCAATGAGCACGCCTGTAAGCGACAGTCCGTCGCTGACATCCAACGCAACGCAAAGAAAAGAGGCTACGCCCTTGTCTCAATTCGACGTGCCAGACGAACCATTGGTGACAATTCAGGCAAAAAAGTCGTGGAGCGCGTTGGATCTCCATGAACTTTGGCTCTATCGCGAGCTGCTTTACTTCCTGACTCTGCGTGACATAAAGGTACGGTACAAGCAGACGCTGCTTGGCGTTTCGTGGGTGCTGTTGCAGCCTCTGTTAACTACAATCGTTTTCACCATCTTTCTTGGCGTCCTCTTACAGGTGCCCTCTGAGGGCACTCCCTATGTCCTTTTCGTCTACGCGGGATTGCTACTTTGGACTTTCTTCAGCGCCGCTGTAATTTCAAGTAGTAACAGTCTCGTTACCAGCGCACATCTGATTACCAAGGTTTACTTCCCACGCGCGATTCTTCCCGTCTCTGCTGTCGGTGCGCGTTTGCTTGATCTTGCCATCGCCTTCCTCGTGCTGATTTGTCTGATGGCCTATTATCGTGTCGGATTAACGTGGGCGATCCTGCTGCTACCGGTGCTTGTAGCACTTATCACGTTGCTTGCTGTGGGTGTGGGTATGGTGACTTCCGCCATCAACGTTAAATACAGAGATGTTGGCGTGCTGATCCCGGTGCTGCTGCAGCTTTGGATGTATGCGTCACCTGTCGTCTATCCCGCCAGTCTGGTTCCGACTCGCTGGCAGCGTCTATACGAATTGAACCCATTGGTTGGTCTGATAGGGAACTTTCGAGCCGCAGCGCTGGGCGGACCGATCAATTGGATCGCCCTGGCATGGTCCGTGGGGATCATAGTTGGTCTCCTGGTCTACGCTGCTTTCTTGTTCCGGCGCATGGAGACGCACTTCGCCGACATCGTCTGAAGATGAGTAAATCGATAATTAAGGTCGAGCACGTCTCCAAGCTATATAGGCTCGGCGCTACGCACCTTGCCCATGACACTCTCCGAGAGGGTTTGTACGGGGCCGTTAAGGCGGCCTTCAGCAGGCAACAAAGGTCAGACAACACTAAGAACAATACGATTTGGGCGTTGAGTGATGTTAGCTTCGAGGTTTCGCGCGGAGAAGTTATCGGCATCATCGGTCGAAACGGGGCGGGCAAGTCAACGTTACTCAAGATTCTCTCCCGAATCACTGATCCAACCGACGGCCGAATCGATTTGTACGGGCGTGTCGGTTCTCTTCTTGAGGTTGGGACAGGGTTTCATCCCGAATTAACTGGTCGAGAAAACATATTCCTCAATGGAGTAATTATGGGGATGAAGCGCAAAGAGCTTGCGCGCAAGTTTGATGAGATAGTTGCCTTTGCTGAGATCGACCGGTTCCTTGATACGCCCGTCAAGCGATACAGCAGCGGCATGTACGTGCGTTTGGCCTTCGCCGTTGCCGCGCATCTCGAACCGGAGATTCTTATCGTTGACGAAGTACTGGCTGTCGGAGACAACCTATTCCAAAAGAAATGTCTTGGTAAAATGGCGGAAATCGCAGGTGAAGGCCGAACGGTTTTGTTCGTGTCGCACAATATGCCTGCGGTGCTCAACCTGTGCCCGCGAGCGATTCTGCTGGAAGACGGTCGACTTGCCAGGGACGGCGACGCGTCCGAAGTGTTGGCCCACTACGCCCACGCTGCCGGGGGAAACCTCGCGCACCGGGAATGGCTCGATATTTCAACTGCTCCCGGAGATGATGTGGTTCGACTACGCAGTATTTCCGTAATCGATGAAGATGGACGGGTGTGCCAATCGATCGACATAAGAAAGAAGGTCGGAATCAGATTTGAGTACGATGTGCTGGAAGCAGGGCAACGATTAGTGCCAACCTTTAACATAGCCATGGAATCCGGCGTGCTAGTATTTTGGGCCGGCGATCGGGACCCGAATTGGGAGAACACACCCCGGCACAAAGGTCGCTACACAAGCACGGCCTGGATTCCGGGTAACTTCCTGAATGCAGGAACCATGATTGTGAGTGCTACAATCAGCAAAGTCAGGCCAACACACGAACATCTATATGAACAGGGTGTGCTGTCTTTTGAAGTAATTGACAGAATGGGGCCGGATACAGCGCGAGGTAATTTCCCCGGTCGCTTCGCCGGCGCCGTGAGACCGCTATTGCCATGGGAGACACAATTTGCGGCTAACGATACAGGAAGTGCTGAATTGCGATCCGCTTCCTGAGCAGCCTTTTATAGAGCACGACAATCGAACAGCCGCATGAGCTGGTACAGTATTCCAAATGTCAGAAGTAAACTCGCAAAAACCACTCACAATGCATCCCGCAATTAACGTGTGGCGCAATAAACCGCTCAAATCCTTTCTCAACATTCTGAAAGCGACGCGCGAAAGACATGAGCGCAAGAGCGACGTCAGCAGCCTGCCGTTCGTAGTATTTTACGAGCCCACCTCGTTTTGCAACCTTAAGTGTCCATCTTGTCCGACCGGAACAGGCATGTTGGACCGTCCCAAGGAAAGAGTCGATCCAGAGCAATTCAGAGCAACGGTGGATGCGCTCGCCGACAAGGTGTTCGTCATCTACATGTACAACTGGGGCGAGCCTCTCTTGCACAAGGAATTTTCCAAGCTCGTCAAATATGCGACGAGCAAAGGAATCGTCGTGAAGACCAGCTCCAATCTGAGCATTCCGCTAAACGATGCTCAGTTGAGGGACATAGTTGAATCAGGACTACAGCAGATCAAGGTGGGAATCGATGGAGCTACTCCCGAAGTGCATGAACAGTATCGGAGACGTTCGGATTTAGAGCTGGTCCATAAAAACGTGCGCACCATCGCCGATTTTAAGAAACAACTGAACAGTGCCACTCCGGAGATCTCAGTTGCCTATCACGTTTTCGCTCATAACGAATCCGAGATTGAAGAATTCAAAAAGCAGATGCCCGCGCTGGGTGTTAACCACTTTGGGCCAAGTCCATCGTGGCTGCCGCCGGATGGAACAGTTTTGAAGCCAAAAGATCCGCGTTACGACATGTACAAGATCGCCAATAAAACGATCTCGGGATTGCGATCTCAGGGTGACGAATTAAAACCATGCGGCTGGTTATACTACGCCACGGTCATTAATCCCGGTGGAACGATCTCTCCGTGCTGCGGTGTGGCGAGTGAGAGTTATGATTATGGTGAGTTGCCAGCTAAAGGCGGCGCGGCGGAGATGGATAAGGAGTTTCGCGCTGTTTGGAACGGCAAGAAATACGCCGGCTCGCGCAAGCTGTTTAATCGAAAGGACACTATGCAAAAGTGGGTCGCGAAAAACCTGCGCGATTTGCAACCTGATGGTATGGCCTTTTCTCAGCTCAGCCGAAAATCTTCATTAATTTGCGCGGATTGTCCGATACCACACACACTGGAACGATGGACTGGAGAGCTCGAGGAGATTTTCAGGTTGTACGGCCAGGAAACCAAGCGATGCCTGCGAAAACTCAATCTGCCCGCCGCGCTGGTTAACGGAATCAAGACTTTGATCCTGCGGTCAGCGTTAAGGGGGCAGTGATACGTTTCAATTTGAAGTTCTATCAATCTCTAAAGTCTGCGATGGTTAAGTTATGAAAGCGGTGATTCTAGCCGGCGGGCTAGGCACACGTTTAGCCGAAGAAACTGAGGTTAAGCCCAAACCTTCAGTCGAAATCGGCGGGTACCCCATTCTGTGGCATATCATGAAACATTTTGCCCATTATGGAATGAACGAGTTCTTGATCGCGCTGGGTTATAAGGGTGAAGTCATCAAACGGTATTTTTTGGATTACTATACTTGTAACGGCAACATCACCATAGATTTTTCAACCGGCGAAGTAAAAACGCGAAACAAGGATTGCGAAAACTGGATCGTGCACCTCGAAGATACGGGAGAGCACACCAATACGGGTGGCCGCGTGAAACGCCTCGAGCCCTGGCTTAGGGACGAGACTTTCATGCTCACGTATGGCGACGGCGTATGCAATATAGATTTGAAAAAGCTTGTTGCCTTCCACAAGTCTCATGGACGAACGGCTACCGTCACAGCGGTGCGGCCGCCGGCCCGATTCGGAGGATTGGTTTTTGACGGCGACGTCGTGACGGACTTCACTGAAAAACCTCAGATTGGCGAAGGCTGGATCAATGGGGGGTTTCTGGTATTCGAACCGGCAGTCTTCAATTACCTTGACGGAGATGACAGTAGCCTCGAGGCCGACGCCCTGGAGCGGCTGGCGTCCGTCGGGCAACTGGCGGCATACCGGCATGAAGATTTTTGGCAGTGCATGGATACACTTCGCGACAAGAGATTTCTCGAGAGCCTCTGGCAGCAAAAACAAGCGCCGTGGAAAGTATGGAAATAGATCCGTTCTGGCTCGACCGACCCACTTTGGTAACCGGGGCGACCGGACTGGTTGGCGGCTGGCTTGTCAAGCGGTTGCTGGGGGCGAAGGCGGATGTTGTCTGTCTAATCCGCGACAGAGTACCGCAATCGGAATTGACGCGCACCGGGTTAGCAACTCGGGTCAAGGTGGTCCAGGGGGATGTTCAGGACCAGGCGTTGCTCGAGCGGGTTCTCGGAGAGTATGAAATCGACACTGTCATCCATCTCGCCGCACAAACAATAGTTCCAATCGCCAATCGAAATCCGGTCTCGACTTTTGCCTCGAATATTGGAGGCACGTGGTCGCTGCTCGAAGCCAGCCGGCGCAGTCCGTTGGTCAAACAAATTGTCGTTGCTTCTTCCGACAAGGCATACGGGGATCACGACTCGCTTCCCTATTCTGAGGATGCTCCTTTACAGGGCCGGCATCCGTACGATGTGAGCAAGTCGTGCGCCGATTTGATCGCGCAGTCATATGCGGCCACTTACCGTTTGCCGGCTGTTATTACGCGCTGCGGAAATTTTTACGGGGGTGGTGATCTCAATTGGAACCGTTTGATTCCGGGAACGATTCGATCCGTATTGCGAAACCAGCGCCCCGTGATTCGTTCTGACGGTCAGCACATCCGAGACTATTTCTATGTTGAGGACGGCGCCGCCGTTTACATGCTCTTGGCTGAACAGCTTGCGAAGCATCCCGAGCTGCGTGGCCACGCCTTTAATTTTTCGAACGAAATCCAGGTGACAGTTTTAGAGGTGGTCGAAAAAATTCTCGCGCACATGAATTCCGATCTTGAGCCTGACGTTCGCAACGAGGCGTCGAACGAAATTCGTCATCAATACTTGAGCGCCAGTAAAGCAAGACAATACTTCGACTGGAAGCCCCGGTTTTCGCTTGACCAGGGATTGGAGCAAACAATCAAGTGGTACAAGGAGCTGCTGGGAACCTCTTGATGAATACACCGCAAGTGAGTTGCCGGTCGTGCGGCAAGCGAGAACTGATCACGATCCTATCCCTGGGAAAGACCCCCTTAGCGAATGCGTTGCTCACTCGTGAACAACTGAGTCAGAAGGAACGAACCTTTGACTTGGATCTGGTCTTCTGTCCGTCTTGTTCCCTGGTACAAATAACGGAAACTGTGCCGCCTGAAGAGCTCTTTCGGGAGTACTTCTATCTCTCTTCATTTTCCGAGACGATGCTTCGCCACTCGGAAGAAAATGTCCACGAGCTCATTCAGTCACGCAAACTCGATGCAAACAGTTTTGTGATTGAGATCGCCAGCAACGACGGTTATCTACTGCAATATTACAAACGCGCCGGGGTTCCTGTTTTGGGAATTGAACCGGCCCGAAATATTGCTCAGACTGCCGTAAAGCGTGGCATTCCCACAGTCTGCGAATTCTTCGATACCGGGCTCGCACAGAAGCTGGTTGCCGATGGAAAGAGCGCCGATATAGTGCACGCCAACAACGTGCTTGCGCACGTTCCGGATCTCAGCGGCTTTGTTCATGGCATACAAAGTCTATTGAAAAATTCGGGGGTGGCCATAATAGAAGTGCCGTACGTCAAAGACATGATAGACCGTAACGAGTTCGACACGATTTATCATGAACATCTTTGCTACTTTTCTTTAACCGCGCTCGATCATCTGTTTCGTCGCCATGGCTTGTTAATTACAGATGTGCAACGCCTTGATATTCACGGCGGCACACTTCGCATTCATGCGCGGAAGGAAAACAGTGAGAGCGACTTGCAGTCGGCGGTCGTTGACGAGATGCTTGCCGAGGAGGTTGCATGGGTTCGCAACGAGGAGTTTTATCGTGGATTCGGTGAGGAAGTTGAACGCTTGCGCCGCGACCTCGTTGATATGCTGTCCAGATTGAAGGGACAGGGCAAACGGATAGCCGTTTACGGTGCATCGGCGAAAGGTAGCACGCTGCTCAATTATTTTGGACTCGGCAGTCCGCTGCTGGATTTCGTAGTCGATCGAAGCACGATAAAACAGGGACACTACACGCCGGGAACGCATCTCGCGATCTATTCGCCGGATGTGCTGCTCAATCAGAAACCCGATTACGTTTTGCTGCTGACGTGGAACTTTGCCGATGAGATATTGCAACAGCAGGCTGAGTATCGGAAACAGGGCGGCCGTTTTATTATTCCGATTCCCCAGGTGAGAGTGGTCTAACCCCGTGTAACGTCGTGTCAATGATCTTTACGGAAACAAAACTGAGCGGCGCGTTTCTCATCGAGCTTGAGAGGTTTGAGGACTCGCGCGGATTTTTTGCGCTCAGTTGGTCGGCCGAAGAGTTTGCCCGTCGCAGCTTAGATTCGCAACTTGCCGAATGCAACATTTCCCTAAACAAGAAAAAAGGCACGCTGCGCGGCATGCATTACCAGGCCCATCCCCACGGTCAAACGAAGTTGGTGCGCTGTACGATGGGAGCGATTTACGACGTCGTCATTGACCTTCGAGCTTCATCGCCAACCTTCAAACAATGGGTAGGTGTCGAGCTCTCGGCAAAGAATCGTCTGATGATTTACATTCCCAAAGGTTTCGCGCATGGGTTTCAAACGCTGGAAGACGATTCAGAAGTTTTCTACCAGATGTCTTACCCATACATACCCGACAGCAGCCGGACCGTCCGCTGGGACGACCCAGCTTTCGCTATCTACTGGCCTCCCGATAATCGCATTATCATTGATAGGGATAGATTGTGCCCCGATTTCGATCGAGAGACGTTCGTTTAGTCATGCTGAGTGCTTTGCCTCAAAAGTCTTTTTCATTCACACCAGGCTAAAGCCTGGTGTGGTTGAAGGTTATTAATTGGAAACCGTTTGTGTACCAGGCTAAAGCCTGGTGTGAATGAGAGGTAGACTTCTGAGGCAATACCGATGCTAAGCCTGTTTCTAACCAGCCCACACGTAGAGGAAACTCGATGAGTTCTGAGATTGTTGCGGACAATGCCATACTTGCGCAGGCTCTGGCCGCAGCCGGAAAAGATCGGAAACTGCGTGACGCGATCTTCGATGCTTTGCGGCAGGCTGAGGCCGAATCGCATGACCCTGCCAATTTTCGCGAACAGATTCGCTGGCCATTGATACTTTCACTGTTAAGCGAGGCGAAGACTCATACCGTGGTGCTCGAGAATGGTCTAATCTTTGAAGTCAGTCCGGACAGTCGAATCGAGCAGGCTTTATTATTGAGCAGTGAGGCGCATCCCGATCATGTCTGGGAACCGCAAACGACGAGACTTCTAACCGCTCTGGCCGCAGAGACCACTACCGTGATCGTCGGCGGTGCTTACATTGGTGATCATGTCCTGTTTCTGGCGCGCGCAGTCGGAGGCGGTAACACGCCTGGCGTAATCCACGCTTTTGAGCCCATGCAGCACGCGTTCGATCGCCTTCTACACAACCTGAAAGTTAATAACATACGAAACGTCGTCGCTAATCGGCTCGGATTATGGGATAGGGGTAACATTGTTCTCACGGTTGAGGGTCACCTGGGGCTCGCGTCGTCAAAGCCTCGGACCGAACAAAACGCTGCAGGAGAAACCATCGAATCGATATCAATTGATGAGTACGTTGAATCAAACCAAGTCTCACAGGTCGGGTTGATCATGCTCGACACAGAAGGAGGAGAAGAAAAGGCACTTGCCGGGGCCCGCGATACAATCGCCAGGCATGGGCCAAATATCGTGTTCGAGATTCACCGGAATTTCGTAGATTGGAGTGAAGGTCTTGAGAAGACTTCGATAGTGCAGTTCCTGAAGTCATACGGTTATTCGGTTTTCGCGATCCGCGACTTTCACAACAACTACCCGATGGCAGGCCATCCAATTGAGATTATTCCCGTGGATCGCGTGTATCTTGAGGGGCCGCCGCATGGCTTCAACGCGCTGGCAACAACCGATCCAAATCTGGTGAAGCGGCTCGGACTGCGAATCGTCGAAAATGTCAGCCCGAAGCTGCTGCTGCACAAAGACCCTGCGTTACATCATCCGATATTTTAAGGCTTTGCCACAAAAGTCGTTTTCATTCACACCGGTCTTGAGCCCGGTGCTAGACGTGCAGCATCAACAGAAAACCGTTTCAACGGTTTTCGCCACTTTCGCTAGGGAAACCGTTGAAACGGTTTCTCACTATGTAAGTGCCCTTTTCCACCGGGCTGAAGCCCGGTGTGAATGAAAACGACTTTTGTGGCAAAGCGATATTTTAAGCATCCCCTGATTGCAAACTAATGATCACTGTTCTCGGAGCCTCTGGTTTTATCGGATCTCATTTGGTCAGGAGACTAGAGGAGCTTGGCATGCCCTTCGACGCTCCTCGCCGCGATCAGACAATTTTCAACGGCAATGCCGGTCACCTGATTTACTGCATTGGCCTGACGGCAGATTTCAGGTCAAGGCCTTTTGACACCGCACGTGCACATGTCTGTAAACTACTAGAGGTCCTACAGGAAGTGGAATTTGATTCCCTGCTTTACTTGTCTTCTACTCGTTTATATGGAGCCGGTATGTCAGAGGCCAGAGAGGAGGACTCCTTTAGATTTAACTCTCTGAATCCCGGCGATCTCTATAACATCTCGAAGGCTATGGGCGAATCACTCTCGCTGGCCTGTGGAAAGAACACACGAGTGGTGAGACTCTCAAACGTTTACGGAGACGACTTAACCTCCGATAACTTTCTTCCCTCAGTCATTAAAGAGGCGCTGTCGCAAGGCAACGTGATACTGCGAACGTCTGCTGATTCAACAAAGGATTACGTCAACATTCGCGACGTCGTGGATGGGCTCATCAACATTGCCACGAAAGGCAAGCAAACGATTTACAATCTTGCGAGTGGAGTAAACGTAACGAACCAGCAGCTTATGGACAGAATCAGCCAACTGACGGGTTGCAGCGTGGAGTTTGAACAGGAAGCTCCAGCCATTCGTTTTCCCCCGATCAACATCGATCGAATGCGAACGGAATTTGAATTCCAGCCGTCCAACGTGCTCGCGGATATTCCAACGCTGCTTGAATCATACGGAGGTCGCGGAGGTTCGGGTGATCAAAATTAATTTTGAGGCCGGCGTCGTGATCGTCGACGAAAACGGTGGCGAGATCGAGCACGACATCGGGAGCCAGGAAGCCTTCGAAGCAATCTCTAACGCCTGGCTAAGGAGTGGGTGGGACAACAAGTACGTCTATAGCTTCAGTTGGTTTGGCCGTCCGATCATTCAGTTGCCTGAGGACATGATCCGTTTACAGGAAGTCATCTACTCAGTTCAGCCGGATGTGATCATCGAAACAGGTGTAGCCCATGGTGGATCGCTGGTCTTCTACGCGAGCTTGTGCAAAGCAATGGGTCGAGGACGGGTTGTGGGCATTGATATTGAGATCCGGCCACATAACCGGCAAGCGATCGAATCCCATCCACTGTTTCCTTTGATTACCTTAATTGAAGGAAGCTCAACCGACCCCAACGTCGTTGCTCAGGCTAAAGCGCAGGTCCGCGAAGGAGAAACCGTGCTGGTGCTGCTGGACTCATGCCATACCAAAGAGCATGTTCTAGCTGAGTTGAAGGCGTATGCCAGTCTTGTAACCGCGGGATCCTACATTGTGGCCATGGACGGAATCATGGAACAGGTAGTCGGTGCTCCGCGGACGCAACCAGACTGGTCATGGAACAACCCGCGCGCAGCAGCGCAGGAGTTTGTCGCGACCAACCCTGGCTTCGTTATCGAACAGCCGCCGTTTCAATTTAACGAGGGTAACATCTCAAAACCGGTAACGTATTGGCCGGGCGGTTACATCAAAAGAATCGTTTGAGGATGCTTTGCCTCAGAGGTCTTTTTCATTCTCACCAGGCTTTAGCCTGGTGCACAGTCTTTTTGAGTCAAAGCCGTTTGAGGACCTACTCGCAGAATCCTTCGAGAGAATGCACGTGGCATTTGGCAATCCATTAGTTAGCATCGGCTTGCCGGTCTACAACGGCGAGCGAGATCTCCCGCGGGCGATCGACAGTCTTCTCGCGCAGGACTACTACAATTTCGAAATAGTCATTTCCGATAATGCGTCCACCGACAACACGCGACGAATCTGTGAGGAGTACGCGGCCCGAGATGCGCGAATCAAGTTGAGTTTCAACAACACTAATATCGGTATCATTGCAAACTTTGAGAGTGTGCTTGAAAAAGCAAGCGGCAAATATTTCATGTGGGCGGCGCATGACGACTTCTGGAGCAGAAGTTTTGTGGGATCGATGGTTGAGGAACTGGAAGGCCATTCGGAGGCCTCAGTGGCCATGAGCGCCGTCCAGCGTTTGCACGAAAACGGAAGCGCCCATGACGTGGTCCGGTTCGAAGGCGCAAAAAATCCCAACTCAATGACTCCGTTTCAGTTGGCAATGGCTCTGGCTCATGGCAGTCCGCATCATTTATTTATTTATGGACTCTTCCGTAGAGATTTTCTCAGGCGCGCCTTTAAAAATTTTCCCAGAGTCATTGCCAGCGACCGGCTGTTGATGATTCAGATCGCGATGAGCACTCGTTTTCGTTACGCAGATCAAGTGTTGCATACCAGGCTCATAAACGATGAACCGATTGCCGTTAGATATAAAGGCGAACAGTTCGGCAGGGTCTGGCACGATCGGAACGCCCATTTGAAGAAAGCTCTTGCGACTGGCCCATACTTGCTGCAGTCACAAATCATTCCGTGGCAGCGTAAGTTCTGGATTCCGATCATTGTGATTTGGCCGCCGTTACGCAGACTGTATTATCGTATACACCGTTTCTTCTACTGGTTAGCGAGCAGATTGTTAGGCCAGGGTGGTCGGAGAAAGAGAATCGTTAATTACCTCAAGCGCTTGGGTGATATGAATTCCAGGTAAGGGGATCTGAATGAACCGAACATTGCAAATCGAATCAACACAAATTAACGACGCCAGCGACTGCTATGTAATCGCCGAAATCGGCCACAATCATCAGGGCAATTTGGAGACCGCCAAGGAACTGTTTCGTGCGGCAAAGGAATGTGGGGTCGATGCCGTCAAGCTGCAAAAGAGAGACAATCGAAGTCTTTATACGCGTGAGATGTACAATAAGCCATACGAAAATGAAAACAGTTTCGGGGCGACGTATGGAGAGCATCGAGAATTCCTGGAGTTCGGAATGTCAGAGTATAAAGAGCTGCAGCGCTTTGCGCGAGAACTGGGGTTGGCGTTTTTCGCTACCGCCTTTGATTTTCGCAGCGCCGATTTTCTCGCCGAACTTAATACACCCGCTTTTAAGATAGCTTCCGGCGATTTACGAAATATTCCGCTCTTAAAATATGTCGCCGCCTTTCAAAAGCCGGTAATCGTGAGTACCGGCGGCGGCACCATTGAGGATGTCCAAAGGGCTTACGATGCAGTGATGCCGATCAATTCACAACTTGCGATCCTGCAATGCACGGCCGGTTATCCTTGTGCATTCGAAGAAATGAATATGCGGGTGATCACAAGTTTTCGCGAACGATTCCCTGACGTAGTAGTCGGATTGTCATCCCACGACAGTGGCATCGCTATGGTTGTGGCCGCCTACGTTCTTGGCGCTCGAATCGTCGAAAAGCATTTCACTTTAAACCGCGCAATGAAAGGCACCGATCACGCTTTTTCCCTTGAAAGAGGCGGCATGCGTCGCGTGGTTCGGGATTTGAGACGCGTGCGTATGGCGCTTGGGGACGGGCTAAAGCGGACCTACCCAAGCGAGGTTGCGCCGTTGCAGAAGATGGGAAAGAAGCTTGTCGCAGCAGTGGACGTGCCTGCCAATCACGTGATGCGACGAGAGGATATTGCAATCAAATCACCCAGCGACGGATTGCAGCCGTATGAACTGGATCAAGTGATAGGCAAAGTTACACGGCGGCCGCTCAAACAAGATGAGAACATTACTATTGAAGGCCTGGATGGAGCAGGGTGACTAATAACCTCAGCACACTGGACACTGCATCGCTCGCGAAAATCATCCGTAACATACGGCTCGTTGCTTTTGACTTCGACGGCGTTTTCACCGACAACACCGTTTACGTTTTCGAAGACGGCCGCGAGGCTGTCCGATGCACACGCAGCGATGGCATCGGACTCAGCAAGTTGAGGGCACTCGGCGTCGCAACTGTGATTATCTCAACGGAGCCAAATCCCGTTGTGTCAGCGCGTAGTCGCAAACTCAATATCGAGTGCATTCAGAATTGCGAGGATAAATTCCAGGTGCTCGATCAGCTGGTCAATAAAATGGAGCTCACTCTTGAACAGGTAGCATTCGTCGGCAACGATATCAACGATCTACCGTGCCTAATGACCGTCGCTTTGCCCATCGTTGTCAGTGATGCTCATCCAGACGTAGTGTCATATGCTTGTTACCAAACGAAAGCTGCGGGCGGTCAGGGTGCTGTTCGCGAAATCTGTGACTTGTTTGACCGGGTGTTGCGTTTAGATCGTGACTGAATCTGCATGCCGCAAACCTTTGCACAAAAAGTGGGAAATCCCACCGACGGCAGTCGGTGGATCGTTCAGATCCTTTCTAACCAGAAGGCTCATTATTCAGTTTTGAATCCCACCAACGGAAGTTGGTGGATTGTTCAAGTCCAACCTTAGTAAGGACTTGAAGTATCCACCAACTTCCGTTGGTGGGATTAGAATGCTGGTGTTTTGGAGTTTGTTTAGAAAGGATCTGAACAATCCACCGACTGCCGTCGGTGGGACTTTCTGACCTTTTGTGCAAAGCCATGCCGCAAAATTATTTTCGTGTCGAAGGTAAAGTAGTCGTCGTCACCGGCGGCTGCGGACAATTGGGACGGCAGTTCACACGCGCTCTGATTGAGGCCGGAGCTCGTGTTGCTGTTTTTGATGTCGCGCCATCCGACGTCTCTGGTCTTGCCGAGGCAGATCATGACAAAGTCTTAATGGTTGATGCTGATGTTACAAGTCGTAATTCTCTCGAAGCAGGACTGGGGGCGGTAATCACAAAATGGGGTGTGCCAGACGCGCTCATCAACAACGCCGGTCTCGATTCACCACCAGACGCACCCATTGAAGAAACTGGCCCGTTTGAGTCGTATCCCGAAAGTTCGTGGGACAAGGTCATGGAAGTGAATACCAAAGGTGTGTTCCTGTGCTGCCAGGTTATCGGCGGCGCAATGGCCCAGGCAGGCCGCGGCTCAATCGTGAACATTGGATCAATATACGGTTTAATCTCCCCTGATCAACGTATCTACGATTATCGACGCGCTAAAGGGGAACCATTTTTCAAACCGGTGGCCTACTCCGCTTCAAAGTCCTCGCTATTGAATCTCACTCGCTACCTGGCCACATACTGGGCCAGCAGAAAGGTGCGCGTAAACACTCTTACACTCGCCGGAGTTTTCAACAATCAGGACCAACAGTTTCTCGAAAGCTATACCGCGCGAGTACCTCTGGGCCGAATGGCCGAACCCAACGAATATAACGGTGCGATCATTTTCCTTGTTTCGGATGCTTCGTCATATATGACCGGAGCAAATATGGTGATTGACGGCGGTTGGACCGCGTGGTGAAGGTGACGACATTGCAAGATTTATCGGTGCCTGCGGAAATTCTGAACTGGATAGGCGGAGAAGAGCGGTCCGCTATCTCCCGAACGTTTTTCGACAAGCTGAACCCTGCCAACGGCATATTGTTGTCGCGAGTAGCACGCTCGTTAAGTGAAGATATTTTGCAGGCTGTGGCGGCAGCGAAAGCTGCACAAGCCGGATGGGCTGCTGTGCCGCCCGTCAAACGCGGCGAGATGCTGCTGGAGGTCGCCATGTCTTTGAAGGCCCAACGCAAAGACGTGGCTCGGATTGTCGCAGCAGAGACGGGCAAGTCTTATCGAGATGCTCTGGGCGAAACGGACGCGGCAGTAAATCAAGGCGTCTTCATGGCAGGAGAGGGCCAGAGACTATACGGTCGTACAACTACTTCAGCCGTCCAGAACAAACAGGCAATGACAATCCGGGAGCCGATGGGCGTGGCCGGATTAATCATAGCCGCGAACACACCGATCGCTAATGCGGCGTGGAAAGTTTTTCCCGCATTGATCTGCGGAAACACCGCGGTGCTGAAGGCGGCTGAAGATACGCCGGCCACCGCGTGGGCCTTCAGCAAAATCGCCCACGACGCTGGTCTGCCCGCTGGCGTCCTGAACGTAGTAAACGGATACGGTGAAGAGGCAGGCGCGCCGCTGGTGCAGCATCCAGATGTAAGTGTCATTAGCTTTACGGGCTCCACTGCTGTGGGACGCCGAATCGCCGTGGAAGCTGGCAGCCGTCTGGCAAAGATTTCGTTGGAGCTGGGCGGAAAGAACGCGCTGGTCGTTTGCGATGACGCTGATCTCGACAGCGCCCGGAAGTGGGTCTTGTTATCTGCTTTCAGTAACGCCGGACAACGCTGCGCTTCTGGTAGCCGGATCATCATTTTCGATCAGATTTACGATCGATTTCGTCAGATGCTCATTGAAGCATGTGAGAAGTTACGTATTGGCACCAACGACGAAGCCGATTTTGGACCGGTAATAAACGAGCGGCAACTGCGAAACATGTTGGAGGCCATCGAGCGTGCGCGCCAGGATGGAGCAACCATCCTAACCGGCGGTTACAGATTGACTGACAATGAACACCGTCACGGTTACTATCTAGCGCCTACGCTGGTTGAAAACGCCTCTCCGAATGCCGAGATTTCAGTGAAGGAATTGTTTGGTCCAATCGCTTCACTTTACCGAGTCAAAGACTTCGCAGCGGCCCTGGCATTAACAAATAACTCTTCTTACGGTCTGACGGCTTGCATCCATACACGCAACGTGCACCGGGCCATTGAGTTTACAAAAAAAGTTCAGAGTGGAGTTGCGGTAGTTAACGCCGGCACTTTTGGCAGCGAGGCGCATATGCCGTTTGGCGGCGTGAAGCAATCAGGAAATGGTTCGCGCGAGCCAGGCACCGAAGCGCTTGATGTTTATTCGAATCTGAAAGACGTTTACATCAGTATTGATCCTGATCTGGTGTAGGTAAAACCAATTGGTGGACGGCTCCAAAGCTCCAAGTGTGATAGCGCTGATCCCAGCCCGAGCGGGTTCCAAGCGCGTGCCGGATAAAAACGTGCACCTGCTTGGTGATCATCCGGTTATTGCCTACACGATCGCTGCTGCTCTGGAGAGTAGAATATTCGAGAGCGTCGTTGTCTCAACCGACTCGGAACGATATGCGGATATCGCGAAACACTATGGCGCCGAAGCTCCGTTTCTTCGTCCGGCTGAAATGTCCGGCGATCTTTCGCCGGATATTGATTGGGTCGAATTCACGCTGAAGCGGTTTCGCGATCAGAATCGCGAATTTGATTGCTTTAGTATTCTGCGACCGACGAGTCCCTTCAGGCAGCCGGAGACGATTCAGCGCGCCTGGAATCAGTTCTTGAATGAAGAAGGCGTAGATTCCTTACGCGCCGTGGAGAAATGCAAACAGCATCCAGGCAAAATGTGGGTTGTGCGAAATAACAGAATGATGCCTTTGTTACCTTTGAGTCCGGCAGAATTACCGTGGCACAGCAGTCAGTACCAATCGTTGCCAGATGTATACGTGCAAAACGCCAGCCTGGAAATCGCCTGGTGCAGAGTGGTTTTCGAAGGCCGCACGATTTCCGGAACTGTGCTGGCGCCCTTCTTTACTGAGAACTACGAAGGTTTTGATGTTAACCATCCAGCCGATTTGCGGCTTGCACGCGAACTAATTGATACAGGAAAGGCCAATTTGCCTCACGTTTCCCGGTCACGGTATCCTGCTTAAAGGCTAATCTTCATGGTACAGATTTCACTCATACCGCTGGATGAGTTTCAGCGAATTCGCTCCGCTGACGTGAACAGAGATCTTCAACTGGAACTGCTGGCCGACATGTGTCGGGCCAATACGCTAGCCTCCGTTAAACGCGCTGGGTCAGGTCACATCGGCTCCAGCTTCAGCTCACTCGATATTGTTACGCTGCTGTATTACGCAGAGATGAATACGGCCACGCTGGGCGTCGACGATCCAAATCGCGATATTTACTTTTCGTCGAAAGGACACGACGTTCCGGGACAATACTCGGTGCTCTTTTCGATCGGTATTCTGCCAAAGGAGAAATTCGTCAGACTCAGAAGGCTGGGAGGCACTTATGGTCACCCGGACGTTGGCACACCCGGCATGGAAGCGAACACTGGCTCACTGGGCATGGGCATTTCGAAAGGCAAGGGCTTTGCCTTTGCCAAGGGAATGCGTGGCTGGGGCGGACGGGTCTTCGTTATGACTGGGGACGGCGAGTTGCAGGAAGGACAGATTTACGAATCCCTTCAAAGCGCGGTGAATCAGAAACTCACGAACCTCACGGTCATCGTCGATCACAACAAATTGCAGTCAGACCAACTGGTCAGCGAAATCGGCGACCTGGGGGATCTGGAAACTAAGTTCGGAGCGTTTGGCTGGCATGTTGCTCGTTGTTCTGGACACGACTTCCAACAAATGTCGAGGATCTTTGATGAATTCCGCCGCATCCACGATAAGCCGAAGTTGCTGATCGCCGATACGATCAAGGGTCGGGGAGTTTCCTTCATGGAGCATCCGGCTGCGCTGAAGGCAGGTGGCGGCTTTTATCGTTGGCACGCCGGTGCCCCGGACGATGACTCCTTTGTCGCCGCCTTTGAAGAAATAACGCAACGTATCAACGGCAAATTGCTCGCACTCAAGTTAGCACCGTTAGCGCTGGAAGATTATCCGTCTGATTCTGCAACGAGCAGCAATGTTTCTACTGAATATGTGGTCGACGCGTACGGAGAAGCACTCGCCGATGTGGGCGGAACGTGCGACGATCTTATCGTCCTTGATGCGGATCTAACCGCCGACTGCCGGCTAAAGACTTTCAAAGCCCGCTATCCGGATCGGTTCATCGAAAACGGCATTGCTGAACAGGATATGGTTTCAATGGCGGGAGGGTTGGCACTTGCAGGGTTCCTGCCGGTTGTAAACACCTTCGCTTCGTTTCTGTCGGCGCGCGCTAACGAACAGATTTACAACAACGCATGCGAGCAAACCAGAATTATCTACGTCAATCACTATGCCGGGTTGATACCTGCCGGACCCGGTCAATCACATCAAAGCATTCGCGATATATCGCTATTCGGTGCGCTGCCTAATTTCGAGATCGTACAACCGTGCAATGCGATCGAAACCCGCATGGCGGTCGAATACATTGTCAACAAGTCGTCCGAAAACTGTGTCCTCCGGCTCAACATTGGCCCATCACCTCGCGTGATTCAATTGCCGCCGGACTATAGGCTTACTATGGGCCGGGGCGTAACGCTTTCTGAAGGCAATGACGCCATCCTCTTTGCCTATGGACCAGTGATGCTGAACGAAGCGTTGCTGGCAGCCGAACTACTTCGTGATAAGGGTTTTCAGTTAAAGGTCGTGAACATGCCCTGGCTCAACCGCGTCGACGCGGAGTGGCTCAAGGATGTTGTCGGTGATTGCCGGGCCGTGCATGTGCTGGAAGATCACGCACCGGTAGGTGGTTTGGGTCATTTCATTTTGAGTGCAATGAAACGCAAACGGCTTTTGGAAAAGACCCCGTTTCAAATTTTTGCGGTTGAAGGTTTTCCGGAATGTGGTACGCCTGCCGAGGCTCTCAGTGCTCACGGGCTTAACGGCGCGGCGCTCGCCGAACGCATTTTACGGGCCGATTAGCGCACCAGGCCGGTTTCCTTAAAATTGAGACATGGATGAAAGGAAGCGACTTCTCGAGCTCTAGGAAAATTAATACTTAACTCTGTTGCTCTGAAAATCTTTGAAGCTTCACAAGTTATTTATGCGATCACTGCCGCAAAGAGTCTGGCGTCGGTTACGACCCCAGCCCCAGCCGGAAAGCCCATATCCCAACTGGCAAAAACTTCTGCAAAGTGAACCCGGACTATGGACCAGGGCGCTGTCGAGTAGCGCCAATGGTCCACGAATCTTGATAGCAACAAGTGCTGGTGGGTTCATTCCGGGAGCTATTGTCGAGAGTATGCTTGCCGTCGCGTTGACCCTCCGTGGCGCTCAGGTTCATATCCTGCTTTGTGATGAACTGCTTCCAGCTTGTATCCAGGCGATGCTTAACTTTCTTCCGAGTCAATCGGAATTTGCGGCCCATGGTCCACAACAGGACCTGTGCGCAAAGTGTTTCTCGCCAGGCTATGAGATGTACAAATCGCTCGGATTGCCCATTCATCGTTATAGTGATTTCATCTCCGCAGAGGATCGTCAATCGGCAGGCTCATTAGCGGCGCGAATTCCTGTCCGGGAAATCGAATCGTTCGAACTCGACGGACTGGCGGTAGGCGAGCATGCGTTAGCTGGCGCACTCCGCTTCTTCGCCAGTGGAAATCTGAAGGCCGAACCAGATGCTGAACCTATTCTGCGACGCTACTTTGAAGCTGCTCTGATCGCAACTCAAGTCACCCGCAACCTGCTCGACTCTTATCTATTCGCCGCCGCCTGTTTCCACCATGGAATTTATGTGCCCCAGGGATTGATTGGAGAGGTGGCCAGGTCCAGGAACGTGCGTGTGATCAATTGGAACCCGGCCTATCGCAAACAGTGCTTTATCTTTAGTCACTATGACACGTATCACCACACTTTACTCCAAGAACCGACTGCGAACTGGGAACACTTAAGCTGGGATACGCGAATGGAAGAAGAGGTTATGGAATACCTGAAAAGCCGATGGCGGGGGAGCAGAGATTGGATTTGGTTTCACGAAAAACCGGAAGAAGATGTTTCGAGCATCGCTTCCGAACTCGGTGTTGATTTCAACCGGCCATGTATCGGCATGCTAACCAACGTCATGTGGGATGCTCAGTTGCATTATCGGGCCAACGCCTTCCCTAACATGCTCGAATGGGTAATCCAAACCATCCGATACTTTATATCGCGCCCTGAGTTGCAATTGTTGATTCGCGTACACCCTGCCGAGATCAGAGGGACGCTGCCATCGCGACAGCCCCTGGTCGCAGAGATACAGCGGGTCTTTCCGAATCTTCCGAAAAACATTATTGTCATACCTCCCGAAAGTCAGGTTAGTACTTATGCCGCGATGAGCCAGTGTGACACGGTAATCATCTATGGAACCAAAACCGGGGTTGAACTGACGAGCATGGGAATTCCGACCATCGTGGCGGGCGAGGCGTGGATACGTAATAAGGGCATAACCAGGGACGCGGCCACTCCAGCACAATACTTTCAGATGCTCGATGAGTTACCACAGCGCAAGCGTTTGGATGAACGTGTAACTGAACGGGCGCGCAAGTACGCCTATCATTTCTTCTTCCGTCGCATGATTCCTTTGTCGTTCATGAGAGAAAGCAAGGCGGGTTCTCCCTACCGGCTTGAGCTTGACAGCATTGACCAACTTCTGCCGGGTCGCGATCTCGGGCTGGACGTGATCTGTGATGGAATCATGAACGGAAAGGAGTTCATTTACCCTGCCGAGCAGCGGCAGCAACAGGAAAACCTCCAGGTCGTGCGGGCGAGTTCATTGTAACAAGTGATTGGGTAGTGGTTCAGTTTGAAAACGCCGAAGGCGTTGGCTAATTTCAGCCCAGGGTTGGAGCGCAGCGACAACCCTGGGAATGAACCCCAAATAAGGATTGAACCCTGAAAGGGTTCGCCAGGGGAGGAACCCTTTCAGGGTTGAACAAAACTTTGGATTGATATCCCAGGGTTGAAATTAGCCAACGCCTTCGGCGTTTTCAAACTGAACCCTATCAGTGATTGGCACACGTTGCGCTACGTCACTGACATACCAGTATGTTTCTCTTTCATCCAATCAAATCAGCTAGAGCCATATTGAAGTCGTTTGACGACCGGCTCAGTCGTCTGCAAACGCGGGTGGATCAAAACGATCGACGTTTGCATTATGTTCAGGAAGCTCTTGGCAGAATCGAGAGCCGGCAGTTAAGCAACCTCAAGAGTGACAACTTAAACGACTATGAATTTCGCGTCTTCTCGCAATGGGGTGAGGACGGAATAATTCAACATCTCATTCGCAATATCGATATTCCTAAAAAGTATTTTGTCGAATTTGGGGTGCAGGACTATCGCGAGGCCAATACTCGGTTTCTGCTTGTAAACAACAATTGGTCCGGGCTGGTCATGGATAGCAGCGCGGCGAATATTGAGCGAATAACGAAAGACCTGGTCTATTGGGCTTATGACGTTAAGCCAGTACAAGCCTTTGTTACCCAGGACAACATTAATGAATTGCTGCGCGAAAACGGCGTAACTGGTGAGATTGGTTTGTTGTCAATCGACATTGACGGCAACGACTTTTGGATATGGCGCGCCATTGAAGTCATTAATCCCGTCATAGTTGTCATCGAATATAACTACCGGTTTGGTCCACAAGCAGCGCTCACCATCCCCTACAAAGAAAATTTCGATCGAGCCCAGAATGGCCACGGACCATTTTATTTCGGTGCCTCTTTGCAAGCGCTGTGTTGGCTCGCGAAACGCAAAGGATATGTGTTCGTTGGTTGTAGCAGTAACGGCGTAAATGCCTTTTTTGTGCGGCACGACAAGAGACCGCAACAGATCAGGGAACTGTCGCCCGAAGAAGGCTACTTCGAAGGCAAATTCAGCGAGACAGTCGATGAGAATGGCATATGCATTAAAAAAGACCGCGATGAAGAGAAGGACCTCCTCATGAAACTGGAGCTGGTTGATGTTTATTCACTTGAGTAAGTCTAGGAGATCAGGATAAGTAGTCTCTGTCGCGGTTCGAACCATTACTCTGAATGATAGAAATTCTTTACGACATCTCCGTGTTAGGAGGACACAACGTTCCGCGCTATCGCACTGGCATTTACAGAACGGTAGAAAACGTCGCCAGAGGCTTAGCCGCTTCACCCGAATGCAAGTTAACGTTTTGTATTGGGCCCGAAGTTGACGCGTCTTTGGACCACGTAACCGAAGACACGCAATTGCATGTTGTTCCGCTGGCAATGAGCAAGTCTTCACGAACGCGTCGCCAGCTCTTTCAGAACATTACGAATTTGACACGCAGCATCGAAGCAGGCAAATCCAGGAGCATGCAATTCTATCGAAAGGCTGTGCGAAAACTTCTTTATCATGCTTACCAAACCGCCCGATCACATTCGATTCCCGTCGATGCTAAAACACTTGCACGTGCAAATATCTTTCACTCTCCTTTCAATCGCATCCCGGGACAAATGCGAACGGCATCGAACCTGAAGAGATTCTTGACTGTTTATGACCTCATTGCCGTACGACGTCCGGAGCTTTTTGAAGCACCTGTAAGCCATGGTGTAACGCGAGTTTTGGAAAGCCTGGGTCCCGAAGATTTCTCCTTGTGTATTTCGCAATCAACCAAAAATGATTTGTGCGAGTATCGTCCAGACCTTCATCCGGACCGAATATTCGTGGTACCACTTGGAGCTGCGGACACCTTTCTTCCTTGCACGGACACTAACGCGCTTGGCAATGTTAAGCGGAAATATGGCATTCCGCCGGACACTGAATACCTTCTCAGCCTGTGCACTCTTGAACCGCGCAAGAACCTCGACCAGGCGATTCGCTGTTTCGCGCGCGTCGTCGAGCAAGAACGTCTTAAAAACCTGCGGCTCGTTCTGGTTGGTCCAAAAGGGTGGGACTACGATCACATTTTTGCCGCGATCTCCGAGGTAGATAATCTTTCGGACTATATAATCTTCACCGATTTTGTCGCTGATGAAGACTTGTCACCACTCTATAGTGGCGCGTTGGCTTTCATTTACCTCTCGCTATATGAGGGTTTCGGATTACCGCCGCTGGAAGCTATGAAATGTGGTACTCCAGTGATTACTTCAAACACCTCTTCCTTGCCGGAGGTGGTGGGTGAGGCAGGAAAAATGTTTGATCCCATGGACACGGAAAGCATATGCCAGGGGATACTCGATGTTTATCAGTGTACTGAACTGCGAAAGAGCATGCGCCAACAGTCTCTGGAACGTGCGAAATTATTTGGATGGGAGAGGTGTACACGAGAGACAATCGCGGCCTATAAAACCGCTTTGTTAAGTTGATTCTTATTCACATCCGCAACGACCCAAATTTTGCCGGCTCAGATTAGGATCACTAGCCTTGCAAATTCAAAAAAGTCTGCTCGTCGCTCTTGATGAAAATAAGCATTTACAACGAACCGCTCGGTAGCGGAATTGGAGGCTCCGAATTCGTTGCTGCATTATTAGCCGAGGCTCTGGCTAAAAACCATCAGGTCAACTTGTTTCATCGCATTCCAGGTCTCACTGCGAAGAAACTGGGCGAGAATTCCGGCACCAACTTGCACGCCGTTAAACTGCATTACGTTGATCTACCAGGAACTCAACCGCAACTCTCGCGACACAATCCATTAAGTCATTACCGGCAGTCGCAAAATTTTCTCTCTCACCTCAGTGAATCAAGTGACATTTTCATAGCCATCATGCATGGCGTGCCGCCCTTTTCTCACGCCCGGAAAGGTGCGTTGATCCTGCTGTTTCCGACCCCAACCGCACCCTATGTAAAACCCGAAGGGGGGCTCGACACACAACTCGCACTGAAGTATCCCGCAAAGTATCTGTATCAAAGCTGGGTCTGGAAAAAACGGATGGAGACTTATCAACTGAAGACGGCTATTTCCGATTTCTCCAGTCAATGGGCGCGAAAGCGCTGGGGCATCGACTGTAAAGTTGTATACCCACCGGTGAATACATCGTTCCGCACGGTGGCCAAAGACAAGATCATTCTCAGCGTCGGACGCTTTGCGGTGGAAGGCGAAGGACACACTAAGAAGCAGGAGCAGATGCTCGATGTCTACAATCGTATGAACAGTGAGGCCCCGGTCGACTGGAAGTATTATTGCGTCGGCGGTTTAGGTGAAACACCTGCGCACAAGGATTATTTTGAACGACTCACTACGCTTGCTGCCGCCAGTGGAGCATATGTTCGCGCGAATATCGCGCGCGACGAGTTGACGAGTTTGTATGAACGGGCGAGCATTTTCTGGCACGCTGCGGGATACGGTGAGGATCAAAACATCCGTCCGATTTTCGTCGAACACTTTGGCATCTCCACCGTTGAAGCAATGGCTGCGGGGTGTGTACCTGTCGTTATCAAGAAGGGCGGACAGGCGGAGATCGTGGAACACGGAGTAAGCGGCTTTCTCTGGGAAACCCTGGATGAACTGAGAGACTACACCACACGCCTCATAAACGACGACAACTTGCGCACGCGTATGGCCAACGCTGCGCGCAAGCGTGCAGAACTGTTTAGCCGAGAGACGTTCGTTAAGAATTTCGTCGGACGACTGCTGGGAGAGTAAGATCGTGCAGCCGCTGGTCAGTGTAATCATGCCCGCATATAACACCGAGACTTATATCGGTGATTCGATTCAATCGGTGCGCAATCAGACTTACCGGAACTGGGAGTTGCTCGTTGTAGACGATGGTTCCACAGACAAGACGGCAGAGATCATCCGGAGTTTTGCAGCGCAGGATAGTCGAGTCAAATACGTTTTCCAGCAAAATGGCAGGCAAGCGAAAGCGAGAAATACGGGTATTGAGAAGTCAAGCGGGACCTTGCTGGCCTTTCTTGACTCTGACGATCTTTGGCTACCTGAAAAGCTTGAGCGCCAGCTGCAAGTCATGGACGAGATGAATGTTGATGTGGTCTATAGTGACGGGCACATCATTTATGAGCCCGGATCGATCCCGGGAGCAACGAGCTTTCGGATCGTTCCGGGAACTGTTGCAGGCCGTGAGATGTTGGACAAGCTATTGCTTCATAACCACGTTCCGGTTCAATCTGTGTTGGTGCGTCTGGACTGCTTCCGAAAGGCTGGTCCATTCGACGAATCGCCTGCCTTCCACGGATGCGAAGATTATGAAATGTGGCTCAAGCTCGCCGCGACTGGAGCTAAGTTTCACGGCATGAGCGAGAAGCTGATCAAATACCGGCGGCATCCGACCGCAACTACTCACAAGAACAGCAAAATGTTTAAGCCTGCGCTAAGAGTCGTTAGTCGTCATCTCGAATCAGGTACTCTCAACCAAAAACAAAAGAACCAAAGACGCAGAAGTCTTTACCGACAACTAATTGCAGCGTTGGTCGAGGAAGGCGAGTTGGCTGAAGCGCGGGAATTTCTCAAAGAATTTTCGAATTGGGATAGATTGGGAATAGTTACGTCTCTGCAAAAAATGCTGCTGGAGATCTCACCCGGCAGCTTTAATACGATCAGCAGAGAGTGTCTCTATCGGGCGGAATGGCATTTACAAAAACTGACAGGACGAATCAACAGCTGAACCCATGGTGATAACTGAGACTAAACTTCAGGGCGCGTTCGTGATCGAACTTGAGCTATTTACGGACACTCGCGGTTTCTTTGCACGAGCATGGTCCGATCGCGAATTTGAGAGTTTTGGGCTTAACGCGCGCTTCGTTGAGTCGAATATCTCTTTCAACGAGAAAAGGGGGACCTTGCGCGGCATGCATTATCAGCTGCCTCCTTACGATCAGACGAAGCTGGTGCGTTGCACGCGCGGAAGTATTTACGACGTGATTATCGATCTTCGACCGGCGTCCGCCACTTTCAAACAATGGTTTCCGATAGAACTCTCCGCAGAGAATCATCGAATGTTGTATGTACCGGGAGAATTTGCTCACGGCTATCAAACGCTCGAAGATAGTACCGAAGTGTGTTACCAGACTGCGGCCTATTACGCGCCTGAACACGGTCGTGGCGTGCGTTGGAACGACCCGGCCTTCAACATCACATGGCCCGGCGAGGATCTCATCATCATCGAGAGGGATCGCAATTATCCTGACTTTGTATCGTGACCTTTGTTGTAAACGGAGGTTCTTGCTCCGGAGGAGCAAAATGTTTATAGCCCGGCGTGCTGAATTATCCCGCTCCGTCAGCAGCGGAGCAGCGGAATGTGAAGTGAACCGACAATCCACATAGCGCTCCGCTGGGCGCGGGGTCATTATAGGGTTGTCAGGCTATAAACATCGTGCTCCTACGGAGCACCTCGAAACTATCGAGCTAACCACTTTTGTGCAAAGCCAACCTTGTATCCATTTTTGTGCCTTTTTGAGCCTTATGATAGGGTGACGATTCTATGACCAAACGAGCACTTATAACCGGCATCACCGGACAGGACGGAAGCTATCTTGCCGAGCATCTCTTGTCGCTCGGCTACGAAGTTCATGGGTTAGTCAGACGCGTCGCACTTGAGGACCCGCAGCGACGTTTTACACGCATCGGCCATCTTCTCAATGATGTCGTGCTGCACCCGGCCAGCCTTGAGAGCTATCCCTCGATCTTTCACGTCGTCAGCAAATACGAGTTTACCGAGTGTTACCATCTGGCCGCGCAGAGTTTCGTCGCAGAAAGCTTTCGCGACGGATTCTCAACCATGAATACGAACATCAACGGCACACACTATATGCTGGCCGCGCTGCGTGAATTGCAACCCAACTGTCGTTTCTATTTTGCCGGTTCGAGTGAGATGTTCGGCAAAGTCAGGGAAACACCACAAAATGAGACAACACCTTTCCATCCGCGTTCGCCGTACGGTATTAGCAAAGTCGCCGGATTCGATCTCACCAGAAATTATCGCGAAGCATACGATATGTTTTGTCTCAGCGGAATTCTCTTCAACCATGAAGGGCCGCGACGTGGTTACGAGTTTGTGACGCGGAAGATCACCTCGACCGTGGCCCAGATAAAACTGGGGTTAACTAACGAGTTACGGTTGGGAAATCTCGAGGCCAAACGCGATTGGGGACACGCCAAAGATTACGTCCGGGCCATGTACCTAATGCTGCAGCACGACGCGCCGGACGATTATGTAGTGGCAACCGGCGAGACCCACACGGTGCGGGAATTCTGTGAGCTTGCATTCGGCGAAGTCGGTCTCGACTATCAGGAGTACGTGCGTACCGATGAACGATTCCTGCGACCAGCGGAAGTCGATTTGCTTGTTGGTGATGCGACCAAGGCACAAAAGGAGCTGGGCTGGGAATCAAAGTATACGTTTCCACAACTGGTGAGTGAGATGGTCCAGGCTGATCTGGAATTGCAGAGTCAGAGCGCGGTACGTGCCGTCGTCCGTAACTAAGTATGCAGCTTCCTGTAACTGTAATTATTCCGACCTTCAATCGACTGCAATGGATTGCGGTGTGTCTCGACTCGATCAAGAGACAAACCTACCCGCACATTGAAACTCTTGTTATCGACGATGGCTCAACTGACGGCACGGTGGAGTGGCTTAAATCGCAACCTGATTATTCGTTTGTTCGCGTGCACGAACAGCCAAAGAACGGTGGTGCGTCAGTCGCACGCAACGATGGTATCCGCCTGGCCCAGGGTGAGCTGATTACTTTCATCGACAGTGACGATGCGTTGCTGCCAAACCACGTCGAGACGGCGATAAATATTTTTCGCAATCACCCGCAAACCGGATTGTTTTGCTGCGACTCAACGATTATCGATTCTGAAGGTCAGGTTCTCTTCGACGGCCGCACCTGGCATCAGATTCAAAGCGAACTGAGAAAGCATCCTGTTCAAAGCGGTTTCCGCAGCTTGAGTAATATTTTCGAGTTCTCGCATATCTTTCCCGGTTTTACTCTGCCCAAAGCTGTCTTCGAAAAGATCGGTTATTTCGATCAATCTATCTTTCCGATGGACGATTACGATCTATCGCTTCGCGTTGCCGGCGCCGGTTATGGCGTGTACTACTGCAATGAGCCACTCGCGCTGCGACGTGAACATACCGGGCAATGTTCGGGTGTGGCCAATTCAATCGATACCTGTCGCAAACAAATGCGCGCACTCTACGCCGCCTTGCAAAGGAATCCGGAGCTTTGGAATGACTCCCCGGCCATCAAGCGGCGACTGGCATCTGCAAAGTTAGAACTGGCGCTTAGCCGCATGAATGCCGGAGAAAAGGCCGGCGGCCTAGGTACTCTCCTCGATGCCCTTGCCACAGATCCGGGTCAACTCTTCCGCGTCGCCCATCTGGGGCGCCGTCGCTTGCGCCGCCTGGTCGCATCCGCCTAGAACATGCGTATCTGTTACCTCGCGGACGGACGCTACATCCACACACATCGCTGGTTGAAATACTTCAGCAACCACGGCAACGAGATGTCGCTGTTTTCGTTTGCGCAGCTTACGCAGGAACACATTGAGGCAGTTGAGAATGCCGGCGCGAAATATCTCGGCGAGCTCAGCCCATTTTATCTAAAACGCTCATGGCGCACGGCAGCTCAAATCTATCGACTGCGCCGGTTCCTGCGTCGAGAGAAGATCGATGTGCTGCATTCGCATTTTGTCGGGGTGAACACATGGTACGGAGCACTGTCGCGCTTTCATCCAACGGTAATAACGGTAATGGGCGGTGATATTCTCGGAAAGGATTGGAAGCCTGGTCCCGACGTTCGCGAACGCTGGTTAACTCCTTATGCGTTGCGCAATGCCGACCTGATTACGTGCTGGTCACAAAACCTGATCGAGATTGTACGCCGCTACAGCAAGCCGGATGTTCCGATAGAAGTGGTCCATGGCGGAATAGATCTGGAGCGTTTTTCTCCCGTAGAATCGCGGCCCCAGTATCTGTTGGACCAGCTCAACCTCCCTCGCGATGCCCGTGTGATTCTCAGCCCGCGCCTGATGCGTCCACTTTATAATCTCGACAAAATCGCTATGGCGGCAGACGCTGTTTGTACCGCGGTGCCGCAGGCATATTTTGTCTTCGCGGTGCTGCCGGTAGCGACAAACGAAGCGTACGAAGCAAAGGTCCGGGAGATTCTTTCTAAAGGGGCCGCCAGAGATCGGGTTCGCTTTGTCGGGGCTATCTCTCATGAGCAGATGCCTGACTATTACCGTCTGGCAGATGTGACTGTTTCTATACCCAGCAGCGATGGGACCCCGATGTCGGTATTGGAATCGATGGCTTGTGGAACACCGGTTCTGGCCAGCCGAATCCCAAACTACGACAAACAGTACATTGAAGATCAGAGAACGGCGACGATGGTGGACCAAAGATATTCAGGCCCGATCGCAACAGCTTTAATCAAGTTGCTACAGGACCGTTCCTTTTCCCAAACTCTGGCTAGAGAAGCCGAGCGCCGAGTTCGCGCCACCGGTTCTTACGATTTCCAAATGGCAAAGATGGCCAAGCTGTACGAGAGCCTGGCCACAAAAAGGCACAAAAAGCACAAAAACGATTTGAGCTGATTCACCTGACCTGTTCCTTTAGATAAACTCTTTTTGTGCTTTTTGTGGTTTGTGATTTTTGTGGCTAAGATGGCTAATCAAATACACGTGGCTCACGTCATTGAGACTCTTGGTCCCGGCGGCGCGGAAAGGCTTCTGTACACAAACTTAAAACACTTCGACCGGCAACGGATCGTCAATACCGTGATTACAGTTTACCCTCATGCAACGCATTGGGTTGAACCCATCAAGGAACTCGGGATAACAGTAATTAATCTCAACTGCCGTGGTCCGCGCGATATTCCGAAGGGAATCAGCAGGTTGCGCAACTGGTTACGGGCGAACCGTCCGGACCTGATTCACAGCCACCTGTGGGCCGCAAACATCATCAGCCGGCTGGCTGGACGACTCACTAATGTTCCCGTTTTAAGCTCGGTGCACAATCCCGATCATGAGCCGCAAGCATGGGCTGACGGGGCTGACGTCAGTCTGATCAAGCGTCATACAGCTAAAGCTCTGGACCGATGGACTGCGAACCTGGGAAGTGCGAAGCTGATCGCCGTCAGTGATTACGTGAGGCACAGTGCCGCTCGCGATCTTCATTTTTCCCTCGAGTCGATTGAGCTGGTTTACAATCCCTTCGATGTGGATCTGATTAAGAAGGCAGAAGAGAAAAGCAGGGCGGAGTTGCTGCGCGAGTGGAACATACCTACTGATAGTCTGATACTGGTGAACGTAGCGCGGGTTTCACCACAAAAGGGTTTGCTTTATGCATTGCGCGCACTCCCTGAAATTTTGCGGCAGCACACGCACGTTCACCTGATTTCAGTCGGCTCCACAAGCGATACTCGTTGGGCTGCGCAATTGAAAGGCGAAGCCGAGACCCTGGGTGTTGCCGATCGCTTTCACATGCTTGGAGCACAGCCAAACGTTGTCGACTTTCTCCGGGCGTGTGACATTTTTGTCTTTCCTTCTCTCTACGAGGGTCTGGGGATTGCACTGATTGAGGCAATGGCCGCGGGCTGTGTTTGTGTGGCGAGCGCCACTGGTCCGATTCCGGAAGTTGTGCAGCATGGTAAAGATGGAATACTAGTTCCACCCGGTCAGGCCGACGATCTGGCGCGCGCTGTTAACGAACTCCTGAGCGACCCCGCCAGGCGAGCGGAATTGAGCGCGGCAGCAAAACAAACGGCCTTCCGTAAGTTTCAGCCCGAGGAATCGGCCGAGCGATTGATGTGCATTTATGAATCTGTATTGAATTGAAGCCCGAAGGAGCAGACATTGTCGACCTCGAATTCGGTAACTGCGACAGATAACGCGCGCCTTTCTGTAGTCGTGCCCGCTTACAATGAAGCGACCACGATCGAGCGTGTCGTGCGAAGACTGCTGCAACTCCCCAACTTGCTTGAAATTGTAGTCGTCGATGACTGCTCAAGCGACAAAACTCCGGAAATCACTCAGCGACTGGCAAATGAATACTCTCAGGTAAAGGTCACTCGACACCAAAAGAACTCAGGCAAAACTGAAGCGCTCAAGACCGGGTTTGCGTTGACAAGCGGCGACATTGTGATCGTGCAAGACGCCGATCTCGAATACGACCCCGACGACATACCGGCTGTAATTGGCCCGATCCTCGATGGAAATGCCGACGTCGTTTATGGCTCTCGATTTCTAGTCCGGAGGGCGACCCGTGTGCTGTATTTCTATCACTATCTCGCCAACAAGTTTCTGACCTTCATATCGAATCTGTTCACGAACCTGAATATGACTGACGTCGAAACTGGCTACAAGGCGTTTCGCGGGGAGCTCATCCGCAACATGATTATTACTTCGTATGGTTTTGGCTTTGAGATAGAAGTGACGGCAAAGGTAGCTAAACTCGGCTGTCCCATCTACGAAGTACCAATCAGTTATTACGGTCGTACATACCAGGAAGGAAAGAAGATTGAGTTGAAGGATGGTCTACAAGCTTTTTGGCTCATCTTTCGGTTCAATCTATTCTGTAGTCTCAGCTCGTCGTTCCGTGAAGTTCCTGTTCGAAATCAGAACCGCGAGAGTTTTGCCGCCAAAGAATTGAAGCAGATTTCGGAATAGCGATACCTGAGCTTCGAGTTCGTCTCGTGACAGACCGGCCGAAACACTTAATAGTTTATCTCCTGATTATCTTCTTTTTCGCCGTTGGTCTCAGAACTTACGGTGCGTTGTCATATTCCACGACGCCGTCCGCTGATGCGGCGGATTATCAGCGATTAGCGACGGGCTTGGCCCAGGGTCGCGGCTACGTGAATAGCGAAGGTGTAAGTACAACATGGCGTCCTCCTGCTTATCCTCTTTTTCTAGCGGGCTTTTACAAATTGGTGGGAATTGACGTGCGGCAAACCACGATCGCGCAAGCGCTACTGGGTGGCTTAACTGTTTTGCTGCTAACCGCCCTGGGCGCAATGCTGATCGGATGGCGTCGTGCGCTCTTAGCCGGCGTAATCGCCGCCATTTATCCGGGATTTGTCTGGTTGCCGCGACTGCTGTTGTCGGAAAACCTGTCGCTATTTCTTCTGTTGCTGACACTCGCTGCCGCTGTCCTTTACTTCCGCTCGTCGCGAATGATTTGGATTATTGTCTTTGGTGTCCTTTGTGCGCTCAGCACACTTGTTCGCGGGGCAAACCTGCTATTGCCAATCGCCGTTGCTGTAGGACTGCTGATCACTCGGTTCCGAGATTGGAAACAGTTAATCGCTCCGCTATCAGTGATGACAGTAGTGTTTATCCTGACGCTTCTACCATGGACCATCCGAAACTACCGCGTCTTTCATGAATTTATTCCCATAGCCACGCAAGATGGTGTGACTTTGTACGCGTCTTATTGGCCACCGCAACATAATGGCAAACCAATCTGGGGCACGCTGCCAGGTGATGACGATCCTGCTATTCGGGCGGCGGCACAATCCGGCAGCGAAGTCTCGACGTCGCGATATCTACGGCGCCTGACACTGGAGCGCTTGCGTGAAAATCCTTCGTTTTTTTTTCGTCTGCTCCCGTCAAAGTTGATCTCATTGTTAGTTCCACTTGATTGGGAGGTGTTCCCGCACGCTCCCGGCACTACACACACGCTGAATATCGGATATTTGTTGATACTTTTACCGGCTCTGGCTGGGTTTGTGGTTATGCTTCGCGAACGGGTGCCATATCAGTGGCTGCTGTGGAGCGTACCGGCGCTCGTGCTGCTGCAATCGATAATATTTTATGGTTCGCCGCGATTTAGATTACCGGCAGAGTTGATTGCCATTTTGCCAGCCGCTGTGGGTATCTGGAGCGCAGGAGAATTTATCAAACGACGACTAAGACTGTAGTATGGATGTCGAATTATCTAAAAGTCATTTTGTCTCATTCTCACCGGGCTTGAGCCCCGGTGCATCGATCGAGGGTATAGCATGAACATTCTTGTAACCGGAGGCGCGGGCTTCATTGGTTCTCATATTGTCGATGCGCTCATCGAGCGCGGTCATCGCGTCCGCGTGCTGGACGCCTTAGTGGAACAGGTCCATGGCGGTGCTGGGCCACAACACCTCAATCCAAATGCCGAGTTTCTTAAGGGTGACGTTTGCGATCCTGAACTCGTCGACCGTGCGTTGGAAGGTGTGGATGTTGTCTACCACAAAGCCGCCGAGGTGGGTGTCGGCCAATCGATGTATGAGATTGCCCGGTACGTCAAAGCAAACGATTTTGGTACGGCCGTGTTGCTCGAAGCAATCGTCAAGCGGCGACCACAGATTCAAAAGCTGGTGGTGGCATCGTCAATGTCGATCTATGGCGAGGGCGCCTACGCCTGCGATGATTGTGGGCCAGTGCAACCGAAGCTGAGGACGTTGCCACAGCTCCTCGATCGCGATTGGGAAATCAACTGTCCTCAATGCGGCGCAAAAGCCAGACCGGTTTCCACAAACGAAGACAAGCCACTCATCCCCTCTTCGGTTTACGCCATCTCAAAGCAGGACCAGGAACAGTTCTGTCTCGTAGTGGGACGTGCTTACGACATTCCCGTTGTTGCTCTCAGGTATTTCAACGTCTATGGCCCACACCAGGCGCTTTCGAATCCCTACACCGGTGTCTGCGCAATTTTTTCAGGACGTTTATTAAACGATGAGGCGCCGATGGTGTTTGAGGACGGCGAGCAGACACGAGACTTCGTGCACGTCAGCGACATCGTCCAGGCAAACATGCTGGCGCTGGAAACAGACAAGGCTGATTATCAGGCGCTGAACATAGGCACGGGATTTCCGATTTCCATCTCTGAAATCGCATTGATGCTGGCGCGTGGCCTGGGCAAAGACATTCGACCCGAAGTCACAGGAAAATATCGTGAGGGCGACATTCGTCATTGCGTGGCTGACATTTCGCGCGCGCGGACGTTGCTCGGCTATGAACCTAAGGTGAAACTCGCCGATGGCATACCCGAGCTCCTCGAATGGGTGCGGCAACAACAGGCAGAGAATACGACTCAGGCGACAGCGGAACTCGAGCAACACCAACTGGTTCGCTGAAGAGCCGTTTAACGTAGCAGGGTTCTCTGTGCAATCTCTGTGTCCTCTGTGTCTCTGTGGTTATTGCAACGTGAGATACAACAACCACAGAGACACAGAGGACACAGAGATTGCACAGAGAAATCAAAAGGCATGCACTACCATCTTATCGGCATTTGTGGCACCGCGATGGCCTCGCTCGCGGGCATGCTGCAGGCGCGCGGCCATCACGTCACCGGCTCTGATCTGAACGTCTACCCACCGATGTCCACGATGCTCGAAGGATTGGGCATCAACGTCGCACACGGATATAAACGCGAACATCTTACACCGGCACCCGATTGTGTGATTGTTGGCAACGCAATTCCGCGTGGTAATCCCGAAGTAGAAGAAGCACTCAAACGCAAACTCCTCTATCGCTCGCAAGCAGAAGTGGTCAAGGAAGAATTTATTCGTGGACGTCATTCACTCGCAGTCGCCGGCACACACGGTAAAACAACAACCACCAGCATCGCTGCATGGGTGATGGACCAGGGCGGGTTGAATCCGAGCTTTTTGATTGGCGGTGTCGCGCAAAATTTTGGCAGCAGCTTCCGCGTCACTGACAGTGATTATTTCATTATCGAGGCCGACGAGTACGACACTGCTTACTTCGACAAAGGCCCGAAGTTCATGCATTACCTCCCTGAGCTCGCGATCGTTAACAACATCGAGTTTGATCACGCCGATATCTATTCGGACCTCGACGCGGTGAAACTGGCTTTTCGTCGATTCATGAATCTCGTTCCCGAGAACGGCAGGTTGATCGCCGGCTGGGATAGTCCAAACGTGCGCAAGGTAGTTGAGTCGTTTGGTGAAAGACTTTTCACGCAGGTGGAGACTTTTGGCACAGACAGAAGCGCGAAATGGCAAGTTCGCAACATAGATTTTAGCGAGGGGCTTTCGCGGTTCGAGGTGTTTTGCGACAACCGTTCATGGGGCGAGTTTCAGACGCCCTTGCTCGGGGAGTTCAACCTTCTCAACTGTCTCGCCGTGATCGTCGCCGCCGACGCCTGGGGAGTGAGCAGGGAAAAGATTCAGGACGCCCTGGCAAGTTTTCAGAATGTGAAGCGCCGTGCCGAGGTACGTGGTGAAGAACAGGGCGTTCTGGTGATCGACGATTTCGCGCACCATCCGACTGCCGTGCGCGAGACCCTGCGCGCCTTGCGTGCGCGATATAAGGATCGCCGTTTGATCGCCGTGTTTGAGCCTCGCTCATGGTCCTCTCGACTCGCCGTGTTTCAAGAGGACTATGCGAACGCTTTCGAGGCTGCTGATTATGTTGTCATTGCCGCCGTCTTTGACAGCCAGAAGGTCACAGAAAAGGGACGCGCCCTTGATACTGCCGCATTAATTGATGCGATTTCGCAACAAGGTAAACCGGCATTCGCACTCCCTGATGCGGATAAAATCCTCGCTCATATCACCCCCGAGCTCCGTACCGGCGATGTGGTGGCCATTATGTCAAATGGTGGCTTTGGTGGGATTCACGAGAAGATGCTTAACTCCCTGCGATCAAGCTAGCTCCGTCTTTCTGCTGATGCACACACTTTAACGAAATCTTTGTAACGCTCTCGCAGTTTAAGTCGGCTAAAACAGGCTTCCCGACCCAGGCATGGAGGCCCCCGCAGTGAAGAATTTTTCGATTTTCGAGCAGGCCCTAAAGCACCCCGGCGTCGAAAACATCGAGAATATCGGTGAAATTGCAAGCCTCGCCCGACGCGATTTCGTCGAACGCGAAAGTTTTATCTGTCACACCACCACCGCATCCGTCGAATACGGATGCCTTATGATCGAGAACGCAATCCTGCTTCGCACGAATCGATCCGGAAGAGTTTATGCCGGAGTTGAAAAACTCTCGGCGTTGCAACCGATCATCGATCGTTACATGCGTATCGCCGATGTGTCGGAATCTGTTTATTTATTCGGGCAGGACGACTGGCGACCACCACGACATCCAAATATCAGGTTGATTACGCTGAACCGCGACTTCCGTATGGCGCGGGAATGGTTTGTCATTACACACTCAAAATCGCTCAGTTGCGCGCTGGTCGCGTTTGACGAAGCGAATAACGACACGTTCCTCGAACAAATCAGGTATTGGGCTCTGAAGACTAGTAATTCGAGTTTGGTGAGAGATCTTGCGAATGCAGTCGAGGGCGTGATCGACTGGTCGCTTGCAGCTTAATTTGGCTGACTGGATGGCGCTGTTTGCGGCTCTGCAACTGGCCGTTCGACCAGGATCGGCGTCATCGTGTCAGTTTTTCCGCTCGGAGGAGTTGGCGCTTCGACTCTTGATGTCAAAACGCGTCGAATTCTTTTCGGTAATAGTCTGGCTGCGACCAAAGCCGTGGCTCCAACCAGCTCCACTACGTCACCACCACCGCGCCAGTGTTCACGCACAACGCGAGGCTCCGTAACGCTCATCAGTCGCAGAAGCGATAATGCGATCAGGTAAGCATCGTCGACCTGGCCCACAAAAGGCAGCATGTCAGGAATGAAGTCGAGCGGGACGAATGCGTAGACGATTGCTCCCGCAACCAGCAATCTCTCCTTCGCCGGCACTCTCGGATCGACCATCAGCCGCGCAGACAACAAGAGCAGATTTGGTATGACAAGCAGCAAATTGGTCATACGGCTTCGCAGGTTCAATTCTGACATACGCAGGATTATACAGATCTGTGCTGATCCGTGTAATCTGTGGCAACATAAACGCCCATGGACATCCTCGACCGAATTCGACAGCGTGCCGCGTCAAGGCCGCAACACATCGTCCTGCCCGAAGGAGATGATCCACGCACAGTTGTCGCGGCAGCGGATGCTACCAGTCAACGCGTCGCACGAATAACTGTGCTCGGCGACGAGGAAAACATTCGTGCCATCGCTCGTGATAATCGTCTGGATCTGGGGGGTGTCACGATCATCGATCACCGTCGTGCTGCTGATTTCGATCGTGTGGTCTCGCTGTTTCACGACTTGCGCAGAGCGAAGGGATTGATGGCTGACGAAGCACGAACGCTCGTGTCTGATCCTTTGTATTACGGCAATCTAATGGTTCGATCCGGACTCGCAGACGGTTCGGTGGCCGGGGCCACAAATACGACGAGCCATACGGTTCGGGCAGCACTTCACTGCATCGGCGTAAGACCGGGATTCAAACTTGTTTCGAGTTTCTTCCTGATGGCACTGCGCAACAGCGAATTTGGTCACGATGGCGCAATGATCTATGCGGATTGTGGTGTGGTGATCGAACCGAGCGCGGCCGAGCTCGCAGAGATCGCGATTGCGGCTGCGGATTCGTGCAAGGCGTTGCTGGGTGCAGAACCTCGCGTGGCGCTACTCTCGTTCTCGACAAAAGGCAGCGCGCGACACCGGCTGATCGACAAAGTTGTGGAAGCGACGAGAACCGTGAAAGCGCGCGCGCCTGGGTTACTGGTGGATGGAGAGCTACAGGCTGACGCAGCATTGATTCCGGGGGTCGCGCAATCAAAAGCGCCGGGTTCGCCGGTTGGCGGACGGGCAAACGTGCTGATCTTTCCGGATCTGCAGGCTGGGAACATTGCCTATAAACTAACGGAACGCCTGGCCGGAGCAACCGCGATCGGCCCGATTCTCCAGGGTCTCGATAAACCGGCCAATGACCTGTCACGCGGTTGTACCGCCCGGGACATTGTCGACGCGATTGCGATCACGGCAGTTCAAGCCCAGGCGCGAAAAACCTGATTTGGGCGCTACATCCGTCCTCGTGGGCAACGCAGGATTTTTGGAGGCATCAAAACAGCCGATTCCTTAAATGTGGCTGAAACGTACAACTGGGCTTCTGGTGATGGCGGCGCTTTTGACATTTGCCGCTACGCAGAGTTCCAGTCAACAGTCAGCCAAACCACAAGCTTCGCCCTCGCCAACGCCCGAGAAAGAACAGGAGTCAGTCAAGGTTTTCACCGAGGAAGTCAGACTTCCTGTGGTAGCGTTCGACTCTTACGGTCATTACGATCCAACGCTCGAGCTCGACGACATTCTCGTTCTTGAAGATGGCGTGGCTCAACAACTGCGAAGTGTCAGACACGTCCCGGCTAACGTTCTGTTTCTGCTCGATACCGGCGGCGAGTCAAGCGGTCTCGGCGGAATGTCGAAAAGCACAGGTCTCACTCGCCAGGTCGCATCACAGTTAGTAGCAAAACTGGAAGAAGGTGCATCGATTGCCGTAATGCAATCCGGTAATGCGGCGGAAATGCTCCAACCATGGACCACCGACAAGGCGACGGTCCTCAAGACGCTCAAGAGCAAACTCATCTCGACAAAGCGTTCGAGGATCTCTGAAGCGATCGCAAATGCAGGTATCCAACTGAAGGATCGTCCGGAAGGAAGCCGTCACGTCGTGATGATTACCGATGGTGTCGACTCGCCCGGCGGCAAAGTCGATCGTGCAGATGCAATGCGCAAACTGATGGCCGCGCGCGCGACCGTACATGTCATTAGTTACACAGAATTTGTACGACAGAAGAACCCTCAGAATAATGCGCCTGTTTCAGCTGGTCCACGTCCGCCGAGTTCTGATCCGATCACCGCAACCGATCCTACGCTCCCGCCGGGTCAAACTCGTTCACCGTCATACGGCATCAGTATTCGCTTCGATCCCGCGATGAAGCGCATGCGCAAAGCTTATGAGGCTGAACTGAAGAAGAGTCAACAGGCGTTGAAGAATATTGCTGATGAGACGGGCGGGCGGATTATGTTGCCGGTTGACAGTCAGGAAATGTTGGCCCAGGCAAACGAAGTGGCCCGTGCGATCGGTGCTGAGTATGTTGTTACTTATCGTCCCAAACGACCACTCGCTGAAGCTCAACCCGGTGAATACCGTCGTATCGAAGTAGCCTCGCGCCGCGTTGGTCTGAGTCTGCAGGCACGTCGCGGCTACATCGTGCCACTCCAGAACTAGCTCCCAAATAGGTCATATAGGCCCTATAGGTCCTATACTTTTCCAGCTAGATCGCGGCTTCGAGGCGCGACTCCATCATCTGCATCACCTGTCGCACATCAAACTGATCCGGTTTAGGCATCAGCGACTGCCGGTGTAACTCTTCCCAATCTTCTTTCGGAACTCGATGAAAAGCGTCAACTACTTTGGGATCGAATTGTCTGCCCGCCCAGTCGTCAAGTTCCTGCGCTGCTGCTTCGTATGGTTTGCCGCGACGATAAACGCGATCACTGGTGATTGCGTCGAAAGCATCAGCCACCGCAAAGATGCGCGCGCAGATGTCAATCTCTTCGTTTCGCAGCCCGAGAGGATAACCAGTGCCATCCCACTTTTCGTGATGCTGTGCCACGACTCGCGATGCGCCCTGCAGAAACTCGATGCCACGCAGTATCTGTTGCCCGTGAAGCGGATGCTCGCGCATGCGTACCCACTCTTCCTCGGTGAGCTTCGCCGGCTTGCGGAGGATCGAATCGGGCACGCCGATCTTGCCAATGTCATGAAGCAATGAGCCAAACTCGAGCGCCTTCATCTCCTCACTGCTCAAACCATACTCACGTCCAAGACGCAGACTGTAACTGACCACACGTTCCGAATGTCCGTGAGTTTCGGAATCTCTGGTCTCTAGTGCCGCAGTTAACGCTTTGAGTGTGGAACGATAAGCACCCTCGAGAGAATTCAAGGCTTTATCGAGCTCGGTGGTTCGCTGTTCAACCAGTTCTTCGAGGTGGTTTTCGTAACGCTGTTTCGCAACTACCAGTTCGTGATGTTCGAGCGCGCGTTTGACAACCGCTTCCACCTGGCGCAAGTCAAACGGCTTCATCAGGTAATCAAACGCGCCGAGTCGCAACGCGCCGATCGCGCTCTCGACCGTCTGCATACCGCTGATCATTACCACCACTGTGTCTGGCGAGAGTTCCTTGATATGCGGAATCATGTCCAACCCACTCATGCCAGGCATGGTGATGTCGCTGATCACCAACTGAAACTCGTCTTCGCGCAGACGTGCAAGAGCTTCCTCAGCCGATCCTGCCCGTTTACAGTCGTAATCTTCACTAAGCAGATCGGCGAGGATCTCGGTTATTTCAACTTCATCATCAACTATCAGAATGCGGGGCGACCCAGTTGTCGGCATTTGGTCTCTCCTGAAAAATAGGCAGGACATGACGGCTAGAAGATAGTAGAGCTCAACCAGCAACGGTGAGTGTTCGTGGGTAAGGGGCTGGGTAAGGCCCCGCCAAAACCTGGCTCAGGCATTCTAATCGTTTTGCATCTTCTCTGGCAAACATGTTTTTACGTTCGTCTTAAGCGCTTATCACACAGCAGTTTAACAACAACGGTTCGAGGTAGCAGATCGGATTTAGTCCCAAGATGTGATTAAAACAGGGCTGAAGTGGCAACTGTTGCGCTCGATTCGAAAGCACCGTATCATGTGCATCCCTTCACGCCGGAGTGGCGAAATTGGTATACGCACCAGACTCAAAATCTGGCGAGGTTCACTCCTCATGTCGGTTCGAGTCCGACCTCCGGCACCAACCTTGAATCGCTTTTGACGGGTCGATAACTACTCTTCCGAGTATCTCAACAATGAGCGAATTCAATATCGTCGACACGCGCACGCGACAGCGTGTTGTTGAGGCCGCCTTTGTCCTGCTCGCTCAGAGAGGAATGAACGGCGATCTGCTAAAAGATGCGGCCGCGCTCGCTCATTACCCGCTCGAACGAGCCCAGGTTTATTTTCGGCGCGACGAGGATTTGGTTTTGGCACTCTACGCGCGCCTGGCGGCGGACTTGGAAGCACGTGTCGTCGAGTTACCGGAAGGTGATATTGCCACGCGCTTTCGAGCAGCGATGGAAGCTAAACTGACCCTGGCAGGCCCGCACCGTGAAGCTCTCGCTTCTCTTCTCGCCAGCCTGGTTGATCCGCGTCATGAACTCGGAGCGCTCAACCAACAGACTGAAGTCATTCGCAGCCGAGTCATTGGCGTCTTTTCAGTCGTCGTGCTGGGTGCGACCAATGTGGGCAAGACCAACTCACCGGAATTGGTCCATACACTTTACGCCCTGCACCTCGCGCTGATGCTTTTTTGGACTCTGGATCGCACCCCTGAGACGCACGCGACGCGCGCTGCAATCGACTTCATTTGTGACATGCTTTCGTTGTCGAGCAGCTTTGCCTGGCTACCCAACCTGAAAAAGAGACTGGGTCAACTGGAATCGATTGCGGCGCAATTCGTTGAGCCGGCACCTGATCCCGAACAAACTAAACTCGCGATTGTTATTCTCAAACAACTGTTTCGTCACCGCCGCTTGCAATCAACCGCCGGCAGTTGCGCGGAAAATCCATGCGAACAGTGCCTGGCAATTCACCTGCCGAAAGTGCGCCGGTGGATCGCTACCGGCCAGCCGGTGCATTTCTTATTACCGTCGTTTCCGGCGAAGTCTCCCAACACAAAGAAAGTCTTAGGACGACTTCCGGATATGGCTGAAGAGATCGCACTTAGATTTCTGGAGAATGTATGCGCGGAGGTGAAACAGTTGTATCCGCCGGGAGCGCGCATCTCTATCTGTTCGGATGGCCGCGTCTTCAGCGATCTTGTAGGTGTTTGCGATGAAGACGTTACAAACTACGCAACGGAAATCAAGCGTCTGATTAAACGCGTCGAAGCCCAATCGCTTGACTTTTTTAGCATGGAGGATTTATTCGACGTCGAGGATCATGCTGCGATGCGACAGCAACTGATCGTTCACTATTGTGATTCCCTGGCGGCGATTGAAAACCGCAGTCATTCTTTCGATCACCACCGCATACTGTTCAATGGCATCCAGCGATTCCTGTTTGAGGACCGTGTTGCAATCGACAACACCAGGAGTCGGAGTCAGTTGCGAAAGGACTGTAAAGACCTCGCCTATGCCGTGATTCAACGAAGCGATGGCTGGGGCCGCCTGATCAGCGACTGTTTTCCAATGTCGCTACGACTTTCAATTCATCCGCAGGCTGCGCATTCCGAAAAGATTGGAATGCTCTTAGGTGGCGCGAACGACACCTGGTTGACTCCTTGGCATGGAGTCGCTGTTAAGCAAGACAACTCTTTCCGTTTGATGCGTCGACACGAAGCTGAAGACCTTGGAGCTACGATTGTTGAGCGCGAGGGGCGGCCCAGTTATTTCCAACTTTAAGAATATGAGTGAAGAGAAGGTAAAAGTTGGACGCGACCATTACCTGGTCCAAAACAATCTCAACGTCAGCAGTTATACAGCTAAGAAATTTCCAGTCTACTTCTTTAAGTGGCCCATCTGGTTACCAAATCCCGGCTTTCTGCCCGCGCACGATCTTCATCATGTCGTTACGGGATACGGAACCGGGTTGGTGGGAGAAGCAGAAATCAGCGCTTATGAACTTCGCGGCGGGTGTGGCTCTTTCATGATATTTGTACTCTGCGTTGGAGCCATTTTCTTTGGCCTGTTCGTGGCACCGAGAAGAATATGGAGAGCGTGGCGTGATTCACACGGCGCTCACAATCTCTACAACACCGATATTCCCTACGATTCATTGTTGGAGATGAGCATCGGTGATTTGCGACAGCAACTTGGAGTGCCAAGAAACGGATTCGCGTAAAGATTCGTATGGAAAACTTGGGCGGGGAATGAAAAACGATCCGAAGTCAGCCTGGAATCTGGAGCAGCTCTCACCTTTCGGACAGTTAATCCGGTCGGTGTCGTCAGGAAGGCATCTGGATGTCGTTCCCACGTCGCTGTTGAAAAAATGGATCGATGAACACCGCTTCGTCGTCTTGAAAGGATTTGCACCACTCAATGGGACTGAACTGCCGGAGTTCTGCAGCAAGTTAGGAGAAGTGCTCGAGTGGGAATTTGGGGCGGTTAACAATCTCCGCGTGGATCCGGAGGCAAAGAATTATCTTTACACTAATCGTGCAGTCCCTTTTCACTGGGATGGCGCGTTTATCTCTCGCAGTCCTCACTACATTTGCTTCCATTGCGACGTTGCTCCCGGTCCACAATCAGGTGGTGAAACCCTCTTCTGCGACACCGTTCGTTTGCTGACTCACGCGCCATTCGAACTAGAAAAGCTTTGGGAGGAAGTTGTTATCACTTATACCACTGAGAAAATCGTCCATTATGGAGGAACCTTCAGTTCTCCTCTGATCACTTCACATCCCGGTATTCACACTCGCGTACTCCGTTATGCTGAACCTGTTCACGATCTAAATCCCGTCCAACTCAGCATTACGGGTATTCCTGAAACGGAACAACCAGAGTTTATTAAAGACATGCACCGGCGCTTAAACGACGAACGTTGTTGTTTCAAGTACCAGTGGGAAAGTGGCGACGTGGTAATAGCTGACAATCATGCGCTTCTTCACGGCCGGCGGGCCTTCACAGATCAAACAGAGCGACATATTCGCCGCGTTAACGTCCTCTGAAACGCGTGTCAGCGACTCGATTGAGCTGAGACTATGCTGCGTTATCTCATTTACATGCTACGCATCCGGCGCGTTGAGTTTCGGATAGCAGAGATACCGATCCTCGCCATTCCTCTGCTGATACTGCTGCGCGACACGGCTCCGCTTAAAAGTTTCTACCTGTGGGAAGGGGTCTTCATTTTCTTCTTACTCTTTGCCTTCGGCGATATGATCAACTGTCTCGCCGATCGGGATCTGGATGCTGTTTACAAACCTCACCTTTCTGAAGCCGTGTATGGCCTGGGAGTAAGGTTTGTAACTTTTCAGGTTGTGGCAACAGCCGTGTTGGCGCTGGCTTTATCAATTCACCTGTCCTGGGCACTGAATCGCTGGTCCGTTGCGACACTGGTCGCGATCGGGCTGCTGTTGGGTGCGGCTTATTCAGTGAAGCCCGTGCAACTCAAAGGACGCGGACTCTGGCAGCTCGTCTGCCTTTGGCTAATCATCTTTGTTGGGCCAATGCTTTTTGTCGCGTTCCTTCTTGACGCCGGACTCTCAATCCCTGTGCTCGTGTTCGCGGGCGCGTACGGAACACTCCAAATGGGAATCATTCTCGTAAACACGGCGGAAGACTATCCGGAGGATCTTGAAGCGAGAATTACAACGAGCGTGGTTGCTCTCGGACTGCACCGCGGCATTTCGCTGGCATTTTGGTTAGTCGCAGTTGGTTCAGTTGGCGTCATGGTCACGCTTGTTGTGATGTTGAAGGAAAGAGGAATTGATCTGTTTTGGATAGTTATCCTGCTTCCTTCGCTCGCGGCCTGTTTTTACGTGCTGCGCTCGATCGGACGTTTGAAAGACTCGATTGAACATGCCCGCCTGGAATACAGCATTGGCCGAGTTAAACGCGTCGCGAAGAGCGTACCGCTCTGGGTGACGCTCGTGGCATGGTCGTTATTGGCAGCAACCTTCATGCTCTTTCACCTGAGCTCGTTAAGGTCGTAATAAATCACAGAAACGTAATGTGAACCTTACCTAGCCGGCAATGTGCTCCAGCAATTTCGGATTCGCATCGAATGAGTGGTACTGAAACGGATAGTCCTTCTTGTACTCACGGATGAACTCCGGAACTTTGGTGAGAAGGTTGTCGATCGATTTCATCATCTGCAAAAGCATTTCCTGACAGATATCAGCGCGCATCTCTTCCGGAAGAGTGGAAGGTACCCGACGGTTAATGCGCACGAGCAAGTCGTCGAAAGCAGTCCTTCTTTCATGCACAAGCGTTTGCCAGCCTGGTCGCTTCTGACACTTCTTAGTGTGATAAAAGAGCTGGCCGCAGTCGCAACGGCGCGGTTCGCTCACCTGAAGACGCAACCGCGCCACCGTCCGATGATGACACCTCAACCTTTTCACGATCTGTCTGTCGAGATAACCTGCTTCGATTAGCTCCAGAATTTCCTGTTCTCTCTGATAGATCCTGGAAACGTCCCGGTGCGATGCCGTCATCGATTTGCATCGGCGACAGCGATACGAGTGTGGCCGGCCGGAAGAGTTGCGCGAAAACCGGTGCATCCGAACTCGGCAGTTAACACAAAACGGATGCTGCAACCTTCCCTCAGCAGGAGCCAGTTCCGCCCGTGAACTCTGGCGACGAGCGACCGTCAACTCAATGCGAGTGGCGATACGACATCGCGCACAAGCGAAGTTCTTTCCGTGCCGTGCCATGGGTTGCCGGCAGGTAAAGCACCAGGCATTTTGCGCTGCCTTCTGCTGTCCGCGTTTAGTTTTTAGTTTGCGTGGTTGACCGTACCGCACACCGCACCTATGCAGTAGATTGAAAACTTCAGCAATGTCGGATTTTTTCTTCTGTGGTCTGCGAACACACACTCCGTCGAGCCTAAGTCTCTCAACTCGGAGTAGTTCTAAATTTCAACGCTAAAGATTAGCCGGGTTGCCGCACAGAAGCTGGTACTACTACTAAGCAATGGCTCAGAACCATCACACAATCAGGAGGTGCTTTGGAATAATAATAACTGCCTCAGTCTCGAAATGATTGCTCAACACCTCTGACACAATATAACCGTTCGTCTCCTTAGAATTTTTGGTTTAAAGGAACTCTTTCATTGCGATCATCTTGCAGAACCGAAGGGAAGTCAGAAAATCCCACCGGCGGGAGTCGGTGGGATTTTCTGATATCAAATCAAAATGACGCTTCCCGGGCGGTCAAAATGCAATTGATCGGTTGGGTTGACCTCGCCGCGACCCCAGAAAACCCAATAAAAGACTGGCACACCAATGGCTTAAGAGTGCGAGGCCTATTGCCCGCGAATTTTGACAAACCACGAGTGGTAAATCCCCAGTTACCTCGCTTTGATCCATCGATTCCAGAACGCCTCCTGACAGGTATGTTTCTCGAACGCACGTCTTTCATCTCCCGCGCCAGCCAACAATTGTGGCTACTCCCTACGTTCGTGATTCCGAGTGCACTCGGAATATCTTTCATGGCTGCGCAACTCTTTGGCTCAAGCCTGCCAATAGTTGTTGTCGCGCTCTTAGGCGCGCAAATACTCTCCAGCGTCTTCGTTTGGAAAAACTGGAGTGGCACACGCGAACAGTTATCAGGCGTCATACACGAGCTCTCAAGTCTGCAAGGCATCGTCGACGTTTCTCGCGACGCGATTATTGGTGTCACCACCGAAGGCGTGATCATGAGCTGGAATCGCGGTGCGCGCGGGATTTATGGATACACTTCCAAAGAAGCTCTCGGTTCACCAATTTCGATACTGTTCAATCACCGTCGCGGCCAGGAAGCCTCGCAGTTGTTTGAAAAAGTTGCACGTGGCGAGAACGTTACGCAACACGAAATGGTCCACCTCAAAAAAGGCAGAAGCCCGATCGACGTCTCGCTTACGATCTGCCCGATCATGGATGGCAAGGCAATCACTGGTGCTTCAGTGGTCGCACGCGATATCACTGAACGCAAACGCGCCGCCGGCTCTCTTGCCCAACAGGCCGCGGCGATGAAAGCGTCAATGGACGGCATGGCGATCATCGATCACCTGGGCGTCTGTATCTACCTCAACGATGCGTATGCAAAGACTTTTGGTTACTCGGATCCCGAGCGTTTAATCGGCGCCAGCTGGGAGATGTTCTACTTTCAGGACGAGTTGAATCGTCTCAAGGAACAGATCATGCCGGCCGTTTGGCGCGACGGCTCATGGCGTGGTGAAGCCATGGGCTTAAAACTCAATGGCGGCACGTTCCCACTCGAGATTTCGATTTCGAGCGTCGATGGCGGTGGTCTGGTGCAGGTCGTGCGCGATATCACCGAACGCAAGAAACTCGAAGAAACGCTGCGCAACAGTTCGCTTAAGGACGATCTGACTGGCCTATTCAATCGTCGCGGCTTGCTCAAACAGGCTGCGCCTTATTTCGATTTCGCACGCCGTCAAAAAGAAAACCTGTTACTGCTTTTCATCGACCTCGATGGCATGAAGCGCATCAACGACGAGTTTGGACATAACGAAGGCGATAACGCCCTCATCAACACTGCTGCCATACTCAACCGCAGCTTCCGAAGCTCAGATATCATCGCGCGGCTGGGTGGCGACGAGTTCACCGTGCTCGTAACCGATCTGACCGCGAGTAAAGAAGACGCGATCACAAGACTCAACGAGAACCTCAAAGCTTACAACGCTTCAGAAGCTCGCGGTCATAAACTCGCCTTCAGTATCGGCGTCGCGACACTTGAACCCGAGCGTATGACGTGCTTCGAAGAGTTGCTCGAACAAGCCGATCAGGCAATGTACGAGCAGAAACGCATGAAGCGTCGCCGCGCGGCTGAACGCATTCAGAATCGACAGATCGGTGATGGCGTCGAGTCGAATCCCGACTCAACATTCGCACCGAATTCAATTCCCTTTGCGCTCTCGACAAATTCAAATACTTACGGCGCGAGTGTAGGAACGTTTGACAATGCCGCGATCGGAATGGCCGTGGTATCCGTTGACGGCAGCTGGCTGCAGGTGAATGAGTCACTTTGCAAACTACTGGGCTATTCAGAACAGGAGCTGCGCGCTACCAACTTCCAAATGCTCACACATGCCGACGATCTGCGACATGTGCAGTCGTACATTCAGCGAGTGCTCGAGGGTTATATACAGAGTCACGAGCAGGAGAAACGATACATACACGAGCAAGGTCACACTGTTTGGGTGCAGTGGCACGTTTCGCTGCTGAAAGATTCAGAAGCGGGAACGAAGCGACTGTTCTTCCAGGTGCAGGACATCAGCGACCGGAAGAAGGCCGAAGAAAAGTTGACGCAGGACACGCTGACGGGCCTGCCAAACCGCGCCCGCTTCTACGATCTGCTCAAGCACAGATTTGCACGCAAACAGACCAACAAAGATCGCCAATGTGCGGTGTTGCTGATCGACGTCGATCGCTTCAAGCTCGTCAACGACAGTCTCGGCAATGCGAGTGCAGATCAGTTACTGATCCAAATCGCACAGCGCGTCAAGACCTGCATGCGACAAAACGACGTGCTCGCGCGAGTCGGCGGAGATGAGTTCGCAGTGCTCCTCGACGACGTCTCAGGTGAAGAAGAAGCTTCGTCAGTGGCGACGCGTATTCAGCAGGCGCTCGGGATCTCCTTCAATCTTCACGGACAGGAAGTTTATACGACGCTCAGTATCGGTATCGCTCTCGGCGCCGATTACGCCGAGCAGATTTCAGACATGCTGCGCGACGCAGAAACGGCAATGCATCAGGCAAAAGCGCGCGGCAAAGCGCGATATGAAATCTTTGGACGCGATATGCACGGTGAGTTGATGAGCCGGTTGAAGATGGAGATGGATTTACGACGCGCATGCGAGCGCGACGAACTGTTCGTCGACTACCAACCGATCGTGTCACTCGAAAACCGGACCTTGATAGGATTCGAAGCGCTGGCGCGCTGGCGTCATCCGGAGTTTGGACTAGTGCTGCCGAAGGACTTCATTCCCGTCGCTGAAGAGACTGGCCAGATCCTGATAATCGGACAAAGAGTGCTTGAATCCGCTTGTCGTCAGGCGCGCGAGTGGCAAGCGACATATCCGGCCGCGCCGCCGTTGTTTGTCAGCGTCAATCTGTCAGTGAAACAGTTTAATCAGCCGGGCCTGGTCGAAAACATCGCCAGTCTCTTGCAAGAGTTTGAGTTGCCACCGCGTTGTCTAAAACTCGAGATTACCGAGTCAGTATTCAGCGACAACATCGAGGCGGCCGTCGGACTGCTGACCCAGTTGCGCGAGCTCGGTGTTCAGTTGAGCATCGACGACTTCGGCACCGGCTATTCGAGTTTGAGTTATCTGCAGCGTTTCCCCATTGATACTTTGAAGATCGATCGTTCGTTTGTGACCCAGATGATGGAGAATGAAGAGAACCTCGCGATTGTTCGTACGATCGTGGCGCTCGCACAGAATCTGGGGATGGACGTGGTTGCTGAAGGCGTCGAAACTGAAGATCAGCTGAGACTGTTGCGCAAGTTGGAGTGCGAGAATGGGCAGGGATATTTGTTCTCGTCGCCACTCGGCGGACAGCAGTTGGACCAGTTCATTGCCAACTACAACGTGATTGACGCGCCGGCAGCGCTGGTAGCGTAAAGATCGCGTCCCGCATCCGCGACGATCAATGTATCTGGATCGGAGCGCATTGATTCGTAGTCGAATGAGCGATAGTCAATGTAGCCCAGATTTACACGCCGGCACGTCGCTTCGTCCAATCCACTGGCCATCGTGATCTGGTAACGCGGTACAACTTTTCCTTCTGCATCTAATCTTCCCGCATACGCAACATGGGCCAGGTGCGCTGCGATGCATAAGTTTTCACGCAGTTCCTGCGAAACACCCAGCATGTCACGCACACTCTCGAGTGGGGCGTAACCATATTTCTCGATCAACGCACCATGAGTTTCTGAAAGCTTCGTCAGGTGTGGCGCATAAATGATTAGCTCGCCACCTTCCTCGATAATCCCGCCGAGTTTGTAACTCGCCTTACCTCCAACCCAAAGCTCATCGTAGTGCGGGTCGAGCAGTGCGACGACTCTTTTGTATTTTCTCCCCGTATAGCGAATGTGAATTTGACGGCTGACTTCGGTCGCGCGTCGAAATGATTCACGAATCTCTCCGGCAAAGAGCGCGTAGGTCAGAAGTTCGCCATCATTGCGAGAAACAACTGTATTCAGTGAAATTATCCGCGCGGGTACGAGGTCGGTGGCGGCTTCAATCAGACGGCGTGTCGGCGTGTCGACCTGGCCAATAATGTTTTCGATGCCGGCGAGCGCGCCGAGCCAGTGCGTGGTATGTGTCAACTCCGGGCCGGCAACGCCAGGAAAGAAATACTTTGCGCCACCGGCAAAGCCGGCGACTTCATGTGGCACTGTTGCACCAAACACGAGCACCGTATCGTAGATTCCCGGTGCGAGAAGCTTATTGAGACTCACCGGCACTGATTGATCAATCAATCCGTTGGTCAAATCGTGCACGGTTTCAAGACTCAATTCACCGAGCGTGATTAGTTCCTCCGGTTCGTCCCAGCGATGATCGAATAGTTGCCCTTTGAAGTCCAGGTATCCAATCTTGGAGAGCTTTTGCGACTCCGACATGGGCGGGTGCGTGCCTTGCGCTACGAGCGCATCGAAAGAAGCAACTCCGCGTTTAGCTAAGAATTCGTTCGCCGCAGGAAAGAGTTGATGCGTGTTATCGTCGCGGGTCTTGTCGGGAATAATCGCGAGCACACGCTCGCCAGGTTGGATAACATCAAGCGCCTGATGAATGATATCAGTTAGAGCAGAGAGACTAAGACCCTCAGGTGAAAGGTCACCGATCACATTCTGTTGAAGGATCTCTGTTGACATGAACATTTTAGCCACAGATTAAACGGATAAAAATCCGATTTCATCCGTGTTAAGCCGTGGCCTGCTTTTAAAGTGAAACTGTTTGCTCGGCCCAGAATTGAAACTCGCGATGCTTGTGTTCTTCCGCTTTCGCCTGCACGCCTCCGGCGACTCGGCAAATCTCATCAAACACGCGCTGGCCTACCTCATCGATCGTTTCAGTGCCGTCAATCACTCCGCCAGCGGAGAGATCGAGATCGTTCTTCATGCGCTCGAAGATCGGTGTGTTTGAAGCGAGCTTGATTACCGGTGCGATCGCGTTTCCGATCGTTGTGCCTCGGCCGGTGGTGAACACAACCACGGTTGCGCCCGCGGCAACAAGACCCGGTGTCGATTCCTGATCGTATCCTGGTCCTTGCATCAAGTTGAGGCCGCGAGTCTTCCAGACCTCAGCGTATTCCAACACACCTTCAACACGCGTCGTTCCAGCCTTCGCGATGGCGCCCAGCGATTTGATCGTGATGTTCAGCAGCCCGCCGGTGATGTTGCCCGGGCTCGGATTGTTGTTGAGTACTGCTCCGAACTTCGATGCGTATTCTTTATACCAGTCGACCATGCGATAAACAGCACGACCGGTCTCGACGTCCTTGGCGCGATTCGCGAGTAGATGTTCCGCACCACAAAACTCAGGTACTTCAGTAATCAACACGGTGCCGCCATTACGAATCAACAGATCCGCAGCACGACCGAGAGATGGATTTGCAGAAATGCCCGAGAACCCATCAGAACCGCCGCATTTCACACCCAGCACGATCTCGCTAATCGAACACTCTTCACGAGCAATGCGATTTGCTTCCGGCAACATTCGCTCAACTTCCTGCAAGCCTCTCTGAATCGCGTTCTGCGTACCACCAACGTCCTGAATACCGATCTTCGCGACCGGTTTATCAAACGATTTCTCGCGTTTGAGCAGATACCTTTCTACCTGCGAGAGGTTCGTCTTCTCACAACCAAGGTCGATCAAAATCACGCCGCCGACGTTTGGATGATCGGCGTAGTTGGAAAGTGTTCGCAGCATAACGTCGATGGTCGATCCATCCTGACAGCCACAACCTTTGTTATGTGGAATGGCAACAACGCCGTCGACGTTTGGATATTTGTCGCGATTGTAGAGCGTGAACTCAGCGATGGTTGAGATCTGCTGCGCTTCGTGACTCGCGCACATGCTTGTCGGCACGATAAGAACAAAGTTTCGCGTGCCCACGCGACCATCAGGCCGTCGATAACCCATGAACGTGCCGCGCTCTGCTACCGGAATGTAATCTGGGGGCGGCGTGTGCAGATCTTCCGGTAAGTCTCTGACGAGCGGGACGTCGTTCGACATGTTTGCGTGCGTGATCTGTTCGCCGCTGCTGATGCCTAACGATGTGCCAATGGGTTGTCCGAATTGAGTGACGAATTGGCCGGCAGGAATGTCTCGCGTTGCGAACCGGTGTCCTGGCGGAACAGCGTCGCGAAGTTTCACGATCGCTTTGCCCGGTAATTTTACTTCGAGACCGGGAAATGTTTCTTTCTTAACGACAGCAACATTGTCATCCGCACCAACAATGATCGCGTAGTCGCTGATCGCCGCAGCTTTGGGAACTTCAATGTTGCTCATTTCGCGCCTCGCGCACTACCGCTAAAAACTGCTTTGCTCGTTCGGTAATCAACGCGCTTTGTCCTTCTCGAATCGCTTTGAGATCGACTAAATCTGCCCCAACACCAAGGGCCGAGGCCCCCGCACGTATAAAATCTGCAGCAGTTTTGAGCGACACACCGCCCGTCGGCACAAGCTCGATCTGCGGTAATGGAGCCTTCAACGCTTTGAGATAACTCGCACCACCAACTGCTCCCGCCGGAAACACCTTGACGAAATCGGCGCCCGCATTCCAGGCCTGGACCACCTCCGTCGGCGTCAACGCGCCGGGCATCACAGCAACATCGAGCCGCCGGCAACATGTAATCGTTTCCAGATTGAGCGCTGGACTCACCACAAACTGCGCTCCACTCGAAATACAAGCCTCCGCTATTTCCGGATCGAGCACAGTTCCGGCGCCAACGAGCGCATCGTTCCCATAGCGATTCGACACTTCTTCGATGACTTTTATCGCACCGGGCACGGTCATCGTGATCTCAAGCACCGAAATTCCACCTTCACGAATCGCATCGATCGCGCGCATTGCCTCGTCAGCAGTCGTCGCACGCACCACGGGAATCACTCCGGTGTCCCGAATTTGTTGGATAACCTCACTCTTACCCATATCCGTAACCTAATCCGTCAAAATCCGTGTTACCGCGCCACCCTTGCCGTTCCGCCTTTCATCACGCGTTCGACTTCCGCCAACGTGACCATCGTCGTGTCACCCGGCGTTGTCATCGCGAGCGCGCCATGCGCCGCACCACATTCGACGGCCCACTGTGGCCCGCGTTCAGTAAGCAATCCGTAAATCAATCCCGAAGCAAACGAGTCACCACCACCGACGCGATCCAGAATCTCCAGGTTCTCGCGCATCGGCGTCTGATAAAGTTCGCCATCTGCGTAACAAACAGCTCCCCAATCGTTGATCGTCGCAGTCTTAGCGTGCCGCAGGGTTGTCGCCACAACTTTGAAATTCGGAAACTCATTCACGGCGCGCTCGATCATGCGCTGAAAGTTACGAACGTCGAGTTTCGAGTGATGTTCGTCGAGACCTTCGACCTCGAATCCGAGTGCGGCAGTGAAGTCTTCTTCGTTGCCTATCATCACGTCGACGAGCGGCGCCAGCTCACGATTAACGGCAATGGCTTTTGCCTGGCTACCAATCGACTTCCAAAGCGACTCGCGGTAGTTCAGATCGTAAGAAATCAGCGAGCCGTGTTTTCGCGCAACCTCCATCGCTTCGCGGGCCACTGACGGTGTTGTTTCTGACAAAGCGCAGAAAATTCCACCCGTGTGAAACCAGCGCGCGCCTTCAGCGCCGAAGATTTGTTCCCAATCGATGTCGCCCGGCTTCAGTTGCGATACCGCAGTGTGACCGCGATCTGAACAGCCGGCAGCAGCACGCACGCCAAAACCACGTTCGGTAAAGTTCAGACCGTTGCGGACCGTGCGACCAACACCGTCGAACTTCACCCATTTCAGGTGCGACTGATCCACGCCACCCTGGTAGATCAGATCCTGGACCAGGCGTCCGACAGCGTTATCAGCCAGGGCCGTCACCACGGCTGCCTCCATTCCGAAGCAGCGCTTGAGTCCACGGGCCACGTTGTACTCACCGCCGCCTTCCCAAACCTGAAAAGTGCGGGTCGTCGCCACACGGCCTTCGCCGGGGTCGAGCCGCAGCATCACCTCGCCGAGACTCACAATATCCCAGCGACACTCATTTTTCTTTTTAACGGAAAGGTTCATCGGTCACATAAACAAGCACAAGAATCACAAAATGCATAATAAAAAGTATTTTTGAGCCTTTTGTGCCTTTTTGTGGCTAAAGATTAGCTGGCTCAAGCTTCGGTGACAACAGGTGAAAGACGAGTAATGCGGCTAAGTACGCCGAAGCAGCAATGATGAATATCGGCACGTAGCTTCCCGTGCGCTCGAGTATTTCGCCCACCAGGCGCGCGATCATCATGCCGCCGACTGCTCCCGCCATACCGCCAATACCAACAACCGACCCCACTGCACGCCGCGGAAACATGTCTGACGTTGTCGTAAACAGATTACAAGACCAACCCTGATGTGCCGCCGCCGCTATGCCAATCAAAATAACTGCAACCCACAGATTCGAAGTTTGTGCCGCGAAGACAATCGGAACAACTGCCAGGGCACAGATCAACATGGCGAGCTTCCGCCCTGCGTTGATGGTCCAACCGCGCTTGATCAACGACGACGAAAGCCAGCCGCCACCGATGCTGCCGATGTCAGCCAGTAGATAAACCACTACGAGCGGCAATCCAAAATCCTTCAGACTCAACCCGTGACGCTTGTGCAAGAAGTCAGGCAGCCAGAAAAGATAAACCCACCAGATCGGATCAGTCATGAACTTTGCGATCGAGAAAGCCCAGGTTTGACGGTGCGGCAGGAGACGCGCCCACGGCAATTTCACGTCCGTGTCAGGTGGATCGCTCTGAATGTATTCCAATTCGGCTTTTGATAGTGAAGGGTGCTCTTCAGGTCGTCGATAAAGTGCCCACCACGCGATCAGCCAGATGAAACCAATCGCACCCGTTGTGATGAACGCGGCCCGCCAACCGTATTTGATCGTGATGATCGGCACTACGAGCGGAGTAACGAGAGCACCGATGTTGGTCCCGGAGTTGAAAATTCCAGTCGCTAAAGCTCGTTCTTTTTTGGGAAACCATTCGGCAACTGTTTTGATCGCAGCAGGAAAGTTTCCCGCTTCGCCCAGACCGAGGAAGAAGCGAGCTACACCAAAGCCAAACACACTGCGCGCGAGCGCATGGCCCATGGCAGCGAAGCTCCAGAAGATGATGGCGATTGAGAATCCTTTGCGCGTGCCGATACGATCCATTAAACGTCCAACGCCGAGCAGACCGATAGCGTATGCCGCCTGGAACGAGAAAACGACCCAACTATAGCCAACTTCCGTCCAACCGATTTCGGTTTGCAGCGTTGGCTTGAGAATTCCGATCACCTGGCGATCGATGTAGTTGATGGTGGCCGCGAAGAACAATAAGGCGCAGATGACCCAGCGAAAATGGGCCACAGATGAACGCGGATTAACGTGGATTGATACTTGTTCTTCAATCATCGGCCCATCCATCCTCCGTCAACTACCAACACATGGCCATTGATGTAATCGCTTGCTCCGGATGCCAGGAAGACAGCGGCGCCAGCCAGGTCCTCGGGTTCGCCCCAACGACCAGCAGGAATTCGCTCTAGGATTTGCCGGTTGCGCGTTTCGTCGGCTTGCAGGGCGGCAGTGTTTGCGGTCCGCATGTAACCCGGAGCGATCGCGTTTACATTGATCCTGTGCTTGGCCCATTCGTTCGCAAGTGCCTTCGTGAGTTGAGCAACGCCACCTTTCGAAGCAGCGTATGCCGGAACGGTGATACCGCCCTGGAACGACAACAACGAAGCAATGTTGACTATCTTGCCGCCGCCACTGCGTTCGATCATGTGCTTGCCGGTTAACTTTGAAAGACGAAACACGCTCGATAGATTGACCTCGATCACTGTAGCCCAATCTTCGTCGGAGTACTCCGCCGCCGGCGCCCGGCGAATTGTCCCGGCGTTGTTGATGAGTATGTCGATGCGGCCGAAGCGCTCGAGCGTTTCAGCAACAAGATTTTTCGGCGTTTCAGGCTGCACGAGATCGCCGCTGATCGCATGGGCCACGCCACCGGCACTCTTGATCTCGTTGCAGGTTGATTCGGGCGAACGTGAATTGCCGTGGCAGGCAACCTGTGCGCCCGCTTCGGCAAGGGCGATCGCGATCGCGGCGCCAAGACCGGTCGATGCACCGGTAACAAGCGCAACGCGGTCGTGTAGTTTGAATTGATCGAGGATCATCCGTGAAATCTGTGGCTAAGACTGGAGAAAGTCTTCACGAAGCGGGGAGAAAATATCGATCAAGACCACTTCTTCGTCCATCATCGTAGCGCCGTGCCAGCAGTTTGACGGAAAATGCAACACGTCGCCGGCGGACGCAATCTGCTCTTTCCCTTCAATAAAAAATCGCACGCGACCCTGCTCGACAATCGTCATCTGCTCATGTGGATGATCGTGTTCCGGAGTGACCAGAAACGGCTTGAAACGGAAACGGCAAATCATCATGCGGTTGCCGACAAACATCTGCCTTTCGATTCCCTCGGCCGGCCGCTCAATCGGAATGTTGGACCAGTTCAAATGGCGAGCGAAGTTGTAGCCGTTTCCGTTACTATTTCCGTTGGTGTTGTCTTCAGAAGACCTGCTGGACATTTCGTTTCCTCTACTTTTTGTCGCTCACAGCTTCCAGACCCGAGCCACCCGCAGCATATTCTGGCTGCACATTCACAACCCCGTAGAGACGGTCTTCACCTTCTTTGATGGCCGCCATCATCCAGAGAAAATTTATCTGACCACCAGGAGCAGCAACATTCGGATGATAGCCCTGCGGCATCAACACACAGTCGCCTTCACGGACCACCTGGACCAGCTCGGGCTGCTGCGGATTTGTATAAACAAACTGCACTCCGAAAGATGGCGCCGGCATGTCGATAAAAAGATAGGCCTCCTCGAGTAGTTTTGAATGTTCGTGAGGAGGCCATGACGTCCAGTTGCCGGGCGTCGAAAAAGTGACTCCGGCCATGATGCGGCCCGCTTCGACATTGGCGCCGATGAGTACGTTCAGATCGCGTTCTGCAGGCGGCTTGCCGGCAATCAAATGGAGTTTCGGGTTCTGGCGCACTTCCTTGTATGAGACAAACTTCACCGGGTATCGCTTCGCCACCGGGGCGGAAACTTCGGCAAGGTCGCAGCCCTCTGGTGCTTCAACTTCAATGTCCGAATCACGTGGAACATAAACCGCGTCGTAGCGATCGAGTTGAAAAGTTTCGCCATCGGCTCTCACGGCTGATCTGCCGTTGAGGCAAATCAGTCCGACTTCATGATCTTCGCTATTAAACTTGATAGGGGCGTCACCTGCGCCGAGCGTGATGCGGCCGTAGTGCAGGTAACGTGCGGCGGTCGCGCCCGGAGCAACTGCCGTGCGCCGTCCTTTACCTTCGTGCGTCTTCGGTACAAAGCAAGTTTCTGGGGTGATTGGGTTTTGAATAATTTCCTGAGCCATGAATACTCCTCGTCATTCTTAGACAACTTACCTCGGTGTTAATGCCAGCTTATATTTCAGGGCGCTGCTATTCACATTTATATCTCGCGCCTCAAACACGAGATGCAACGGTATCGCACCGTGAACACCGCGTCCAAGCGCACTGTTTCCTGTAGCTATGATTGACGTCTTCACTGGGAAGTTCGCATCAGACATCCGCACGTCCAGCGCGCCCTTCGCCGAGTTGAAGTGATCGACTCGCACGCCGCTAACGGTCTCCGTCTCGACCTGATCGTGCGTCGTCGGGACTGCGATTCGCCAGCGACGAATAGTAACCGGCTGTTCTGAACTTAATGTTTCTTCGCGCGTTAACGTTCCGTTTTCAATTCGCCAAATAACTTCACTTGTTAGGCCAACGTCCTGAATTTTGCCCGATGGTGTTCCCACCACCGCCCACCTGGTCCAACGAACTCGCAAGCTACGACCATCGGCAGCGGGTTCAATAACATCAGCACCATCAGTCGCCACCACCGTCCGTCCATCAGCAAGTTCTACGTAGGCGGTCAGTGCTGGATAGATCTGTTCAACCGGCGCCGCGAACCCTGGTAAGCCGTGCGGCGCTGGTAAATAGTCTGACATTCCCGGCTTTGGACCAGTCGTGATCGGCAACGCAAAACGAAGCGTGCCCTGACGCACTACCCAAACACCCGCGGATCGCTCCGGCGACTTACGAAAGAATTCGAAACGCGCAACCTGCGGCAGAGACGGCACGACTGGAAACGTCGTAATGCCTTCTTTCTCCAGCGCATTCATGATCGGCGTATGCGAGTTTGCAAGCTTGCCGAAGAAACCAGTCGTCTGCTGCCACTCACGCTCGCGCGAGATGTAGCCGTAGTTACCTCGTCCGAATGCAAAGATCGAAAGGAGATGCGCATCACTGCGGTAGTCGTGCAGCAGATAGTTCCACGCCTGGTAATAGAGCGCCGCAATATCGGCCAGCGGCGCGGGCCTGAACTCCGGATGCGACGCGAGAAACCCGACGATCTCGGGCGTGTCGAGATAACTGACCACGCCCTGACTGCGCCCCCAGTTGTAACCGTAACCATCTTCCGAAACTACATCCCACCAAAGACGCATCTGCGACATCAGCGAGGGACGAACCTTGTCCAACAAATCCTTGCGGCCGGCAAGCTCAGCCGCTTCGTACACATAACGCGCGTACTCGTTTGAGTAACGATCGTAACGTCCGGTCGGTGGCGCATCATCAGCGTAAAGATTACCCTCGGTAAACTGCACCGCAGCGCGATCGAGCAGTTTGTCCAGAAACGCCCGGTCAGTTGAAATCCCAAGCTCGTACCCGATGCTCGCAATACGTGCCGCGACACCGAGATAATTCTCAGCCAAATTAATAACGCGATTCGTCTTCGGATCGTAAAACCGCTCCGGGTTGAGCAACGAGCGCCAAGCCTTTTGCTCGTCCGGCGAGAGACTTTGCCAGAGCGGATTGGTTTTCAAATCGCGCCCAAAGTGGCGCAATGCGAGGGCAGCGTAGAGTTGCGAAAACGCCTTACTGCCCGCACGTGACTCAATCAAACCAATCTGGCCCACCCATTTCGCCAGATCGCGTCCGCCCAGCTCCCGATTGCCCGTCGTCTCTGCGTAAGCTGCGAGGGAACGCATGAACGTGCCCCACGAAAATTCCCCCGTGGTCGGCACACCGAGAATTCGATCAGGCGCCGGATCCAGCGACTTGATCGCACTCAGGTGCGCCGCGAGCTCCTTGCCGAGAAACGTGTTGACCTCATCACGAAGACTTGCGGTCGAAACATTGTTCGGGCGTACCTGAACGCTAAGGAAAAGCGTTACACATATGACACGGATAAGAACGGATTTTCTTTTTCTGATCTGTGTCATCCGTCTTAATCCGTGGCTAAAACGTCAATTTAAGTCCGAACTGTATGTTGCGCGGCGGACCAGAAGTCGAAATCGTTCCAAACGCCGCGCTGCTGAGGTTGTTCTCCAGGTCACGGAAGTTGGTGCGATTGAATGCATTGAAGATATCAGCCTGGAACCGCAACTTAAACCTCTCAGTCAACCTGAAGTTACGGCGCAGCGAGAAATCCCACGTTTGCGCGCCCGGACCTTGAAGCGTGCCGACGCCGCAAGTGCCGCGCCGCGTGTCAGGCGCAATCGCAAACGCTTCACGCCTGGCCCAATTATTTGGACCACGCTCACCGTCCGGAAAGAGCGCATCGCTGCTGACACAATCGGCGCGACGATTTCCGAACACAGGGTTCGCCGTTCCAGTGACTGTCAGGAAAGGACCTGATTGTAACCGCGTCACACCGCTGATCTCATAACCGTCGAGCACGGCTTTAACCAGGCCACGTGTGCGACTAAACATTCGCACGTTGTAAGTGTAAGTGAGCGCAAAGACGTGACGCCGATCGAACGTTGCCGG
>DASYSD010000097.1:0-40161 GCA_036003745.1 Pyrinomonadaceae bacterium
CAGAGACTATACGGGTCGGGACTGTGATGTCCAAGATATAGTCCAGCCAGCAACCCCAGCTTTGACGGGCGGTCAGGGAAAGCCTGATGCTGGAAGCTAAGCAGAGGGCCGCAGGTTCGAGTCCTGCCGGGGGCACCAACAAACATGGCGGCATTAGTTCAGTAGGTTAGAACGCCAGATTGTGGATCTGGAGGTCGTCGGTTCGAGCCCGACATGCCGCCCCACAGCTTTTCTCAACTTCAAAAACAAAGAGAATCTATAGCGATGCCAGACGAGCAGAGAGTTGCGAATAATTCGCAGACGTACGTAGCCGACGCTGATACTTTTCAGTTTGAAACCATTGAGCAGAAAAATGGGCAGGCGACGGTGATCCGTTTTCGACTCGAAGACCCGCGCTATCATGCCGGCGATGTGCTCGTCGTACTAAGTGGCAGCGAGATCTATTTTCACGGGATGATTGGACAACTCGCTGAAGGATGGGCCATCGCGAGTGATCATCGTGGCTCGTTGTTGGCGGCGACAGTTCAATAGCACGGATCAGAACGGGTTTCAAAAACCGATGCCCATGGAACTGGACCTACTGCCTCATGTACCCCGAAGGATAAGAGACGCGCACTCCAGGAGTTGATGATTTCACTTCAATGCGGTGAAATCCCCTCTTCAGGTGTGTTGACAAAAACGTCAGCGCGGCCTGCTTCTGTAGTTGAATATCCAACTCCCGTATAAACGGCCGAAAACTAACTGGCGCCCCGGTGCCCTGGAAGAAAGCCAGTCCTCCCGTTTCATTAGACAAGCGTAACAACGAACTCTGCGCATTGCTTACTAGACCCGGATTACTGGCGGCCACGTTTGTCGGAGCGTAAAACCCGTAGATGGCCACACCACGCCGTTGCGATTCATTCACAGCGCGCTGCAGATCCACGCTTTGTGTCGGTGACGAAGAATCGACTCCACGCGAAATATCCAGACCATCCGAAACGAGCAATATCGCGCGGCGCCCGAGGGGTTGTCCCTCAAATCGTCGCAAGGCTTCAACAACTTCGACGTAAGGATTGTAGGGACTGGCACTGTCAAAACCGCTCGGCGGTCGCAGCGCACTCGCCGCCTTCTCGAGATCGTTAGTGAATTTTTGTTTGACCTGCAAACTGCCGGTACGTAAGTATCCGACCATGACTCTCGACCCACGCGGCAGATTCCGGATGAACTCTGCAAGATCCTTGATTTCATTTCCTACAGACGGCACGAGGTCTTCCTGGATCAACACGGCAAGCGTTATTGGCGAGTTAGTACCGATACCTCGCAGTGAGATGATGGTTTGCGGCTCTCCGTCCTCACTGATCACGAGGTCGATATTCTGAAAATACGTTTCTTCTCTGACAGCATTCTCTTCTTTGGTGCGGATGGTGACTGGAATCGTGACCGGCTTGCCTGGCCCACGGGAACCGCCATTGCCGCTCAACGGCGCTTGCGGCTGACTAAACGCGACTGGGGTCACAAAAGCAAAACTCAAAGCGATCAGAAACTGAAAAGTGAGTTGTCGGAGCGTCTTCATTGAATCTTCCTTTGGAATCTTGTCGCCATTATACAGACACCGCCGCGTAAATGCCGTTGGCGCAACCGCTCGTTGGCGGTCACCTGTTGCATGAGCTAAGATCTCAAACCGCAACCATGGAATCAACACTTGTGAGCCAGTCCAAAGGCAAACTTTCCGGCAAAGACGCTACGACCGCGCGATTGCTGAAACTCGCACCCTGGATCGCCGTGATCGCGACTTCCCTGCCTGTTCCGCTGGTTTTCCTCGTCCTTTTTCTGACAGCGGCGGCAACAGAGTCTGCTGCCCTCTATCTCTTGCTGGCCGGTCTCTCGTTGACCCTGGGATTTGCGCTGGGGGTGGTGATCGCCGCTTTTCTCCTTATTTATCGCCGGAGATGGCTCTCAAAACTGCGAGACCGATTAGCATCGGATGGAATCACGGCGAATGAGGTTGTATGGTTCCGCTCAGAATTGACGTCGGCGGAGCGCGCTTCGCTGGCCGAAATTGAACGAAGTAACCCGTTACTGGCGGACGCTTACCTTGAAACCCTCGCAAATAGACTGACCGCAAGCCGCATTGTTTCGCGTTCCAAGAGGGAAATGTTGAGGGTAGAGCGTCAGATTAATCGGGCCCGAACGCTAAAGACGCCCGAGTCAGCTTCGCTCCAGAAGGAGCTGGCTGCCGACCATGAAAAGCTCGAGCAGCTGCGCCAGCAGGCAAATGATCATTTGCTGAAGGCGAAGACAAGACTGCAGGTTATCGAAGCTACCGCAAGGCGCAACCTGACAGATGGCGAGACAAGTATGATGATGCAGCGGCTCGGAAGTGGTCAGGATCAGTTGCCACTCGTGCTTGAGATCGCGCAGTTGGAGCAACAAGCGCTGCGTGAAGCCACGGACGAGAGCCTCAGCACGCCGTAACAATAGAATAATTGGGATCAAACGCAGTTAGATCGATTGGGCTTTTGCTTTTTGGTCCGTCAGGGTTGTGAGGCGGTAGACGCCGGGCGCAAGGCGTTCCGCGAAACCTTCGTCGACAAGACCCCAGTTTCCAAGGCCTGCTTCCGGCGAGCTGAGACCGGTAACTCGCGCCAATTCTCCGCGTAGCGTCATTCCAGCCCCAACGAGATAGGATCGCGCAATCTCCTTCACAGCGTCTTCCCTTCCCACATTTTGACTCAGTTCGTCCGGGAAACGTGCTTCAGGAATGGACCAGATGTAAGTGAATGTCGGCTCGTAAAGAACCTCTGTGGGAATTATCTTCAATGTCTTCTGGAGCTGCGTCATCGCCTTGTCAAAACGAGCTCGCTCGGAAATACCGCTGGCATCGCGCAGATCGCGTGTGCCCATCTCCCACTCACGCCGCATGATCTTGAGAATGGCTTGCGCGTCGGTCGCGAGAACCTTCTTCTCCATTCGTTTGGGCACGCCGAAGAGCGCGTTGAAAAACGGAATCAGGCGCGGAGCAATAAAAGTAGAGCGACCGCGCAGCACCTTCCCGTAAAAGCATTTGCCCCGGCTCATCACGTCGTCCTTGATGGTCCACGCCAGTCTGCTCTCAGGGTCCTTCTGCACATTGCGCGGCATGTGCGCGTCTCTGCGACCACAGACAGCGACATAAAGCGATGGTCCCGGGCGCCGCGAATCAGTTAGCGCCTCGCAGAATCCTACCTCTTCGATGAAGCGTTCCGCAGCGAATGCGTCCTCCACACGGTTTTCAGGATCGCGTCGCCACATGCGATCGCGATGAACCTCGATCTCTTCGGGAAACATGGGGCGATTCTATCAAAGTGAAGGGGCTGCCCCAGTCAATCTGCCCGGATCGGTCAGGCTCATGGACCATGCCGACTTTTCCCAATTCCACCTAAGTTGTTGTCACACAAAGACGTAGCTGGTTTTTTCAAATCTGGCACGCCCCCTGCACAGGGGACTGCGCCAGTTGTTTGTCCAGAAACTGGCAAAACCTCAGTACGGAGATGACGACGGTGATATCGACAAATAAAATAAAACGCTTCCTGGCGCTGGCCTTGCTGGCGAGCCTCACGCTGGGACCAACCCTTCTGGGCGGTAACCTTTGGGCTGCCGACGCGAAGGGCACGGTATCGCACGGAAGCAAAGATGAGACGCCGAATAAGGTCGCCCCCGACCTAAGCGACCTACTGGCTGGTAAGAGCAGCGATAGCCTCGTTAAGGTGATCCTGCAGCTCAACCAGAAACCCAGCGGTCAGCTCAACGCTCTTTTAGCCGCCAACGGCGTCAAGATCAGAAGACATTTCGACCAACTCAACTCTTTTGCCCTCGAATTGCCCGGTAACGTCGTCGATGCCCTGTCAAATTTTCCTGAAGTAGCTTTCATCTCCGTGGACAGCGAAGTCATGACTCTTGGCGGACACATCGCCCACACTACTGGCGCCGACAATGTACGCTCGATGGCGACCGACGGTGCGCTTGATGGAAACGGAATCGGAATCGCAATTGTCGACTCCGGTATTTACAGTTCACATACTTCGTTTACCGATACACAAACTGGTCAATCACGAATCGCTGTCAATCTGGATTTCACAGGCGAAGGTCGAACCGATGATCCCTACGGTCACGGCACTCACGTCGCAGCAGCGGCTGCCGGAAACGGCATTGTGTCGAGAGGTGAATACATAGGCATTGCTTCGCGCGCGAAAATACTTAATCTCAGAGTTCTGAATTCAAAAGGCACCGGATCGGTGTCAAACGTGCTTGCAGCTTTCAACTGGCTGATAGCGAATGCTGCAACTTACAACGTACGCGTCGTCAATCTGAGCATTGGCGTACCTGCAATCAACTCTTACAAATTCGACCCGCTTTGCGTTTCGGCACGCGCGCTCGTCGATCGCGGCATCGTTGTCGTTGCTGCGGCTGGTAACAACGGAAAGAGCAGCACCGGTCAAAAAGTCTATGGTCAGATTCATTCCCCAGCCAACGAACCTTCTGTGATTACAGTAGGCGCCGTTGATACTAAAGGAACTAATCAGAGAGGCGACGACACGATCGCTACCTTCAGCTCACGTGGTCCGACGCGCAGTTTCTGGACTGATACAAACGGCGGCAAGCACTACGACAATCTCTTGAAGCCGGAAATCGCAGCCCCAGGAAACAAAACGATTTTTGCTAAGTCGCCAAATAACTATCTGCTTTCACAAAATCCATCACTGGATGCCGGTGTCAGCAGCAGCCCGTATCGCAGCCAGATGATGCTCAGTGGTACGTCGATGGCGGCTCCGCTGGTGTCGGGAACTGCGGCTCTGATGTTCGAAGCCAACCCGACTCTTACCCCAAACCTGATTAAAACCCTGTTGATGTACACCGCTCAACAGCTTCCCAACTTCAATATGTTCGAGCAGGGAACAGGTGAGCTCAATGTGGACGGCGCTGTTCGTCTCTCCAAGCTGGTTCGCACCACCATTACCAGCTCGACGACGCTCGGCGCTTCGTTACTGACGGCCGCACCACCTGCAGCGCAAACAAGCATCACGACCTCGAGTGGCGTTTACACCTTCCAGTGGTCACAAGGCGCAATTGTGGGCCAGACATATGCAACCGGCTCAGCGCTGATCACAAGTTATCAAAAGGTCTATGCCAAGGGCGTGTTACTCGGTGACGGCGTTTTGATTGGCGACGGCGTGCTCATCAGCGATGGTGTTCTCATCGGTGATGGCGTGTTGATTGGCGACTCCAGAATGTTCTCGAGTGGAGTTCTTATCGGCGACAGCATTCTTATCAGCACGGGCACCACACTCGGCGCAGGTCAAAAGTTGTTTTCCGTTGGCGTTCTCATTGGCGACGGCGTGTTGATCGGTGACGGCGTGTTGATTGGCGATGGCGTTTTAATTGGCGACGGCGTACTCATCGGCGATGGCGTTCTTATTGGTGACGCGGTTCGCGCTCTAACGACTGGCGACCCCACAGCGACGATGGCGATTGTGCCCGACGATAACACGGACTATCTGGGTTACTAAGCACTAACACTACTCAGAGCCCCAAAGAGAAAAGGTAGACCAAATGCTGCAAACGAGCACAACACACAAAGTAAACGAGCGCGAAATGCCGATCACGTTCGAATCAGTTCAGGTCGAGCGCCTGACAAACAACGATGCCGGGGAAGTTCTCGCGTTCTTGTCGCAGCGTCCGATTCACACAGTGGCCATGACGAGCATGGTTCGCGACAACGGTATCGTCAGCGCATTCAATCGTGGCACGTTCTATGGATGTCGCGACTTCAACGGCCAACTTGAAGGCGTCGCGCTGGTGGGCCACGCAACGCTAATGGAAACAGTTTCTGATCGAGCGCTTGCAGCACTCGCACAAGTGGCGCGTGAATGTCCAAACACGCACATGATCATGGGCGAGAAGGAAAGAATGGCTGACTTTTGGAGTCACTACTCGGAAACAGGACGCAAGCAGCGTCTGGCATGTCGCGAGTGGTTGTTTGAACTGACAATGCCTTTGGAGGCTCGCGAACCGGTTGTCGGGCTTAGACCAGCAACAGTTGCTGAGCTGAATCTCGTGATGCCGATTCAGGCAGAGCTTGCTTACGCTGAGAGTGGAATTAATCCGATGGAAGTCGATCCGGAAGGCTTTCGCGAACGATGCCTGCGACGGATCGAACAAGGACGAACCTGGGTGGTCATTGAAAATGGACTGCTGGTTTTCAAAGCAGACGTGATCTCGAAGACTCCCGAAGTTATCTATCTCGAGGGCATCTGGCTGCGCGAAGACTGCCGCAAAAAGAATCTTGGCACGCGTTTCATGTGCGAATTGATGCGACGCTTGCTCGAAAACACCAAATCAGTTTGCCTGCTGGTAAACGAAACGAATGAGTGGGCCCAGGGCTTCTATCGTAAATGCGGCTTCAATTTCAGAGCTACTTACGAAACGATTTTCCTTCCAAGGAAGGAGCCTGTGCAGAACTAGGATATTCGTCCCCCGACCTATCCTGATAAAGGCTAAATCCCACCTCATCGCATGACGAGTTGAACGTCACCCCTGGCACCATGGGAAATAAATTCTTCGGGCCATTCCTCTGGGTAGTAATCGCATGCGGTCTTGGCGCGTTCGGTTATTCCGCGTTACAGGTTGACATCGCCCAGTTTGATTCCCGCTTCGCTCTTCTGATCGGAGTGGCCCTACTCCTCACGTCGCGCATCACGATCCCGATTCCCCGATTCAGCTCTCAGATTTCAGTTTCTGACACTTTTGTATTTCTGGTTCTGCTTCTTTACGGAGGAGCCGCCGCGGTTGTTGTAGGCGCTATGGAGGCGTTCATTTCGTCGCTGCGCTTCAGTCGCCGGCCGTTAATTGTCGCGTTCAACTGGGCCTCAGCTGCGGTTTCGATACTGATTACAAGCAGTGTCCTGCAGCTAATCTTTGGTAGTGTTGTAACACTGCGCATGAAACCGATCACCGCCACCTTTGTGGCGGCGATCTGCACGATGGCGCTTACTCACTACGTCTCCAACTCTGGCATCGTCGCCATCGGTGGCGCGCTGAAAACCGACCAACCAATCTGGCAGACGTGGCGAAAACACTATCTTTGGACTTCGATAACCTATTTCACAGGGGCATGTGCCGCGGGGATTATCGCCGGGCTGGTCTATTTCATCGGAGTGTATGCCTTCGTCATTACACTTCCGATCATCGCCATCACGTTCCTGACTTATCGTACTTACCTGAAAAACGTCGAGACATCAGCCGCACAGGCAGCGCAAGCTGAAAACCACATCAAGGAACTCTCACATTACATCGCCGAACAGGAACGCATTCGTGAACAGTTTTCACAGATGGAAAAACTGACGGCACTCGGCGAACTTGCCTCCGGCGTCGCCCACGACTTCAACAACACGCTGGCAGGAATTCTTGGACGCGCACAGTTGCTTCAACGTACCAACGATCCGGAGAAGCTCAAACGAGGTCTCGACATCATCATCAAGACTGCTGAAGACGGCGCGAAGACAGTCAAACGAATTCAGGACTTCGCGCGCCAGCGGCGCGATCACAACTTTGAGCTAGTCTCGATCGACCACATCCTGCAGGATGCAAGTGAGATCACACGCCCTCGCTGGAAGAACTGTGCTGAAGCTTCAAACATTCACATCAGTCTCGATCTGCAGATCGGATCAAACGCGATGGTGATGGGTGATGATTCAGAGTTGCGCGAAGTTCTGGTCAACATGGTCTTCAATGCGATCGATGCAATGCCCGAAGGGGGAACGCTTTCGCTCGTGAGTCGCACGGTTGGTGAGTCAGTGATTGTGACGGTGGTTGATACTGGTGTCGGAATGTATCCGGAAGTGCGTTCGAAGATCTTCGATCCATTCTTCACCACTAAAGGCAAAGCGGGCCTGGGTCTCGGTCTGGCGGTAAGTTTCGGCATCATCAGACGGCATGGCGGCACTATCGAAGTCGAATCACATTTTGGAAAAGGCACGGAGTTCCGAATCACGCTGCCGCTCGCGAAGATCGCGGAGAAGAGCGTGAAGCCAGTGGAAGTTGTGGCGCCGGAGATTCCGGTGGCAGTCGAGGCAGAGCCACTGAAGACATCGCTCACCAGGTTACTCGTCGTGGACGATGAGGATTTTGTGCGAGATCTGCTTGGTGAGATTCTCGAAGGTGAGCAGTGTGAAGTTTATCTGGCTGAGAGTGGCAGCGAAGCGTTGTCGCTGTTCCGAGAGCATGAATTTGATGGTGTGTTTACCGATGTGGGCATGCCCGGGATGAGCGGGTGGGAACTCGCCCGCGAGATCAGGCTAATAAATAAGAACGTTCCCATCGCCGTGATTACGGGTTGGGGTGAAGCTGTCGGATCTCATGAACAGAAGGCTGCTGGTGTCGACTGGATCGTCGCCAAGCCGTTTACAGCCGATCGCATTGCCGAACTTGTGCACGACATCGAAAGGCTCGGCCGCAAGCGGCAAACTGTCGCCGCCTAAGAGATTTAGTTTACTGCCGATGCATGGGTGCGACTGTCGCCCTTAAGTTCATCTGTGGCCAGGAATTTTTACGGCAGCGCATAAGCTACAACTTCATCCGACAGTACCTTACTCAGCGATCTCAGGAATCCGCCACCGCCTGAGGCAACTACTACAAACTGCTTCCCGCTATTCCTTCCCTGAAACGTCATCGGTGTCGCGTGACCATTTGCCTCGAGCTGCGCTTCCCATAGCTGCTTTCCCGTCTTGGCATCAAACGCACGAAAGCGATGATCGGTAGTGCCAGCGATAAAGACCAATCCACCCGCCGTGACGATTGAGCCGCCAAGGTTTTGTGTCCCCGTGTTATGAACACCTTTGGCTTCGAGTTCTTCAACAATACCAAGCGGAACTCTCCATGCGATTTCACCCTTCTGTAAATCCACCGCCGTCAACGTTCCCCAGGGGGGTTGCTGACAGGGATGACCTTTCTCATCACGAAACCACGCATACTCCTCAAATCTTCCGCGCCGCACATAAGGAATTGGGGAGCCCGGAGGCTCCGGGTTCATCTGTCCAATAGCACCATCCTCATTCATGTTCACGAAGAGATAACCCGACGCCGGATCAAACGAGGCGCTGGACCAGTTTCCGCCCCCGTGGTAACCGGGAAACATCAGCGTCGGTTCAAGTCCTGCGGGTGTGTACATGCCTTTGTTCACAAGTTTGTCGAATAGTTCAGTGCAATACTTTTGCGAATCCGCAGAAACCTTACTGACTTCGTCACGTGTCATAGTTTGCCGAGCTATGGCAGGAGGTTTGCGGGGGTATGGCTGTGTGGGCCAAGTCTCTTCACCCGGAACATTGCTTTGGGGTACAGGCCGCTCCTCGATCGGGAACAAAGGCTTGCCAGTTACGCGGTTGAAAACAAAAACAAACCCCATCTTCGTAACCACGGCGACTGCTGGAACCGAACGACCTTCGCGTCGAACTGTGATCAACGACGGTTGAGCCGGCAGGTCGTAGTCCCAGAGATCGTGATGCACCAACTGGAAGTACCATTTCAGTTTGCCAGTTGCTGCATTGAGTGCGACCAACGAGTTGCCAAACAAGTTCTTCCCTTTTCGATCCCCACCATAGAAATCGTAAGCAGGTGAACCGACAGGCAAGTAGACGATTCCCCGACCTTCGTCCACGCTCATTGTTGACCAGACATTCGCCCCCATTCGATCTTTCCAGGCATCGGTGCTCCATGTGTCGCTACCAAACTCACCCGGATGCGGTACGGTGTGGAATGTCCAAACTAATTTCCCTGTCCGAACACTGTACGCACGGACATCACCACTTGGTCCTTTGCCTGGAAATTCGGGAAGTCCCCAACCAATGATGACAAGATCTTTGTACACAACCGGCGCCGAAGTCACACGCGCTCCCCATGAAGGTTCCTGCTTGAATTTGTCAGCGCCACCAGCACGAAGGTCGACAACGCCATCAACGCCAAACTGCGATACAGGTTTGCCCGTATCAGCATTGAGTTCGATCAATCGCCCATCCACCGTGCCGAACAAGATATGGCGCTCTGATGTTTTCTTATCTTCCCAATAGGCTACGCCCCGATGTGAATTGAACTCGCGCTGAGACTTGTTTCCTTGTGGATCAAACTTCCAGAGTTCTCTGCCAGTCTCAGCGTTGAGCGCAATCACCCGGCTCGATGGTGTTGATAGATACATAACCCCATCGACCATGAGAGGAGTACACGAAAAGGACGCCTGGAACGACGCGGTGCGCAGGCCCAGATCCAATTCACCGGTGTGATAGGTCCAGGCGCGTTTGAGAGATTGAACGTTTGAGGTATTGATTTGAGCGAGGGGAGAAAACCTGGAGCCACCTTCATCGCCACCGTAGTATCGCCACTCAGAGTTGGCTGTTTGACCTGATACCGGCAAGACAAACAAAAGCAGCAGGGTTAGCCGCAGATGAACACGGATCGACGACGTAAAAGGCAAAGGAAAGACAGTCCTTTTCGAAATTCTTTTAGTCATCGATTGTCTTCCGTTCAAGGCATTCCAAATGTCAATCGATTTCCATTTACTCGTTTACGAATAGGATGTTTTCGTTGGTATTCATCGATGAGGTGAAGGAAGTCCACCCATAACCGAGTCTCGTCGACGTCAGTAATCCATGTTACCTCTCGATCAGTCTGCACGTTCTCGAACTTCATGTCGTCGCGCATTCTCGGTCGAGCGGAATTGTGTTGGGTAGTCATGCCCAGCACATATGCGAGCGCTATGTCGTCCCAAATCACCCACGACTTGGAAAAATCATTTACACGTAGCGGCTTCACAACGCGGAAGTACCACGCCTGATATTCCTCCCACAGCCACGAGCCAATCGCACCGCGCTGCTCCAACATCTTTCGCGCCTCTTCGAATTTCAGCGACAAACTTGCTCGACAAACGTCTCCCGGCCCGATTACTAAAGGTACGCTCGAATTCAGAATTGCTTGTTCAGCATGAACGTCATTCGCAATATTGAACTCGTCACCTCCCTGCTCGTTCGAAAACCCCATCTGAACTACACGAATACGATCGACAATCGAAGGGTCGAGGAGAATCGCCGACGCCACGTCAGTTGCGGCGCCAATCATCAAAACAGTCAGCCGTTTCTCTTCTGAAAACTTGCGCGACGTCTTGATCAGAAAATCGACCGCGGGACTCCGTCTCCCATTAACCGATGTCTCTAGCGGCTCGCTACCACCCTCAATCAACGGAGGATGCTTGCGCATTCCCATGCGGTTTTCTACTACATCGACCAGGATCCGATAAGACGTTCGACCACCAGGAGCGGTGATTGTTGGCGCGTGAGCTGACATCACGCCAAGCACTTCAAACCTCGGTTGCAAAAGAAGGTAAACAATGGCCCATTGATCGTCAATTTCATTTCCGACGTCTGTAGAGAGTACAACTGGCACACGCGGGTTTACGTCGGCGCCGAATGAAGTTACGACTGAACCGAAAACCAAAAAACCGGCGCTGAAGATCTTCAGCGCAGTTCTCCGACTAATAGTCTTTGGATTGATTCGCAATGTGGCGCGCGCGATTATTCCGATCAGTGGATCGAAATGTCAATACAACGCCCTTAACTAAAATATTGCTCCTCGTTTTCCGCGTGTGTTATGAATACTCTTTCCTGCCTAGTGAGGAATCTCTTTGACCGAACAACAAAACAGAGCCTCCAGTAACCGTGCACTGATACTAATGATCATCGCTTTCCTCGGTATTTTTGTGTACGGATTACTTGCAGCCCTGCCTGGCTCAGTGTTACCTACGCTGGAACGCAATCAGTTTCTCCCGAGCGACAGCGCCGTCGGCACGTTTCTTCTTATCAATGCTGTCGGTGCGGTCCTGGCATACGGCGTAAGTGGGCCAATCATCGACCGAATCGGAACTAAAGTTGCGCTACTGGTTGGTTCAGTTTGTGTAATTGGTTCGATGATCGGATTCGCGTTGATTGTAATGAAAGTGCAAGCGACTTCAGCGCTGATTTTGATCTTCGGCTGCTCTCTGGTGCTGGGGTTCGGGGCTAACGCGATCGTTGCTTCGGGGCATGCTCTCGTCGCCGAAGTCGCCGACACCTGGCGAAACTCAGTATTGAATCTTCTGGACATCTGCTTTGGTCTTGGTCTCGCCTCCCTTCCACTCGTAGTGCAAGCACTCCAAAGACAGGGTGGACTTGAACTGATCTTCTGGTCCCTAGGTGCCTTAACAGTAGTCCTGTTGCTTCTAATTGTGAGCTCACGCTTTCCAGCGCCGACCCAATCACATTTATCCGGAGCTGGTGAAGCGGTTTCACTATTTGGCAATCCATCGTTCCTGCTTCTGGCACTGGCACTGTTCATGTACGTCGGCGCTGAGGTGTCGGTCGGCAAATGGGTCGTCACTTTTATGGAGCGCGATGCGAGCATACTTGCTAGCCAGGGTGTTACTGCTGCCCATTTGGAAGCAATGAGCCTAATGTCTCCCGACGTTCTCAACAAATTCTTTGAAGCTGATCCAATCGGCGTCGGGATTGCGGGCTATGCGTTACGTACGCTCTCACTATTTGCGATGGCGTTGTTAGTAGGGCGGCTTGTATCGAGTCTTCTTCTGGGCGTTTTGCGTGTCAACAGCTTCTTGTTGATGACGGTTGGTTCACTACTCACAACGGTGTCGCTTCTAATTGCCTTTACTGCGAGTTCATCTGGAACGGTAAGACTAGGTCTCATCGCAGCAGGCTTTGGGATGGGGCCTATCTTTCCTACTTCGGTAGGCCTGGCGTCAGTAATGAACCCGAGGATTGCAGGCACTGCGATGAGCTGGGTGATGGGTGTGGGCTTCGCGGGACTACTCGTTATTCCACCCGCGGTAGGTTATGTCTCTAGCGCAGTTGGTGGAGCTATGGGGAATGTACGTACAGGATTGACTGCGGTAATCGTTGCGTCGGTGGTAATGCTATTGTTGCATGCGTTGTTGCTGCTCAGGGAGCGTGGCAAGGCAGCCCGGTGAGGTGGCATCTCCAAGGTTGCTGAGTAGGTTTCAGTCTGTTCGTCGTTTCGCGATTTTAACATTCACCTGCTGTTATTAATCGCGCGGCGTACGCTCTCCTCAACGACCTCCAACCGAAAAGGTTTCAACAGATATTCAAACGCGCCACGATCGATCAGGCTCTGCGCCTGCTCCTGATCGCTGAGTCCCGAAATAATAATCACCGGCGTTCCTGGGTATAACTCCAACACTCTCGTCAGTAACTCCATTCCACTCAGGCCCGGCATCGAAATGTCAGTCAAGACAACATCAAAGCGTTGGGCTTGCAGTCTGGACAGCGCTTGTTCAGCAGTTTCTGCCGCTTGGCAGGAATAGTCCGCCGAAAACAACTCAAGGAGCGTTTCGCGGATGACGTCGTCATCATCGACGACCAGGATGTCGGGCATGATGCTCCTCCCACGCCATTGCTAAAGGCGCGTCTCCTGGGCGAAACGATCCGAGACTTCACCTTTTCAATTTTTCTTTGCCGCTGGGAGGTCCAACTAGTGGCCAGAATCATAACATGTTCTGACACCGAAGAGCGTGTGTTATTCTTTTGCCGATGAATGCGAGTGGTGCGAAAGCAACTGTGCGGTTCGTGAGTGACGACTTGTTCATCGGCACCACGCCTTCGGGCCACGCCATGGTCCTGGATACTGATAGTCAACGATCTTCGGGTCCTTCTCCCGTAGAACTACTGCTGGTAGCACTCGGCACCTGCACGGCAACAGACGTCGCGAGTATCCTGTCCAAAAAGCGCCAACACGTGACGAGCTACATCGTCGAAGTCACAGGGCAACGTCGCGATGATTATCCGCGTCGTTACACGACGATGAAAGTGCATCACATCCTCACTGGCAGATCGATTTCACCGAAAGCCGTGGCACACGCAATTGAACTCTCCGAAACAAAGTACTGCAGTGTCGCTGCATCGCTGCGACCGACAGTAGAAATCCAATCCAGCTTCGAGATCATCGAAGAGTCGCCAGATTCAACCCGGGAGTAGTTAAGGGTGTTAAAGAACTTTGCCGCCTTTCTTCTTTGTCTGCTGGGCGCACTTCCCTCGACCGCAGCCAGCCGAAATTCATCGATAATTGCAAAACAGGCAGCCAGCGAAACAACACTCGCCGCCGTGCGACGTAACGACGCTGCAGATCGCGACGCAAAGGGAAACCTCAAGAAGCTCGCGCCGGCGGAACACATGCGCCGGGCAGCTGTTTATCTGAGCGTGCGAGCCTTTGCTGAAGCACGAGCTCACTGGCAAACGCTTATAGATAACTATCCACAGGATCCGCGCGTGCCTGAAGCATGGCTCGGCATGGGACGTTCGTATTTTCTGAGCAAAGACTATCAGCCCGGCTATGTAATCTTTAATCAGATCGTTCAAAACTACAGCGGGACGAAAGAAAGCCGTGAGGCGTTAAATTTTAGCGCCGCTTCGCTCTTGCGCATGGGTAGGTTTTCTGAATCGGCCGACCGGTATGCCGAATATGTCAATCTCTTTCCAAATGGCGAACGCATCGATACAGCGCACTTGAACGTCATCGACACCATGCGTGAAGCAAACAAGCCAACGGAGGCACTGCAATGGGTGGCGCGAACGAGACAACGCTTTTCCGGCACCGCCGTTGAAACAAACGCAATGTTTGCCGAGTTGCGTCTCTACGTTGCGGAAGATCGCTGGTCCGATGCGGTGAATATCGCGGACCAGTTGTTGAGGCGATCTTTTTCCAAAGCAGTGCTGACGAGTCCTTCCGAGGTTGCTTATTTGAAGGCGTTCAGTCTCGAAAAAGCCGGCAGAAAAGACGAGGCATTCAACGCATATCTCGCCGTGCTGGACAGCATCGAGTCGTACTACGGCTGGCTCGCAAGCCTGCGTTTGACTGCGCTCGCCGGTCCATCACGAGCTGAAGTCCTCGCCAGGCGCGAGGAGCGCGTTAACAGCGCCATCGATTCCGTTGCCGAGCTGTATCCCGCGCCATATCGACAGGCAATACTGAGTGCGTCAAAGACTCGCAAGCTTGATCCACGGTTTATTCTCGCTCTTATTCGTCAGGAGAGTGTCTTTAAGCCGCTGGCAAAGTCACCTGCCGGGGCTCGTGGATTGTTGCAGTTGACCATGGACGCTGCAGAGAAGTATGGACCAGGCGCCGGACTGAACGCGCTGCGTGAAAATCAGCTCTATCAACCGGAGACCTCAATCGTGGTCGGTGCGGAGTATCTCCGGCATCTGACGAAGCTGTTTCCGCAAATGCTCGAGCCAGTCGCCGCTTCATACAACGGTGGTGAGGACAACGTCGCGCGCTGGTTGGAACGAGCAAAGCGATCCGACCCCGGAGTATTTACCTCCGAGGTCGGTTTTGACGAAACGAAAGGCTACGTACAGAAAGTGATGTCCAACTACCGCGTCTATCGCCGACTCTACACCGCGGATCTAATCCGAAGATAGATCCGCGTTCATCTGTGGCTAAAATCAAGGCTCTGGACTGAAGCCTCTTGAGTCTTCCCGGCGCTGCAACGGCTCACGTGATTGCTGCCGCGGAACAACTCCCAGTCTCAATAGTGCCGAGTAGTATTCGTACCTGATCATCACTTCTCCTGCGGCACGCGAATCGAGATCCATATCTACCCAGCGGACATCGTTTCTAACATTCCGCCCGATACCGGTCGCCGCATAGTCATCGTCCGGCACCGGCGCTATCGCGCGATTCTGACTCGTACCTTCTCCGGCGCGGGGTTTATTTTCCGACGAGTCACCTCGAGGCGAACTTTGAGGTTCGGATCTGTCGCGATTGCGCGAGATGGGGTAAGGCGGTGTTACGGGCACGACGCGGCGTCGCTCTCTGAAAAACACTGCCGAGATGACACCCAGATTCGCGGTCTGTCCAAGCTTGGCCCCGTACGAATCTCGTTCGTTTGTGAAATAAAACCGCCGCGCACGCTCCGAGCTCATCTGCCAGCCGCTGATTGTTATTGTCTGATACGGCTCGATCACCCATTTGCTCGCATTCCATGCGGAAGTGTGGCGCGCATCGATCGTGTTGAGCCCGTCGACCGACAGCGCTACAGCCACGCGATCTGAGGAGTAGTTTCTAAGCCGCAGCTCATATTCTGCTCCTTGAAGCGCTTCGACGTAGGTCCTGCCCCGCGCGTAATATTCCTGTAATGGTCGCCCGTTGACGAGCACATCAAGCTCAAAGTTTGGGTAAGATCGCGTGAGGCGTTCCTGGGGCGGATCCGGGACACCGGCGGCCCTGGCTGGTCGCAGGAGTAGGACGGTTCCCGTCCCGACCATAATCGCCACGAGAAATGCCGCAAGGCTCAATATCAGGCGAATTCGATTCATGATGTTCCTCCTAAAAACAAGGAACGCTGGGGTTCCTGAGTTCTTGCGCAGGCCCTGAGCGTGGCCTGCCCTTTGCTGTAAATATAACCGTAAAGCGACGGTTTGGAGGGTTTTCGGTTGAGTAAAATCGTTGGGAACGCTACAATTGCGCGCCACGCCGGCGATGAAATACCGACAACTGTCGTAACAACCACCTAACTGAGGCTTGAGAAGAAGCTCATGGAGTATGCCCTAACTGCAACCAAAACCGAGGCGCGAGCCGGCTCATATTACGACCGCATTGCACGGTTCTACGACTTGACCTTCAAGGTCAACGGTTATGGTCGTTCCTTAGATCAATATTTTCGCCAGCATCCGCTCCCGGTTTCGCGTGGGGCTAAGATCCTTGACGCAGGCTGCGGTACTGGCCTGCTCACGTTGGCTTTGCTGCGTTCAATCCGCTTCCCCGTATCAATCACCGCGCTGGATTTATCGTCAACGTCAGTCGCGGCTGCCCGGAAGGCACTGTATTACAGTTCAGGTCGGAAACGCGACGTGACGTTCACGCAGGGCAATCTGCTATGTCTGCCGTTTGCCGATGAATCGCTTGATCTGGTAGTGACTGCCGGAGCGCTGGAGTATGTGCCGTTGGCTGATGGGTTGACTGAGCTTGCTCGCGTTATCAAACCGGAAGGTCATTTGCTGCACTTGCCCGTCCATCCCGGAGTGATTGGGGTTTTTCTCGAGATACTCTTCCGGTTCAAGAGCCATCCGCCACGTGAAGTGAAGGATCAAACCGAGCGCCACTTCCGCATCGTGCATCAGTATCGCTTTCCACCGCCGCAAGCGATCGGTTGGAGCAAGACAGCAATTCTGGCGCAGAAGGTTTAGGTCCTATTGGTCCTGTAGGACCTATTCGTTATTGCTCAGGCACCAATCTCATGATCCGATCGTCGTCTTCTGTGGGTTTTCCACGGCCATCGCGATTTGAAGTAGAGAAATAAAGATAGCCGTCGGGTCCTTCCGCAACGTCACGGATACGACCGTACTCCTTCACCAAATCTTCCTGGCTTAAAACTTTTCTGCCGTTAAGTACAACGCGAATCAATCGCTCGCCACGCAAACATCCGAAAAAGAAGTTTCCTTTGAACTTTGGAAAAGCTGAGCCGCGATAGAACATGCCACTCGCAGGTGCACACGCCGGCGTGTACTCGAGCAGTGGCGACTCCAATCCCTCACGCGTTTGCGTGTGATGAATAATGGGCCAGCCATAGTTCTTGCCCTTCTCGACGATGTTTACTTCATCGCCTCCCTCTGGACCATCAAATCCACTCGGGCCATGTTCAGTCTGAAACATCAGATTTGAATCAGGCTGCCAATCCATCCCCTGCGCGTTGCGATGACCGAATGACCAGATCTCCGGTCGCGCGTTCTGCTGGCCCACAAACGGATTGTCTTGCGGAACTGTCCCGTCGTCGTTAAGACGCAGCGTCTTGCCTGCCAGCGAGTCGAGTTTCTGTGCAAGCTCGCGACGTGTGGCGTCACCGGTTGTGACATAAAGTTTTCCATCCGGCCCAAAGTGAATGCGGCAGCCGGCATGAAACTGTGCCGCCGGAAGATCCTCAATGATCACTTTGGGCTCGACCAGTCCCTCAGGCGCTTCGCGGTAACGAACGACGCGAACACGCACGCCGCCACTCGAATACGCATATGAGAGGTAAACGAAGTGATTGCTGCTGAACTGTGGGTGAAGTGCAACACTCATCAAGCCGCTTTCACCCGACTTCTCAACATCCAGCACAACAAACAGCGGCTTCGGATTCAGCGCTCCTTTCTCAAACACTCGTACACGACCGGGACGCTCTGTAAAGATCATGCGACCGTCAGGCGCCCACACGATGGACCACGGCACTTCGAGCCCGCCCACTACCTTTTCAATCTTGAAACGCACTCCTGACTGCGCGGATATTTCAGTCTCACCCGCTCCTCGTCCGGCCGGCGGCTGATTACAGGCGACTCCGAGCGCTATCAGGAGCGCAACGAATGAATAGATTTTCATTTGTATTTGTGCTTAGTACTTAGAACTTGGTGCTTTGAGTACGAAGAACAAAGCACAAAGCACTAAGTTCTAATTTAATGTTGAATGTACTCGTGAAGTAATTTGAGCTCGTCACCTTGCTCACCTATTTCCACGCGGAGCAGATCGCGCATTGAAAGCATTCCTACCCAGCGGTCGCCATCGACCACCGGAAGATGCCGGCTCCCAATTTGCTCCATTCGTTCGAGGGCCTGGTGGGGTGTTTCGTCACACTGAATCACGGCACGTAACTCGCTGGTTACATCTCCAACCCTGACCGTGTGGGGATCGCGTCTGGCCACGACAACTCGATTCAGGACGTCGCGTTCGGAAAATACGCCGAGCAACTTGCCGCCCTCATCAAGCACGCAAACTGCGCCTATGTTTCGCTCGGCCATGAACTCGGCTGCTTCCTGCACTGTTGCTGAAGCTCTTGTCGAATACGGCTCGCGGTTGCGAATCACGTCGCGTATCAGCATCCCTGTCGCCTCCTGATTTTGTTGGGGTGCGAGCATTATATCCGCGTTCATCTGTGGCTAAAAGACCTTAGAACAATGAAGCTTGGGCTGTAGGTCGCCTAAAAGTGCTACCGGCGGGCGTCTGATGGGTCCGTTTCTTGTTGAAACCAAGGCGTGAGCAGTGAATTTTGAAGAGACGTTCGGTCGCTTCCCAGTACTGGCCTTTGCCGCGCATGCGTTCGCCAAAAACGCTTGAATTGAGTTTTCCATCGCGCGCTTCACGGATTCGGTTCAGCACGCGGTCGGCTTTGGTCGGCAACTTTTCGCGCAAACGCTCTTCGAAATAGGGCGCCACGTTGCCGGGCAAACGCAACATGTTGATGAACGCATACTCAGCGCCCGCTTCTTTTGCCCGCTTCAACAGCACTGGAATATCGGTCGATAGACCAGGGATAACTGGCGCGATGCCGATACCTACCTTGATTCCAGCGGCGGCGAGGGCCTCCATCGCGTGAAACCGCGCCTCCGGAAGGGGAGCAAAAGGCTCAACAGCGCGCGCTGTTTCGACGTCAGTGAATGGAATCGTAAAAAATACTCCGACCTTTGCATCACGGCTGAGATCCTGAAGCACGTCGATGTCTCTTCGTATTAACGCTGACTTCGTGATGACGCCCACCGGATTCCGAAACTCAGCGCAAACCTCCAAACACCGGCGCGTCAGCTTGTAGTTCGCTTCGAGCGGAATGTATGGATCAGACGTGAAAGAGAAAACGATCTCGGCTCCCTTCCACGAAGGTCTCATTAAGTCTTTGCGCAAGAGCTCGGGAGCATTAACTTTCGCGACGATCTTGCGATCGAAATCCGTTCCGGCGCCGTAGCCCAGGTATTCATGCGTGGGCCGGCTGAAGCAATAAGTGCAACCGTGTATGCAGCCGCGATAACAATTAACTGTGTAATCGAATCCGACGTCAGGACTATCGTTGTGCGTTATGATGTGGCGAGTCGCTGTCTCTTCAAAGACTTCGAGTTTCGCTTCAGGTGGTTCGCCAATCCATTCCACTGAGTGAGTCAGCCATGGATTCGGAGGGTTTTCGATGTACTGCATAAGAAATAAAACTTAGCCACAGATTTACGCAGATGAACACGGATCAGAGTTTTATTCGTTCGAATCCGTGGTTCCAACCATTACCGATTCGATGGCGCTGAACGACAGATACACTTGCTGACCGGGCTCTGGTCTGGTTTCTGTCAAACAAACGTAGTCGTTTGTAATCTCGGAAATGCGTCCTGAATAAATTCCGCCCGACAACGTTTTAATGTCGACTATTTCCCCTTTAAAGCGGCGAAATAGATTCTCAATATGTTGGCCCGGCATCGGTCACTCCGTTTCTCTTTTCCAACTTGTTTTATCAGACCACGTCACGAAGAAATAGCGATACTTGTCAGGATCTTCCAGAGTAATGAAGCGACCGCCCCAACCTTCATCCAGAGGCGGCTGAACATCCGCACCTCTTGCGATCAGCTCGTCATAAAACTGATCGACGTCTTCGACACCAACAAAAAAGTGTACTCCGCGACCACGGCGCAACATCGTCTCGAGATGTTGCGCTAGCGTAATTCTCAACGCACCACCGCGAAGCTTCGCCATCGGAGGCTCGGACTTTGCATTAACTGACTCAACTTCCATCCCGAGCACTCGTTCATAAAACGCAAGCGACTCTTCAAGACTGTTTACCTCGAGAAAAAGAAGGTCTAAACCGCTGATCATCTCATCCTCAAAGAGTCATCAGAACATAGAGCCCGTAGCCGCCACTGACAATCACCGTCCAAAAAGCCGCTTCCTGAATCTTCGTGTGGCCTTTGACCTTGTTCGTCACCGGGAGCGAAGCGTCAACGGCTACCATCGCGCTGCGCGCCAGTAACACACCAAATCCGAGCACCAGTAGAGCCAGTACACCGAGCGGCCAGAGAAACCAGATCCACTGAAAGCGCACCAACAGCAACAGAAATATACCCGCGATCAAACAGAGCAGCGCACTCAGGCAATGACCCATAACGCCGGCGTCCCGAGCCGTAGGCGTCGTTACCGGAGTAAAACTCTGGGCCGTAGCAGTTCTATGCCGTCCCGCATCATAGGAATTGCGCAGAGTCTGGTCTTTGAGAACGCCATACGCTTCATTCAAAGACTTCATACGCTCTTCGCTGCCACCTCGATCCGGGTGATGCTTCGACGCCTGGCGTTTGTACTGCCGATCGATCTCCGCCGGAGACGCATCCTTGTCGACGCCCAAAACACCGTAGTAGTCTTTGTTCGAATCGAACTGGCTCATTGCGAATTGCCTGATTCTAGAGGCGCTGTTTTCGTTTGGCAATCATCAGTGGAAATCCGTGGTTGGAGGATTTGTTTGCTAAAGGTCGAGAATCTCTCAAAGGAGTACAACACTCCCGCAGGATCACTCCGAATAGTCTCTGACGTTTCCTTAACACTGCCGCCAGGTTCTGCCGTTTCGATAATGGGAGCCTCAGGCAGCGGCAAGAGCACATTGCTTTACATGCTGGGAGCGCTTGAACCACCGTCGAGCGGCACTGTCGAGTTAAAGGGTCAAAATCCATTCCTGCTAAACGCAAAACAGCTCGCGGCTTTTCGCAATCGGGAGATCGGATTTGTGTTTCAGGACCACTGCCTGTTGCCGCAATGTTCCGTTATTGAAAACGTTCTGACGCCGACAATGGTCTCGAACACAAACGGAGAGCCTACCCGCCGCGCGACAGAACTACTCAAACAGGTGGGCCTCGCAGAACGACTGGACCATCGTCCGGCTCAGCTCTCCGGCGGCGAAAAACAACGTGTGGCCCTCGCTCGCGCGCTGATCATGAAACCGCAGTTACTCCTGTGCGACGAACCGACTGGAAATCTTGACGAACGATCCGCCGGCGTAGTTGCCGATCTTCTCCTCGACATTCATCGTGGTGCGGAAACGATTCTGATTGTAGTCACGCACAGTAAAGAGTTGGCCGCTCGTTTTCCCCAACGCTTCGAATTAAGAAACCAGCATCTCGAACAGTTTTAATGCACACCACTCAACTCATAAAACGCAGTCTCGCTTATTACTGGCAGACCAATCTGGTGGTGGTGCTTGGGGTCGCGATCGCCGTATCGGTACTTGCCGGCGCGCTACTCATTGGCGAATCAGTTCGCGGAAGTTTGCGCGATCTTTCCTCGCGGCGCTTGGGTAAGACTGACGATTTGATTTCTTCACCAAACTTCTTCCGGGAACAACTCGCCACGGATCTGGAACAACCGGGCCAGTCTGTCGCAAACGGAGTTGGAGTTACCTGTCCGATGATAGCGCTCGAGGGCGTCGTCGTTCATGAATCAAGCAAACGTCGGGCGGGCGGTGTAAAGGTTTATGGTGTTGACGAGAGATTTTGGAAGTTTAATGGCGTCGCCGGTGTGACGGCGCCCGAGAATCGAAATGTGTTCGTCAGTCAGAGCCTGGCAAGCGAGTTGGGAAGTTCTCCGGGCGAATCGCTTTTGCTACGAATAGAGAAACCTTCCGATATCCCAGTGGAGTCGCTGCACGGAAAAAAAGAAGATCCGGGCAAGACGATCAGGCTGAGTGTTGCTGGTACGCTTGGAGGTGAAAATCTCGGCGAGTTCTCACTGCAACCACAACACGGTGCAGTGCGTGCTGTTTTTGTTTCGCTCCGTTTTTTACAGCAAGAGATTGAACAAGCCGGTCGAATTAACACGATTCTTGTCGCACGTCTTTCTGGTGCTCAGCCAGAACAGGAGCAGAAGTCGATTGCAGCACTGCTCAAGACCAAAACGAAGCTCGACGATCTAGGGCTCAAGCTGCGAACCGTTAATGATCAGAAAACCATCTCGCTTGAGAGCGAGAGCAAAATCATCAACGAACATGTAACCACCGCAGCTAACGAAGCCGCCAAAGCACTTTCGTTGCGAACGGTTCCGGTGCTCTCTTATCTCGCCAACAGCATCAGCGCCCGCGTACGCTCGACGCCGTACTCACTTGTGACGGCATTAGACGACGAAACACTCGCGAGTCTCGCACCAGCCAGATCGCAAACCACATCGCATCCGCCAATTATTCTCAACGACTGGATCGCACGCGACCTGAACGTAAAAGCGGGCGACACTGTCTCGCTGGAATACTATCTCTGGCATGAAAACGGGCGGCTCGAAACGAAGAAAGCAGACTTTCAGCTAGCCGCCATCGTGCCGATTACCGGCGTGGCGGCTGACCGCGAACTCGTTCCGGAATATCCCGGGATTACTGAATCAGAAGACATGGCTGAATGGGATCCACCATTCCCCATCGATCTCGATCGAGTGCGCAAAGAGGATGAAGACTACTGGCATCAGTACCGCGCCACGCCGAAAGCATTTATCCCGCTCTCGACTGCTCAGAATCTCTGGCAAACACGATTTGGAAAGTTGACTTCGATTCGAGTTGAGTCTCCCGGCAATCTACTGACTACCGAGACTGTCAATAACTACAGCGAAAATCTTCGCAAGGCTCTTGATCCAGCGTTGATCGGTTTTCAGGTCGTTCCGGTTCGCGATCAAGGGCAAGCAGCATCGCGAGGTGCGACAGATTTTGGTGAGTACTTTTTGTACTTTAGTTTCTTTCTTGTAGTCGCCGCCCTAATGTTAACGACGCTCTTCTTCAAACTCGGAATCGAGCAGCGCGCACGTGAGATCGGAACGCTGCAGGCGATTGGACTCTCTGATGCTGCAATCCGTCGACTCTTTCTGGTGGAGGGAACCTTGCTGGCTGGAATCGGGAGTTTGCTTGGGCTCGTTGGAGCGATCGTCTATGCAGCGCTGTTGATGTATGGACTGAGAACGTGGTGGGTTGATGCCGTTGGGACGACTGCCCTGACGTTACATATCTCGTGGTCGTCATTGGTTATTGGTGTGGTCGGCGGCGTGGCGGCTGCAGTTGTTTGTATTTTCTTAACGTTGAGGCGACTGGGAAGATCTTCGACGCGCAGTTTGTTAATGGGCTCAATAGAAGACGTTTCACGCAAAGACGCAAAGTTGCAAAGTAAGGTGTTCTTTGCCGCCTTTGCGCCTTTGCGTGAGACATTTCTTGGCATTGTTTTCACGACGATTGGAGTCGTGCTGCTGATCGCCGGCACTGTCCAATTGATTCCTCGTACTGCTGCCTTCTTCGGCGGCGGAGTAATCCTTCTCATCGCTGGAGTGCTCTATCTCTCGACCTGGCTCAAACGAAGCAAAAAACCAGTCATTCAAGGATCTGGCTGGTGGACTATCGCCCGGCTTGGCTTTCGCAACGCAACCTATCGACCGGGTCGAACAGTCCTTTGCATCACGCTCATCGCCTCGGCGGCATTCATTATTGTCGCAGTGGATGCGTTTCGCCGGTCCGGCGTATCAGCCGCCGATCGCAAATCAGGAACCGGCGGCTTTCCGCTTCTCGCCGAATCACTCCTGCCCGTGGTCCATGATGCGAACACACGCGAAGGTCGCGAATCGCTAAACCTGAGCAATAACGATGCTGCATTGAAGGACATCCATTTCGTAAACTTCCGTGTGCGACCCGGCGACGACACAAGCTGTTTGAATCTCTATCAACCTCGCAACCCGAAAATCGTTGCGCCACCGGAATCATTCATCAACGACAATCGCTTTACGTTTCAGAACTCAGTCGCTAATACTGCTGACGAACAAAACAATCCGTGGCTTTTACTAAATCGCGAGCTTGAAAACGGCGTGGTGCCGGTCATCGGCGATGCGAATTCATTAACTTACGTATTACACCTGAAGGTTGGCGACGAGTTGGTTGTGGACCACGCGAATGGCCCATTGCGTCTTCGCGTTGTTGCAGCACTGTCAGACAGTATTTTCCAAAGCGAGTTGTTGATGTCCGAGAAAAACTTTCTGCGGCAGTTTCCGTCTGAAGAAGGCTACCGGATGTTTCTGCTTGATACGCCGGGAACAGAGCAAGCTGCGGCGGTATCTACAATCCTGGAAGAACGCTTGTCAGACTTCGGCTTTGACGTTGTAGCCACAAACGAACGGCTCGCGAATTTTCACCGCGTTGAAAACACTTACCTCTCGACATTCCAAATGCTGGGCGGACTCGGCCTCGCGTTAGGGACACTCGGGATGGCGGCAGTTTTACTGCGTAACGTCTTCGAACGACGGCGAGAACTGGCTCTGCTGCGCGCCGTGGGTTATAACTCTTCACATTTCGCGGCAATGGTGATTACTGAAAATGTGCTGATGCTTTGCTGCGGCCTGGCGGTGGGATTTGTCTGCGCTCTGCTCGCTATTGCACCCGTGTTCGTCGAACGCGGGGGCCGGCTTCCAAATATCTCGCTCGGTCTTTTACTGCTGGCTGTTTTGGTTTCGGGCGCAACGGCATCGCTGGTGGCCACGCTTGCCGCCCTGCGCTCGCCACTGCTGCCGGCCCTCCGGGCGGAGTGATCTGTGTAATCTGTGGTTAAAGAAGGAATGATTATGACGAACCGGAAAGTATTTCTATTCGCTTCCCTTCTCCTTTTGTGTGTACTCACCATCGATGCCCAAGCGCAATCTGACTGGTTACAGTGGGGTGGTCCAAGCCGGAACTTCACCACCAACTCAAAAGGACTGGCAACCGAATGGCCGTCCAGTGGTCCAAAACGACTATGGTCGCGACCACTGGGCGGCGGTCACTCCGCCATACTAGCCAGCGGCAATACGCTCTACACCATGTACAGCCAGAGCGAACAGGAGATCGTCATCGCGCTTGCAGCCGACACCGGTAAGACGATCTGGGAATATAAGTACGATGCGCCTCAGGCCGGCATGAATTACGAATATGGGGTTGGACCACACTCAACTCCACTTCTGGTCGGAGATCTGCTCTACACTGTGGGCGCCACAGGTAAGTTCTTCGCTCTCGAAAAGAAATCCGGAAAGGTCGCATGGACCCACGATCTCTGGAAAGAGTACGGCGGCAGAAAGATGGATCGTGGTTACTCGTGCAGTCCAATCGCGTACAAAAACACGGTGATCCTCACGCTCGGAGGTGAAGGCCAGACGCTGATTGCTTTCAACCAGAAGGACGGGACGGTCGCCTGGAAAAATCAGACGCTCGACATCTCGCCATCGTCGCCGATCATCGTTATGGTCGATGGACAGGAACAGATGATCGCGTTTCTCGGTAAAGTCGTCGCCGGAATCGATCCCAACAATGGCAATTTGCTTTGGAGTCATCCGCATGTCACCGAATGGGGGCTGAACATCAGTACACCGGTTTGGGGCAACGATAATCTGCTGTTCATCTCGTCAGCGTACAGCGGTGGCAGCCGTGTGTTAAAGCTAACGCAGAAGGGTGGGAAGACGACTGCGGAAGAGCTTTGGTTTCATCGCCGGATGCGCCTTCATCACGGCACTGCGATTCGCATCGGCGATTTCGTTTATGGTTCGAGCGGCGACTTCGGACCAGCCTTTCTTGCCGCGGTGAACGTGAAGACGGGCGAGATTGCGTATCAGGATCGCAGTTTTCCAAAAAGCAACTTGTTACTCGCCGACGGAAAGTTGATTATTTTGGACGAAGACGGCAATCTTGCTCTCGCAACCGCAACACCAACAGAACTAAAAGTGATCTCGAAGGCGACTGTTATGAGAAATCTCGCCTGGACCGCCCCGACACTTGTGGGAACAAAACTATACTTGCGCGATCGTCACACGATCACGGCGCTCGACTTAAGTTAGGCCACAGATTGATACGGATTCTAAAGGGAGGAACAGAAGAATGCTGAGACGATTTCTCGGAGTCGTGGCTGTTTTCCTGCTGTCATTGATCGTCGTCCACGCGGAAAACTGGCCCCAGTGGCGTGGACCGGCGCTTAATGGTGTAAGCAGCGAAAAAAACCTGCCCGTGAAGTGGACCACCGAAGAAAACGTTGTCTGGAAGGTGCCGATGCCCGGCTGGAGCGGCTCCACACCGATCATCTGGCGCGATCGGATCTTCCTCAACGTTGCCGATGGGGACAATCTCTTCCTCTGGTGTCTCAACAAATCGAATGGTGAAGTTCTCTGGAAGAAACCGCTGGGCGATGGCAACGTGAAAATGCGCAAGCAAAACATGTCGTCGCCGTCGCCGGTCACTGATGGACGCACCGTCTACGTGATGACCGGAACCGGCATCCTCAAAGGCTTCGACTTCGACGGCAAAGAGATCTGGTCCAGAGACATTCAAAAAGACTACGGCCAGTTTGGTTTGAACTGGGGCTACGCCTCTTCGCCGCTCTTGTTTGAAGATTCACTTTACGTGCAGGTGCTGCACGGCATGAAGACCGACGATCCATCGTACGTGATGCGTATTGCCAAGAAGGACGGCAAGACGTTGTGGAAAGTGGATCGACCGACGAATGCGATTCGCGAGTCTCCCGATTCCTACACCACGCCGGCGTTGCTTCGTTATGGCAAGAACACCGAGATCGTGATCACTGGAGGTGACTGCGTAACCGGTCACGATCCGGCAAACGGCAAAGAGCTGTGGCGCGCCAACGGTCTCAATCCCGACAACAATCCGTCTTATCGCATCGTCGCTTCGCCTATCGTTTTCGACGACATCATCTACGCGCCCACGCGCGTCAAGCCTTTGCTGGCGCTAAAAGCAGGTGGCCGCGGCGACATTACGAGTTCGCATGTGCTTTGGTCTAACCCAAACGGACCAGACGTGCCAACACCTGTTACTGATGGAAAATATTTCTACATGATCAATGATCGCGGCATCATGTGGTGTCTCGATGCCAAAACCGGCACAGAGATCTATGGACAACACCGCATCAAGCCCGGCACTTACAGCGGCTCGCCAGTGCTGGCGGATGGAAAGATTTACATTACGAATGAAGATGGACTGACGACTGTGGTCGGTGCTGGTCCAAAGTTTGAAGTTCTGGCTGAGAATCCATTGAACGACTACGTGCTGAGCTCACCGGCGATCTCGGATGGAAGGATTTACATTCGCACGGCGCAGCATCTTTACGCGATCGGGAAGAAATAGCCACCAAGAGGCACGAAAAGCAGATATGAAGAGGTGTCTGATGAAGCGGTCAATAGTTCTTGTGCTTGTCACCCTGATTGCACTTACGACTAACGTGTGTGCACAGGAGTCGCAACTGGGACGAGTTGAGTTTCCTACTTCCGGATCGGAGAAGGCCCAGGCGCACTTTCTGCGCGGACTCGCGGCGCTGCATTCCTTCTGGTACGAGGAAGCACTCGAGGCGTTTCAGGAGGCAACGAAAGTCGACCCTGATTTTGCGATGGGCTACTGGGGCGAGGCGATGACATACAATCACCCGCTCTGGTCCGAACAGGATCTCACTGCCGCTCGCGCTGTGCTGGCCAGGATCAAAGAAACGCCAAAGCTGACTGAGCGAGAACGCGCCTATCTCAATGCCGTCCGTTTGCTTTATGGCGAAGGCGACAAACGGGCGCGCGACGCCGCCTACTCTGCGGCGATGGAAAAGATCTATCGCGCATATCCGAATGATCTCGACGCGGCCGCCTTCTATTCGCTCTCACTCCTCGGTTTGACCGATGGTGAGAAGGGCTATCGATTGCAAGCCAAAGCTGGTGCGATCGCCTTGGAGGTCTATCAGAAAAATCCGAATCATCCCGGCGCGGCACACTACATCATTCATGCTTTCGACGATCCCGACCACGCCATTCTCGCGCTGCCAGCCGCACGCCGTTACGCCAGCATTGCTCCCGAAGCACATCACGCGCGGCACATGCCGTCGCATATTTTTCTGCAGTTGGGAATGTGGCCCGAAGCCGCCGCGTCAAATGAAGCGGCATGGGAATCGTCAGATGCGTGGATGAAACGCAAGAACCTTTCGGTGACCGTGCGCGATTACCACAGTCTGCACTGGCTGCTGTACGTCTATCTGCAGCAGGGCCGTTATCACGACGCCGAGAAGTTGCTCAATTTGATGAAGAAGGTGATGTCGGAATCGACTTACGACAATAAGCTGCGACCGGGCTATTATGAAAACAATTATGCCAATATGGCTGCAGCTTTTGTCGTTGAAACTGAAAGATGGAATCTCGCCACCGAGCTCTTTCCTGAAGGCAAAGCTCCAGCACCTTCAGAACAAGGCTCGATGACTGGCAGTCATGGCAGTCACAATGCTGCGCCTGCGTCGGGTGGAGCCACGATGCGCACATCAGCGGCAAGTGTCACTTTGCCGTTGTTTGTTCGTGGATTAGCTGCCGCAGTCGACGGCTCTGACGTCGGTCAAATCATCGCCGCACTGCAAGCGGTTCGTTCGAGTCGTCCTGCAAATTCTGAGATTTTTGAACTTGAGATCGCGGCCTTGAGTGCTTCGATGAAGAAAGATCATGAGAAGGCGATTGAGTTGATGAAGAGAGCCACATCGTTGGAAGAGGCCACCAATGCACCCTATGGTCCACCGAGCCTAATCAAGCCCTCACACGAGCTTTTTGGTGAGATTTTGTTGCGCGCGGGAAAATCCGCTGAAGCATCCGAGCAATTCAAGGTAGCGTTGCTGCGTCAACCAAATCGCGCCCGTTCACTCCTGGGCTTAGCTCGCGCCACAGCCCAAACCAGCCTCAGATAAACACGGATCTTTAAAACAGATCCGCGCGGATGGCTTTGAAGAATCCGTGTTATCCGTGGCTTATTTTGCACGAACGTCGTAGGCGTAGATCGTATCCTGATCACGTAAATACAACCGCCCACCCACAACCACCGGATGTGTCCACGTAGGGAGATTGTCCTGCGGGATACGGAAGCGTCCTTTCTCTTTGTAACCAGTAGGCGTGGCTTCGACGAGTCCGACAACGCCATTCTCACTGAAGCAATACAGATTGCCATCGGCGTAGACCAACGATCCCTTGCCGACACTACGATCGCGCCACGCGATCTCACCCGTATCAAACCGAATGGCCGTCAGGATATTGCTCGAGAAACCGTACAGGTAGTCGCCAATCAACACCGAGCTGCTGTGGTGATTGCGCATGTCTTTTGTAAACCAGACTTCCTGCGCCTTGTTGTCTGCTTTGATCTCCACGACACCTCCGCCAGTGCCGTAGTCAGAGGAGATAAAGACTCGATTCGCACGCGCGATCGGTGTTGCCACGTTTGCAACGTTGTTTGCCGGCCGGCCATACTCCCACAACAAACGACCATCCTTCGCGTCGAGTCCAACCGCTCGTTCGGCCGTGAAGAACACTACCTGGGTCGTGCCATTTATTTCCATCGCTATAGCCGATGAATAACCGGCTTGATCGCTCTGACTCTTCCAAATCAGCGTACCGTCCGTCTTATTGAGTGCCACGATCGAAGCGCCCGGTCCGCCTGCATTCACCAGCACTTTATTTCCAAGCACAAGCGGCGATTCACTGATGCCCCAGGTGATGTTTGACCCGCGGAACTCCTTCAGCACGTTCTTGGACCAGATGATCTTGCCCGTACGCGCATCAAGCGCCGAGAGATCACCGCTGCCGCCGAGTGCATAAACCTGATCGCCGTCGATTGTGGGTGTACCCCTTGGACCATCACCACGATCGTTACGAAAGGCGCTGCCGTGTGGCGTCGCCCACGCTTCTTTTCCTGTCGCAATATCAAACGCAACGACGAACTCGCGATCGCCACGTAGTCCCATCGTGTACAACTTTCCGTTCGCGACAGAAAAAGAGGAGTAACCGCGGCCGGCGCCTGAGGTTTTCCAAACCAGTTGCGGCCCCTCCGCCGGCCACTGCTTGAGCAATCCTGTTTCCTTTGAAATTCCGTCGCGATTTGGTCCACGCCATTGCGGCCAATTGGCGGCAGACTGGCCCAACGCCTGATGAGCCAGCGCCAACATGAAAATCGCCGGCAATAAAACCGGTGAGTTCTTCATTCAGATCTCCTTCGTGTAAAAAACTCTTTTAAGGCGGGGAGACACGAAGATTCCGCTCATGCCTGCGGTTTGAAATAGAGAACTAAACCGCCGCCCACAGCGGCTAAAACAAAACCAAGATAGAGCAACGGATTCGGCGACGTCTTTGGCGGATGCAGCCACATCGAATACAGAACGTTAACCAACGGCGCTCCGGCGAACACAAGCGGCATTACATACGTCGGTAAACCGCCTGACCTGAATGCGAAGATAATACAGACAGCTCCGGCTGCACCGAGCGCACCCGCAACGGTTGCGCCGACGGAACCCTTCAGCGTGAAACCGTTCAGCTGGCCCTGAGCAGATAGACTGATCACCGGTACGAGTACACCAATCAAAAAGTAGGCGACACCCACGCACAGCAAGGCGCGCATAGGATTGCCGAGCTCCACCTGTCCGCGATGCAGAGCGGGACCATACAGTCCCCAGGAGAGTGCGGCACCGAGAGCAAAAAGGATCCAAAGCATTAGGACCTCCGCGAAAAATGGATAATTGTACCGAGCGCAGAAGCAGTCTCACGCGAACACGCAAATAAAACGCACAACCGGCGTTTGCGTGAGTATAAACTGAAACTCGATAGGGACTTTTACCGTAATTCTCTGGCGCATTCTAACATCTGAGCCTTAGACAGAGCAGCAATTCATTTGTTAAGGTCTGCCGAAACACGCGGGTTGCTGTCGTCCATCCAAAATCTCGAACGGGGAGCCTTAAATCTTGAAGTCGAACTTTAGAACCCTCTTGCTAGTTGTTCTTCCCTTTCTGTTGCCGGCCGTGGTTGTCGCCCAAACTCATCGCGCATCGGTGCGTGGAACTGTCTCAGACCCGAATGGCGCTGGAGTCGCTGGCGCAACGGTTCGGATCAGAAATAACGCGACCGACGTAATACGGGAGACAACAAGTGGCGAGGCTGGCGAGTATGCCATCTCGTCGCTTCCGGCCGGAACATATGAACTAACGGTCGAAGTCACCAACTTCAAGAAGCAAGTCCAAACGATTGAACTGCTCGTTAACGAGGAACGTCGCAACAATGTAACGCTAGACGTTGGCGTAGGCGATCCATACGTGGTCGATACTACTGTCGATTCCATCATCAAGAAAGAGAATGCATCCCTCGGCACTGTGATAGAAAACCGTCAGGTGACAGGCTTGCCACTCGACGGTCGTAACTTCTATGAGTTGAGTTTGCTGGTGCCGGGCGCAGTGCCACCTGCACAGGGCTCCGCCGGTTCAGTTCGCGGTGATTTCGCGTTCAGCGTGAACGGCGCCCGCGAAGATGCAAATAACTTCCTGCTCGATGGTGTTTACAACGTCGATCCGAAGTTGAATACGTTCGGCGTTCGCCCTTCGGTTGATGCGATTCGCGAGTTTGAGATGTTGACCAGCACTTACGACGCTTCGTTTGGACGCAATCCCGGTGCGCAGGTAAATGTGGTTTTGAATTCAGGCTCGAACGATTTTCACGGTTCGCTGTTCGAGTTTCATCGTAATGCCGCGCTCGACGCGCGCAACTTCTTCGCGCCCGCTTCGGAGCCGAAACCGAAATACATCCGCAACCAGTTTGGCGGATCCCTCGGTGGTCCAATCAGACACAATCAAACTTTCTTCTTTGCCGATTACGAAGGCACGCGCTCCCGCGAAGGTATTACACGCATCACGAACGTACCGACAGCCCAGGAGCGCGTGGGCAATTTCTCGCAGAGTCTTTTCGGTGTACCGACGAATCCGTTTACCGGCTTGCCATTTGCCAACGGCGTAATTCCCGACTTCCTAAAAAATCCGGTAGGCCTTGCGATTGCCGCGCTCTATCCACTTCCAAATCGTAATGTTCCGTTTCAAAACTTCGTCTCATCACCGATCTTGCGTGATGACAACGACAGTTTCGATGCCCGAGTCGATCACAATCTCAACAATCGTGCGCAGCTTGCATTCAGGTATAGCTTTGGCGAACGCGACCTCTTTGAGCCGTTCACTGGTCCATCTTTCTCGCTTCTGCCCGGCTTTGGCGACACTGTGAAGCGTCGCAGCCAGAACGGCATGGCGGCGGTGACCCTGCTCTTGACGCCCAATCTGGTGAATGAAAGCCGCGTCGCTTTTAGCAGAGTTGCATCCTCGGTAAATCAAGAGGCGAGCGTGCTGAATTCAGATGTTGGTTTGCCCGCGATTTCACCGCGCTCACGAGACCTGGGCCTCAGCTTCATCACGATCACTGGCTTTTCACCGTTGGGCGATGAAGGTAACAATCCGCAAAATAGCGTTACCAATGTGTACCAGTTGCTGAACAACTCCAGCTATGCGCATGGATATCACCTGTTGAAGTTCGGCGTCGATCTTCGTTTTTCACAACAGAACGCTTTTCGTGATGTCGAGTCGCGCGGGCGACTTCAGTTTTCACCGTTTGGACAGATTACCGGAAATGCGCTCGGTGACCTTTTGCTAGGTTTGCCGTTTCTGACCAGCGTCGCGCGCGTTGATAATCCGCAGCAAATCCGCACCGAGAGCTACAACTTTTTCATCAACGACAGCTATCGCGTCACACCGCGCCTGACAATCAATGGTGGCTTGCGCTACGAATACAACTCACCGCCGGTTGATGCTCAAGATCGCGCGAATCTTTACGACGTCGCGACGCGCAGTCTTGTTAAAGTCGGAACCAGCGGCGTGCCGCGCAGTGGTTTCGAAGCTGATAAGAACAATTTTGCTCCGCGTGTTGGCTTCGCGTGGTCAATTCGCGAAGACACTATCCTCCGCGGGGGTTACGGCATCTATTACGATCAATCGCCGTTCGCACCCGCTGAAGCGCTATATTTCAACTCACCTTTTTTCGACAACAACATCTTTTTCTCGTTACCGGGATTGCCCCTGACACTGAACAATCCGTTCCCGTCATTCTTTCCTTTCCCGCTGCCTGATTCCGCGCTCGCCATTCAGCGCGATCTGCGCACCGGCTATATGCAGCATTGGAACTTCAACATCGAACGGCAGATCGGCTATCACAACGTGATTGAAGTTGCTTATGTCGGTTCGAAGGGAACCAAATTGCTGACGGCTCGCGACATCAATCAACCGCAACCGAGCGTGTTACCACCAGGGCTCCCCTTCGTTCCCCGGCCCAATCCGCAATTCGACGACATCGACCTGCTCGAATCGCGCGCGAATTCAAACTACAACGCACTCCAGGTACGCTTTCAGCGTCGTTTGACTACCGGATTGTCGGCGCTCGCTTCATACACGTGGTCCAAGTCAATTGACGATGCTTCAAACTTCTTCAGCAGCGCCGGCGATCCGAACTTTCCGCAGAACAGTTACAACGTCGCAGCTGAGCGAGGTCGGTCGAACTTCGACGTCAGGCATCGGCTGTCGGTCAGTTATTCTTATGAGTTGCCATTTAGAAGAACCGGGGACGGACTTGCCTCCAAACTCGTAAACGGCTGGGAGACTTTTGGAATTCTGACGCTGCAGACGGGCAGACCGTTCACCGTGGCGCTGCTTTCGGAAATCGATAACAGCGGAACGGGTCGATCGATCCTGGGCTTTGGCGCCAACGATCGGCCGAATCTGATCGGAAATCCGGAGCTTTCAAATCCCAATACGTTGCAGTGGTTCAACACCGCGGCTTTTACCTTCCCCGGTCCGGGAACGTTTGGAAATGCCGGCAGAAATATTCTGGATGGACCAGGATTTCAAAACTTTAATGCATCGCTGGTGAAGAACACGCACTTCTCTGAAACGGTGTCGCTGCAGTTCAGAGCAGAGGCTTTTAATCTCTTCAATCATCCAAACTTCAACCTGCCGGACAACTTCCTCGGCTCCCCGACGTTTGGTCGGATCACGTCAGCACGCGATCCGCGGCACATTCAGTTTGGATTGAAGCTGTTGTTTTAATCCGCGCCATCCGTGTTCATCTGTGGCCGATCATCGTAGTAGCGGTATTGAGCTGACAGCAGCAGATCTGATTCTTCTGCTGTTGGCGTTTGGGGCACCACGGTGCCGTCGACTTGTTCGTACAGCGGTGGTGGGATTTCGGCAAACTCCGACATTGGGCCATAGACCGCGTCAACGCCTTCCTTGAACACGTCTCCAATCAAAAGATTGATGATGTGAACCCGCTCTTCGGGATACTTACGCAGGAATCCCGCAAAGCTGAAACCGTCGTTGTAGAAAGCGTAGACCAGTTTCCGCATCGACTCGATGCCGCGGTCGAGCTTGGTCTGGTACTGACCGAGACGAGCAGCGGAAAAGTCGTCGTGGTTGAATGCGTCATGAATAGCATCAGCGGCGAGTTCAGCCATTTTCAGCGCCAGCAACACGCCCGACGAATAGATCGGATCGAGAAAACCATAGGCGTCGCCGATGATGATGAAACCGTTACCCGCGTTGTGCTTCGATCGGTAGGAATAATCGAGAATCGAATAGATCTTGTCGACGCGAGTTCCTACCGCTACCCGACGCCTGCAAGGTTCACACTTCTCGATCTCCTCTTGAAAAATCTTCGCCAAATCCTGGCCGCGGCCCTTCAGAAGATAATCCGGGTCGGCGACAATGCCGACGCTGGTGATGTCGTTCTCGAGCGGGATGTACCAAAACCAACCGCCGCTTCCAGCTTCTGTGCGCAACACAAGGGTCGCGCCGCCATTTAAATCGGGCTCGCGGTGTGCTCCCTTGAAGTAGGAGTAGAGCACGGCTTTCTTGAGTTTTGGATCGCGGACGCGCCAGCGAAACTTGTTCGACAGCATCGCGCTCTGGCCAGTAGCGTCTACAACCACTCTCGCAAAAAACTTCTCGCGCGTGCCATCCTGCATTTCCACTTCGACACCGACAGCCGCGTCGCCTTCAAAGAGAACCTGCTTCACGAGCACGCCCTGATGCACTACCGCCCCTTGCTCGGCAGCGTGATCGATCAGCAGGTGATCGAATTGCGCCCGCGTCACTTGCCAAGTGACAGCGCTCTCGTGATGCACAGCTTCGAAGAAATAGAAGGGGCGCGATTCTTTGCCGGCAGGATTTGCAAACTGCACGCTGTACTTCCGAACAAATGGACTTTCCTTCAGTTTCTCGAGCAGTCCGAGACGGCGAAAGGTCCAGTACGTATCAGTCATCAACGACTCACCAATGTGATGTCGCGGAAATACTTCCTTCTCAAAAAGGATTACTTTGCGCCCCTCGCGCGACAGCATGCCGGCGACGGAACTCCCTGCGGGTCCACCACCCATTACTATGACGTCAAAAGTATTTGTATTCATGCGTAGCGTACGGTTCTAAGTTCAGGTTCGAAGAAATCAACCAAAAAATGATCTACTTGCAAAAGACCCTGACGGGTCAACGCTATGTTGTTGTTCTGACGTTGCAGCAGGTTCTTTTCTTCCAGGCGCACGTAAACAGGACGAAATTCTTTCCAAACGTCAACGCCAAATTTCCTACTAAAATAACCAGTGTCGAGTGCTCCGGTTTTTAACTGCAAAACCATCTCGCGAATGAGTCTCTGCTTCGGTGTCAGCGAAACGGCCCGCAAAAGCGGCAGGCGGTCTTCGTTAAGGATGCGCACATACTCTTCGAAGTTGTGTGCATTCTGGAAATTGACACCGCCGAAATGGGAAAACGATGATACACCGATGCCAATCATGTCCCCGCCATGCCAGAGGGCATCGCGATAGATAAAGCGGCAAGTCTTCTTTTTTGTAGCTACGATATCCGTTCCGGCAATCTCATAGCCGTGTGCGAGAAACTGCTCAAAGGCGTAATCGAGCCAGCGACGCTTGGTCGACCAGCCTGCAATTGGCGATTCCATGCCCCTCTTCAAAATATCCTGAGAGATGACTGTATTGTAGGGCAGCTCCATCTGATAAATCGTGACGGAGTCAGGCTGAAGCTCGATTGCTCGGCGCACTGCCTCACGCCACTTCTCTTCAGTCTCACCCATCATGCCCGCGATCAGGTCGATGTTGACTTGCGGGAAATCGACTTCGCGTGCCCACTGGTAAGCACGATAAATTTCGGGTGACAAATGCGCGCGCCCGTTTGCGGCAAGAATTTCATCGTCGAAGTGTTCGATGCCGAGGCTAAGACGCGTCACGCCGATCGACTTGAGCGTTTCGAGTTTAGCTTTCTGCAATGTTCCCGGCTCGCACTCAAAGGTGACTTCCTCAGCGTTTTCCCAACTCACGTGACGATTCAGACCATCGACCAGATACCGCAACTGTTTGTCGCTGATGTACGACGGTGTGCCGCCTCCAAAATAAGTAAACCGAAGCTGACGTCCCTGGAACGCAGGCATGCGACTGTAAAGCTCGTTCTCTTTAATGAGTGCGTCGAGATAGATCTCGATCTCAGACGCGTTCTTATCTGTGTAGACTTTGAAGTAACAGAAGAGACAGCGTTTTCGACAAAACGGAATGTGAATGTAGAGGCCTAAAGGATCGTCGACTCTGGGCGGTTGTTTGAGCGCATCGAGCGCGTCAGAAACAAACTCGGGCTTCCACTGGGAGAACGGCGGATAGTTCGAGACAAAATAATTCCCTACTTCAGTTTTGGTTTGAGCTATTTCTGCCGTCATGAAAACATTCAAGTTAGCATCAATGCCGCGCCCGAGCAATAAGAGTGAATCGGCCACGGATGACACAGATGGTACGCGGATGTACTACGCGCGGGCCGAGAGGTAGGTTGCGCCATTGTCCCGTGGCGTTGTATAGAAAGTCGATGCCCCCTCGAACCGGATTCAGTTTCTCGGACGCACGCCATTATTTACCGTACTTTTTGATGCTGCTGGTTTTTGTGGGCGGCGTTTGGCTGGTGCTGGCTGCAGGCGCCCGTCTGCAACCAGCGAGCGCCATTTCGGTTAATAGCCCTGTGCCCGCGTCTGCCACTTCATCGACCAGCGTTCTCTGGGAAAACTTCCGAACTCCTCTCAGCATTCTACTCACGCAGATCATCGTCATCTTAATAATGGCCGGTTTGTTTCGCCGTCTGTTTCGCCGGATCGGTCAGCCACCCGTAATGGGCGAGATGATTGCCGGCATAGTGCTTGGACCATCGGTATTGGGTTGGTTCTATCCTCCGGCTCTGTCGTTCCTCTTCCCTGCATCCTCGCTGGAGACGTTGCGGCAACTTAGTCAGATCGGCGTCGTGCTCTTTATGTTTATTGTCGGCACTGAGCTGAATATCAGGCACTTGCGAGAAAAGGGGACGGCCGCAGTGATGATCAGCCATGCCAGCATCATCGTGCCGTTTCTTCTCGGCACGACGCTTTCACTTTTCCTTTATAGCGAACTGGCGCCCGCCGGAACCTCGTTCAATGCATTTGCGTTATTCATCGGCGTTGCGATGAGTATCACCGCTTTTCCGGTGCTGGCTCGGATTCTGGAAGATCGCAACCTGTCGCAAACCACTTTCGGATCGATCGCTATCACGTGTGCCGCTGTCGACGATGTCACCGCCTGGTGCATCCTCGCCCTGGTGATCGCGATTGTAAAATCGACCGGGATCGAGACGACTGCAATCACGATCGGACTGACATTAGTTTTTGCGGTCGCTATGATTTTTGCAGTGCGGCCGCAACTGGCTCGACTGATCAAGGACCCGGATTCTCAGTTGCACAGACGCCGTTTGATTCCGATCATCCTGGCATTTGTACTCGCCTGTGCACTCATTACGGAAGCGATCGGCATTCACGCACTGTTCGGTGCTTTTGTGGCAGGCGTAGTAATGCCGCCTTCTACAGAATTTCGGATCTTTCTCAAAGACAAGCTCGAAGCGTTCGGTTCTTACGCGTTGTTGCCGCTCTTCTTTGCATTTACCGGATTGCGCACGCAGGTGAGCCTGCTAAATGATTGGCATGGATGGTTGATGTGCGGGGTTATTATTCTGGTAGCGATAGCAGGCAAGCTGGTTGGAAGCATGTTGATGAGTCGCTGGACCGGCATGAGCTGGTCGCAATCGTTTTCGATCGGCGTGCTCATGAACACGAGAGGATTAGTTGAACTGGTAGTGCTGAATATCGGGTATGATCTCGGAATTCTCTCGAGCAGAATCTTTGCGATGATGGTTTTGATGGCACTCGTAACGACATTCATGACGGGACCGCTTCTCTCGCTCGTCAGGAGATCAGAAGAGGTTTCGCCCCAGGGCGCGGAGGCGCAGAGTTATTGATGAAGGAGAATCGAAGATGGCAAGAAAGACGTTGTTGACAGTCGCTGCGATGATGACTCTCTCGTTGATTGCCTTCGCAGCAGCAAAACCAAACTTCAGTGGCACCTGGACAATGGATCGAGCTCGCAGCTTCGGTCTTCCGGCAGATATGAATCAGACACTCACCATCACGCAAGCCGACGACAAGATCGAACTTGAGACCAAACTAATCCAACCAAACAACGAACGAACCGTGAAGGATACTTACATTCTGGACGGTAAAGAGTATGACTACACGCCGCCGGCTCCTCCCAACCAGGAACCTCCTACGGGCAAACGTACTGCAGTGTGGCTGCCGGGCGACAGGGGTATCCAGGTAACGGAATTCACGACTGCGAAAGGTCCGAAGGGTCCAGTTACGACTCAGACAGTGAGGAAATGGACCATCTCCGGTCAGGGCGAGTTAGTGATCGACTTGTACATCGACAATCCGAACGTCTCCTACGAAGCCAAACGGATCTTTATCAAAAAGTAGTATTAGCCACGGATAAACACGGATATCAATGGCTGGAGATGTCGTACGCCGCCATCTCATTCGAATTGCGCACGAGCAGGCGTCCATTCGCGATTGCCGGATAATTCCAAGTCTGGCCCTGGATGGCTGAGAAACGCGCGACCTCAGTGTACTTATCGGGCGTGGCCTTCAGCAGCGCCACTTCACCCTGATCAGAGGTTACGATCAAGTGACCGTTGGTTAAGATGACCTGACCGTATCCAAAGCGTCCTTCTTTCCACTTGCGCTCCCCAGTGTTCACATCCAAACAGACCATGATCCCCTCGTCGAGACCATAGATGTAGCCGTTATAAAGAACAGAGCTATTAAACTTGTTCTTCATATTGTTGTTTTCCCAGATGGTAGAGGCAGTGTAGCTATTGCCGCTGCCTTTGACCTCCACGAGCGCCGCACCTTTTCCATAGCCTGACGAAATAAAGAAACGATTGCGATCGACCATGATGGGCTGCGAGACGTTGATACCGTTGTCCGTATCCCATGGATAACTCCAGAGCAGTGCGCCATTCTCCGGCGCCAGGCCAACCACGCGCGATGCACTTACGACCACAATCTGACGCCGTCCAGCAAGCTCAACGAGCATCGGTGAAACGTAGGCTTGCGTATCGTTGAGCACTCGCC
>DASYSD010000098.1:0-86609 GCA_036003745.1 Pyrinomonadaceae bacterium
TGATCAGCGTTCAGATATCTTCTCGTTTGGAGCAATTCTGTACGAGATGCTTTCCGGAAGGCGTGCCTTCCATCGCGAGTCGGCCGCTGAAACGATGAGCGCGATCCTAAGGGAAGATCCACCAGAGTTATCGGACACCAACAAGACGATCTCGCCGGCATTGGAACGCATTGTCAGTCACTCTCTCGAGAAGAGTCCGGAAGCGCGTTTTCATTCGGCAAGAGATCTCGCATTTGCTCTGGAGGCTTTGTCAGGTTCTGGTACGAACTCAGCTCAAACGGTGACGTTCCCAACTGTCGCAGCGAGCGGGACTATAACTAAGGAGCGCATAGTCTTATTCACCATCGCGCTTCTATCACTTCTGGCAGCAATAGCATTCGCCTTTCTATATTTCAAACGCGCTCCGGCAGATGAGCGGGTACTCAAACTGTCGGTCGTGCCACCCGAGAAAGTGACCTTACCCGGATCGGTAACAGCGCTTGCGATTTCACCCGACGGTCGTCACCTGGCCTTTGTGGGAACTTCCGAAGGCCAGACTAATATCTGGGTGCGTTCTCTCGATTCGCTTTCCCAACAATCGTTTCCGGGAACAGAAGGAGTTTCACAAGCGAGTTCGCTTTTCTGGTCGCCCGACAGTCGCTTCATTGGGTTCTTTACGTCCACCAAGCTCGCAAAAGTTGAAGTGTCGGGCTCGCCACCACAATTCATCTGTGATGTGCCTGGACCAGCCCGTGGCGCAACGTGGAATCGGGATGGCGTGATCTTGTTTGGTCTTACCGATGGCGCACTCTATCGTGTGTCAGCAACCGGAGGCCAGCCCGCGCCACTTACGACCCTCGATCAATCCCGATTCGAGAATTCCCATCGCTGGCCATTCTTCCTCCCTGACGGTCGTCACTTTCTCTATGTTGTGCGCATCAACCGGGCAGAAGGAGGAGGAGTGTACGTCGGTTCGCTTGATTCTAAAGAGGTGAATCGTTTACTTGTCACTAATACGAACGCGATATTTGCGCCGCCGGGCTTTCTGCTCTTTTTGCGGAATGATGCGCTGATGGCCCAGCGGTTCAATGCGGACACCCTCGAACTTAGCGGCGAGCCATTGCCAATCGTCGATCATGTGCAATTTAACCCCGCGATCGGGCGTGGATCATTTTCGGTTTCAGAAAACGGTGTGCTGGCGTTCCGATCCGGTAGAGGCGTGGGTACGCAACCGTTGTGGTTCGATCGGGGTGGCAAAGAAATCGGATCGGTTGGCGCGCCGGGCATCTACATTAATGTGTCGCTGTCACCTGATGAAAAGCGATTCGCCGTAGATCTGGCCGATCCGCAAACGGGCCGAAATGATATTTGGCTCGTCGACCTTTCGCGAGGAGTCCCATCTCGATTCACAACCGATCCCGCAGGCGACTCGTGTCCTATGTGGTCCCCTGACGGCAATGAGATCGTCTTCGCCTCGAGCCGTGAAGGCGTTTTCGATCTGTATCTCAAAAAAGCGAATGGCGTTGGGAACGAGGAAGCCATTTTGAAGTCAGGGGAAACGAAGGTACCGGACGATTGGTCTCCGGACGGACGGTTTATTATCTACGAGAGCCGCAATCCGAAAACGAAGTTTGATTTGTGGCTGTTGCCAACATCGGGGGACCGAAAGCCCGTAGCATTTCTGCAATCCGAGTTCAATGAACAACACGCGCGATTCTCGCCGGATGGAAAGTGGATAGCCTACACTTCCGACGTGTCCGGCAGGCCCGAGGTGTATGTACAAACATTCCCTGCGTCTAGTGCGCCAATAAGGGTTTCGACTGGAGGCGGCGGTCAACCGAAGTGGCGACGAGATGGGCAAGAGCTTTTCTATATCGCTATGGACCGGAAACTCATGGCGGTTGAGGTGAAGCTGGGCGCAACGTTTGAGGCGAAAGCCCCTCAACCGCTGTTCAGCACTCGCGTCCTGGCGATCACTGAGTTCCCGAGCCATTACGCAGTCACCGGGGATGGCAAGCGCTTTTTGGTCACCTCTCAGATTGTTGACTCAGAGACCAGTCCAATCAGTGTTTTTGTGAACTGGACCACAGCACTAAACCGCTGAGCCTGTTTCTGCTGCCGATGACCAACGTTTTCAGAGCAATTAGGATTTCGTCCGGGCCACTTCCGCCGTCTGTAAAGTGATGAACGGCTCGTTTCAAAAAGGTTCGGATCATTCAAAGACCTCAGCGCCCTCAACAATCTATTATCGCTGTCCAGGCGAGCAAATTATGAGTCACTTTGAGTGTCTGACCGCAGTATGTGGACACAACACATTCCGATAATCGCCAGGCATGCCGAAAGGATTCAAAGCGCGCGAGTTTCGGGCTAACACAATGAGCGCAACAAACCGAAAGGGGATTGGTAGCGCATACGGGACAATCTTCGCAACTTGTTCCTGAGGCCAACGGCAGAAATGCGCAGTTTCTTGCAACAATTGACAGCATCGGTGTCAATATAAGGACCAACGGGACCATAGCCCGCGTGACCGGCCCGGCTTCCGCGAACAACCGCCCGCCTTCACGTCCGGCTGCGGACGATCCAACGTAGCGAGATTTACTTCTCACTCAAGGCTACAAAGACCGCGTCCCAGGCCGTCCGAGTTGCTCCCTTTTAAGAGTCATTAATCTTAGCCCTATGAGGAACTCATTGCCGTTCCAAGTCCCAAGCGGGTCAGCCACGCGAGGTACATCACTCTCATCCTATACGCGTGCCCCGACTGTCAAATTGGTCTATGCAAATTCGACCGACTGTGCACGAAGCGAGGCCATGGCAGCCGCCGAAGCCACCACCTCCCGAAAACGCTTGTAGGCCGAGTGCGACGTGCCAGGTTTCGGGAGCGCTCGATGTTGGTCGTGTGATTGTTCGAACTAAGCCTACTGGCACACGGGTGATTCCACTATCAACGTACCACCAGAAGGGTGCAACGGCGCGGAAAAGGGAACGAACATCATGAATGACCTCCACACCCATGCTGTTCCATAGTATTAGATGTGCAAGCGCCTCTGACGAGTAGTAACTCCCAAACCAACTCTCGGCTTTGACCCAGAATTCAATGCTAGGCGTAAGGAAGACTGTCAACTGTGTGGCGGCTGGCTGAATGGTCACATTCTGACCTACGTGTGCCCAGGCAGAGAAACTCCCGGCAGCAATCGCTGAAGTGGAAACCTCTAGCAGGCCCGAGAACCTATTGACTCTGGAGCTGGCGTTTCCGTTCAGAACATTGATCGGTGTAACTGGATCCTGATTCTGGTGTGAGTAAGGTGGTCCAAAGCAAGCCATCTTATTTTCCCCCTTTTTCTTCCGTGAGAAGAAGCCCAGTCGAACCTGTAAAATAGCGATCCGGAGACCAGTGTTCTACTTTGATTCCCGCCTCTTTCAAGAATTCTTCTGTGAAGCTTTCTACATCAAGTCCGACTGACTTAAATGCTTTCTCAATGGCCGGGCCATGACGATCATCCAGCTCCCTATAAATTTTCTTGTATCCTGAGGTGCTCGTCCCTCCAGAGATTTGGCGCCCTATCTCCTCGATTTCTGTAACTGTGGGCCCGCCTGCCGCCTCGATTGCCCGCGGCAATTCTTTCATGGATTTGCCGAAGCGCTTTTGGACTCTTTTCAGCTCATCGTCCAGCCGCTTTCGGTCCGTCTGGATACGCTCTTTGACTGATTTATCGATCCTACTTGCAAGGTCGGTGAATTCTTTTTTTGGCATGTGAGTACTCCTGGAAGAATGGTGTGAATGCCTGCGAATTCGAGGCCGATTCACAGGTCGTGAAGTCAGTGATGGAAAACCGACGAAACTACAAAGTGGGCGTCGGTAACAACGGTTCGGGTAGGATATTCCTGAGAAGCTAATATGTCAAAGTTATTACGTAGAAAAAGAAAGGCCGCCTGAATTAATTCCACGCGACCTTTGCATATCGTGGTAGCCCACAGTGGACACTCTTCGAAACTTGTTTTTGACGCCAACGACAGAAATCACGATTAATCCGCGATGGGCACCACGTCCAAGCCGCGAGCGCAGGCAGTTAAGGTATCACCTTTCCGATAACCGTTTTGTATCCGGTGCCAACGGAATATGGCACCGCCATCCAGAACGTCAAGTCATCGCTCGGGTCAACAACAGCTGTCGTATAGTCGAGTGCGCTGACGATAGTTACGGAATTGAAGGCGCTGCCCTCTTGCAATAAATGGCTCGGTCGTTGCTTCGCCTCGTTTCCAAACCAGTACGTAAAACGCGCTTGGGGCTTCAACAAATCCGCTGGCGAGAAAGGATACCGACCGTAAGCAAACAGCATATCGCCACGCTTGTTAACTGCCAGCGCGGGTTTCTCATAACTGATGCGACTGTCCTGAGGATCGGCATAATTCCTTTTGCCGAAGCGCACGTCAAGGAAGCCTTTTGACGCAGAGGTTGAGGCTTTTATGCTCGACGCAGAGGGCTGTTCAATCGGAACGCGAACCAGGCGCACACTGTAACGCGTCGCTGCACCAGCATTCTCCTCCGCCTTATTACCTACCAAATACAGCAGGCCTGACCGATAGACAGCATTATAGAAGTCTATTCTTTCACTAAGATTGGCCGAAGTTTTTAAAAGAGTTGGACCAGTCCACGGGTCGGTAGCTTGTCGAAAAGCAAAGATGTCAATGTGAGTATCCGAACCGGCCAGCAAGAAGCTCAAGCCCGCGGCGTTTCTATAATGCACCGGCGGTATCGCCAGGCTCACCCCGCCGAGGTCCTGGACGTAATAGCGAAAGTACGGTGGATGTTGGTCGCCGCTTTTCACCCCATTCACCGAAAACACGCTCGCCACAGGTCCGACAATACTTTCGCTGCCTTTATTAGCAATGATGAAAGCGTTTCCGTTTACCGACATCCAGGGAAAATCTCGGTTATTGCTTTCTGTAATCATATATTGATGGAAGCCGTCGCGCGGGTCTTCGGTCTTGGAGACAGCGAAGGCGATGTAACGTCTTACTAAATCGCAGTAATCATCAGTTCCCACATTGACACCGCTACTGTTTGTGTAAACGCCGCAAGTTCCGTATGAATCTTCAGCTTCATACTTCGCCGCAGCCCAAAGCGGATGTCTCGAATTTGAAATGATGAAAAAACGTTTTGACGTGGCATCGAAGGAAACCCGCGTATCGTAAAAGCTGTCAATGCAAAAGCGCTTGCCGGAAGATGTTTGCGGGTAGTCAGGCGAGTCGCATGGTTTGGGAAATCCCAGATAATGGTTGATGTTACTTTCATTGAAACTGCCATCCGCGTTCGTCTCCGCCAAAAAGCCTTCAAAAAACGCATTCGAGCTCATCCTAGTTGGAATTCCGTTCTCTGCCGGCAAGGGTTTTCCTTGTTTATCGTAAAAAGCGATGGAGCTCGTGTCTGAAGTGATCAGGTATTGGTTTCCGACAGCAACCATCGGGTCACGAGAACCACCCGTGTCTGAGGTGAAGCGTGGCTCAGACCAATTCGGTGATTGCGAAAGGTTTGCGGAGTCGATCGGTTCATTTTTGAGTTCAAGTTCAGTTCGGTTGGAGATCGTCGAGTGGGGCTCGGCGGTTGCACCTTGGGTGAGGATGTCAGGTCCTTTGTCTGACACAACCATTTCTGAGAAACTGACAGGGCCAGCTTTTAGGTTAGGCGCCGCAGGCCCCCACCAGCGATACAAAACTTGAGAAGGAACATAGCCATAAGAGCGATGGTGACTTAAGTCGTTTGATGAACCCGTACTCACAATGCCGTTGCGGTACCACACATAAACACGGTCATTGGATTTAGCGATGTCAATCTCCACCAGGTCCGCAGCCGTTTGGCCTGAGAGCAAGTTGTAACTGGACAAGCCGACATAGTTATCAAGGTCATCCGTCGTCCCGGAACTCCATTTACCGTCATCGTACCAGGCGTAAACGTGGTCGTCAGAGCCCGCGATACCTATGCCAACAATGTTCTTAGCGGTCTTCTTAACCGGCAGAGTGAACTTATAGGGAGCGCGGTATTTGTCAAGGTCATCGCTTGTGCCGGAGCTAACGTAGCCGTCCTTATACCACGCGTAAACATGGTTGTTAGAGCCTGCAATCGAAATTGCAACTATATCGTTAGGCGTCTTTCCAGGCGGTAGACTGTAAGAATAGGCGTGCCGATATTTCTCAAAATTGGAGGTGGTCCCAGAGGTGACTTTGCCATCAGCGAACCAAACGTAAACATGATCGTTTTTAGCAATTCCGATGCCGACAATTTTTTCACTGGCCGCGGCCAAATTGTGGGACAACAGCAGAAACGGTAGCAATAGAAGCCGGTTTCGAATGTTCATTTTTGTGCTCCGGTTTTTCGGTCAACGGTTGTTTCCAGCGCCGTGATTGAGGCGGCGTCGATCAATCGACATTCAGAGATCAACGGAAGGAGATTACTTCAAAGCCTTCTGACGCGGCGTCAGGTGGCAAGCTTGGTATGCGCAAGCACCAGACAGTGAGCTACTTCCTGGATTTGCGAGGCGTTAGGTCAACTTCTTGCGGGAGGCGCCAGCGTTCCGGTTGGAGTATACGCTCGCGCCAGGTAAAAGGCTCACTTGGGGAGCGCCTCAAGTGACGAGACTTGCTCAGCACCTAATGATTTCGAAACTCAAATCACGCCGGCAGGCCCACACAATTCCAAATCGCGAAAGCAGACTGCCGCTGTCACATGCAAGGATCCGATTTTGGTTAGCAGCAGGATTAGTTTCGGAAAGATGGTCTCGGCGATTCTGAAAACCGGGGATCTTAATGGACCGTAGTTCAAATAAGTGCTAAGTCGCAATGACGTCCGCCCTTAACGTCTGATGGGTAGACGACGTCTGGGGTTTCAACGCAGCGACGAATCTTCTATTTGAAGTTTTTTTCCGAATGTCTCTGTTTCATCTTCCGAACCGAATGTCTGAAAAATCGGAAGAAGGTTGGTAGCGCATACGGGACAATCTTCGCAACTTTTTGCTGACGTCAACAACAGAAATGCTCAGTTTCTGCCAACAGTTGCGAGAAGCGGTTCAGTCTGAAGCGTTTGACTTCTTTGCCGGGACGCCAATGACCACACGAAGGTGAGATCTTGATAAAGCATCACCCCTATGGACCGGCCTGAGACGGGGTTTGCCTCGGCTGCAAGGCGTGGCTGGGCTGCCTACACTAACTCAGCTCCGCGACGCTCAACCTTGGAGCGTATACGCTCCAAAACGCTCTCAGAGAAAAAACCGCCTATTCCGCCCAGCACTAGGAGACGGAGGTTTACGTTCACTCTAGCTTCACCCGCGCCAAGTGAAATGAAACCGAGTTCGATCGCCAGTGCCAAGACTAACCCGACCATCGCACCAACGGCAGGTTTAAGGCACCAGAGATACCAAACCCACAGCGGATCGAAGCTGTCATCGAGCTTTGGGCACAATGATAGTGCCCACTGCGAGGACTTCTGTGTGCGGAGTTGATGGTTGAACGCGTAAGAATCAAACGAAAAGAAATACAAGGCGCGAGCAACCCCACCGATAAGGCCGCCGAGTCCTGCGACGACCGCTGAAAGTGCCCATGGCTGTTGGGTCGAAAAAATCTGCTGGTAGTAGATCAGGGTAACAAGGCTCGCGACGCACACTACGAACCAGAAGATCAGGACGGCGCAAGTCGTACAAAGTTTCCATTTGTACCCGTCCGCTTGATGCGGTGGCTGATCATCCGCTTTTTCACCTGTGTTCCGGTTTTGCGTGTCAGCACTCATGGGGTCTCCTCCGTGGCTACATGATATGCGCGTTCGCGTTGCCGCGGTGGCGTCTTGCACCATCGCTCGCTGCCTTATCAGGTTCCGGATGAAATCGGCTTTGCCAAATGACTCAAAGTGCGCGAATCGGCTGCGACTGAAACTTCCGATTAGTATGTAATCACCGTCGAATTCGTTTCTTGAAACGATGAGTTTCGGTCTAATACATTGAGCGTCTCAAACCGAAAGAAAGTTGGTAGCCCACAGTGGACAATCTTCGAACTTTTTGCTGACGCCAACAAGAGAAATGCTGAGCTTCTTCAACAATATCACTTTCAACGTAAATCGCACGGATCCAGGTTCTCACGAGGACGATAGGACCTAGATTCCTCTGAGCCTCACCGCCTGACTCCAGATGTGCCCCAAACGAGATCGCCCGCAGCCTTTTCAGGAGCCCGCCTACCAAATCGCTGAGAGCAGGCGAAGAAAGGGCGCAAGTAAGGCCTCTAAGGGCACGGTCGTGCAACCGAAGCTCCAAACGCGTGATTGTCTCTTACCTTCTGGTTTTGCATTCCACCCTCCGTGAGCACCGCGCTTGGCCTCAAACCCACTTGACTGCTGGTTCCCCAGTAGTTGCCCTGAGTTGAAACTGACAGTTTACTTACAAGGTTATAATTGTTATCTGTCAGTACTGCCGTGGTGTATCCCGTGACATCATTCAACCATATCTGAGCGCCGAAAACCGATGCGCTTAAGCCTTCAAAGCTGGTGACGAATCTGAAGGGAATTTTACTAACTGTTAATGTATTACGCGTGACGAGTGTCGTCTCAAGCGCATGTTTTCCGTTGAGCACGATCCCACCTGACGGGAATTCCGCACCCAACCCTGTCAGCAGAGTCCCTTCGATTGTGTTGCACCTAATCGTCGTATTCCGTCCTGCTACTCCGATCGCTGATCCAAAGTCTTTGATAGAATTATCGCTGATGGTATTGTAGCGCGATACCCAAGACACTTGTGTTGAAGGAAGGCTGCATGTTCCTTTGTCTGGCCCTGCAATCCTACAGTCTCGATCTCCTAGGCAGCTGCGAGACTTGTTGTATGCGCATCTCCCGGGAGCCTGTCTTCCTCTTTGAAGACCAAGCCGAATAGCGGACTTAGCTCCGACAATCGTATTGAATGCGACCTGTGTGGCTTGAGCAGCGAATATGGCAATGCCATCTGCTGGCTCGCCGGAAACGGTGATGATGTTTCTCTTAACTACATTATTGTCCGCGTAGTCCGTGCTAGTGAACTGACGAACCCTGCCTGAAATGACAGCCGTAAGCAACGGTGGCTCACCGGAACCGATTACCACCGCAGCCACCCCCTGTTCTCTGAGAACGGGATTCGAATCCAGTTCAGGCCCCGGCGCTCTGAAAGTTTGGAGTGTGTCAGTGTTAGGCTTCGTTGTGATTCTGTTGTCGAGAATCTGGTTGCGGTCGGAGTCGCGTCCAACATAAATCCCCCTACCAAGACGCGCGAGAATATGGACTTGGTTGTTCGTGATTTCCGCATTGTCTACCTCTATCAGACTTATCGCCGCAAAACGAGCGCTGATATTGTTATTTCGCATCTGAATCGAAGGTTGCGGAACTAACTGTAAGCTCCGCCCTTGTTTGCTGTTTATGCGAACACGCCAAAATCGAAGTGCTCGATAATACAGTTCTTGATCACTACGGTTTTTGAGCCGTCAAGAAAAATTGCAACCTCCGGTTCAGAACGGTGTGACGCTGTGCCGCTGCGACTTGGAACAAGAGCATTACCACCGCAATCCAAGCTGCTGTTCGAACCCAAGGATAATGGGCTTAAGAGGCTACACTTAGACCCGGCTAGTGGTTGAGTTCCAGGTGGACAAGCTGCGAAGTAGGAGGAAGCGCCCGAATTCGCATTGGCCCCGTCACTAAATGTGGTGGCCAGATAAACAATTAGGATCACAAGCGCTAACAGAGAAAGATTGATTCGCGCAAAAGATCGGCTTGTAAGCATAAAGTGCCTTTCTTTCGAAGTGAAACTGTTCGATTGAGACTAGGCGCTTTTGTTTACCTTCAAGGTAAGTTAGTGCGCATGACTCTTTTTGAACGTTTCGGTCATGCTCGTGCGAGCCAAATTGCCTCCGGGTCTTGGAGACCTCCAACTACTTATGAGCAGACCGTCTGGAATGTTTCGCTGAAAGCCGAGGTCGATCGGCTAGCTAACTGGAGGTGTTCCACAATCCGATTGTCTTCATTTTCCTGACTCTGTGATTGCGCAGCAGGCACGCGTTTAGGTTTCGAGGTCGGTTCTTGGAGCTAAACCAAGAACGAGCGTAAGGATCCGACGAAATTGCCGAAGCCTGAGCGACTGTATTAGTCCTGTCAATAAAGTAATGCGTTGGAGTTAAGGGCTGCTTAACAGTGTGCAAGGAAGCAGAGGCTCAGGATCAGCGTTCGATTAAGCGGACCGAGACTATTCCCCTGCACTAATGGGAAAGTCAAAAGGGTGGCTTTCCCCTCAAACTATACCGTGGCAAATCGGAAAGGGCGTGGTAGCGCATACGGGACTCGAACCCGTGGTCTCTGCCTTGAGAGGGCAGCGTGTTAGCCGACTACACCAATGCGCCGCAGCGGACTGGCATTATAGGTTCGCGGCGACGCAGTTCGCAAGCTTTGCCCTAGAGTTTGAGCCTACTCGTGATGAATCCGGTTATGAGGCCGACTAATGGTAATCCAAGCGTGAGAACTACAAACTGCGACCCTATATCCCTTAACAATATTGGCCAAACGTGCGCCGGCTCTCGCATCAGCCAACTCCCGTAATCCAACAGGTTCCAAAGGGTCAACGCGAGAAACAAACCAAGCCCGAAGCTGGCGCCAATCACAGCGCCTCGACCGGCATTCGCCCGCGCTAGCCCAACGAACACACCCGCCAATGCGCCACAGAAAGAAGTCACGACCGCAACGAAAAATGCGGTCAGCCGAGCCCAGCCGGCTTTATCCGGGATCATTGGTCCCGGATACTTCGGGTCGTAAGTGAGTTGCAACAGCTGCAGGGTTATTTCGCCAACCAACACGCCGTAGCCTACTCCGATTACGATGCCTACTATCACTCTTACGATTTTCATTCTCTGCAGGCCAGATGCTACCCGTAAATTTGCTATACTGCACGCGCTTAACGCTAGCTGATCCCCACGAATCGTACTGATTAGTCTGTCTATGCCAAACTTCGGAGTTGTTGGCGGTCACAAAGCGCGAAAACTTCACCTCCCCTTTTCTTCCCCTTCCCGCAAACGGAGCATGCTATGAAGATCGTCGTGCTGCGGGAAACACAGGAGGGCGAGGCACGCGTTGCGCTCATGCCTGAGTCTGTTAAAAAACTGGCCGCGCTCGGCACGATGGTCCAGGTTGAGAGTCGCGCGGGATTAACTGCAGCCCGAACGGATGATGAATATCGCGAAGCCAGCGCCGAGATAAGTTCTGACAGAGAAGCTCTGCTGGCTGATGCGGACGTACTTGCAGTCGTAAATCGACCTTCTGCAAACGACTTTGCACGTCTCAAAAAGGGGGCTGTTGTTATCGGCTTCCTGCGGCCGCTCGATGAACCCGCTGCACTCTTGCCTGCCGTCGATCGGAGCATCACAACTTTTTCAGTCGAGTTAATTCCGCGAATCACACGGGCACAGGCGATGGATGCGCTTTCGTCGATGGCTACTGTCGCTGGTTACAAAGCAGTGCTGATCGGCGCTGCTCACATTCCACGAATGTTTCCGTTGTTAATGACGGCGGCCGGCACCGTGCCGCCCGCGCGCGTTCTCGTGCTCGGCGCGGGTGTCGCAGGACTGCAGGCAATTGCGACTGCACGACGGCTAGGCGCAGTGGTTGAAGGTTACGACGTGCGCGCGGCTGCAGGTGAACAAGTGAAATCCCTGGGTGCAACGTTTTTGGAAGTCAATCTCGGCGGAATCAAAACTGAGGACGCGGGTGGTTACGCCGTCGAGCTCTCGGAAGAAGCGATGAATCGTGGTCGTGCGTTGATTGCAGAACATGCAAAATCTGCCGATGTGATCATCACGACCGCACAGGTTCCGGGAAGACGAGCACCACTCCTCATCACCAAAGAAGCTGTGGACGGAATGAAGCGTGGTTCAATCGTTATCGACCTCGCCGGTTCGACCGGAGGCAATTGTGAACTGAGCCAGGCAGATGTGATCGTTGAACGTGATGGCGTAACGATCATGGCTCCCACGAATCTGGCCGCCACGGTCCCGGTCCATGCCAGCCAGCTCTACTCGCGCAACGTCACGTCATTCCTGGCGCTGCTCGTCAAAGATGGACAGCTGCATATTGACATGAAAGACGACGTGGTTGGACCATCCTGCGTCACGCACAACGGCGAAGTCGTCAATCAACGGGTAGCGGCGGCGATGCAGGCTCAACCAGGTTAGGAGCAATTGGATGTCAGCAGAAACCTTAATCTCCGCGCTTTATGTCTTCGCGCTCGCGGCTTTTCTGGGTTACCAGGTGATCTCCCGAGTGCCACCGCTGCTGCACACGCCTTTGATGTCGGCAACGAATGCAATCTCCGGTATCTCACTCGTGGGATCAATCGTTACTGCAGGAGCGCACTACAACACTGTCAGCACGATCCTCGGTTTCATTGCCGTCGTTTGCTCAACCACGAACGTCGTCGGTGGTTTCGTGATCACCGATCGCATGTTGAAGATGTTTAAGCGCAAAGAGATTGCAAAGAAAGATTGAACTTGGAACTTTGTGCTTTGTTCTTTGTACGTGTTCTAACTACCAAAGTACAAAGCACAAGTTCTAAGTACAAAAAACAATAGTGCAAATCTACTTCATCGAACTCAGCTACCTGCTCGCTTCGATCTTCTTCATCCTCGGATTGAAGGGAATGAGCCATCCCGAAAGTGCCAAGCGCGGGATGCATCTCGCCGAGTTTGGCATGTTGATGGCCATCATCGGCACGCTGATGCATCACGAGATCGTCACTTACACGTGGATACTGGCCGGCCTCGCAGTTGGTTCTGTTGTCGGACTTGCGATGGGCTTGTGGGTCCCGATGACGGCGATGCCGCAACGAACTGCGCTTTCACACGCGTTTGGTGCTTTTGCCGCTGCGCTCGTCGGTATTTCGGAGTTTTATCGTGTGTATTCGGTGGGCGGTCGTCTCGAGACGATCACGATGGGCGCGCTCGGTTTCGAAGTGATGCTCGGCGCACTCACCACCACCGGGAGTTTGCTTGCCTTCGCAAAACTTCAGGGACTCGTGCGCGGCACGCCTATGACGTACAAGGGCCAGAACGTTTTCAATATGGCCCTGCTCGCCGTCACGATCGGAATCTTTGTTTACCTCGTTATCTTCCCAGGTTCGATGCCGCTCTTTTTCGTCATGGTTGGTTTGGCATTCGTCTTCGGTCTGCTGCTGGTGATGCCAATTGGATCGGCTGACATGCCTGTAGTGATGTCGTTACTAAACTCCTATGCCGGTCTCGCTTCAGCCGCGACTGGATTCGTACTTTCAAACAAGGTGCTGATCATCGCCGGCACGCTCGATGGATTTTCCGGATTTATTCTTTCGATACTGATGTGCCGGGCGATGAATCGCTCGATGACCAATGTCTTGTTCGGAGCTTTCGGAAGTGTGGCGACCGCCGTAGCTAGCGGCGAGCAACAAGGATCGATGCGCGAAGTTGGCCTGGAGGATATTGCGACCCAACTCGCCTACGCGAACAAGGTCGTCTTCGTGCCAGGTTATGGTCTCGCAACAGCGCAGGCCCAACACGCCGTACGCGAACTCGCTGACGTGCTTGAGAAACGTGGCGTCACAGTTAAATACGGTATTCATCCCGTCGCGGGCCGCATGCCCGGCCACATGAACGTTTTGCTTGCCGAAGCAAACGTGCCCTATTCGGCGCTCTACGAACTGGAGCAAATTAACCCGGAGTTTCCGAGCACTGATGTAGCAGTCGTGATCGGGGCTAACGACGTCGTCAATCCCGATGCCCGTGACAATCCAGGCAGTCCCATTGCCGGCATGCCGATTCTTGAAGTCGATCGATCGAAGTCAGTGGTTGTGCTGAAGCGCGGCCAGGGCAAAGGATTCTCCGGTCTCGAGAACCCTTTGTTTTTTAAGCCGGTAACAGGCATGCTTTACGGCGATGCGAAAGACACACTGACTCGACTCGTGCAAGCTGTGCAACACGCGTAACGAAAAGTGGTTTCACGCAAAGACGCAAGGTAGCAAAGAGGGCAAATGCTTTTCAGTGCGACTTTGCTCCTTTGCGTCTTTGCGTGAAAACCCTGCTGCGGATACGCGCATCGAAGGATTTCCCCAACTGAGCTCGCGATAAAACGGTTTTCTGGAGACTGCATGCGAAGATTCTTAACCGCACTTGTGCTGGCGAGTTTTCTCGTCACTACGCTTCCCGCAACACACGCCCAGCGCGCCGCTGCTGATAAATCAAAAAAGGCCACCGCTTCTGCAACCGCACAACGCGGCGTCGATACAATTTCCGCCAATCAAATCAGAGACTATCTGACGTTCATCGCATCTGACGAAATGGAAGGACGCGACACACCGTCTCGTGGACTCGATACCACCGCTAAGTTTCTAGCGCTGAATCTCGCGCGTTGGGGCTTTAAGCCCGCGGGCGACGATGGCTCTTTCTTCCAACGCATCGAACTACGCCGCAATCGAGCCGACACGGGACAAACAAGAGTCGAAATAAACGGTCGGGCGCTGACTGCTGGAACTGATTATCTTCCGGCAGGTGGTTCGGGCAATGTTAACGGCCAACTCGTCTTTGCAGGCTCCGGGTGGTTTGTTAAATCCAAAGAGATCGATGCTTACAAAGGAATCGATCCCGCGGGGCGAATCGCAGTGGTCGTCGGAACACCGAATATGGCGCCGCGTGGTGTGACGCGCGCAGACTTCGGAAAACCCGGCGAAGACTTTATGAACCCAAGCGAGTACGCTCGCAGCAAAGGCGTCGTCGGTCTGATTTACGTACCGGATTTTCAATACCTCGCGAACTGGCAACGCAACCGCCAACGCCTTATGGAACGAGGTTCAACCGTCGTCGCGAAGTTTCAAACGCAAACCACGTTGCCCTTGCCTTCGATCGTGATCTCACCTGAGGCAGCAAATGCACTCTTTGTTGGCGAACAACAATCGGCAACCGCAGTTTTCAACACCTCTTCTGAGTCCTCTCCGCCGGCGCCGTTCCTGATGAGTGCGCAGAAGAAAGTCAGCATGAATGTCGCAAATAATGTTGAGACGATTCCAACTCAGAATGTCGTCGCTGTTTGGGAAGGTAGCGATCCAACTCTGAAAGCTGAGTATGTCGCTCTCGGCGCGCACTACGATCACGTTGGCAGCGGCTGTCCGCCAGCTGGTACTGACACGATTTGCAACGGCGCCGATGACGACGGTTCGGGAACCACCGCTCTGCTGGCAATGGCGGAAGCATTAGCCAAAGCACCGTCGCGTCCGAAACGTTCGGTATTGTTTGTCTGGCATTGTGGTGAAGAAAAGGGCTTGTGGGGCTCGCGCTATTTCACTGAGTATCCGACCGTGCCACTCAATCAGATCGTCGCGCAGATCAACATCGACATGATCGGGCGTAGTAAAAAAGAAGGCGACACCAATCCGCGTAACAAAGAACTCACCGGACCGGACGCCGTTTATCTGATTGGCTCAACGATGATGAGCACGGAACTCGGGGAGCTCGTGAACAGCGTCAACAAGTCGTTCCTCAATATTACCTTCGATACGCGTTACGACGATCCGAAGGACCCGAACCGGTTCTTTTTCCGCAGCGATCATTACAACTACGCGCGCAAAGGAATTCCGATCATTTTCTTTTTCGACGGAGTTCACGAAGATTATCATCGTGCCGGAGACACGGCTGACAAGATCGACTACCAGAAGATGGAGAAGATCACGCGCACGATTTACATGACGTTGTGGGAGATTGGAAACCGGCCCGCGCGATTGAAGGTTGATAAGCCGCTGCCGGCGCAGATCACAGGGACCACAGATTAACGCGGATTTTTAAGCACGATTAGCTGTCGGTAAGCTTCGGCGCGTGAGAGTCCCAGCTCACGCGCCGCTTTTTTTAGTGCGGCGCGATGGTCCAGCCCTTGCTGTTCGAATTGATCGACAAGTGTTGCGATGCTTGTTTCGTGCTTAGCCGTCACGCCTATTACTGTGCGATCGATCAGCACCACGATTTCTCCGCGAATATCGTTCTTCTTATCAGCGTAATCTGTGGCTAATTCACTCAAACGTCCACGCCTGATCTCTTCGTGAAGCTTCGTAAGTTCTCTTGCGACGACAGCTTCGCGCTCGCCTAAAACTTCGAGAGCGTCTTTGAGTGTCGCTACGAGCCGATGAGGCGCTTCGTAGAATATCAACGTACCGGGAACAGATTGCAGTTCGCTCAGGCGAGCACGACGTGCGTTCGGGCGTGACGGAAGAAATCCTGCGAAGAAGAATTCATCAGTAGGCAGACCGGCCGCAATCAATGCAGCGATCAGCGCGCTTGGACCAGGCACTGGAACCACAGCGATCTCGTTCTCAATCGCAGCCCGAACAAGACGAAAGCCGGGATCACTAATAGAAGGAGTGCCGGCATCGGAAACGACCGCGATGTCGCTTCCCTCTTTTAACTGTTCGATCAGCTGAGCCGCGCGCTGTTGCTCGTTGTGTTCGTGATAGCTGATCGTTTTTGTAGTGATTGCATAATGATTGAGCAGCTTGTTCGTGTGGCGCGTGTCTTCGCAGGCGATGAGATCGACGTCTTTGAGAACTTGTATTGCGCGGTGGGTGATGTCTGCGAGATTGCCGATGGGAGTCGCGACAAGATAAAGGGTGCCAGTCATCAGGACATATATTAGACAGGATTACAGGATTAACAAGATTGACCGTGTAAAAGATAAAGGCCTCGACGTGTCGCCGAGGCCTTTGGCAGGGTAGACCAGCAGGTTACAAGCGGAAGTCAGATGCGGGTTAGTACCGAGGGAAAGGAATTCGTCTCCACCAGTCGTTATTGCGATTGTTGTTGCGGTCGTTGCGATCGTTACGACGCCAATCGTCATCGCGGCCATATCCGCCATATCCGAAACCGTAAACGCGGCTGATGAAGCGGAGCTCCTGTTGGATCTGCGACCACTCTGACGCGGTGCGACCATCAAATCCGCGACGTCCGAAGCGATCGAGATCGTCTGCTTCCTGCAGCACTCGGCGAGCTTCATTGGAACTGCGATTCAAATCGCGTCCGTTGCCAACTCTCGATTTCAGATCGCCAACAGCATCACGAAACTGGTGGACCCGGTTATTGATTTCATCTTCACGTCGTGATCCGTTTGCTCTGCTGTGGTCGAGGGCACGATCCATGTCGCGCTCGAAGTCTTTTGCTAAGCGATCCAGCCGGTGCACCGAATCGCGGAGTGCGCGGTCGTCATAACGTCCGTAACCGCGATTGTCATCCGGGTAGCGATCCTGGGGATAGCGTCCTCCCCACTGCGCAGCCGCTGCGATTGGTAAGCAAAGAGCTAAAATCGCGGCTGCGAATAATGAAAACTTCAGTGTGTGTCGGTTCGTCATTTTCTGTAAATCTCCTCGATATATCCTCGGGCCTGACTTCATCGCGTGTACCCGATGTCGTTGCCTGGGTTTTGGCAACTGTCGTGCCTGTGGAAAAACATCGCAAAATTGGGTGTGTTTTGAGAGGAGGAGAACAATTCAGCGCGAAAAGGTGCAGGGAGTAACGGAAAACGTAATGCGCCTTTATCTGGGTTGATCGAGGAGGATAGCCATGTGCCTCCGTAAATCGCCCTCGTGAAGAACCTTGCGCGTATGGGATTTCCATGACGGCACACCACTACCAGACTTCATCAGTAATAGCTCTTCGTTCGCCTTCCTAATCCCCAAATGACGAATACTTGCGCAAGCGAGGCCTCCACCGCGCACTACCCCATCACGCGGCGTCCTCGGCCAACCAGCTTCAACGTATAACGTGCGTATTCCGTTCGTAAGCGTGAGTAAGTGGCCGACCATCGTGGAATTTCCCGTGCGAAAGCGATGTCCTTCCTGCTTCGAAATCTGAATGCTTGCGCCGGCGCGATTTGCATCAGCCGCCAGAGAGGTAAATTCCGCAAGCAGCCAATCCGCTCCTGCTTTTCGCAACAGGTCGTTTGAATTCCGCAGCGACAAGTACTCGGCGATATCTCTGCGACCTGCGAGCCGAGCCCGGCGCTCCGCTTCCGACAATGCTAATGCCCACGCTTCATCTAGTTCGCTCATATTCGTTCGGCGATGGTATCATGAGCGCCGAATTGTCCCCCCACATCCCAGATTTGGAATCTATCGAAATGACCCCATCATATCGAGCCCTGGCGCGCTTACTGACCGTGATCCTCGCGGTCGGGCTGTTTCTCCTGTTCAACGCAAACCCTTTCGCTCAGTCGACCAAACTCCCGGCGCCAACAAGCCACATCAACGATTTTGCCGGAGTACTCGATAGCGACACCAGGAGCCGCCTCGAGAGTCTCCTTCAGCGAGTAAAGGAGAAGAGCAATATCGAACTCTACGTGGCCACCGTTGATACGACTGGTGCTCAGGAGATTTCGGCTTTCTCAAACCAGCTTGCGCGCGACTGGAATATCGGCACCCAAACAGCAAAAGGCAAGAGTCTACTGCTCGTCGTTTCAGCCGCGTCGAAGACGTCGTTCGCGCGGTTCAGCCGTTCAGCACAGATAGCATTGCCCGAAGGCACGCTGGGTGAAATCACATATCGAATGCAAACACCTTTGAGCGAAGGTCGTTTTGCGGACGCAGTTGATAGCGGCGTCCATGTGTTTGCTAACGCAGTTGCGGAAAGGGTCGGCTTTAAGGTTTCGGAACTGGAATCGTCCGTCGCTGCCAACAGTTCAGAAGTTGCGACCGATTCCGCGCAGCAGGTTCTCGTCAGCGACACGAATGTACAGAAAACTCGTCCACGCGTCGTTAGTGATGCTCCTAAATCAGTAGCTCAGGCGACACCTCCTGCTGATCCGGATACGACACCGGCAACACCAACTGAAACCCCTGCTGCCGAACCCAAACCAACTGAATCGCCGAGGACAGAACCAAAGTTAGAGCCAAAGTCGGAGCCAACTCCGGCCGAGTCAAAACCAGAGGTCGTTACTGCACCAAAGAAAGAGGTGTCAAATCCGCCTCGCACAAAATCGACTTCAGCGACGACGAAGGTCAAAACTCCCGCCGTAAAGAAAACGGCTGCCGAGATTGCAGAAGAAGAACTGGACGAGATCGATGAAGTCGAGCTCACACTAACAAAGCCGTTGCCGGAACGTGCAGTGAAGTTGAAAGAGTTTCTCGACACACACCCGAATTCAAAAGCCAGACCCCGAGCCATCGAACTGCTAATCAGCACGCACGCAGCACTCGGTGATCAGATGTTGAAAAACGGCGATGCAGTCGGTGGTGTCGATCAGCTACTCCGTGCCATTGACGAGGCCGACGTCTCTGTCTCCGACAAGTTGTTTTCGGGCGTGCTCGCGCAAATTCCGATGAACCTCTACTTGCGCGGTGAGCGTGACGCGGCGTTTAAGGCCGCGCAGAACGTCGAAAAGAAATTCGGCAGTGATCCAAAACGTCTGCTGGCAGTGGCGGGCTTTTATATGGGGATCGAACGGGCGAGTGAGACAGTTCGTATCGGAGAGAGCGCCGTCAAGCTCGCGCCAGATCTCGCTGAGGCACACCGGATCCTCGCACTTGGACTACATCTCTCGCTGCGACTCGACGAAGCCGCGGCTGAGTATAAGAAAACTCTCGAGCTTGATCCGAGTTCCAGGGCTTCGCGCGGCAGTCTGGCGGATCTGTATCGCGCTTCCGGCAAAACCGAAGACGCACTCGCGCTCTACAACGAACAACTCGCCGCCGATCCAAAAGACCGAGCAGCTGGTGCCGGCAAAGTGATCTCTTTGTTGGAACTCTCTCGCACAGAAGAAGCCAACAGCGCTCTCGAAGCAGCCTTCGCTAGCGATCCACAAAATTTACCCTTACTTGCCGGGGCCGCCTACTGGTTCGCGGCGCATGACGATTACGAAAAGGCTTTCCAACTCGCGCGCAGAGCCATCGCGATCGAGCCGCGTTACACATGGGCTCAAGTTGCCTTGAGTCGTGCCTATCTTGGTTTAAAGAGCCCGCTTGATGCAGAACGTGCGATTCGGTTCGCACGCCAGTACGGAAAATTTCCGACGCTCACCTACGAGCTCGCGAACGTGCTTGCCTCAATGGGACTCTACGATGAAGCCGCGGACATTTTGCGTGAGTCGTTCACAATCAAAGATGATCAGATTCAGGCCAGACTGGCAGGCTCCGTGCCGGCGAGCGAATCCAGTTTCATCGACTTGCTCGCGCGGGAGAGACGCGCCGGGATTTACCAGCCGACATCCGCCGACAAAGCAGCGAATGCGAAAACGATGAAAGCGCTGCTGTCTCTCAACACCGCCGTCACGCCCGGCGATAACGAGAAGATCAATGAAACAACAGCAGTTGAAGCGGCGAAGGAGTTTGCCTCGGGCTCTGACAGCATGCAACCCTTCCGACAGATCTACGCGGCCAGCCGTCTGCTGCGAAACGGGATCGGAGAAACAACTGCGCTCGAATTGATTGCCGCGGCCCGGAAGTCTTCGGATGAAGCGTTGAAGGTTCCGGTGCTGACGTTGGCGATCCAGGCTGAAGAATTTCGTGACCTGCGCGCGAGTGCGATTTCGTCCGGCAACGTTCCGGACGTGGCGACGGCGCCGCCTGAGGTGCTCGCGCATCTTTTCAAGGGACGATTGGAGGATCTTGAAGGCTGGGCGCTTTTCAATGAGGAGAAATACACGGACGCAATCACGCACCTGAAGCAGGCAACAGAAATTCTGCCTTCCCAGACACCTGCGTGGCGCAACGCGCTCTGGCACCTCGGTGCTGCACTCGAGCAATCAGGACAGAAAGAACAGGCACTCGAAGCTTACATCAAGAGTTATAGTGGTGGACGAGTCGAGTCGGTGCGGCGTTCAGTTATCGAGAAACTGTACAAGAAGATCAATGGATCGCTTGACGGACTCGAAAATCGTGTAGGAGCAGCCGCAGTAACCAGCAATACGACTGCATCAACGTCAACTACAACGCCTGAGGCGACTGCGCCAACATCAACAACAACGCCCGACGCAACCGCGACACCGACTGCGCAACCAGCCGCGACGCCTGAATCCACTCCGGCAGAGCCGGCAAAATCAGAAGAGCCGGTAAAAACAGAACCAGTTCCGACACCAACACCTGCGCCGGTTCAGCCGGTGTCTGAGGAGTCGCTGCGAAACGCGGCGTCACGTTTGCGTTCCACGATTAAGATCACAGGACGTGTGGTTGACTCGAATAAAACAGGGATTGCGGACGTGGTGGTGGTCTTGATTAGTCCCTCGGGAACTGTACTGGCAGCGACAACTGATCGGGAGGGTTATTACTCCTTCAAAGTGGCGCCGTCGCAAAAAACATATCGTGTTATTCCCTCGAAAGAGGGTCACTCATTCACGCCGATCGATCGCACTCTTCCGACTTTGTTTGAGGATTTGAAGGAGATCGATTTCGTAGCAGCTAAACCTTAGCCACGGATTTACACAGAAAAACACGGATCAGAAAGAAAACTCTGATCCGTGTCTTCCGTGTTTATCTGTGGCTTATTTGTTGTTGCTGTTCTCTGAACCCGGAGTCACGGGTTTTCCGTCAGCGTCATACAGTTCAACTTTCCCATACTTCGTCAGGCCTTCACGCGCTTTCGAAGCATCACCGACTGCAACTACCTGCAGGTGGCTCATGTCCAAATACTTCTGCGCTGCCTTCTGAACGTCTGCAGCAGTGAGCGCAGAAACTTTCTGCGGGTAGGTATCCCAGTAGTCTGCAGGCAGATTGTAGAGCTTCTGGGTAATGATGTTTTGTAGCAGAATTGGTGGTTGCTCGAGCGACAGCGCAAAACTGCCGATGATTGCTCGCTTCGCGTTGTCCAGCTCTTCAGCCGGCACTGTTTCATTGCGCAGTCGATTGAGCTCATACATGAACTCTTTCATCGCACCTTCAGTGACATCAGTCCTGACTTCAGAACTGGCGCCCCACACACCTCGGAATTTCGAGCCACCGAAGTTGCTGTACGCACCGTAGGTGTAGCCTTTGTCCTCACGCAAATTCAGAAACAGCCGTCCTGATGGACCACCACCAAGTACGCGGTCGGCCAGCAGCACTGCAAAGTAATCCGGACTCGTGCGTTCGATACCGAGCGTGCCGAGTTGCAACACCGTTTGTACCGAACCGGGCCGATCGATCAGGTAAATGCGCGACTCTGCCTGGGCCGGCGCCGGCGGAATGGTGGTAGCCGGGACGTCACCTTTTGCCCAGTCGCCGAAAACTTTTTCGAGCTTCGGCATGATGTCCTTCATCGTCACGTCGCCGACGATCGCGAGAATCGCATTGTTGGGACGATAGTAAGTCGAATGGAAATCGGCGAGGTCCTTGCTCGTGAGCTTCTTGATCGACTCTGCCGGTGGCGCTATCAACGAGGCCGGGTGGCTCGTGCCATAAATCGCGCGATTAAACTGTTCCGCCGCGAGAAACTGCGGAATCGATCGTTGAAACTGCAGTTGGGCCAGCGTTCGTGTTTTGTATTTGTCGACTTCGGTCTGCGGGAAAGTAGGATTACGAATAACATCGGCAAATAGGTCTAGCGTCTGGTCCAGATTCTCAACCAAACCGCTCGTGGTCACCACGCTGGTCAATGACGAGAGGCCGGAGTTCGCGGCCAGCGTTGCGCCGATCGCGTCGACCTGCTCGGCAATGTCTTTGCTGGAACGCTTTGTCGTCCCCTCACGCAATAACGATGCGGTAAAACTCGACAAACCACGATAGTCTGGCTTGTCTGCAAGTCCACCACTCAACACCACGAGTTGCATGTTGAAGGTTGGGATCTTGTGCGCCGGAAGCAGGACGACCCGCAAACCGTTCTTCAGGGTCGCTTCCTCAGCACGAGGAAGTTTCACTTTCAACACGTCTTTATTTACTGGCGCTTTGCCCTTAACAACTGCGCCTTTAGTCGTTTGTCCTCCCTGACCAGCCGGAGCAGTTCCCTGGCCCAGAGCCAGAGACGACACGAGCATTATCAGGATCAGTGCGACGCCAACATTGCTTCTGTTCTTCATGATTCTCATCTGCTTAACTCCTTTACTGTCCTGATGCGCCGGTTGCAGGCTTGGCCTTCGCCTTGGGCATTGTGATTACAACGGTGCGATTGGTGTCGACCAAATACTTATTGGCAACACGCTGCACGTCTTCCTTGGTGACCGCGGCGACTTTGTCGAGCCGGTTGTTGATCAAACCGGGTTCGTTGTAATAGACCGTGTACTGGCCCAGAACAATCGCTCGAGAGATTGAGCTTTGCAGGCCGTTGATCAGATTTCGTCGTGTGGTGTTTTTTGCTTTCTGAAGTTCCCAGTCAGCAATCGGTTCGTTCTTCAGACGATCGATCTCGGCGTAGATAACTGTTTCGATATCTTCAGTCTTCACGCCTGGTCTGAGAGTCGCATTGGAGTACAGCGCACCGACACCGCGCTTCTCGTCCATGAAACCACCGACACCGGTGACCATCTCTTTCTCTTTAACCAGCTTCTGATAGAGACGCGAGCTCTGGCCGCCCTGTAAAACTGCCGACAGCACCTGCAACGCGTAGAAGTCAGCAGTGTTGCCCGGCACGGCTTTGAAAGCGAGATCGACGCGTGGCGCGCGTGCGAGCTGATCATCGACACTCGCGCGGCGTTCCGCTTTCTGTTGTGGTTCAGTCATATCAACTGTGGGTGGATCGGGCTGACGTTCAATGCTCTCAAAGCTGGTGCGAATCTTTGCGAGAGCTTCCGGAGTCTTAAAGTCCCCGACCAGGACCAGCACCGCATTGTTTGGTGCATAGTACATTTTGAAGAAAGCGGCAACGTCTTCCACACTTGCAGCGTTCAGATCGTCCATTGAACCAATCGTTGTGTGCTTGTAAGCGAAGTTGTCGTAAAGCAGTTCCTGCTGCAACTCACCGCTCTTGCCGTAGGGCTGGTTATCGACACCGAGGCGCCGTTCTTCTTGAACTGCATTGCGCTGGTTGTCCAGGTTCTCTTTAGTGATCGCCAGGCTCTTCATGCGATCAGATTCGAGGAAGAGAGCGAGATCGAGCTGGTTCGCGGGCAGCACTTCGAAGTAGTTGGTTCGATCCTCGTTGGTAGTGCCGTTCATATTTCCGCCGTTATTGAAGACCAGCATGAAGTGTTCACCGGATCCAACATTCTCGGAGCCTTTGAACATCATGTGTTCAAAGAGATGCGCAAAACCGGTGCGACCCTGGCGTTCGTTGCGCGAACCGACGTTGTAAGTGATGGAAAGCGCGACGACCGGCGCGGAATGATCTTCAACGGTGATCACGCGCAGGCCGTTTTTCAAAGTGGTCTCTTTGAAATCAACTCGCACGTTGCGAGGGCCCTGTGCCTGGGCTGATACAACCGCGAGCGCGCAGACAAACAGTGGGGACAAAAACTTAGAGACGCGTCTCATTGAATCAAACTCCTTTGGATGTGGATGATGTCTCGGTCGAAGGTTTAGGACTACTACCGTGTGGCAGGACTGTATTCGCTGGTCAGGACAGTGTCAAGCGCGCGGGCCAGCACAGGAGCAGGAGCAGATGCATTCCTCTACCTGCTCCTGTCACCTGCTCCTGCCCCTGAATTCTGCTCTTGCTCCTCAAATCCAGAAGGGCAGCCAACCGCGTGTGGCTTCTTACCATCCAAAGTCGTCGACTGTATAATCGTCGCAACAGAAAGCCATGAAAAGAATGAAGCTCATCTTCCCCAGTGTTATGGCGGCTTTTGCCGTCCTTACGCTGGCCCTCTCTGTAAAGTCGCAGCAGCCCGCGCCTCAGCAAGCCGCCAGCCGTTTTGATGTCACCAACTACCGTATTGAGGCTCAAATTATTCCCGATCAGCACATGCTTCGAGCCGGTGCGGATGTGACTTTTGTGCCTCTGGATGCGACGCGTTCGGTCGTTTTCGAGCTTAATGGCTCGCTGAAAGTCGAGAGCATCGAGAAAGACGGCAAGCCATTAACCGGCTTTGTGCAGGACGCAGTCGGAGTCGGCTCGCTGGGTCCGAGCGTGCGTATTGACCTGGGCCAGGTGATGCCGGCAAATCAACCGATCACTTTGCGAATTCGCTGGAGTGGCGCGCTTGTTTCGCCTGAAGGCGGACCACTCGCGACGAAACGACTGGCCTACGTCGGCACTGAAGGTTCATACCTGATGTATGCGTCGCGCTGGTTTCCTTTTCATGACTACGCGGCTGACCGGGCCACTTCTGATATTACGTTTATCGTACCTTCGGGGCTGCAGGTTGCAGGTACCAGCGACGATCCGATAGTGGCGCAGCCGGCACCGAAAGAAGGTGCGGTTCGTTATCACTTCGTTCATCGCCAGCCGGTTTTGATCGGAAACTTCGCGGCGGGTTTGTATATCAACAAAAACCTGCGTTATGCGAATTACGATCTGCAGTTGTACGCCATGCCGGGCAGCGAAAAACGGCTCGAGGCGTTTGCGGAATTAACCGGTCGCGTGCTCGAGTATTTCACCAAGAAATACGGCTTTCCGCTTTTCGGAAACCGTTTGGTCGTGGTGCAGATTGATGACGAGAGTCTTGACACTTACTCCGGCCCGGGAATCGTCTATTTGTCGACCAAGATGTTCGACACCACGCGACCTGTTCCGGAAGAGAAGATCGAGCGAGAACTTGCTTATCAGTGGTGGGGCCAGAGTGTCGGTCTGAAGTCATTCGACGATGCGTGGCTTTCGCAGGGACTGGCAGAGTGGAGTGCATTTGCATTTCGCGAAAACACGTTGACTGCCGGCGGACTCGACGCCGCTCAGCGCGAACAACAGGAACGAGCACTCACGTTTGAACAGACCGCTTCGATTGCTCGTGCGCCCAGCGCTTTGGACGATCAATCAGCAGCGTATCAATCGATCGTGTTCTACAAAGGGTCGATGATTTTCCGCATGCTGCGCGAGACAATTGGGAAGGACAACTTCGACCGTCTGCTCGCTACGTTCCTTCAGAATTACAAGGGTAAGAATGCGTCAATAGACGACTTCGAAAAACTCGCGACGCAGATTTCCAAGGAGAATTTGCGTTACTTCTTTGCGCAGTGGGTTGAGGGAACGGGAGTTCCCGAGTTTACCATCGACTATCAAATCATTCGCACACGTTCGGGCAAATTCCGTACGCGCGGTACCGTGAAACAGAATCTCGAAAATCTGCACATGCCGGTAGAATTGCTGTTACGCGCGGAAGGCGATAATCAGCAGAAGACGGTTCGGATTGAAGGTCGCAGTGAAGATTTCGACTTCGAGTCGAACGGGCAGCCGATCGAAGTGGTCGTCGATCCGAACAACAAGATACTGCGAATGTCAGACGATCTGCGTGTGTCGATTATTGCGCGTCGCGGCATCGAGCAGATGAAGGAAGGCATTTACGCCGAAGCGCAGCAGCAGTTTGAAGCAGCGCTGAAACTCGACCGTTCCAATTCGTGGGTTTACTACAATCTCGGATTGCTGTTTCTCGAACAGCGCAACTGGCAGCAAGCGCTCGACAACCTGGAAGCTTCGCTCATTGGCAATCTGAAGCCGTCGTGGATCGAAGTGTGGGCCCACATCAAACGGGGCAATGCTTACGATGCGAAGGGTGAACGCACCCGTGCAGTAGCGGAGTACAACAAGGCGGTGCAGTCAGGAATCGATTACGACAACGCGCAGGCAATAGCGAAGAAGTACCTGGCAACTCCGTACGATCCAAAAGCGGACCAGACGGCCGCTGTTTCTCCCGGAAATTAGCCACAGATTTACGCGGATTCATCTGTGGCTACAATTGAGATCCTGCTCTTCTCGGCGATGCGGATCATGTCGTCGCGATCAAACATCAGCGTCTTGCCCGCGGTGATGCAGAGACAAGTCGCGCCGGCTTCAACCATCGCATCAATCGTTGGCACTCCAACCACCGGCACATCAAATCGCATATCCTGATTTGGCTTCGCCACTTTCACAACAGTCAGTCGGCCGTTAACCAGATTGCCCGCGCGGCGAATCGTCTCGTCGGTGCCTTCCATTGCCTCGATCGCTACACAGGCCTTTCCACGAACTACGATCGTCTGACCTAGATCAAGTCGTGCGATCTCGCGTGCGATCTCCAGGCCATATTCAATGTCTTCACGTTCCTGCTTCGAAGGCTCACGACGCGTGAGCGTTCCGCTCTGTGGTAATGAATCCTGAAGAAAGCATGTCGAATCGACGAGCTCAATTCCCTCGCTCTGCAGCTCCGAAGCGATCGCGCCAATCAGTGCGTCGGTATTGCGTCGCGGTAGTTTCAAAAGCACTTTCAACATCCGCGCATCGGGAACCGCGCGACTGAAAATTTGAACATGCTTCACTTGCCCCGCCATAATGGCTTTCTCGACGCCCTCTTCCTTGAAGAAACGGATCATGCGCCCGAGTTGACCGATGCCGACCCACTTAACGCGCTCGGCGCGCTGGTCCATCTCTGGATCAGTCTCTTCGCGGATCGCTGCCACAACCAGCGGCACACCTGATTGGCGCGCGCCTTCGACAACCATAAAGGGAAACTTGCCGTTACCTGCAATCAACCCGAATTTCATTTGGTAACGCCGCGATTGGAGCTTTCGATGAAACACAAAAGGTCCGAGACTTCCGGAGAGTCTTTGATCTCTTGCTTGATGCGTTCGACTGCCTGAGTGGTGTTTAGCTTAGCAGATAACAGCAGGTGAAATGCGTGGTGCAGAGCATCGATGGCCGCGCGAGAATACCCGCGCCGTTTCATTCCGGTGATGTTTAGTCCGTAACACTTCGCGTGATTGCCGACCGTCAGAGCAAAAGGCAACGCATCTTTGACGACTACAGAGTAGCCACCGATATAAGCCTCTTTGCCAACACGGCAGAATTGATGCACGCCGGAATAGGCACCGATGTTAGCCCGATCTTCTATCACAACGTGGCCCGCGAGTGTGGCGGCGTTGGCCATGATGACGCCATCGCCGATCAGACAATCGTGCGCGATATGTGCCTGGGCCATGATCAGGCAGTCGTCACCGGTTTTTGTGAGCATGCCGCCGCCGGCCGTACCTCTGTGAATGGTCACAAATTCGCGAATCTTATTGCGCTCGCCAATGCGTGTCTCGGAAGGTTCACCTTTGTACTTCAGATCCTGTGAAGCAAGGCCGATGGAGACGAACGGGAATACCTGAGTGCCAGCGCCAATTGAGGTGCGCCCGTCGATGACGCAGTGAGATTCGAGTCTGACACCGTCGCCAAGCTCAACCTCATCACCGACGATGCAATATGGTCCAATGAAGCAGTCAAACCCGACTCGAGCACGGGGGCCTACAACCGCAGTGGGATGAATCGAGGTCGGGTGCGTGGCAGCAGACATGAATTGCTAAAGATAGCTCAAATAAATATAGGTCTATTGGACCTATAGGACCTATTCCCTCGGGGCGACGATACTCATGATCTCAGCGTCGGCAGCCAATTGGCCTTCTACCTTGGCCTCGCCGCGCATGCGCTGCACGCGCGAACCGATGCGTAGGGCAGTAACCTCGAGAACTAAAGTATCGCCGGGAACAACCGGGCGACGAAAACGCGCTTCCTTGATGCCGGTAAACAACACAAGTTTTTGATCTCGATCTTCGATCTCGCGTAAGGCCAGCACCGCACCGACCTGGGCCAGGGCCTCAACTACCAGTACGCCTGGCATCACCGGCGCGCCTGGAAAGTGGCCCTGAAAAAAAGACTCATTAATACTGACCTGCTTTATTCCTACGATTCGTTCGCGAGGCACAAGCTCCACGATGCGATCGACGAGGAGAAAAGGGTAGCGGTGCGGCAGGAGCTTTTGAATTGCCAGTGAATCAAGGACTGTTTCCATTGAGATCAAATTAAGCCACAAAAAGGCACAAAAAGCACAGAAGATTTTAGTAAAACACTTGTGCCTTTTGTGCCTTTTTGTGGCCCTACTCAGGTGGCGTGGTTGTTGAAGCTGCAGTAACCGGATTCTTGCTGTTGAAGTCTGCTATAAACGCGCGCGTGATATCGATCTTCTCATCAGCGAACAGCAGCGGCACTTGCGCAGCGTCGATGATTACATTGATGCCACGTGCCTTGGCAAACGCCTCCAGGGCCTTGCCGATCTCATCCTGCAAAGGTGTAAAGAGCTCCTGCCGGCGACGATTGTACGAGGCCTGCGCGTCCTCACCTTTGCGCTGGATGTCCTTTTTCAGCTGCTCCAGCTGATCGATCTTTGCCTGCAAAGATTTTTGATCGATCGGCGTTCCTTCGGGAGCTTCACGCAGCTTGTTGATTTCAGTCTCCAGTGCCTGTGCTCTGGTCTGCGTCTGGGTGAGATCGTCCTTAATCTTCTGAAACTCACCATTCAGTTTGGTCACGACGCTGCTGAATTTGGCGATCCCGGTCTTCTGATCCAGAAAAAGATCCGTGTAGATAACCGCCATCTTGCTCATCGGCAAAGCAACTGTAGCTGCCGGAGCGGCTGGTGTCGGCGCTGGCTGAGCAGGGGCACCTGCCGGCCGTTGCTGTTGAGCGCTTACCGAAATGGCGAATGCCACGACCATCAGAGCGCTTAGTGGAAACAAGGAATGTCTAATCATGGCTTTTGCCGTGTTAAATAGGTCCTATAAGTTCATATAGGACCCATCCGACCTATTAACGATTATGGTTGCGGCACTGACGCCGTCGCCGGGTTCTTGCTGTTGAAGTCGCTGATGAAAGCGCGAGTGATATCGATGCTGTCGGCTGCGTAAACAACCGGCACCTGGCTGCCATCAACGATCACGGTGATGCCGCGCGCTTTTGCAAAGGCCTCCAGGGCTTTACCGATGTCCTGTTGCAACGGCGTAAAAATCTCCTGCCGGCGTTTGGCATAAGCTGCTTCGGCATCCTCGCCTTTACGTTTGAACTCGGTATTCAACTGCGTCAACTGCTCTCTCTTTTGGCGCAGGGCGTTCGGATCGGCGACCGCCTGAGTGTCGTCAATCTCTTTGCTCAGAGTGTTTATTCTTGTCTGCAGGCCCTGCAATTCGGCCTGGCGTGGCTGAAACTCTCTGTTTAGTGTGCCGAGCAGACTATTAAATCTGGCAATACCGTTCTTCGGATCCAGAAAAGCATCCGAATAGATCATGGCCATCTTGCTGTCCGGGACAGCCACGTTTTGTGGGGCCGTCGCCGGCGGGGCTGCGGGAGTTGCCGCTGGTTTGGTCTGTGCTGACACGCAAATTACAGTAGCCGTCAGCATGGCGGCCGCAGCAATAAAACGAGCTATTTTCATGACTTTCTTGTAGTACTCCTTACGTTGAGGGCAATTGGACAAAGCTCTTAGTTGTTCGTCCAGCCGCCATTGGTTGGCTCAGGCGATCAGAACGTACGCCCGACACTAAAGCGAATGACTTTCTTTTTTTCGTTAAAGAAAAACGGAAACCCGTCAATGAATTGGTTCTCACGGGCATTCGGATTATACGCAAAGATCAAACGAAACGGTACATTGATGACGGGTACCTGAACTCTGACCTCCATACCTAAGCTCGACCGGTAGTCGCCAAAGCTGTCAAATAAACTCTGCGACAACCTGACCACGCTGTTGGTCTGTGCCTGTCCACGTAAAAAGACAGGTTGAAACCCTGGTGGTAGCCCGGTTAAAGGGTCAATGGGATGAAGCGCCTGCGCTGCATCGACCTCAGCCTGACTTACGAGGCGACCGTCGCGCGCCGCCAGAGCTCCGCCGGTGAGCAGTCCTCCAAGTGTGTTGTTATTACAAAGCGCCAGATTGCTCAAGCTGGCCCGCACTTGAAAGGGAAATCTGGGACAGGTCAGAAAACCCACCGTTCCCAGGAACGGCTCGTCATCGAGGAATTCACTCGAAAACGACTGGTCCTTCTTGCTTCTAAGATTGAACGCCGTTCCGATGTCGGCGAAAGCCGCGAGGCTGACGGTATCGCTAATGATCGGAATTCTATACTCGAAGTTTCCGAGGATCTGCGTATCACCACCAACCGAAGTAAATGACCGCGGCAGTCCCGCGATGTTGTTGCCGGTTGCGCCGGTGAATAGGCCGACGTTCGCAGCTGACGCTGGAATGCCGGTAACCACTTCCGGCGTACCCGTGGGGTTCGCCGCAATCACAACGTTTCGCGAAGTGATAAACGTGTCAACGGGTGCAATTGGACTGATCGAACGGACGTTATAACCACGAATCGTAAACTCGTCGCCGAGGAAGAACCGCTCGAAGATCGGCACGCCGTCGACAAACGCAAGCGATTGCGCGTTTCTGACTTTAGAACTGGTGGCAAAGCTGCCAACCGTCCCCGTGATGATGCGGAAACCAAAGACTTCGGGATGCTCCGATTTCTTGCGCCGAACCGGGAAAAACTGCGTGTACGAAAGCGTCGGTTGATATGTGCGTACGTCGCCACCAAGCCCCGCGAGTGCGACAGCCATTGAGAGCTCGCGACCTTTCGTCGGATCGACGCTCGCGTTTCGAGTGTCGTAAGAGAAGGTCAACGTACCGCGGCTCGTCAGAATATTCGGCTGTTTGTATACGACCGGAATGAACGAAGAAGGATTGTTGGGATCGGTGTTAGCTGCCGGATCCTTCACGCTCGAGAGCGAAATCTGATACGACGCACCGATGCGAGAGAACTGCGTAAATCGTCGCTTTCGATAAAACTCAGACAGTGGCGCGCTAACGTAGATCGAGCCACCATATGAATCACGTGTAAAGAGATTCTCTTCGTTGATGTCGTTGAAGTTAAACTGCGAACCCAGCAAGTCTTCCTGAGCGCTGATGTTCTGCGAGAGAAATGTTCCCTCACCGAAGAACTTCTGCGAAAAAGCAAACACCGAGAATCCCGCGCTGATCGGGCGATCCTTTATATATGGCTCGGTAAAGGAAAACTGGAATGAACGCTGCCGGTTACCGGCTGCGAGGTTGAATGAAAGCACCTCGCCGCGACCGAGCAGGTTGTTGGTCGAGTATTCAAGACCGAAGAACGAACCACCGATACCAGAGATACCACCGTTGAATGAAATCTGCTGGCGGCCGCGTTCACTTACCTTCAACGAAAGATCAACCGTCGCTTCTTCATCGTTGGTGCGGCGGTCAACATCCTTGTCTTTGTCAATCGGATTGAAGTAACCAAGCTGATTCAGCTTGACGACCGAATACTCCCAGTAGACATCGTTGTAGATATCGCCCTCGTTAATGAGCACTTCACGACGCAACACGTTGTCGCGTGTGAAGGTGTTGCCAACGAACTCGAGGCGGCGCAAGGTAAACTGCTTGCCTTCTTCAATCGTTACAGTGAAGTCGACAATACCTTCGTTTGGATTTGCTGGATTGTCTTTAAAGGTTGGAACCGGTTCCGCCGTGTACTCGATAAATCCCTCTCGGCCGTAAAACTTCTTGAGGTTCTCAAACAGGCCCTTGCTCACCTTTTCGCCGTCGGCGATGTCGCCTTTATTGAGACCGATTACTGCCCTGATTTGCGCCTCAGAGAAAATAGAGTTTCCTTCAACCTTAAACTCGCCGAGCCTGTAAACTTTTCCTTCGACAATCGGGACAGTTACACGCAATCCCTCGTCAACTGACGACAAGAACGGCAGCGGCAGAATCGGAAAACCAGTACGACGACGGCCCACACTCTCGACGCGTGGTTCGCCGTGACGCGCCTGCAGATAACCTTTCGAACGCATGTAGTTATCAACGAGGCGCAGGTCGACTTCCAACTTCTCACGATCGAGGATGTCGGAACTCTTGAACCGGGTGATTAGACCCGCTTCTTTTACATACTTCATTGAGCCGCGTAGCGCGCCGTCGCTGAAGACCGTGTTGCCTTCAAACTGAATGTCAACGACACGGACGCGGTCTCCTTCGTTCACGTCAAAAGTGATCGCAAGCGATGTAGCTGAAACTTCTTCCGTGCGTTCTTCAACGGTTGCGTTCGGATGTCCACCTGCGGCGAGCAGTTCTTTGATCACTCGCATCGCATTGCGGACCTTGACCGGGTCGTAAATGCTCTCTTTTGAAACACCGACACGTCGCTCACGGAAAGCCTTCAGAATGTCCGATTCGGCCACACTGCTGAGACCTTCAAACGTGAGGTCACGAATAATCGGCAGCTCTTTGACTTCGAAGATGATGTTGACTCCGCCGCGCGGGCCGTTTTCAGTCAAGACACGTGTAGCCGTCTTGTCGAAAAATGTCAGCGACAGAAGAGTCTGGTAGTCGCGCTGGACCTGATCGACGTTGTAGGGATCACCCTGTCTAGTCTGAATGTAGTAGAGAATGTCGTCCTTACGGAGACGACGATTACCGATAATGTCAACGTTTTCGACGACTCGTTGCTGTGGTTGAGTTTGCTGGGCTATAACGCGTCCCGGACTTACGAAGGTTGCGGTGATTCCAGCCACGAGGCTCAAAAAGAAGAGCCAAAACACGCGATATGAGTGCATAGGCACCAATTCCCTCAAGAGTTCTTACCGGGCCTCAGAAACTTCGGGGAGCTTATGAGTACTGAACTGGTTACGAAGACAGTCCCTTTGATTCACTGTCAGAATTGCCAGTTGCCAGCTTTGAGTAGCAAAGTGGCGCATTATAAGGCATAAAACTGGAAAGTGCCACACGGGGGAGGACACAGAAATCCAGCCACAAAAAGGCCCAAAAAGCACAAAAACATTTATCTGTGAATCTGTGCCTTTGTGCCTCGTGGCGAATTCAGTGAATTAATAAAGCGTCGTCAGCGGCTTCTACACCTTCGGGGCGGAAATCGAGCTCCTGACCGTTCAGGTAAACTTCAATTATGGTCGCGCCTTCGAGTTGGCCCTGAATTAACGCCTCTGACAGGGGATCTTCCACATATTTCTGCAAAGCACGTCGAATTGGTCTGGCGCCATATAAACGATCCGCGCACGTCTTGTCGACAATCCAACGCTTGGCCTCATCGGACAGCTTAATCTCAAAGCCATGGCGGCTCATCGTCTTGTTGATCTGATCGAGTTGCAACTGAACGACCTCGAGAAGTTCGTTGTCGAGCAACTGGTCGAAAATAATGATCTCGTCCAGACGATTGATGAATTCCGGATTAAAAGTCTGCCGCACCGACGACATCACCATCTCTTCCACTTTCTCCCGGCTGGCATCGGAGTTCGCCTGGAATCCGAGCGTTCCCTTCTTCTGAATGAAGCGGGCGCCGATGTTGGAGGTCATGATGATGATCGTGTTCTTGAAGTCGACCGTGTTGCCGAGCGCATCGGTCAGGATGCCGTCTTCAAATACCTGCAGCAGGATGTTGAAGATATCCGGATGTGCCTTCTCGATCTCATCAAACAACAAGACGGAATAAGGCGAACGTTTGATTCGTTCCGTTAACTGGCCGCCTTCTTCATGACCAACGTAGCCTGGCGGCGATCCAATCAACTTGGAAACTGAATGCTTCTCCATGAACTCCGACATGTCGAAGCGGATGAGTGCACGCTCACTGCTGAACAAAAACTGAGCGAGCGAACGAGCAACTTCAGTCTTACCAACGCCGGTTGGACCAAGGAACAGGAATGAACCGACCGGACGCAGCGGATTCTTGAGACCGGCACGCGAGCGCCTGATCGCACGCGCGAGCGCAGAGATTGCCGGCCGTTGAGAAATCACGCGCTTGTGCAGCTCAGCCTCGATTCGAAGCAGCTTCTGCGTCTCTTCTTCTTTTAACGAGTTGACGGGAATGCCGGTCCAACGAGCGATCACGTCTTCAACGTCGTCTCGCGTTACTTCCGCGGAGACGAGCGCATCTTCATGATGAACACGCAAGCTTGAAGTGTCGCCGTAAGAGCGGGACCACTCGTTCAACTCATTCCAGTCAGCGAGATTCCCCTGCTCGCGTCGCACACGAAGCTTGACGCGTGCGCCGGCCTCGTCAATGACGTCGATCGCTTTGTCAGGCAGGAACCGGTCCGGAATGTAACGATGCGACTGATAAACAGCAGCCTGCAAAGCCTCGTCGGTGTAACGAACCTGATGAAAACTTTCGTAACGTTCACGCACGCCATCGAGAATGCTGACCGCTTCAGCTTCGGATGGAGGCGGAACTTTGACTGCCTGGAAGCGACGTTCAAGCGAACGATCTTTCTCTATCGACTTGCGAAACTCTGCCGGTGTCGTCGCGCCGATGCACTGAATCTCACCACGTGATAACGCCGGCTTAAGTATGTTCGCTGCGTCGAGAGAACCTTCAGCGGAGCCGGCGCCAACGAGTGTGTGCAACTCGTCGATGAAAACGATGTACTGCGGGTTCTCAACCAGCTCGCGCATGATCTGCTTCAAACGCTCTTCAAACTGACCGCGATATTTGGTGCCCGCAACGATCAACGAGAGATCGAGTGAAAGTATTCGTTTGTGTTCGAGGAATGAAGGAACGTCGCCGCGCACGATTCGTTGTGCAAGACCTTCGACGATTGCAGTCTTGCCAACACCCGGTTCACCGATGAGCACGGGATTGTTCTTCGTGCGCCGGCAGAGAATCTGCACCACGCGTTCGATCTCGGCTTCACGACCGATCAATGGATCGAGCTTGTCGTTTGCCGCATCGTCAGTCAGGTCGCGTGAAAACTCGACGAGATGTGGCGTGTCTTTCTTTTGAGTGGTTCTCGCGTCGACTCCGGACTGGCGCGCGATCTCATCGCGAACCGCATTCAATCGCAGACCGCGTTCGTAAAGAATCTCAGCGGCCATCGAACGCTCTTCACGAAGCAGACCGAGCAGTAAATGCTCCGTGCCGATGTGACGGTGTTGCAGCCGGTCACTTTCTTCGTGGGCGTAAGCGAGAACGTGTTTGGTTTCCGGCGCCAGCGGCAGTTCCACTGATGTGGAAATCTTCTCGCGCAGGAGGGTTCGTCCCTCGATCTCCTTGCGGATCGATTCGATAGAAACCTGTGCGCGAGGAAAAAAGCGCCCCGTGAGGGTCTTATCTTCGCGCATCAGGCCCAGCAAAAGGTGCTCAGGCTCGATGGCCGGAGCTCCGAACTGTGATGCTTCGTAGCGCGCAAAAAAGATCACTCGGCGCGCTTTTTCAGTATAGCGTTCGAACATCTTGGTTTCTGTAAAACGTCCTTATTATTACCTTTGCCGGGAGACGAATAGCGCGGCAAACTTTGGCCGCATTATAACCTATGAATGAGGACTCCAGAAGCTTTGTCTTACCTCTTGATAATAAAAGTCTTAAAGGAAGGTTGATTTCAGCCGCAGATCGGCGTTAATCGGTGGCTAATAGTAGTGGAGACGGCCGGCTTCAAGCCTGAAAGAATGATCACACAGCCGCGCCAAACTCTGGTTATGAGTTGCAATTATCGTGATCGCGCTGTGTTTGTGAGCATATTCGACCAGTGTGTGGCCGATCTGGTCGCCGATCGTCTCGTCCAGATTCCCGGTCGGTTCATCCGCCAACAACAAACTTGGCTCAGTAATTAATGCCCGCACGACCGCAACTCGTTGCTGTTCACCACCCGAGAGGTGCGAAATAGGATGCTCGGCACGGTCGTCGAGCCCGTTGTCGCGCAATAGCTCCAGGGCACGGTCAAATGCCCGTTTCCTGCTCCAACGGGCAATCAACAAAGGTAAGGCAATGTTTTCAACCGCGGAAAGATCCGCCAAAAGGTAGTGAAACTGGAAAACAAATCCGATCTGCTGACGCTGTTGGCCGCCACTATCGAAAGTAATAGTTCCGTGGTCAGGAGTCTCCAGACGTCCGAGCAAATGAAGCAAAGTTGATTTACCGGAACCGGATGGTCCGGTGATGGAGATGCTTACACCGGGCTTCGCCGTGAAGTTCACTCCACGCAGTACTTCGATGCGTTCGCCGTTCGGCGCCAGGAAACTCTTTCGCAGATCCACGACGTTAATCATGAGTCGCGCAAAGCCTCGACGGGTCGGAGGCGCGACGCCGCACGTGCAGGATAGATCGTCGCCAGTACGCTCAAAACAAATGCGACCAGCGCGGCCAGCAACATTTCACCGGGCTTCGGAATCAGAGGGACGTTGCTGATTGAGTAGACGTCCGCGGGCAAGCTCACGACTTTGTAATGGTTTCCGATAGCACATGCCACGAAACCGAGCGCCACACCAGCAATTGCGCCAAGCGCTCCAATGACTGCACCCTCGATGATAAAGACCAGCATCACACCGGTGCGCGTTGCTCCGAGGGCGTTGAGGATCGCAATGTCGCGACGTCGCTCTACTACGACGAGTATCAACATCGTGGTGATGTTTAGCGTGGCGATCGCGATGATGAGCCCAATGATGAAAAGGCCCATGCGCCGTTCGAGGGCTAGTGCGGAAAAAAGCGGCTGATTTGCTTGTTGCCAATCAACAAGCGTGTAAGTGTCACCTAGAGCTTTCGCAACGTTTGTACTCACCTGCTTCACGTTGTCGGCATTGTTTACCTGCACACTCAACACAGTTGCGGCGTGGTTGTTTCCGGCGAATTTACTCGCGGTATCCATTCCGACATAGATCCATGTCGAATCGTATTCAAAGAGCCCGGAACGAAAAGTACCTGCCAGGTGGAGCCGATGCATTTTCGAATCAGTCGCGGAGATGACCTGGAAATCGTCACCGACAGATACACCGATGCGTGCCGCCAGGTCCACGCCAACCACTGCGTTCGGAAGACAGCCAGGCAGTGTTTCTGCCACTGGTCCAAAGGAGCCTTCGCGTGTCCATTGTCTTTCCACTGACTGTGTCGCCTCTTTCTCGATTCCGCGGATAACGGCATAGCCTGAGCCTTTGGATCCGCGGGCGAGCGCGCCATCGTAGGTTGTTGCCGATGCGCTCACAACACCGTCAACTTGCTTTACGCGGTTTGCGAGTTCTGAGTAGTTTTCAATTGGACGTCCGTCGGTACGCAGCACACTGAGATGGGCGGTGCCCTGAAGAATCTTGTCGCGCATCTCATCGCGAAACCCGTTTGATAACGCGAAGGCAACGATCAGCGCGGCAACTCCCATACAGATGCCCAGTATCGCAGCGATCGAAGTCGCACGGGCGAGCCGTCGTTTATGACGCGAAAGAAGATAACGAAAGGCAAGAAAAACTTCGTAAGGCATCCGGGCTTTCCGTGAAAATCCGTGGCAAACTACGGCTTTGTCGTTGGACACTTCTTAGTATCTTCGGGCCTGTTCTCGGGCAACAAGCGACTGAGATTCGGATCGTCGCGCGCGTTAGGATCGCCTTGCCAACTGATCTCGTAGATCGTCTCGTCCACACGCCGGAAACTGAAATGCTTCTCAAGTCCTACTATCGGCACTATCTCGTCACGCTGCCAGCCACACGGTAACCACCAGCGTGGATCCGTATCGATAAAGACACGCCTGCGATGATTCAGATGGGTCTGAATAATCGGATACAGTTTATCGCCCGGCCACCCACCGCCAGTTCCGATCGTCTTCCAGCGCCCTTCACCGATCGAGGCCCAGTAGTGCACTGCAATCGTTTGCGCTCCGGAAATCATGACCGCATCGAGCGGCACTTGTTCGAGACGACGCCTGTACTCTTTGCTCATCGCTCGTCGCTCAATGAACTCTAAACTTACGGGACGCATAATCAGAGAAAAAGTAATCGCGAGAATAGCAATCACTAAGGCGCACACAACAAACGCACGGTGCTCATTCTTTAGTGGCCGTTGCGCAATGCGTAGCAACCAGTAAGCACCGAGCGGCACAATCCCGGGCAGGCCAGTCAGAAAATATCGCCAGTTAACCGTCGTGCTGTAATTGAAAAACAGTAGTGTGTTTGCAAAGAACGCAACCAGCCACAGCAATAACATTGGAGAAAGACGGCGCTTGCGCCACTCGAGAATCGGAGCAAATGGAATCGTCAAAAACACCAGTGGCGCACTAATGAAATAGAAAATGATGTAAGGACGAATATTGCTGAGCGCGACTGGGTGTCGCGCCGACTCATCACGCATCGATTCGCGCCAGCCGTGCCAGGCCCAACGGTAGTCCGGATCGCTAATGAACCAGTAACCAAACCATCCAAGCGCTAACACTGCAAAGATGCCGATCGAAGCAGCGACCCACAAAATTTCTCTGCGTTGAAACTTCCAACCCAGAACAAACGGCGCCAGCACGAGCCACGGTGCGTAAAATCCGATCGTTTCGCGCAGGTTAACTCCGAGCCCCATCAAACCCGCGCCCACCAACACCAGCCAAACCTTTCGTTGTTGCACTCCGCGCAAGTGGATGATGAGCGCAGTCGCGAGAATTAAAACTGAAGGAACGTCGGTCATTACCTGACCGCCGTACAGCACAAACACGGGTGAGAAAACAACCAGCAGCGCCGCTGTCGTTGCCGTGCGCAGCGATCCGCTGATGTCACGCGCCAGCAACCAACACGCAATGATTGCAAACGGCGCCTGGGCTACAACTGCGTACTTAAAAATCAAATATGCGTGTTCGGGTTTGACATTGAAAAGCGCGCGGCCGATCACGAATAAGAAATGATTGGTGAAGATAAAGAGATTTCGACCAAGGGCCATCGACGATGGGTATCCCTCGAGCGAGAGCATCGTGTAGTCCAGGCCGTCCCAATCGCCGATGAACGGATCGACAAAATAAAGAACAAGAGTGAGGGCGATAACTGCGGGCGGCAACCACCATCGCCATGCACTCCAAAAAGCGGCCGCAGCGGACGGGGGCAGGTCGATCCCGCTTCTGCTGTCTGGTCCTGCTTCCTGGCTTTCAGACGTGTTTGTCGTCAGGGGTATTTGGGTCAACGAGTTGAGCTTCGACCGCAGTATCCGGTCGCTTAACCATTTTTACGCGATTTCCCTGCGCATTGTACTCAACTTCGTCCATGATGTTGTATATGAGGAGCACCCCTCGGCCGGAGGTTCGAAACAGGTTGGCGGGATCACATGGATCAGGAATCGCGTGTACGTCGAAGCCTTTGCCTTCGTCTTCGACAGTGAAACTCGCTTCTTTCGGCGACAACTCCGCCGTGATCTTCACGAGCTTCGTCAGATCATTCTTATTCCCATGCTTGACCGCGTTTACAAACGCTTCATCGAGCGCGATAAAAAGATTTGAACGCTCGGGCCGAATCAAACCGAGCTTCGCGACTCGCTCCTGAAGATACTCCAACACGCCATTCATCAACGCCAGATCACTGGGCAGTTCAAACTCAATTTTTTCGTGGACGTGAGAAAAGACGCTGGGGTCATCGACGTAACGGAGTTTATGCGAGAGCGTTTGTTCAACTATCTCGCGCAACTCCTCGCGGTTGTAAGGTAGTCGCAGATAGTTTGCTGCCCCCATCTTGAAAGCTTTGATTACGCCGGGTCCATGTTCACCAAGAGGAGTTACAAGGTGCTTGCGGTGCAGCTCACTGATGGGTTCGCCGTTAACTTCGGCTTCGGACAAGTCGCTAATGATGAGATCGAAGCTGTCGAGATCGTCCCGGCGAAGCGCCTTTTCCCGTTCGCCGGTCACAATCACATCGTGACCAAGTCGTCCGAGAGCCTGTTCGAGCAGAACACGCAACTCATCGTTATTATCCACGATGAGAATCCGGCGTTTTTTCATCAAGCTCCAATCCAGCTAGCGAATGTTTGAGGAGAGATACCGCGCTTGTCTGTACGAAAACCTATCGCCACCCGTTCGAAATATATCACGTACGGGATTGTAGGATTAAGTCGGATTTGCAGGATGCTGATAATCCTGCTAATCATGTAAACCCTGAAATCCTGTCAGTAATGGCTAAACAAGGCAAACTCCAAACGTTTCTTGAGTACTCCGCTGCCAAATCCGTGCTGACCGGGTTTGGGTTATTACCGCCGCCGGCAGCAATGCTGCTCGGCCGTGGCATGGGAAAACTTGCCTACGCCTTCGCCGGCGATCTGAGACGCACGGGCACGACCAATCTACGCCTCGCTTTTCCTGAAAAGACTGAGGAAGAACGCGGCCGGCTGCTACGTGAAAGCTTCGATAATCTGGGACGACTGCTCGGATTTTTCAGCCAGTTTTCATCGAGATCGCGCGAAGAACTGAAGGAACTCATCGAACTCCAGGGTCTCGAAAATCTCGAAGCCGCCAAAGGCAATCGTGGTAACCGCTTGATTCTCTACACCGGTCACCTGGGCGCGTGGGAGTTAACGAGTTTCGGCCTCGCCCTCTTCGATCATCCTTTTACTTTCCTCGTCCGCCGAATCGATAATCCGCGGATTGAGGAGTTAGTTGATCGCATTCGGAAAAGGTTTGGTAATGAGACCATCGACAAGCTTTCTGCTGCACGGTCGATGCTGAAAATACTGCGGTCGGGTGAAACTCCTCTCGGTCTGCTTCCGGATCTGAACACGCTGGACGACGAAGCGATTTTTATCGATTTTTTTGGAGTGCCGGCAGCAACTACGTTTGTCGTTGCGAAGCTCGCCGTGCGGACGAATACACCGCTTGTTCCTGTGTTTGCGCCGTGGAGTGAGGAAAAGCGCAAGTATCTCCTGATTGTAGAACCGCCCATTCCGCCTGATTGCACCGGAAACGAAGAAGCCGACGTGAGGGAGTTGACGATGAAATTGACGGAACGCATTGAGAACCGGATCAGGCAGTATCCGGGTCAATGGCTCTGGATTCACAAACGTTGGAAAACCCGCCCCCCCGGGGAGCCGAAGATTTATTGATGCGCGAAAATTCGTGGCTTTATACTGCCGATGATATGCACACGCGGGTCGCTCGGGCGTATGAATTCGCCGACCTCTCGGACTATTCCTTCGCAGAACGGTTGAAGATTCGCGCCGCGGATGTCGTGTTTTTTCTTCTCATCAACTTGATCGGATTGACTGCTCGGTTTGAAGTTATCGGATGGGAGAATCACGAGAAGGCGCAGGAAAATGGTGGGTTGCCAATTTACGTCTTCTGGCACGATCGCATTTTTTTGACCACTTACTGGTGGCGCAAACGGCGGATCGTGGTCATGACCTCGCAAAGTTTTGATGGAGAGTACATCGCGCGATTCATTCAGCGTTTTGGCTACGGAGCAGTGCGGGGATCGAGCACGCGCGGCGGCGTTGGCGCAATCGTCCAAATGGCGCGGCTTATGCGCGCAGGCTGTACAACTGCGTTCACGATCGACGGGCCGAAAGGTCCACGTTATATTGCGAAAATGGGTGCCGTACTGCTGGCGAAAAAGTCCGGTCACCCTATCATGCCGGTCACCATGGCGCTGGCTCGGTACTGGACAACGCCGAGTTGGGACCTATTCCAAATTCCGAAGCCGTTTACACGTGCTCGCGTCTACGTAGCGCCGCCAATCTACGTTCCGCCAGACGCCGACGAGACAGTCCTTGCCGCAAAACGCGACGAATTGCAGCAAACTCTGGACGACTTGAATCATCAGAGCGAAGAATGGCGTAAATCTCTCTCCGTTAAGAAATCTGTGTAATCTGTGGATGATGTGAGGTATTGGCTAATGAAATTGATTATTGCTTCTGTTCTCTGTCTGCTTTGTCTCGACGCCGCGCACGGGCAAACCCAGCTTAAACCACCCACCGAATCGGTGATGGATCGCTTTCTTCGATACGTGAAGATCGACACCCAGTCGCAGGAAGATCAGACGACAACGCCCAGCACACGGAAACAACTCAACCTCGCGAATCTCTTGGCCAAGGAACTCACCGCGCTTGGAGCCCAGAACGTCCGCGTCAGCGAGTTTGGAATTGTCTACGCAACAGTGCCGGGAAATCTCGCTGACAATTCCAAAGTTCCTGTGGTCGGCTTCATAGCGCACATGGACACGTCGCCGGCGGTTTCCGGTGAAAACGTCAACGCAATCATCCACAAGAATTACCAGGGCGGCGACATCACTCTGCCGAAAGATCCGACGCAGGTGATCACGGTCGCCAAGAATCCGGTTCTCAAGGAGCTGATCGGCGACGACATCATCACAGCCGATGGCACGACCCTGCTCGGTTCTGACGATAAGTCAGGAGTGGCAGAGATCATGACGATGATCGACATTCTCCGACAGAACCCACAGATCAAACACGGAACACTGGCGATCGCTTTCACGCCCGACGAGGAGGTGGGAACAGGTATCGAGAAATTTGACGTCAAAGGATTCGGCGCTAAGGTCGCTTACACCGTTGACGGTGAAGAACTCGGAGAGATCAGCGACGAAACCTGGAGCGCACGCACGGCAACAGTTACGTTTCAAGGCAAGAGCACGCATCCCGGCACGGCCAAGGGAATCATGATCAATGCGATGTATGCGATCGCCGATTACCTCAATCGTTTTCCGCACGACATGTTGCCGGAGACGACGGAGGGTCGCGTTGGATTTGTTCATCCTTATGCGGGTGTGATCGATGTCGAAAGTTCGAACCTGAAGATCCTGCTGCGCGATTTTGACATTAGCGGCTTAGACGCGAAAGAGAAGTTGTTGCGCGACATGGTGGCGCAAACGGCAGCGAAGTTTCCCGAGGTCAAGATCACGGTCGACGTCAAGGAAAACTACGAGAACATGAAGGAAGTCCTGAAGAACTATCCGGAGTTGACTGCGAACGCGATGGAAGCAGGGCGGCGCGCTGGACTAAAGCCGTTCCTGAAACCGATTCGAGGCGGTACGGATGGAGCGCGTTTGACGTTCCAGGGACTGCCGACGCCGAACCTTTTCACTGGCGGCGGAAACTTCCACGGCAAGCTGGAGTTCAATTCACGGCGCGGGCTCGAGAAATCTACAGAGACGCTGGTCCACCTGGTCCAGATCTTTGCTGAGAAAAGTTAGCCACAAATTACACGGATCGAAGACGGATCTTATGACTCATGCCGGCTATGTTGCGCTGATCGGTCGTCCCAATGCCGGGAAGTCAACGCTGCTCAATCAACTTGTAGGGCAGAAGATTGCCGCGGTTTCCGATAAACCGCAAACCACCAGATTTAAGATCCAGGGTGTAATCACTAAGCCTGAAGGTCAGGTTGTCTTCGTCGATACCCCGGGCGTTCATCAACCAGGTTACGAACTCAACCGCCGCATGATGGCAGCCGTTCAGGATGCACTCATGGGTGTCGACCTGGTGTGTTTGATTCGCGACGCCTCCGTCTCAACCGGCAACGGCGATCGCTTCGTGCTGGATCTCGTGAAGCGATCCGAAAAGCCGGCGCTGTTGTTGTTGAATAAGATCGATAAACTTGAAGAAAAATCCGACCTGCTGCCGTTGATCGACTGGTACAGCAAAGAACACGACTGGCGCGAGATCGTTCCGATTTCAGCGCTCAAGAATGAGATGACCGATGTGCTCATTGATAGTTGTTTGCGGCATCTTCCCGAGGCTGCGCCGATCTTCGGTGAAGACGAGTTAACGGACCAAACGCTCCGGGTACTCGTTGCTGAGATCGTCCGCGAAAAAGTTTTACGCGCGACCGGCGACGAGATTCCTTACGTTACCGCGGTCGTCACGGAAAAGTTCGAAGAAGTGCGAGAAGACTTCGATCGCATCTACTGCGTCATCGTGGTTGAAAGAGCTTCGCAAAAGAAAATCATCATCGGCAAAGGCGCCAGCCGCTTGAAAGAGATCGGCACACGCGCGCGCAAAGAGATCGAAACTCTGCTGGGCCATCGCTGTCATCTCGAACTGTTTGTAAAAGTGGAGGAAGATTGGCGCAACAAAGTACAACTGCTCGATGAATTTGGGCTCAGTGGAAATTGATCGGGAATTGATCGTAAATTGAGTCACGCAAAAGAAAAGCCTGAGCTGTGGTACGCACTCGACGTCCGCCTGGAACCAGCGGCGCGCGAAGCCGTTGAGTATGCGTTGATGGAAGCAGGCGCGTTGGGAACAGAGACCGGCGACGAGTCTGACGGCTTGCTTCGCGTCGCCGCCTACTTCTCCGCAACACCCGATCGCGAACGAGTTCGAACCGAACTGTTCGAAGCGCTGCGGATCTACAACCTGCCTTCGTCGTCGGTGCGCGACATGAATGTGCGCGAGGTCGCTCAGCACGATTGGCTGGAAGAATGGAAACAGAATTGGCAGCCGGTTGAAATCGGTCGCTTCATCATTGCGCCTCCGTGGTCCAACCTTGGTGAGATACATGACCGGCTGGTTATTCGCATTGAGCCGGGCATGGCTTTCGGCACTGGTACTCACGAAACGACGCGTCTCTGTCTCGATGCAATTCAAAAACACTTCACCGGCGGCAGTTTTCTCGACGTCGGCACCGGCACGGGCATTCTCGCGATTGCGGCGGCCCGGCTGTTTTCTCAAGCCCGTATTGAAGGGTGTGATACGGACGAAACGGCAATTGCGATTGCGCGCGACAATGCGGCAGCGAATGGCGTGTTGGACCAGATTGATTTCCGGGTTGGTTCAGTCGACGAGTCTACTGCTTCCGCCGATCTGGTTTGTGCAAATCTAACTGCGGATGTGATCACCGAAATCCTGCCGGCGCTGGTGAGCCTGACGTGTGGAAAGTTGATCCTTTCCGGAATACTTGAAACGCAGGTGGAGATGGTCCAGGCCGGACTTCACGATTGCGGTGTCGATGATTTCGAAATCGCCCACGATGGTGAATGGGTGGCGATTATCGTTTAATCCAATGACTCGACGAAGATTTTATGCGCCGCCGAGTGCCTTCAACTTCGCCGAGCAGACCGTAATGCTGGGAGCGGAGGAAGCGCGTCACTTGCGTGATGTGCTGCGTTTGAAAACGGGCGACGAGGTTTACGTATTTGACGGGCATGGGCGTGAGTTTAGAAGCGTTGCCTCCTCCACCAAACGCGACGCGGCGGAACTGCGAATCGACGCCGAAGTCGAGCCTGCAAAACCTGAGTCACACCTGCAGCTTAATTTGTGCGTCGCATTGTTGAAGGGCGAGAAGTTTGACCTCGTCGTACAGAAGGCAACGGAGCTTGGCGTGATGAAAATCACTCCGCTCCTCACACGCTTCGCCGACATTCATTTGCGGGATGAGTCTGACGCAGCAAAACGTGTTGCTCGCTGGCAAAGGATCGCGCAGGAGGCAGCAAAGCAGTCGGGAAGAGCTTTTGTACCGGAAATCAGCCTCCCGCTTAAATTTGATTCAGCGTTGGAGGTGGAGGGGTTGGGCGTGATGTTTTCCGAACGTGGCGGTGAATCGCTCGAAAATCTGGCGAAGCAGGCTGCCCCTCAATCCCTGACTGCACTCGTGGGTTCTGAAGGTGGTTGGTCAGACGAGGAGATCGAAAGCGCCCGGGCACGAGATTTTCAAGTAATCACGCTCGGTGGTCGCGTCCTTCGCGCAGAAACTGCTGCAATTACGGTGACAGCATTACTTCAACATCTGTTCGGCGATCTGAAATAAGGACGACTCCTTTGAGTTGACCATTGACCACATCAGGCTCAAAATAGAGCCGTTAATCGCCGGAACAAAGAACTCAAAGGGGTCGTTTGAATCCTCGTATGGCAATCAGCAAAGATAATGCAGTTGAAAATGCTCGCAACGACCTCGCAAGGCGCCTGAACATCGGTGCCGGCGAAATAAAAGAGAAGTCGATTGAAGATACTGACTTCCCAGACATGGCTCTCGGCGCCTCAGAGGACGACGAGATGAGCGGCCAGATGATTACGCGCGGCTGGCGCATCAAACTCGAAGCCCAGGGTCAAACTTTCGAATATCGCGCGGATAAGAACCAGGTTAGAGCGTACAAATTCAAAGGCAAGAATTATAGGATTTAGAGCTTTGTCCTTTGTGTTTGGTTCTTGATTAGCAAAGAACAAAGCAGCAAGAGCCAAGCTCCAATTAAGAGGTACCACCATGAACCGCAACAACATTTTCATCCATATCGCGCTGGCGCTCGTCCTCATTCTGGTAGCCGCGTTCGCAGGCCAACTTAACCGGTGGCGCAGAGAGTGGAAAGCACGTGCGCGGATCGTGCCTGTCGAAGAAAAAAAGAGAGCGATGACAGTCGAAGATATCTCTCTCAGCGAGACTCGCAGCTTCGGCGCGCCTGAAATTTTGGTCAAGTTCAAGAGCGGCGTCACTCAGGAAGCTATCGATCGCTTAACAGCGCAGCGTAACGATCGTGTCGAAGATCGGATCGAGAACATCGAAGGTTGGGAAGCGATTGACGATTTCGACAACGCTGATGCGGTGACTCTCGTCAAGGAATACCAGCAGCTTCCGGAAGTCGAATACGCGGAGCCAAATTTCGAGATTAACCTCGACGAAACCACCGAAGGACCGCTCGTACCCGTGCTGCCACGCGATCCACAGTTCAGCGATCAATGGGCGCTGGCCAATTCCGGTCAACGAGGCGGAAAGCAAGGCGCTGACATCAGTGCCACCGTTGCCTGGGCCACCACGACCGGCAGCGACGAAGTGGTCGTCGCAGTGCTCGATACCGGTGTCGATTACAACCACGAAGACCTGACAGAGAACATGTGGCGACGTCCGGAAAAGATGGAGCCATATCACGACAACGAACTTGGCACGATTGACGACGAGGAAGGCTTCAACGCCATTGACGGCACTGACCCGATGGACGACAACGGTCATGGCACTCACTGCGCCGGGATCATCGGCGCCGAAGGTGAGAACGATCTTGGTATCGCTGGGGTGAACTGGAAAGTTAAGATCATGCCGCTGAAGTTTATGAACGGAAGTGGCTCAGGAACTACCAAAGACGCAATCGAAGCGATCAATTACGTTATCGATCGAAAGAAGGCCGGCGTGAACGTTCGCATCATCAGCGCGAGCTGGGGTTCGACGCAGAAGTCGCGGGCACTCGGAGAGGTCATTCGGAAGGCTTACGAGAATGACATTCTGTTCGTTGCCGCGGCCGGCAATTCGAGCACAAACAACGATCGCACTCCGCATTATCCATCGAATTACGATGTACCAAACGTGATTAGCGTGGCGGCGCTGGACCGTCACGATCAGTTGGCGTCATTCTCGAATTACGGTGCGAAGAGTGTCGCGATTGCAGCGCCGGGAGTTGATATCCTGAGCACATGGCTCGGCAATCAGTACGAAGAAAAATCGGGCACGTCGATGGCAACTCCGGTGGTTTCAGGCGTGGCGGCACTCCTGCTCGCCGAACATCCGGGCATGTCGGTTGATGAGTTGCGGAAGAAGTTACTAGCTTCGACTGATCCGATTGTCGCGCTAAAAGGAAAGACGGTTACCGGCGGCAGAATCAATGCTGCGAAAGCTTTGGAGAATTAATCCTTCTTCATCCGTGTTATCTGCGGCTAATGAGCCACGGATAACACGGATTTAAGGCTGATTTAGTTTCTTCTTTCCTTCGATAGCTTCTTTATAAGCACCACCGCGCACTTCACCTAACTTTATCGCCTCATCAAACAACTTCAATGCCTCAGCGGTGTTATCCATAAACGCATTGATTCGTGCCATCGATTCATACGCCCGCGACATGATCGCTTTGTCGGTTTCAGGCGACGAAGCAGCGACTGCCATTCGATACTGCCCCAGCGCCCGGTTCAAACGCTCATCGCGCACATGTTCATCGACCGCATCTGAAGCCGCAAGACTCGCCGTTTGGGCCAACGCAAAGAAGATACGCGGCTCGCGTGGGAAATCCTTCAACATCTCACGCAAGCGAGCTTCGGCGTCGTTGTAATCTTTGTTTCGGAGCGTATCTTCCACCGCAGACAGATCACGCACGAGCGCCGCTTCCTTGCTGGTGCCACCTTCACTGCCCGTGTTCAGCTCTGCTTGCGATCTGCGCGCTGCCGTGCGTGCCTCGCGAGCTGCAATTGCTCTTTGCACCGTATCAGCGTATTCCGACGGACGCTTGGTTTCACGCACGGGATCAAACGACGCGATCATGTCAGGAAAAAAGTTTGCGAGATCGAACCCGGCGCTCTCGATCCCTTTCAACTGATCAGCGAAGTAGAACGAGAGCACCGCGCCCTTCTCATACTCTTCAGCCAAACGCGCCACCGTTTCGTCCTGAATGGCTTTAATCTCGGCTTGGGCAGCCTTTCCGATGGCGGCTTTGTCAGCCTCTGTCTTTGCGGCCGTCAGACGTGCGCGCGCATCGCGCCCGAGCATCTCGAGTCGTCTCGCCTCCTCGTAGCGTGCATCAGCCGCCGTCACGAGCGACCGGCTTACACTGAGAAACACATCCGGAGTGACCTGCGTGCCTGCTTTCTGTCGTTCATTCAGAAGCTGTTTGACCTGTTCGCGTCGTTGAGCAATGTCTTTGTTGAAACGCAGCACGAGAGCATCGATGACGTATTGCAGATAAGCGCGACGCAGTTCCGATGAACCGGGATTCGTTCCTTCGGGCACCACCGCGTAGTAATCGTCGCCGATGATACGGAAGTTGATTGCTCCGGGCGCGGCGAGCAAATCCGGCAGGATCAAGAACCGGCGTTCCTTCTGTCGAAAGCTGTAGGCCTTTTCCTTACTCTTCTTGTTGGGATTCTTGACTTCAACACGGTCGGTGGAAGACGTAATTGGTCTGGTGTGAAGATATGTCAGCAACGAACGCACCATCTCGGTGGTCGGCGCGCGCAGGCGGTCGCCCTCGGCCTGATATGCGCGCACGTATCCAACCATCTGTTCGTCAATTCCCGAACGGCGATAAAACTCCTGAACCAGCGGCGCGAAGTCGAGCACTTCCAAAAGTCCCGCAGGCAAATCATCAGAACGCTCGGGAGCATCAAAAGTAGGCGCCGGCCCAAGCGCGAGGGCAAGTGAAACATAACGTGCAGCCTGGTCGGCTGGCGTAGCCGGGGCGGGAAGTTTATTTCGTTCGTAAAAATTTTTCAGACGCGTGCGCAAATCAGGATCTAGATTAGCGAGATCTTTCCGCAGCTTCGCTCTAAACGTTGACGGCGCGCGTCCTGCGCTCGCCGGCTCGAATCCAGCCACATCCAACGCCGCCATCATGACAATCAGGCGTGGGTCAGCCTGGAAATCGACGCCGTATTCCGAAATTTCAAAAGCGGCGCCTGGTCGCTGTTGGACTGTTTGCGAGGAAACAGTTGCGGCAGACAAAACTGTGATAAGGAGGATCAGTAAATATTGCTTCAAATCCGTGTTACTCCGTGGAAATATGTGGCTTTTTTCTACTCCGGTAAGCGCGCAACGTGCGCAATGTTAGCGGATAAGCCGCGAGCGAACAAACCGCCGAGAGTGCCATGCCTCCCACCGAAAACGGCCACACAACGTTACTCCAGCTTTGCACAAAAAGCTGCTGGTAATAGTCGCCTGAAAAGATCCGGGGATTCTTCAGGAGTTCGAGCCCTTCGTCTGGGATGCGCAAAGGCCTGCCAAGGATGAATGCACCGACCGAATATGACGCAATAATTATCGGGACGAGCGTCAGAAACGGGTTATTAATAAAAGTTCCGGTGTAGATCGCGATCTTGTTGAAACGAAACACGAAAGCGATGACGGTGGCCATGATCGTGTGCAGGCCGAGGAAAGGTGAGAAGGCGATAAAAACGCCGATTGAAAAAGCAAGCGCCGTCCGCTCCGGTGGATCGTCGATCGCAAGCAGACGGCGAAATGCAGCTCGAAACATTAAAGCAAATAGGTCCTATAGGACCCCTAGGACCTATTCAAAACTCTTCAAAGCTTCTGCTTCGTTATCGTAGGAATCGAAAACGGTCAGCAGTTTTGTAATCACCAACAGGTTCTGAATTCGATCCGTCAGATTCAGCAATTTGAGCTGACCACCCTGACGAGTGACAGTCGTGTAATTGGCAATCAACTCGCCGATACCGCTGGAGTCGATGTACTTGACTCCTTTGAGATTCAACAAAAGTTTCCTCTTGCCCTGGTCCGCGAGACCCCTGATGGAATCACGCAAGGCAACACTACTGTCACCAATTCGCACTTCACCACTCAGATCGAGAATGGTGACGTCTCCAGCCTGTCGTTCTTTCAGATCGAGCTCAGCCATTTCTTTCTCCGTTCAATAGCTTAGTGCACTTATTTGAAGCTGTTGAGTGCCTCGGCTTCGCTTTCGTAAACGTCGAAGACCGTCAGGAGCTTCGTGATCGTCAACAGATCCTGCAGTTTCTGCGTGAGATTGAGCAGTTTGAGCTGGCCACCCTCTTTATTGATCGCCGTATAACTGGATACCAGTTCGCCGATCCCACTCGAATCGATATAACCTACCCCAGCAAGATTCAGCAGAATGCGCTTTTTACCCTCTTCGAGCAAACGCCGGATCGCAGTGCGTAGAGCCACACTGCCTTCACCGATGGTTATCTTCCCGCTCATGTCAAGAACGGTGACATCTCCGGCTTGACGCTCGTTGATATTCAACTCAGCCATTTCAGAAATCTCCTTTATGCAATTGCGAATTAACGTCGCTTGAGCATGCGCACCGTTGTACCGCCGCCGGGTCTGATCGACCAGTAGACCTCGTCCATAAAACTGCGCATGAAAAAAATGCCACGACCAGAAGTTTTTAAGAGGTTCTCTTGGGTTGTTGGATCTGGGACTGCTTCAGGGTTGAACCCTATTCCCTGGTCGTGCACGCTGATTTCAACAGCGTCAGGCGAGCTCTTCAAAATGATATCGACGGTTTTTTCCTCATCTTGACGATTGCCATGAAGCACTGCGTTGGTCACGGCCTCGCGCACAGCCATGTCAATTCCAAACGCAGCATCATCACTGATGCCGGAACGTCCAACAAATTCGGCAACCGCGGCGGCCGCGGTGGCAACCGTATCAATGCGGCTGGGCAAACTTAGCTCGGTCGTCTCTACGGTCACAACTCCTGTGCATGACCTCTCCGAAAGCCACTGCGCGAGGACTCTGGCTGCTTTCTAATACAACAGACTTATCAGGAGTTCGACGGTTTAACACGCTGAGCGCAGCGCTGTCAACTCAAACAAGAAAACCGAGGCTTTTCACCGCGCGATCGAGCTCTTCCAAATTGAGCGGTTTGCTGAGATAAATGTTGCAGCCGGTTTCGAGACATGCCTCTTCCATGCCATAAACATCGTAGGCCGTGATGGCGATAATTGGCGTGCGGGTTCCATCACCTTCAAGGCTGCGAAGGTTTCTGATGGTTTCCAAACCGTCAAGGACCGGCATGTTCAAATCGATGACAATAAGACTGGGGCAATAATGCTTGGTCAAATCAAGTGCTTGCTGGCCGTCTTCGGCTTCAAAAACGCGGTATCCTTTCAATTCAAAGGCACGCTTGAGCATAATGCGAGTGTCAATAGAATCTTCGGCAACCAGGACAGTCGGATAGAGTATTGCAGACATAGGATCGTAGGCCGGGATGACTCTCCCAATTTGCTTCATGACGATTTGGGGGGAAACTCCCGCACTGAGGGAACTTGCGTCAGCAGGAATGTGTAACTTATAGCACATTTGGACTTCTGTGTACCATTGCGGACATAACCTTGACATCATGAGACTCAGCCCAGCACGTTCAATTAACGGTCGATTACTCTTACCTGGCGATAAATCCATCTCGCATAGGGCCGCACTGATTGCGGCCCTGGCCCAGGGTAGAACAGAAATCTCAAACTTTTCCACAGCACGCGATTGCGCTTCAACCCTAGGTTGTCTCCGTTCGCTTGGAATCTCCATCGGGCACCAGCATGACAAGATTATCTTTGCGGGTAATGAAAGCCTGGCGGTGCCACGTGAGCCGTTGGACTGCGGTAACAGCGGTTCAACTTTGCGCATACTCGCCGGTGTTCTCGCTGGTCATGGGTTTACTGCGGAGCTTATCGGCGACGAATCGCTCAGTTCGCGGCCGATGCGTAGAATTATCGAACCGTTAGAGTTGATGGGCGCCAGGATTGAATCGACTGACGGTAAGGCGCCGCTGAAAGTGCACGGGTTGAAGAGCCCGAATCCGATCATGTACAAGCTGCCGGTAGCGAGTGCGCAGGTTAAGTCGGCGATCTTGTTTGCCGGATTGAACGCGCATGGGAGAACGACTGTGATTGAAACGACGCCGTCGCGCGATCATACGGAGAGGCTCTTTAAAGGGTTTGGGGTTGAGGTGATAACGGAGCAGAGTTCCACGCAGGGGCGGCCACAGAGGGCCGCCCCTGCAGTACGTACAGAGGAACTCGAAGCAATAAGCATTGATGGGCCGGCAAGATTTACTGGTGGGCCGATAACGATTCCGGGAGATGTTTCGTCTGCGGCGTACTTCGTTGCAGCGGCGATGTTGTTGCCTGATTCGCAATTGACGATCCAAGGTGTTGGGTTGAATCCGACGCGAGCAGCATTTCTTTCAGTACTCAGTTCGTGGGGCGGAGAGATTTCCACCACCGACGTACAAACTGAACGCAACGAGCCATACGGAACAATCAACGTGCGCGGCGGCATTAGCGGAAACGCCGGAGAAACTGACCGAACGCTGAGCCAATCAATCATCCCCTCGTTGATCGATGAGCTTCCGTTGCTCGCCGTTGTCGGTTCACAGGTCGAAGGTGGAATCCGTATCCGAAACGCAACGGAGTTGCGATTAAAGGAAAGTGATCGACTCGCAACAACTGCCGCAAACCTGCGCACGATGGGAGCCGAGGTGGAAGAGTTTGAAGACGGTCTGTCGGTTTCTGGGCCGACGCAACTACGTGGCGCATCACTCAACTCGCATGGCGACCATCGAATCGCGATGGCCTTCGCAGTCGCAGCGCTGCTGGCTAAGGGCGAAACTGAAATTTCGGGCGCCGAATGTGTCGCTATCTCTTTCCCCGAATTCTTTTCACTACTCGAATCAGTCGCCAGGCGATGAAGCGAACTCAACCGATCGTAATCACGGGTTTCATGGGTTGCGGCAAGAGCATGGTGGCTCGCGAACTTGCGCGGCGTCTGAATGTCACCATGATCGATCTGGACGATCGAATCACCGCCCACGAAGGAAGAACTCCGGCCCAACTGATTACTGAAGCCGGCGAACCGGCGTTTCGTGCTATCGAGACAAATGCACTGCGCGAACTGTTACAAACGGGCATCGCCGGTGTTATAGCTCTGGGCGGAGGCGCATGGATTGAAAGCGCAAATCGCGATCTGATCGACGAGCATGAGTGTCTAAGCGTTTGGCTCGACGTCCCGTTTGCTGTTTGTTGGGAGAGAATCTCGGCCTCGGCTGAAGATCGTCCGCTGGGAAAAACAATCGAGGAAGCCGAGAGACGCTACAATCTTCGTAAACCGATTTACGCCCTCGCAAGTATTCATATTCCGGTCGACCGCAACGAAAACGTAGACGAACTGGTCTCACGCATCCAGGTCCAATTACAGGATTTTCAGGATTCGCACGATGAAACAAAATAATCCGTGCAAATCCTGAAAAAAATCCGTGTCATCTTGATTCAGAACTTATACTTCAAAGCAAACTGCATCTGCCTCGAAGATCCTGAATCTCCGGTGCCAAATCTGGTGTTCGTAATCTGCCCGAAATTCGCGGTTCCAACCACACGTCCCGGCTGACCGAAATTCGCGTGGTTGAAGAGGTCGAACACTTCCCAGCGAAACTCAATCAACTGGCTTTCAGTCAACTTCGTGCGCTTAATCACCGAGAAATCGGTGTTGTTGAATCCTGGTCCAATAACTACGTTGCGGCCAAGACTTCCAAAGCGTCCCACCGGTACTACGAACGGCGTGATATTAAACCAGCGATTCGGCGTGCCGAGGATCTCAATTGGACCAGTTACATCGGGTCTCAAAGTGTTGTTGACGCCCGTGAACCCCGTATTGTTAACCACAATGTTTACAGGATTGCCGGTCTGCGACTGCACGATCGACGATAGTTGCCAGCCTTCAACGAGCTGATTCCCATGGAACGGCAGTTCATAAAGACCGCTGAACACGAAACGATGTCGCGCGTCAAAATCCGAAAGCCCACGACTGCCGCGCAGGTTGTAACTATCCTGCACAACCACGCCCTGACTGTTGAGCGAGTTGTAGTCGATCGACTTCGAGAAAGTGTACGACGTGTTGAATTGAAATCCTCTTGAGAGACGTTTGGTTGCAGTCGCCCAAAGCGCGTTGTAACTCGAATTTCCCGTGCCCTCGATCTGTACGATGTTGTTCAAGGCAACGCCTGGCAGGAAAGGAGACGATGCTGAAAGCGTCGGAAACGGTCGGGCGACGCCGTTGATTGGCTGATTGATGTTTCGCGCGACCCGGAGATGAGTTCCTTTCGAACCAAAGTAACCGATCGTTACGCCGAGATCCTTTCCGACCTCACGTTGAATATTCAGATTCCACGACTGCACGTAAGCGTTGTCGTAATTTGGATCGACATTATTAGGAGCCAGGCTCGCTGATCCACCGGCGCCCGGATTAATAAGCGAAACCGCGCCAGTGACAGTGCGTGGATCCGCTAACGGCGGATTTGACGTAAGCGGGGTCACGACGTTTGTCACTGGCTGATCCGCGAGGATCGCGTAGGCGGCACGCACTGAGGTCTTCCCATCATTAAATGGATCCCAGGCGATGCCGACGCGCGGCTGGAAGTTCTTATTGTTTTGATGATAGACATCGTCGATTCCGGAACCAGCACGCACGAGCGTTCGAGTAGCTGTATCGAAGACTACGAACCGGTCGAAACGCTCGGTTGGCGTCATGTTCCAGTCGTAACGCATTCCCAGTTCGAGGGTGATATTTGGACGCACCTTGAAGTTATCCTGAACATAAAACCCAAACGCATTCTGGACGATGGCGCTTGAGCGATCGCCTTTAGTGATGCTGAACTGGTTGGCGGTCCCATTGATGAAGCTGGCCAGGCTGGGAAAGGTGAACGCGCCGGTATCGAGGTTGAAATTGTTGTTGTAGAACCGCCTTGCCTCACCACCAAACTTAAACGAGTGGTTCCCTCTCAGATAGTTGAGCGTATCTGAAACAACAACCGTTGTATCAGCGCGTCCCTGCGGGAAGGCAGCTGGACCACCTATGCTGAAATTGAAGCCGGTGATCGTCATTTGTGGCAGTCCGATCGGTAGATCGACGCCAGTGTTGATGCCAAAATCCAGCGGCCTCGCCTGGAAATTGGGTGTGAAGGTAATGTTGATGCGATTGAGTCCCAACCGCGCTTCATTGGTCAGATTTGGACCGAAGATGTGTGTTTCATTGAGGGTAAGGATCTGCCGGCGCGACTGCCGTGTGTCACCAAAGCCTGGAACCGTATTGCCCTGTAGATTTGGTTCGCCGCGGCGGTCACGTTGGAAGGCGTAGTAAACGTGCAGGCGATCGTTACCGCCGAAGTTGTGACTCACGTCACCGGTCCACTGGTCGATATTGACAGGCGCAGTGCCTGCGCCGGCAAACCTGCCGACCAGTGTCGGTACACCGTTGATGAGGACCGTCTCAACACTCGTGGCCACTGGAATTAGTGGCAATAGCTTAAGGACAGCCGCGTTTGAAACTGAAGCACGCTGTGCATCCGTCAATACGTTACTAGTGAGCGTCAAGCCCTGCCGTTGTCGTAGCCCCTCATAACTGAAGAAGAAAAACGTTCGATTCTTTCCGTTGTAGCTGAGTATTGGACCACCTTCACCAAAATGCGGTAAGTGAATCGGGCCGCCTATATTGAAGCCAAACTGATTGCGTCTGAATGGAGGCTTACGCGCGTCGAAAAAGTTACGCGCATCGAGCACGTCGTTGCGCAGAAACTCGAAAAACTCGCCGTGATAGTCGTTGGTGCCTGAGCGTGTGGCGATATTTACAATCGCGCCCGAGTTGCGGCCGTACTCCGCGCTGAAAGTTGAATTATCAACCTTGAACTCCTGTACGGTGTTGATTGAAGGCTGAAAGGTGATCTGGTTCTGGACCATATCGTTGAGGTTGACACCGTTAATCATGAAGTTGACTGTGTCTTCACGATTACCTGCCGTGTTGAAGGCAAAAGAGCCCTGACCGCGCAGGGGCGCTGTCAGGAACCCGTTTTGCGGTGGGGTGACGGAACCTGGAATGAGCAGGCCAAGATCCACAAAGTGGCGGCCGTTGAGTGGGATCTCCTGTACTGTTCGCTGATTGATGACGGTACCGACCGAAGTGGTCGCACTTTCGATAACGGGAACGTCCGATGAGACGAGGACCTGTTCTGAGATAGCGCCCACATCCATTTGAAAATTCTGAATTGCCGTTTTGGCGACTTCGAGAGTCACCTGGTCGGCAACACCTGTTTTAAATCCCTGAACTCTGACCTCGATGCTGTAAACGCCTACGGGCAAGGCAGCTACCTGGTAATTGCCGTTGCTGTCGGTTTGAGTAGTCCGTTCAGCCGAGGTATTTCTGTTTTTGACGATCACAGTCGCATTAGGCAACACGGCGCCTTTGGTATCGGTGACGGTGCCCTGGACTGTCGCAGTTGATTGGGCGAATGCTGAGGAAGTCGCAAGGAGAGCGGCTATAAGCATCAAGAAAATTGCGATTCTTTTGCTGAGCATTTTAACCTCCAAAAGATCGATGGCTATTAAGTTGGGGGAGGTGACAAACCCTCCTAAGCAATGAGAATGCCGGAGGAGTGACCGCGGAACCGTAAGATTTCCTAACGAATTCGCGCACTGTGGATCGCTCACGATCCAAAAACGACAAGGCCGATCCGAAAATGCAGGATTAGTTAGACAGGATGAACAGGATTTTTCAGGATGTACATGTAAATCCTGAAAAAATCCTGTTCATCCTGTCTAACTTATCTTCGTCACCAGCGCACCAGAAACTCCCTCAGGCGCTCGTACATCTCATCAAACGAATCCGCACAAAACAGGACCGCCTGATAATGTGTTGGATCGAAGACGCTGTTTGCAGCCACATCGAGATTCAGTGGTCTGAGTTCAGCCTTGTGCATCTCCGCCAACTCTCCGGCCGACGATAGCAGACCGGTCCCGTAAGCTTTGAGCTCACCGTTCTCTCGCAATACCCCAAACTCAATTGTGAACCAGTAGACGCGCGCCAGCCGATCGAGATCGCCGGCCACATCCGTGCGACTCACCGCTTCGCCAAACAGCCGGTTAAGTTCCGCAAGACGTTTGCTCGCGAGCGTCACCGCATGCCCGATGATCTCGTGTGCGACGTCGGGTTCCGGTGTGTAGAGCGGTGTGGAATAATGACGAATGTACTGCGTGGAAAGAAAAACTCCGCGAGCGAGCGACTCGAGAAACACGCGTGGCTCTACCAATCCAGCGACCGGCTCGAGCCTGAAACCGCTGATCGCCTCGACCTTGCGGCTCACTTCATCCAACTGCGGAATGCGATCGTCGTCAAAGGCAAGACGTTCGACGCAGTCGAGATACTCAGCGCAGGCGTGCTCGCGGTGCGCCGGTCGGAGTGCTTCCCAAATCTTCTTCCAGACACCATGTTCAACGTCGGTATAAGGCGCAGTGGGAATCGGTGAGCCGGGCTTGTAGCTCATGGCTATCTGAGCGATTGCGTTGCGGCGGGCACGATATTCAGGGTCTCGAAATCCCGGGTGGTCCGGATCAAGATGCACCAGCGAATTGCGATCAAGACTGGTGCTTTCGTCGTTTGCCGTGACCATGCGCATGTCGACATGGTCGAGTAAGACGGTTTGTGGTTCAGTTGTGGTAATCATCCTGGTTGCCTCGATTCTTTTGATTGCGCAATATTCGACACAAAAAAACCGGCCACCAATCCTCCTGGGATTGATGGCCGGTTTTAGGAAACTTGTCTTTAGTGCTACATCGTCAACGCACGCCGACAGCCCATCGCCTGACCGTCCCTCCCAGTGGAGAGCGGGCCGTAATAGTAATAATAGCGATACAGGCTCAGGCTCATAACTCGCGAAATAGGATAAGCAGCCAGACGCGAAATCGTCAAGGCAAAATTAGGCCCTATCGGACTTATAGGACCTATTTCAGCTTTAGCGATTGCCGCGATTTGAAGAAAGCTGCCCACGGATCGCCTTTTTTCTTCAAGAGCTGCGGAACATTCGTAATGTTGAAATCCTGGATCTTCACACCCTTGGAGACCTGTTTCCACGTCAAAGGCATTGACACGGTGGCTCCCGGCTTGGCGCGTGCCGTGTAGACCGCTGCCAAACTCTTGCCACGTGCATTCTGCATCCAGTCGACGTAAACCTGCGTGCTCTTGCGCTTAGCGATCGTTCTCTCGACCGTCGCAATTTGCGGTGCGCGCCGCGCAACTTCGCTGGCGAACAATCGCGCAAACTCCGCTACTTTGTCGTACTCGTTTACCGGCTTCAGCGGGACGTAAATGTGAATGCCTGACGATCCGGAAGTCTTTGGAAAAGCCTCCAACCCAATTTCATCTGCTACTTCCTTCACCAAAAGCGCAACCTGCAACACGTTCTCCCACGGCGCCTTTTTGGGATCGAGGTCGATTGCGATCCAGTCCGGCTTGTCGAGACGTTTGATCGTCGAGTGCCAGGGATGCTGTTCGATCGTTCCCAGATTGACGAAGTGCAGTAGCGATGCAACGGTTGAATAAACGCCGTAATCGAGTTGCCGGCCTTCCTGATTTGTGAGACGCGCGGTCTTAACAAATTCCGGAGCGCTCTCGAGGTCCTGCTGGAAAAACATCGGCGCTTTGATGCCACGCGGATAACGCTGGAGAATCGCCGGCCGCTCCTGAAGAAACGGCATGATGTAATCGGCGACGTGCAAATAGAAACTGAGCAGATCAAATTTCGTGAGCTTTTCGTCGGGCCAGTAAACGCGATCCAAACTCGTAACCGACACTTGCTCGCGACCAATTTTCAAAATTAAGTCACCTTTTGGTCGGTCCAAACTCAAAAACTCATCAACTGTGACAACAGTGCCACGTTTTTGACGAGTTCGTTTTACTTCAGACACCTTGATCTGTTCTTTTTGCATTATCAGCTACCTTGTTTAGGAGGTTTTCACGATGCGAACAATAATCATTGGTCTCATCCTAGCAACACTGCCCGCCGTCCTGCTGCCGGCGCCAGCAGCCACGGTAACCTACAACCTGGATGCCAGCCAGAGTAAATTTATGGCCCACGCAAACCGTAGCGGGCTGTTTTGGTTCAAAGGGCACAGTCACCATCTTGCGGCTAGCGACTTCTCCGGACAGGTCGAGCTTACACCCGATACAATCACGCCTGCATCTTTGCGACTGGTGGTTAAAGCCGCTTCGCTGCACGAAACCGGCGCTGACTTCACCGAGCCACAAAAACAGATCATCAACAAAGAATTGAAAGAGATTGTGCTGCATCCGGACCAATATCCGGATATTACCTATCAGAGCACTAACGTGACGGTGAAAGCTTCGGGGGCTGGACGTTATGAGGTGAAGATCGACGGCAATTTAACGCTGCATGGTGTCACACGTCGCGTTATGATTCCCGCAGTTGTCACACTCAACGGGAACAATCTGCGTGCGGTTGGTAAGTTTAGTATCGATCGCGATGATTATAAGGTGCAGGCGACGTCGGCCTTTCACGGATTCGTGAGAGTTGATGACGACGTGAAGTTTGAGTTTGATATTGTGGGTCACAGATAACGCGGATCTGATCCGTGTCATCCGTGGTCAATAAACGTTAGCTAACGGCAACGTTAGGCTGTGGCGCAGCCTTATCGGCTTGCACAGACTCTGCCGGCACGTAATAAAGAATCCGGCCACAATTATCGCACGTGAGGATTTCTTCACCGCGCCGGATTTCAGCCATCACCTGCGGTCTAAGCGACATGAAGCAGGCCGTACATGAACGGTTGCGAGCTTCCGCCACTGCAACGCCGTCACGAATTCGAGCCTTGATTCGCGAATAGAGACTGCTCAACGGTTTCGGCAGGCTGGCAAACACCTCTTCGCGCTCTTTTCGAGCTGCCTCCAGGCGTCCGGCAATCGATCCGGTCTCGTCGTCAAATGCCTTTAGTCTGGCCTCGCGGTCTGAATTCAAACTCGCAATCTCGTCTGCTCTTTCATTCAGGGAAGCTTCGGTTTGTTCGAGTTGTTCCAGTTGTTCGAGTATCTGTGTTTCTAACGCCGAGATCTGTTTGCGGGCTGCGTCTGCTTCACGAATTGCGGCAGTGTATTCGTCCTGCTTCTTTGACGACATCAGGTTTCGTTCGGCTCTCTCAGCGCGGCCCTTTTGATCGACGACCTCGTTTTCCAATCGCGCGCGAGTGTGTTTGGCTTCGTCGCGGCGGGTTTCCAGTGCTCTAATTTCAAAGGCGCGCTGATCGAACTCTCTTTCGATCTCAGCGCGCCTTTCCGGTATCGCTTCCTGGTCTTTTTCTAGTTTTCGTATGGTCGTATCAAGATTCTGCAAAGCGATTAACTTCTGCAATTCCGCTTTCACTCTATGCACTCCTTAAAAGATCAGGACTAAATATGACGGCTTTCATCGTTTAGGATCATCACACAACCGACGCGTTTCACGCAAGTATCCACAGATTACACGGATGAAATCTGCATAATCTGCGGATCGACCTGTTTTAGCCAATTAGATAGGCCCCTGGGAGCCGCGAACTCTGATCCGCGGCGTCACTCGTATGCGCGGCATCTGAATGTTGATAGTCGGGATAGATGGGATGACGATATTGGGCATTGCGATATCAATGTCGGGCATCGTCGGAATCTCGATTCGTGGAATAACGATGCGACGCCCGATCTGCGGCTGACCAGACGCTCCCGATGTGGTTCCTTCGCGCGGAGACACCCGAATCGTTTGCTGAGACTTATTGCGAATGATCGTCAAGGTGACATCACCTTCTTTCTTGCGATTGATCACCCTCGAGATATCGCCCGGCGAATCGACTGTTTCACCGTCGACAGCAGTTATCACGTCGCCGGCTTTGACACCTGCTCTGGCCGCTGGTCCATCCTCCGCAACTGAGGTCACGAGCGCGCCCTTGCCATCCGCGATGCCAAAATAGTCAGCCAGTTGTTTGGTGAGGGACATCGTGCTCACACCAATGCGACGGCCGTTGGTCAGGAAGAACGACAAGTCTCCCTCGTTAGGGAAGTTATTTCTGTTGAACAGCGGAGCTTCCCACTTGAAGTTTTTCAGATCAGGGCCTTCCCACTTAAAGATCCTCGGTGCGCCGCCAAGAAAATCCTGGGCCATGTTCGGGTTGTTGCGTTTGCCGATCGTGGCGGTAACTTCCTGTTCACTACCACCACGACTGATCACCACTTTCACTGACTGGTCGGGCGACAGTTCGGACACGAGCCGATTCAGTTTACGAACGCTGGTCACGTTCTCCCCATCGAGTCGGAGGATCACGTCGTCTTTGCGCAAACCGGCTTTCTCGGCCGGACTATCCTTGATCACCTGAGTAACTCCGACTCCGCGAACCTGGCTCAGGCGATAGCGGCCCATGTTCTCGCGGCTGATATTTTCGGCGTAAACACCCAAAAATCCGCCGCCATCGATAAAGAATGAGAAGTTCTGATCGAGCGGTTCGTCAGGCGGGGCAGGAGGCGGCGGAGCGGGTTGCTGCGCCAGCGCCATTCCTGCGCTCAGAATAATAGCGGACAGGAGACGAATAGGATGTTTTACTTTCATTTTCGAGTTTCCTCCGGAAGAGTTTTGCGGTTACACGTCCGGACAGTGAGACGGTTCCAAAAAAATCCGTGTAAATCTGTGGCTTAAATAAGTGGCTTGTAAACTTCGGTTTGGCCGCTGAGTTCGTAGGCGATTTTGCCTTCTGAGTGGGCCATATCGAGGTGGGCGACGGCTTCGGAAACAGATAAGAACCGGTGCACGTCGTCGGCGTTGGGAAACATTTTTAGCGCCACTTCCCAGGCAGTTACGCCGTTCTTAGTGACCAATCCGATAACCTGTGACTGCCGATCCTGAAAAGCCCGGTAGTAGCGGTGAAAAAGCTCTTCAAAATCTCGTATGGGTTCTCCATGCCCACCATAAACGAGCGTCGGCGAGAACGATCTTAGTCGCGCCAAACTAACCAGATACTCGGCCAGCGAAGGAAAACGCCGGGAAGGATCGATCGGATCGGGTGACAACACCGGATTCGGCGTAATGCGTTTCAACACGCAATCGCCGGCGATCACAGTGCGATCTGCCTCACGAAGAAACGAGCAGGAACCGGGCGTGTGACCAGGCGTGTGAAGAATTCGCAAACTTCCGGATTCAAACTCGAGTTCGGCGTCATCCCAGAGCGGCGTGTATTCGTCGTCGGCAAACGAGTCGGAATACTTGCGCATGTGCTCGTAAAGGCCACGCATGCGCTCAATCTCGCTGTCAGGTACGCCGGCGCGAACAAGCAAAAGCCGGTGCTCTTCGTATTGCAGACGACTGTGGCGATGTCCCGTCTCCCAGTTGTGGACAAACACCTCCGCGTTCTTTGCTTCATCACGCAAAGACTTTGCGAGCCCACAATGATCTTCGTGCGCGTGAGTAAGTACGATGCGGCGCAGATCAGAGACGCGAAAACCCGCGTTGCGCATACCCGCACGCAACGTCTCGATCGCTTCTTTCGTCTTCGGTCCGGTATCGATGATCGTCAAGGGATCTTCGGCGATCAGATAGACGTTTACCGGACCAATATAAAAAGGCGTCGGCAGTGAAATAGGAACAACGCGCACCAGTTGCTTTTTCTTTTTTGTGCTTCTTGTGCCTTTTTGAGGCTAATAGATCCACTTGTTCGCAGCGATCAAATCGTCCGCGATGCGCTGACGCGCTGCAATCGCGTTCATCGGCTGCAACTTGGTGAAGCGTCGTAACGCAGCCAGTAACGTTCGCAGCTCATCGCCTTCCGACATTCCAGAGAGCGTGTTCTTTGCTTTCGCTTCGATACGTCCAACGGCGTCGTTGCAGAATACCCGCGTCATGTCGAGATAGCGCGCAGCGGCAGTCTCTCCTTCAGCGGCAGCGAGTTTTCGCGCGCGCAGGATCGCAGTCTCCATTGCATAAGTGTCCATAATGATGTCGGCGATTCCCATCAGAATTTCCTGCTGATCGCCAAGCTTCATCATGTACTTTTGCGCCGCGGTGCCGAGTGTCATCAGTGCGACTTTCTTGGCGTTTGTGGTCAGCTTTTGCTCCGCTGCAAGGAGCGTGTCGTCGTCGTCAAGGCCACCAATCTGTGGCGACAGTACTTCGTCCATCAAAGCCTGGGCGGCAGGCAGCAACGGCAAGTTTCCACTCAGCGCACTCTTCATCAAGCGACCGGGAATCAACATGCGATTGATTTCATTCGTGCCTTCGAAGATGCGATTGATGCGCGAGTCGCGATAAGCGCGCTCGGCCGGATAATCTGCGGAGTAACCGTAGCCGCCGTAAATCTGCACCATCTCGTCGACAACGAAGTCGCAGTACTCAGAAAGCGCGACTTTGATGATCGAACACTCTGCCGCGTACTCCTCGATCGCGCGCAGACGCGCATCCATGTCCTTCGAATCGACGGCGCCGACGCCAGCCTCAATCATTCCGAGTGTGCGATAGATCATCGACTCGCCAATCCAAGTGCGAATCGCCTGCTCCGCAAGCTTCGCTTTGATCGCACCAAAGGATGAAATCGGCTTGCCAAACTGATGACGCTCATTCGCATAGCGGACTGACTCATGGACCATTAGTTTCATGCCGCCGACGCACATTGCGCCCAGTTTGAAGCGACCAATGTTCAGCACGTTAAAAGCAATCTTGTGACCTTTGCCAACTTCGCCAAGCAGATTCTCGACTGGCGTGCGAACGTCGGAAAGGACGAGCGCGGTCGTGCTCGATCCCTTGATGCCCATCTTGTGTTCTTCGGCGCCCGAGGTCAGTCCCGGCTGGCGCTCGACGATGAACGCGCTGAACTTGGCGCCATCAACTTTGGCAAAGACGATGAAAATATCGGCGAAACCGCCGTTGGTGATCCACATCTTCTCGCCGTTGAGAATGTATTCCTTGCCGTCGTCGCTCAAACGTGCCGTAGCTTTCGCAGCCATGGCATCGGAACCTGAGCCGGCTTCAGTCAACGCATAGGCAGTGATCAACTCACCGCTGGCGATCTTCGGCAGATATTTCTGTTTCGCAGCATCGGTAGCGAAGTAGACGATTGGCAGCAGTCCAATACCACTTTCGGCGCCGAGTGTTGTTGCAAAAGAGGCGGAGCGTCCGATGTTTTCGCCGATCAGCGCGCCGCTCGTTTGATCGAGACCCAGGCCGCCAAACTCTTCCGGAATGTTCGCGCCGATCAACCCGAGATCCGCTGCTTTACCGATGAGCTCGCGCGACAGTTTCCAATCATGCTTCTCCAGTTCATCTATGCGGGGCACCACTTCGTTATCAATAAACTGGCGCGTGGTGTCGGCAATCATGCGATGCTCTTCCGTGAAGTCTTCGGGCGTAAAGATCTCTTCAGGCATACGCTCTTCGATCAGGAATGCGCCACCCTTAATAAGCTTTTTCTGTTCGGCCACCGCTGACATTAAGTTATCCTCCCAAATATGCTTCTTTGCGCCTTCGTTGCGCCGCTGCGCCTTTGCGTGAGAAATCTTATTGAAGCCTCTCAAGAATCCCGGCGGCGCCCATTCCACCACCGACACACATCGTCACCATTCCGTACCTGCCATTGCGACGTTCCAGTTCACGCAGGATGCTGGCAGTCAGTTTTGCGCCGGTACACCCGAGCGGATGGCCGAGGGCAATGGCGCCACCGTTGACATTGACTTTGTCTGGATCCAATCCCAGTGTTTTGATCACCGCGATCGACTGTGCTGCGAACGCTTCGTTCAACTCGATTACATCGATGTCGTTGAGCGTCAGACCTGCGAGTTTCAAAGCCTTTGGAATCGCGAACACTGGTCCAATCCCCATTTCCTCAGGCGGGCAACCTGCAGTCGCATAGGCAATGAAACGCGCCATCGGCTTTGCGCCAAGTTCGCGCGCGCGCGAGTCAGACATGACGATCGCTGCTGCAGCACCGTCAGACATTTGCGACGCATTGCCGGCTGTGATCGTGCCTTTCACGTGAAAAGCCGGTTTGAGTTTCGCCAGTCCTTCAGCAGACGTATCGCGCCTGACGCCTTCGTCTTTATCAAACACAACTTCCCGCCGCTGCTTCTTACCTTTTTCATCCAACTCTTCCAGCACCACGCTCAGCGACACCACTTCGTCCGCAAACTTATCTGCATCGAGCGCGGCAGCTGCGCGCGTGTGCGAGCGAAGAGCAAATTCGTCCTGTTGCTCGCGAGTTACCTCATACTTGCGCGCCACGTTCTCAGTTGCAAGACCCATGCTTAGATAAAAGTCAGGATAGTGTTCGACGAGATAAGGATTCGGCCGGATGATATGACCTCCCATCGGGATCATCGACATCGTTTCCAAACCGCCCGCGACGATTACGTCCGCTCCGCCGCTCTTGATGCGATCCGCGGCCATCGCGATCGACTGCAAGCCCGACGAACAGAACCGATTGATCGTCATCGCGCTCGTCTCAACCGGCAAACCCGCGCGAATCGCGGCCGAGCGCGCAACGTTCATCCCCTGCTCCGCTTCCGGCATAGCGCAACCCATGATCACGTCTTCAATTTCTGACGTTTCGAGTCCGGGAACACGCGCCAGTGCTTCCTTGATTACAGTCCCACCCATTTCATCTGGACGGGTCGTCCGCAACGTACCCTTCGGCGCCTTGCCAACCGCCGTCCGAACTGCCGATACAATCACAGCCTCTCTCATAACTCACCCCAATCCGTAAACAATCCGTGTTAATCTGTGGCTAATTCCGTAGAGGCTTCCCTGTCTTCAGCATCTGCGTAATCCGCTCCTGCGTCTTACGCGTGCCCACCAACGAAAGAAACGCCTCACGTTCAAGATCCAAGAGATACTGCTCAGAAACTCGTGTCGGGTGATTCAAATCGCCGCCTGTCAGAATACGCGCCAACTGCGTTCCGATCTCGGCGTCGTGGTCCGAAATATATCCCGCGCGCTTCATCTGATGAATACCGAGTTTTAAAGTCGCGAGCGCAGGTGCTCCCAGCGCCAGAATATCTTTGCGTTGTTGTGGCTGCACATAACCACTCGCGGCGAGTGCCAGCACTTCTTTCTTCGCGTCGGCGATCAAACGATCGCCGTTCATCGAGATCGAATCATCCTTCGTCAGAAAACCTAACGTCCTCGCTTCTTCTGCCGACGTGGCCACCTTCGCCAGCGCGATTGTTTCGAAAGCGCGTTTCACGAATGGAAACGGATCCGCGTCGTCGACGCCCTTCGGAATCGAATCCATCGCCCGTAGTAACATCTCCTTTGTGCCACCGCCCGCGGGAATAATTCCGACACCAACTTCAACCAGTCCGATATACGTCTCAGCCGCTGCTCTGACTCGGTCGCCGTGCAAAACCATTTCGCAGCCACCACCAAACACCATCTGAAACGGAGCCACGACGACTGGTTTCGGCGAGTAGCGCAAACTCATCGTAGCGGCCTGGAAAACACGACCCATCATGTCGAGTTCTTCCCAGTTCTCTTCCTGGGCTTCCATCAACATCAACATGATGTTTGCACCGACGCAGAAGTTAACGCCCTGATTACCGACGACCAGGCCGACAAAGTTTTTCTCAACTTCGCCGAGTGCAAACTTCAGCATTTGCAGTGTGTCGCCACCAATCGCATTCATCTTCGAGTGGAATTCGAGACACGCCACACCGTCGCCGATGTCGATCAGCGAAGCACCGGCATTCTTTTTGATGACGCCGGTGCGATCCTTAATGGATTTCAAAATCAGAACGCCCGGAGGATCGGGAAGTTGAACGTACTTGCCACTCGCGAAGTCAAAGTAAAATTGTTGCTCGTCTTCTTTCTTGTAGAACGACGTCGCGCCTGAAGCCAACATCTGTTCGACGTTTGCCGGCACAGTCATCCCTTCCTCTTTCATGCGCGCGGCGGATTTCTCAACGCCGATTGCATCCCAAACTTCAAATGGTCCCAGCTCCCAACCAAAACCCCAGCGCATTGCGCGGTCGACTTCGACTACCGTATCCGCGATTTCCGGAATGCGTTTGGCGGCGTAGATGAGCGTTTTTGAAAGCGTCTTCCAAAGAAACGCTCCAGCGCGATCTTTGCCCCAGGTCAGCGTCTTGATGCGCTCCGGCAATTCCTCGATGTTCTTCGCCATGTCGAGCGACGGCAGTTTGACCTTCTCGGATGGTCGATAGTCGATCGTTGCGGTGTCGAGCGTCCAAATCTCTTGCTTGTCGCCGTCACCCTTTTGCTTTTTATAAAAGCCGGCCTTGGTTTTGTTGCCGAGCAGGCCACGCTGGACCATCTTCGCGAGCACTTCCGGCACAACAAACATCTCCCGCTCTTCGTCTTCAGGTAATGCTTCGTAAAGATTCTTGATGACGTGAGTGAAGACGTCGAGACCAACTAAATCAAAGGTGCGGAAGGTCGCTGACTTTGGACGGCCGACAGCTGGCCCAGTCATCTTATCGACTTCTTCAATCGAGTAGCCGTCTTCGAGCATCGTCTTGATCGTGAAGAGTGCTCCGAAAGTACCGATGCGATTCGCGATAAAGTTTGGACGATCCTTCGCGGGCACCACGCCCTTGCCGAGTCGTTGATCGAGAAAACCATAAAGAAAACAGGAGACTTCCGGCTTGGTCCATTCAGTGCGAATGATTTCGACGAGGTGCAGATAGCGCGGTGGATTGAAGAAGTGAACGCCGAGAAAGTGTTGCTTGAAGTCGTCGGAACGGCCCTCGGCGAGCAAGTGAATCGGGATACCGCTTGTGTTTGAGGCAATGATCGCGCCGGGGCGTCGATGCAGTTCCAGGCGTTCGAAGAGCGAGCGTTTAATGTCGAGGTTTTCGACGACCGCTTCGATGATCAGATCGCAATCTTTGATCTTTGCGAGGTCATCGTCGAAGTTTCCTGCAGTTACGAGTGAGGCGTTCTCAGGCACAAAGAACGCGGCCGGCTTTGCTTTTATCGCTGCTTCAAGACCATTACGCGCAATGCGATTACGAACCGACGAACTCTCCAGCTTGAAACCTTTTGCCTGCTCTTCCGGCGTCAACTCGCGCGGCGGAATATCGAGCAACAATGTCGGCACACCGGCATTTGCGAGATGCGCGGCAATCTGCGCCCCCATAGTCCCCGCCCCCAAGACCGCCGCCTTCTCAATCCGCATCACTCCACTCCTCTGTCAGACACTCCGGCCAGATTAATATCGCGCATAATACTGAATGAATGCTCATTCAGCAAGACATGAGAACTCTCTGATTCTGATTTCGGTAGTGTACGAAGCAGCCAACAACTCGATCGGGATGTGGGTTCCAGCATTAAATGAAATTGCGCGGACGATACATGGAAATTCTGGCGGACCTAAAGCGACGGAAAGCTGGCTAAGGAAATCTCAATTTCTGGATTGTCGACAAGCCCCCCACTGGATGAGAGCGATCCTTCCGAGGCCCGCTCCTTGATGTCGCGTTAACCGGCGAGCGTATCAGCCACGGACAGCGTACCGCAGAACGACCACGCCGTTGCGCAATCGGTGCTCGTCAACCAATTCCAGCTTCAACCGCACACGATCCGGGAAGAACCGTTTTTCGGCACCGACGAACATTTGAAGCTCGTTCAACAAGACCAGCCCTTAACGCGTGCGCGGCGAGCTTGGGCACATTAACGGTGATGTCGCGGCGGGCGTCGCCCTTGAGCCGCCGCATTACGTCGGGATCGAACTCGCGCTTGATCCGATAACGGTCGACTTCGCGCCATTGAGCGTCTGTGACCATCCTGGCGATTACCTGCTTTTTGTTGCGCATCGAAAATTATTTCAACGGTTACATCGGGCTGCGGACGTTGCTTTCCGTCATCCCCAAACAGCACTTGCCTTATGACATGGTCAACTTCTGAGTTCCACCATAAAGTGAATTGCTACAGTATAAGTTGAAAACTCTACACCATAAATTGAAAACCAGTCCGCATGAACTGATGTAATAGACAAGAGCTATGCACTCCTGGACTAATCGTACTGACCATTGGAAATTTTTTTACACGAAATTTTTCGAAATTTTTCGACCGATCTTTTCGTTGACTTTAATTCTGTTCTGCTATATTGTGCGGCCCAATTCTGAAGCAGCTAGCGCCCTTTAGGCTTGCGGCATTCCTCTCCCCAAACTGCTTCATATCACTGGCTTTCAATCAAGTCCCAAGAAAGGCGGTGCTTCATGTCCAAAGCTCTCAGCTTCACTCATCACGTGATTTCAGCGCGGCCACGACTTACGTTAATGGTGCTTGCTTCTTGTCTTGCGTGTCTTGCGTTCGTTCGCGCGGCGCTGGTCTATGGCCCACCGGTTCCCGCTACTGCTTCGGCACAGGGTGCGTTACACACTCTCGTTTTGCCTTACTACAGCACCAAAGCTGATTGGGAATCGACTTTGACCCTGAATAACGCAGTGGATGCCCCGCTCAACGTCTCAATCACACTCTATTCGATGGACGGTACGCCGCTGTCTCTTCCCGATCAAAGCTTGCGTCCATTACAGAATGTCTCCGTGTCTTTGCGTGAAGCTTTGTCTGCCCTCCGTGCGGCCCAGAAGTTTAGAGAAGGCAGTGTGGAATTGAGTTTTCAGAATGACAATGGAATGGCCCTGGGACCGCAACTGACCGTCGCCGACCTCAGCCGGGGATTCTCGTTCGACATGGAACCGGCCATGGGACTGAAGTCAAACAAATTCGAGGGACTCTGGTGGTCGCTGGACAAAGAGACGGATGCTAGAGTCGCCCTCTCTAACACGCAGGGTCAACCACTTACTGTTCACACGAATGTTGACTACCGTGGAAAGCAGTTGCCTTACCCCACCATACAACTATCTCCTCATGAAACCGTCTTACTAAACGTTGATAATGTTAGGCGGACACTGAACCTCCAGGGTGCCGGCATCGACAAGGGTGGACTTTCCTTCACCTATGATGGCCCCGTGGGCGCCTTGAGTGCACATGGCTTCGTCATCAACAGAAAAGAAGGGTTCGCCTCAAATCTACACTTCGTTGATCCCGAGGCTCAGCATTCATCAGTAATGGAAGGCGTGGGCTTGCGTCTGGGTCGCTCTGTTAGTCCTTCCGAATCTTCCATAGGTTTTTCTACGCCAGTGCTGTGGCTAAGAAACACTACCTCCGACTCGCAAAAGGTTACGGTGGACGTGCAGTACACGGCTGCAGGTCAATTCACCGTCGAAACGCTGCCCGCGATAACTCTCAGAGCGCATGATGTGCGAGCCGTCGACTTCTCTTCTCTGTTGACTTCACCGAAGCTTCAACATGTCGACGATGCTGGCCTCAGGGTCACAACAGCGGCACCGCGCGGCTCGATAATCGGTGAGTTAGTGAGTATCAGCAGCAAAGGCGGATGCCTCGACGTACCGCTCATAACGGTTCGCACCAACGAAACGCGCTCGGGAGCGCATCCGTTTACGTTGGATGCCGACTATTCTTCCATTCTTCATCTGAAGAACTTCGGCTCGAAACCGACTACCGCAATCGTGAAGGTACTGTACGAAGGCGGTGATTACGCGCTCGATCTAGTGAAGTTGTTGGCGGGCCAATCGATATCTGTGGATCTGGAGGAGCTTCAGAGAGCCAACAAGCCTGATATTCACGGTCACTTGTGGCCGGCCGAGATTACCAGCGGCCAGATAACGTGGGTACGACATGGTGATCAGCCAATTATCGGTCGCCTGGTGCGATCCTCTCGGGTTAATGGAGCCGGATCAACGTTCTCATGCGGTGGACCATGCGCCTGTCCACCAATATTCCATCACGCCGAGATGGTTCCCGCTACTATAAACGGCACCGTCGGCGACTCGATAGGTGCGTTCGCGGCAAATGAATACGATTATTATGAAGCCTGCCCTGGCTTTTCGAACATAGTCGAAGGGCCTTTCGCCGCACCTGCGACATTTGAGTCTGCGGATCCGGGCGTGGTCTTTGTTGACTCCGCTGGTAGTAGCGGCCAGCTTAATGGCCCCGGCGAGACACAGGTTATGGCAACGTGGTCTACTGCGACTAATAACTTCCTGGATCAGGAATGCGGAGACGGAAACTGTGAACCGAATTGCATTCCTCAAAATGGTGATGTGAGCACGTGGGCCGCTGTACACGTGTTTGCCCGAGTGGGAAAGGTCCAGTATCAAAGCGGAGGTAATTTTGTTGACATCGATGATACGCTGTACGTACTCGCGGGTGCGACCGTAACATTTAAGGCCGTACCCGATCCCATCAACGCTAGCTGGCAAAATGGACGGCCCACCTGGACCGGAACAGCAGGAGCGACTGGTGCAGGCGAAACCACCTCCGCCACATTTAGTACCGTCTCTTCCAGCCCCACGAATTTCAAGACAGTAGTAGCGACGAGTGGCAACAGCATTACAGTAAATGTTGTAGTGATTTCATTGGCGACTCAGCTAACTCCTGAAGACAATTTCAGTGGCCGCAGTCTAACCTCGTTCGGCATCCATGAATCAGTGGCTCTGAGTTCTAGCATAACGCCAACGGGACTTACTGCCCAGCAAGTCGGAGGACTCCAATGGAGCCAGAACTCGGGTAGTGGCACCTTAGCTAACCCACCGACGGACGGGACTGGATCTTACCGCGTCGCAGATTCGGCTGGATCAGCGGTGTTGCAACTGAAGATGGTTGCCGGACCCTCAATGGGTCAGGGTCCCACTAACAACATTACAGTGGTAGCGCCATCGAGCGGTTCCGTGCAAAAAATGCCAACCTCAGGCGTGCGACACTTTCAGAATTGGTGGTCCTGCGGGTTTCTGGGAGACGTCTACGTTGAGCCGAAGAATGTCTCGTTCTTCAATCTGTTCTTTAAGGAGGAAGATGCAAACGCAGCGGGCAGTGGATGGCTCGGGTTCTTAAATGGCATATCGCACTGCGACCCTGCTTGTACGGCATTTCGTATCGGCTCTGGTGACATTATGAAAGGTGCGCGAGTTGTCTCTGGCGGTGACGCAATTTTCAGCGGAAAATACCGCGACATTGAGCGTGGAGCTTACACCACCGGAATTGTAACGTGGGCGATACCGTGGGATTATTCAATTAGTGGTAACGCAGGAACCTTTACAAATTTTTTCACCGTTGCGCAAACGGCAACTTCCATATCCAGCGGGAAATGCACTATTCAGAAGGACGGATCGGCGACGATTTCTTCGGAACTTAGCGATCCTACTTCAGACTGGCAATAGACACTGTTATTAACTAAAGGTTGTCGCATGTGAAGTACGGCCTCGCGAGAATTCTTTGTTGTAGCATTCTGTTCGGGTGCATCATCAGCGATGCACCCGCGCAGGTGCCCGACCCTGTTGCGCAATTAGGTGGCCTTCGCTCCGCGCATCTTTATTACACATTAAAAGAGCAAAACACGCGGCCGACCGAGTATGAGGAAGATCTTAATCGGCTCATCGCCCTTCGCTCTCGTACTCTTGAAGAGTTGCTCGACTTTTCTAATCAATTGGAACGCAAGTGGCGGCGAATGGATTGGAATCAGTACGCCAGCCTGATGCTTCATGTTTGCAGTGAAATCTCCAATCGTGGCTTGAATGATTCACGCTTGCGGCTCGAGAGCGAACGCTTTGCGCGGATTGCTCTCTCTCACGCGGGGATGTTTTCGTGGGAGTACCAATCGGATTTGGTCGATGCTCTCGGATACCAACGGTTTTCACTGCCCGACGCCACATGGGTTCGTGAACGGCGTGAGAAAACTGAACTCTGGCTACAGGCCTGGCGACGACTAGAAAAAGAATTCGATCCTACTTTCGACGTTAATGATCGGAAGAGCTTACCTGGAATGAGAGTCATGCCGCCTTTTGCGACGGGTTTGCCGGCGGGTACTCCGCCTTCAGCCATCAAAGATCCAAAGCTGCGCGCGCAGTATGAGGCGGCAATTGCCGAAAACAACAAGAAAGCTGAGCGGGTTAACCGGCAGTTGCCCCTACACGCGCACGGCCCTTCGTTCAAAGCACGCGCCGAGCGTTGGCTAATTCAGGCCTATTCACAACAGCCACGCAGAATTGGCGAATTGAAGCATTACCTGCAAGCTTATGTGCGGGATTACAAAACACGAGAGCGAATCCTTAAGCGTATTGAAACGAATCCTTGACCTTGAAGCTCGTCTTTCAACAGGATGGCGACATCTTGATAACGCGTGAGTAACCAGACAGGAGTTTTATCAGGCAGGGCAGTGCGGAAGACCGGTTGTGAAGCTCTAAGACTCGCGACCAGTGGAAACGGATTCGCTTTGAACTGGGGACTTACAATATTAAACTGACTATGGCCCACTGATTGATTTTTAACCACATTCGTTGAGATTTGTCACCGTCGAATCACATTGCCGCGTTTCCCGTTAACGACACCCGATTCTTTGCCTGAGATGAACGACTTCGGTTGGAGCGGCGATCCAAAGAAGTGTCCATCTATCATTTTCGCCAAGATCGACACCGGCTGCTTTTTTCACCTATTCGTACTAGTCGTAATAGGCTCCACGTAAATGTATACGGACATTGCACTTACAGCGCGGATGAAATGGCGGTGAGGAAAATTTCAAGTTATGACCGAAAACTGTAGGAAATTCTCACGTTATGCCCGATAAGAATTTCATTTAATGACCGAATCGTCCGCGTAAGTTATTGATTCCACTAACAGGCCGATTTCACTTTATGACCGAACCTACAGTAGGAGGTGTGTGGGTTCCGGCATTAAATGAAATTTGTTCGGCATAAAATGAAATTGTTCGGACGAACCTCGTGTAGTATTAGGCGCACAATAAAACGTTAGACCTGTCGCGTCCGACTACCCTTAGCCAAATCAACCTGGAACGCATTCTTGATTGTTTGACACACACTTTATTAAGTGATATTCCGGCATAAGATGATTGTCCAGGAGAACGAGATGATCGAATCCGAAACAATTCCTGAACGTCCGGCACTTTATTATCCATACATTCATATTCATGACCCGAACTGGCTTAAAGCAACACTTCTGTGTTTTAAGCAAGTTCGACGAATTGTCCCAAGTTCATATACCACGCGTGATCGCGCGACGATCAAACCATACACATCTCTTCGAGGGCCTAACGGTCCATTGCTCGACGGCGCTGATATTGACGCTCCAGAGGTACATGCTGCTCAACGCGCGTTGAAGGCTAAAATCGAATCAAATCTGGACAAGATAAAGAGAAGATTCCAAAAAGCTAATACACCCGAGGAGTATCAAGCGGGACGCGCCTCCTTTCAAATCCATCGGAACAAACTACTAGAAGATTATCGCGAACCTGGACTAGCAAACCTTCTTGAGGAGCATCAGCTGGCCTGGAGTAGCGGCAGCAAAGAGGATGAGAACAACCGTGAGTGGCTGACTATGCACCCGAGGCTTGGTTCGGCGGTAATGTCTACGCTTGCGCTGGCAGTCGAGAGAAACGAAGGTTTGCACATCGTGACGCCGTCCGTGCGGGCATACAATACGTTGCTTGCAAATCGAGAGGATCAGGTTTTCAACACTCTGCTTGAAATTCCAAGCGCACACAGAAGCAAAGATCTTGGCAAGACGGTTGACGAACTTACGCACATTGTGATTACCACTGGGTTTGATCTCACGCGCTTAGAACCACCGGATATAAAGAACCTCCTCGATGATGGTTGCGACCTACAAAGATTTCGGAGTGCAGCAACCGCGTTTGCAAAGCTAATTCCGCCTGAAATGGGAACGAAGCACCGTGATCGTAAGTTGCAGGAGCAGGCTGATGCAATACTTCAGAAATGGCAAGACTACCAGCGCCTGCTCCCAACTTCGATTCGACGATCGTTTAGGCAAGTTACCGTGGAAAAAATTGCGGAAAAGGCGAGCGAGAAACTAGTGGAGGGATTAATTGCGGGTGCAGGTGCAGGCGCAGCAGTGACTAGTACGGTACTAGGTGCTCTGCCGGGAATTGCAATCTCGCTGCTAGTGGTTTCTGGAATAAGGGCGTATCACCAACGGCGAGAACATCCGCTGCGATTTCTCAATCGCATACAGAAAGCAACTGATCGCAGTTTCGGCTCACTCTATGTGCCACAGTGGACAGCATTGGCAGGCACGGATGACCGGATCTAGTTGAGGTTCCGACTTCTACGGCAACCGCATGACGATAAGACCGTAAAGAAACGAAGTGCTAGTGGGTCTTTAGGACGCGGTGTTTTTGAGAAAATTTCAAGTTATACCGGAATCGTCCTCGTAAGTTAATTGATTCCAGTGAGAGGCCAATTTCGTTCATAAAGTGAAATTCGTCGGTCATAAAATGAAATTTGCGCGCACGATTTCATATCAACCGAGCGGCTGCAAAAACGTAAACCCATGATTTCGGTCGGCTTTGCGCGCGTTAGCAAAAAACGTCCGTGTCGGATTTGTGGCAAACCCACTTATTGTGGCTTTTCGAGGGACGAAGGTACTTCCATATGCATGCGCATCCGTGCGGGATCTCGCGGGCGCGCGCGCAATGGCGGGACATACATATCCGCGCCGAAATTCCATTCATCACGATTCGACCGAGAATCAAGAGGTCGAATACCCCAATCAATTTCGTTGGCTATTTGCGCGCGGGATTTTAGTTGAGTGCGGTATGTTTGGACAGCGTCACAATCTACGTGAGATGAGAATCGCCAGGGCCAGTGCAACCAGCAGAATCAAAAGGTCAGGCCAATGACGGTTGAACCACGCGCCGGCAAAGCCTGTCCGTCGTATTGCTTCTGCCGCCAACAGATCGATCAGTCGCTCCTTCTCGATACCGCTGTTTTCTTTTAACGACTGCAACGCGTTCTTTGCGCCACTGACTCGCAACCAGAGATCTTCCACCGTCGCGATCTGGCACTTCGTGCGTAAAGCGTCGGCTTCGGCGCCAGTAATTCCTTTTAGCTTGTGGATATCTGCCATTAGTTCTCAACCTTGCGGCGGCGTTGGGTCCGGTGGTTCCGGCTCCAGCGGGTCGATAGGTTCTGGTGGATAAACGTAGTCACTCTTTACCGGGTCACCCGGTAACCCACCGCCAGTGTTGTCCGGCGGGTCCATCGGGTGCGATGGCTCATTACGCGATTCTCCGCTGAAGCGGTATCCACTGGTCGTCGCATTTCGAACTTCGCTACTCATCTTTCACCTCCTCACAGATCGTGTTGCACATCTCAGCGATCACTCTTTCTTAACTTGCGGCACAGCCGAATATGTCAAAGTTGCTTCCTCTAAACTCTTCATGTCGCCGATTTCAAATCGATACGGATTTGTTCCTACAACTTTTGGCTTGCCGTCTCCGTTGCTCGCCGATCCCCAGACGTAATCGAAATTAGCCGGTAACGTGTCGATCAGCCGAACACGTCTGGCAGTCCTTCTTTGCCAATCAATATTCTTGATGCGGATTGTAATAGTCTGCGCGCCATCGGCCTGTCGTTCCACTCCTCGGGCGATTGTGAGGTCAACAAAAGGCGCGTCACTATAAACAACCGTCTTATTGATATGATACTCGACCAGTGCGTCTCGCCCCCATGGCGAATCGCCATAAAGCAATTGGCCCGAGATCGAATCCCAAAGATAGCGTTCGTCCTTCAATGTTAAGCCAGTTCGTTCATAACCAAGCTGCTTGAGAAGTTCGCTGCGATACAAATCAAACGCGCCCCTTACAAATGCGCCCCAGTTGACGGCGCGTTCAATCGCGCCCAGATACGCGAGATAACCGAGAATTAAGAAAGCGACAACGGTGCTCACCCAGATCAGAACCAATGAGCTCATTGCGGAATTTGCGCCGCGGAAGATACTCACCGGGGGAAAGTAGTACCAACCAGCTGTGGTAATCACCGTTGCGCTCAGAAAGCTCAACACCGAAACATTTATCATGAAGTCCACCGAAGTCTTCGCATCGTCAATTCCAGCGGCATAGTCCTTGTTGATCATTGCTACCAGGCGAGGCCACAACGTGATTGCTTCCATCTTATATTGACGAGTTGAATACTCCTCGAAGCTGCGCAGCACGTTTCCAAAACTAGTCGGAAGGATCAGGATCGGGCTACTGGGAAACTCGTAAAGAACACGTCCTGCGTTTCCAGTTAACCTCATAATGAGAGTAGCAATCCGCTCGTCGTTCCTATCCATCTCTTCGATCAGCGCGCGTATTCCTAAACGTCTGGCTCTGGCCATTGCAAACTGCTTTCGTTTGCGCTTCGTCATCACTTTGCCGATCCAAGAGTCTCTCCACGGATAGCCTTCGTAGAGCCGGAGCAGCGGGGTGTTGAGAGTGAAGAGTAGTCCAGTGGTCACGATGGCAATGAATGAGAGCCCGATTAGCTTGCTCTCAATTCCGAAACCCAGGAACGGTTTCAACAACGGCCAGTCGGCAGGAAAGATCGGCACGACGAAAATCATGCTCAGAGTGACAAACACCACTACCGGAAGAAAGGAACCCAGTATCAGATTCCTGGTAAACTGCCCGGATAAGCTTGATAGGAGGCTGGTCATAAATCGACGCGCTTGCGGATCGTGAGAACCATCGGCTTATATCACCAATGGCCCCGACACTCAATGATTTCTCGGCGGCATGATTTCTCGGCGGCGAAACCGCAGCGAATGAATCGAAATGACTTTTAGGCCTGCTGAACCTTGCCGTTGCCATCCTGACTCCAACACGAGTTAGGCCTGGTTTAAGGGCGATGGTGTTAATAGGCAAGGAGGGAAAATTTCAAATTATGCCGGAAAACTGTAGGAAAATTTCACGTTATGCCGGACAAAAATTTCATTTAATGCCGGAATCGTCCGCGTAAGTTATTGATTCCACTGATGGGCCGATTTCACTTTATGACGGAACCCACAGTAGGAGGGGCTTTAAACGCGTTAGCAAAAGACGTCCGTGTCGGATTTGCGGCAAACCCACTTATTGCGGCTTTTCGAGGGACGAAGGTACTTCCATCTGCTTGGCCCAGGCGGATGTGGGCATCGCAATGGGCACCGGTCCCGACGTGGCGATGATGAGCGCGGAGGTGACGCTCGTTAAAGGAGACTTGAGCGGCATCGTGAGGGCCCGCGTGCTCAGTCGCGCCACGATGCTCAATATCAAGCAGAACCTGTTCTTCGCTTACAACTCACTCGAGTACCGATCGCGGCCGGTGTGTTGTATCCCTTCTTCGGCCTCCTGCTGAGCCCCATGATCGCCGCCGCCGCAATGAGCTTCAGCAGCGTCTCCGTAATCGTCAACGCCCCGCGCCTTCGCCGCGCCCGGATCTAGTCCAGCGAAAAGCCCCACAGACTGCGTTGTCGCGTGTACCGGCGCACTGAGCGGTCGTGTTCGCCCGTTATCAACTGTCGTCCGTCTGGTGAAAAGGCGAGGGTGTAGACCGGGGAGGTGTGCGTGCCGATCGTGGTTAGGAGTTTGCGGCGGTTTACGTCCCACAGTGCGACCATGTTGTCGTCACCGGCGGACGCGACCTGCTTTCCGTCCGGCGAGAAGGCCACCGCTTTCACGCGCGCGGTGTGCAGCCCGAGCACGGCGGTTTGGCGCAAGGGACTGGTCGTTCCGATGCGAACCGTCTTACCGTCGCCGCCTGTGACGATCTGACTTCCATCAGACGATAGACTCATCGCGACAAGCGGCGTGTCGGACCACTGCTGGCTTTCAATTAACTGCCACGTCTCCGTATCAAGCACGACTACGTATCCGGCATCGCTTACTCCAACCAGCCGTTTGCCATCCGGTGTGAAAGCCGCACTATAGATACCGTGCCAGCCATTCCGATCGAAAAGAATCGTGCTGCCGTCGTCCGCACTGTAAACGCCGAAGCTCGAGGCTATGAAACGCCCATTCGGCGAAATCGACACGCAATACAGTGGGGCATCCTTACTTCCCGTGGCGCTCCAACGCGGCTCAGCGCGTCCTGAGTCATGCCGGATAATAGAGCCAGCCTGATCCGAAGACACAAACCAAGTCCCATCCGATGAAAACGCAACACCTCCGATCCGCGTCTGGTGCGGGGTCAATAAGCCTTGTTTCTGACCGTTTTTAGCGTCCCACAGAATCACCGATTGATCGTCACTGCCGGTTGCCAACCGCTCACCATCCGGCGAAAACGTGACCGCGCGCACTGCGCCACTGTGTTGTCGCAGGTTGGCCTCTAATTCTCGATTCACGACGTCCCAGACGAGAATCGAACCATCACCATGAGTCGAAACCAACCAACGTCCATCTGGCGAAAACACAACCGACCAAACTGCCGAGTCGTATTCCAGCGGAGCAATTCTCGTCATGGTCGATGCATCCCACAACAACACGCGTTCTGAGCCGGACGCAACCAACTTCCCGTCCGGAGAGTAGGCGATTGCCCGGCCGTGGTCGTGATGCGCAGGTTGAGTTTGGAGAGTTTTCGCATACAGCGAATCACCCGTCTTGACGACGCCGTGCGCATCGACGACCACTACTTGTTTCCCATCGGGAGCGAGAGCGAGCCAGTTGCCGCCCCAGTCGGCCCGGCGAATTTTTTCTTCACCGGAGGCAATGTCCCAAACATTGCCACGATTGTCGGCAATCAAACGTCCGTTTTCGAGAAAGACGAAGTTGCCATGAATGCCAATACCTGACTGAAACTCTCGAACCTGGCGCCACGACTTTGTTTCTCGAAGTATTGCGACGCGATCGGTTGCGTACACCAGAAGCGAAGCATCAGGCGAGAAGCTCGCTGTTACTACCGGGCCACGTTGATCGTTCCAGACGAGTTCTTTCGTTAGGGTCGCAGCGTTCCAGAGAATGGCTGCCTGGTCCTGTCCGCCCGTGAAAAACCACTTGCCGTCTGGTGAAAAGGCAACTGTCGTGACTGGACCAGTGTGTTCCGTGAGTGTTTTCAGACGCATGCGACGTTTGAAATCCCAAACAATCACCTGGTGGTCTTCACTCACGGACACGAGCAGTTTTCCATCCGGTGAAAACACCGCGCGCCGGACGGCTGCCGAGTGACCATCGCGCAGGACTGTCTCTATCCACGTTTCTTGCACTGACAGAAAAGCGGCGACGCCGGCTATCGCCAGGGCTATGACGAGTGTGACGGCGCTCAAACCCAGCTGTCGCCGCGTAGTTCTTCTTTCGAGACGGCTTTTAAACGCAATCAGATCGTCGAGAAACTCACCCGCCGACGCGTAACGCTCTTCACGATCGCTGCGCAAAACGCGACGGAGAATACGTTGCAGTTCTTTCGGAACATTGCCGGATTTTAATGCTGGCCCAACGATCTCTGCGCTTCGTGTCAATCGATCGAGCACTACAGTTCGCGTCGCGCCGGTGACGAGCTGAACGCCGGTTAGCATCTCGTACATCACGACGCCTAAGGAAAAAAGATCCGTGCGCCCGTCGAGCGGTTCGCCGCGCGCTTGTTCGGGCGACATGTAGCTCGCAGTGCCCATGATCGCGCCGGGAATTGTCAGCGACGGTTCTTCCGATTGAAACGCGGCGGTTGACATGTTGTCGCGGCTCGATACAAACGACGCGCGTTCGCCGTCAAGTTTTGCGATTCCAAAGTCGAGCACTTTCACAAGACCATCATCGCGGACCATTATGTTTTCGGGTTTGATATCCCGATGAATGATCCACGCGGTATGCGCGGCTTTCAGGGCGCGGCCGATCTGAATCGCGATATCGAGCGCGCGCTCCAGTTCAAGAGGTTTAGGTTTATTCGACTCCGGATCACGCAGCAGCTCGCGTAATGTTTTTCCCTCGACGATCTCCTCGGCGATGAAATGAGCATCGCCATCATGCGTGATTTCGAAGATGGTAATGATATTTGGATGATTGAGGCGCGATGCCGCAAACGCTTCCTGTTCGAACCGGCGCACGCGGTCGGTGTCAGACGTAAACTCGGCGGGCAGCATCTTCAGGGCGACTATCCGGCGTAAAGTTTCGTCGTGCGCCTTAAAGACCTCACCCATTCCTCCCGACCCGATGCGCTTTTCGATTCGATAGTGGCTGATCTGTGAAGGTGGCTCGACTCGCGGCAGGGAAGCGATCGCAGGCGACTCCATGAAACTGTGTGCTTCAGTTTCGCGTTTCAGCAGAGCTTCGACCTCGGCTATCAATGACGCGTCGCCGTTACAGTTCTGCTTGAGAAATGCGGGACGCTCATGCGGTTGCAGATCGAGTGCTTGTTGCAGCAGCTCTTCGATTTGTAACCATCGTTGCTGATCCATTTTCTAAGCTCCGGCGGTCGACTGACTCAGCTCCTGTAGCAACCAGAGTTTTGCCGTGCGCCACTCTCGCTTGACGATGTCTGTCGAGATCCCCAACACCAGCGCCGTCTCTTCAATGCTCAGTCCGCCGAAGAAACGAAGCTCGACCACCTTGGCCTTGCGCGGCGCGCACTCCGCAAGCGCGTCGAGCGCCTGGTCCAACGCCAGCAGATCGAAATCGCGTGGTTCGCTGCTGACCTCTACCGCGTCGATGTTGACCCGCGTGTACTCGCCCCCACGTTTGAGATTGCGACGTTTGCGCGCCTCGTCGACGAGCACGCGCCGCATAAGCTGTGAAGCGATTGCGAAGAAGTGTGCGCGATCCTGCCATTGAACACGGCTCGAGTTGACCAGCCGCAGGTACGCCTCGTTGACGAGTGCAGTCGTTTGCAGCGTATGCCCGGCGCGTTCGCCGCGCATGCACTGCCGCGCGAGCCGCCGCAGTTCCTCATAAACGAGCGGCATCAGTTGTTCGAGCGCGGATTGGTCGCCGCAACGCCACTGAAGCAGGAGCTCGGTGATGTTTCCGGTCACGAGGAAACGTGGACCCTCCGGTTTGGACGAGAATTACGCCTAATAAAGCAGGACAAGACCCTGAGAAGAGCGCCGCAATTTATCACCTCGCTCACTCTCATTCAATCAAAGTTGAGGACCCAATGATGAAAACATTACTCAAGAGCCTTCCCGCATTAGTTCTGCTGACCCTCATCGCAGTGGATCTGAATGCCCAGACCTTTGTCAGCCGCGCCCGCGTCGGCGGCTACGCCGAAGAGATCACTTTCGTCACCTCCGGCCCGTTGAAAGGTCAGTTGGTGATGATGAACGGATACGAGTTGTATGCCGTCGAAATGGCGAAAAAAGGGGTGCTGACCAGAGTTTGCAAACTCGAAAGCCCGGAGTTCGATCAGTTTGTGAATGGGCTCACTTTTGTGCCGTCTGAAGGACTGTTCGTGATGAACAATGCGCCGCATCCCGACAAGCTCTTCTTCTTCGATCAGGCCTGTGGCTTCAAAGGCACGCGAACGATTCAGTACCTCGATAGTAACTATCGGCCCGGGCATATCGAAGGCATGACTTACATCCCAAGCGATTCGCCGGTTTTCCCCGATCACCTGATCATGGTTGCCTGGGACGAACTTAGTGCGGCGGACGTTCGTCTCGAAATCATGACGCGCCAGGGCGTCGTCGTGGCTGAGATTCATCGGCCCGACTGGCCGACTCAATTGTTATTCGACGGCGGAACCGGTGACGTCATGTATCTCGGACCGAACCGTTTGCTACTTTCTGCTTACCATCCGGAGAGTCTTTGGATAATCGATTTCAACGGCAACATCGTGTCTGGTCCGCTGTCAACCACTGAGAACGGTATGGGCGAAGGCATCGTGCGACTCGACGATGGGCTCATTGTGGCCACCAGTTACCCGCAAGATCTCCTGGTGTTTGACAAGAACCTGAATCGTCAACCTCAGGATGACCGGCACGACGTTATCGGTGTGAATGTCAACGTTCCTGTCGGTATCGCATGGGACAGCGATGCAAATCGGTTCCTCCTGACTCACGACTCAAATCTAAATCTTCCTGCTCGAGTCTCTGGTTTATCGACGTTGCTTAACAGCGGCACGCCCGTGGTCAATCTGAGTTCAATTCAATTCACGCGACAGACCGTTTACCTGCCGCAGGAGGATCTGATCGGGATCTTACGATTTGGCCCAGCAAATGACCGCGCGATACTGCTCTTCAACACGAATGGAACGCTGAACAGTCAAATCAGTTTGAGCCCGACCAGTTTGGCTCAAAACTTAGGTCCGCCGTTGGCGCTGGCGTATTTGCCGGGGACCGACGAATTCGTGGTCGGGTTTACGGGAACGCCCGCGACGCAGGTGCAGGAGAGACTACGTCTGCGTGTCATTTCACGCACCGGGACGCTCGTGCGCACGATCGATCTCGCGCCGACCGGCACCGGTAGCATCAATGGTCTCGAGTACTTCGAAGATCCGCAAGGCGGTGGTGGCCGTTTACTGCTGATTGCCAGCGGGGGCCGCATGATCGTCACCGATCTCGACGGCAACTCGCGTCGACCGGACGCTGTTCTGTACCGTGAGTTCAACAGCCGGGTAAAGTTTGGACTGATCACGCGCAACGATGTTGCCGCGATCACCTCCGGACCATTCGCGGGTGCGTTTGCGATTGTCGACTCGAATGGCGGAGAAGTCGTGATCTTTCGTCTTGACTAATTCAGGCGATGACCGAACAAACGGTTGCCGGAGGCGACGTACATCACGCCGAACACTTCGTCGGTGACGAAGCGATCGTCGAGATCTGAGAGCCGGATCTTGCGTTCCGTTCGGCCGTTGTTGACGTTGACTCCGGCGAGTCCGTTTCCGTCGCGACCCTTGAGGTCCGTGTAGAAGTACATCCGCTAGCCGCGCAACGTCGCGAGTCGTTCACGATGCCAAAGGAAACGTGACAAACGTTCGCGCCGGATCGATATGATTGACGACAGGATCGAAACGCTCAAAACGCGAATTGCGGTTTCGTCGCGACGAAGCGTTGCCAGCGACTGCAAGGTTCGAAATAGACCGCGACCAAGTTAAGCCAGGCGTTAGGCCACTTACGGTTCAACACCCTTGTTAACCGGAATCTGTGCGGATTGAGCAGGTCTACTCACGAAAGCGGTTCATTACTCGAATTTCCCAAAACGCATTGACCAAACTACAGGATTGCGAACACAGGCCGAGACTGCACGCGGTAAATACGTTACGAACTTAGATCAGTTCTAAGGAAATTTCAGCGGGGAAACAACTTTTACTTTTGAGAAAATTTCAGGTTATGACGGAAAACCGTAGGAAAATTTCACGTTATGCCGGACAAGAATTTCATTTAATGCCGGAATCGTCCGCGTAAGTTATTGATTCCACTAAGACAACGGGACAATAACATGACTCAAGCTACGCTCTATTCTTTGTTATTTGCTGGAGTGGGATTGTTGTTTATCGCTTTGAGCGTTCCACTCATTCAAGAACGTGTGCCACCGAACTCAAAGTATGGCTTTCGCACTGCCAAGAGTCTCTCCGACCCAAAGATTTGGTATGCGATCAATCACATTCACGGACACGATTTGCTAATAGCCGGCGCACTCATAACTCTGGGATCTCTAGCTCTGCTATTCCTCGGACAAGGTCTGACACGCCTTCAAGTCGTGGTGCCTCTCCTTCTTCTTATGGTCTTCACACTGTCAGGGGCCGCCTTACATGGGTACATCGTGCTGAGGAGAATGTAGACGCGACGATCACTCCTCCAGCCTGAATCTTGATGTTAGACGCATGCTGCGAATTCGGGTTCGGACCGCTCCCGCGATGTTCATGCTTGCTAGAGTAACGTGCCGCGCAGCACCACAACTGCAACGCTGAAATAAATCACCAGACCAGTCACCTCGACCAGCGTCGCCACAAATGGCGACGACGACGTGGCGGGGTCGAAGCCAAGCCGGCGCAGCACAAAAGGCAGCATCGATCCGGCGAGTGTTCCCCATAAGACAATACCAATCAAGGCCAAGCCGACGGTGAATGCTACTAACAACCAGTGTGGTCCATAGATGTCTGAAAACGCGAAGCTTCCGCATCGGCGACCGAACGCCAATGCACGACGACCAGCCATTCGCCGTTATCGCCTGCCGCGGATTTCCGTGAGATGAAGCCGGTTGTTTCAGGCGTGTTGCAACTCGACCGCCTTGCCAATGGGCGGAACTCATCGGCTGTAACGCCCGCATTGGGTTTGAACGTTACGATTTCGATGAGCGCGCCTCGTGCAGCAGGTGTGCTCATGATGGAAAACATTTACCGAAAGCCAGCAGCAACCGCGGCGATCCTTTAAGCCGGATCTTCCGTCGCAGCAACGCCCAGAAAAGATTCCGCTCGCCCGCAAGAAATCCCAGCCACGTTTCCGAGTCGGCGATGACCTTGATGCTTGGTTTGCCAATCAGTGCGTTTTCGATGGCTATTTTTCCATCGTGAATCGTCACTGTTGCCTCGCCGGATTCTTTGCCCGTGAAAACAAAATGGTAAGTGGCGCCCAGTTTTCCGGCGGCCTGGCGTTGAAATGAAAGCGTCATTCCAAACAGCAACGACGCAATGTTCCGCGGCCGCGACGAACTACGCACCTGTCGCACGGTCTTGTGCGGATAACGCTTCTGCACGTGCGCCTCAGCGTCCGACCCGCGCACGACATACACCGGCTCACGCCTCGCCTGCAACGGGCGCACTACATCATCGGTAAAATCCTTCTTCGATGCGAGGTAAGGCCCAATCACGTCTTCGCCTGCCGGACACACCGCCATGCAATACGCCGCTTTGTAATTTGCACCGAAGCTCAAGCTGCCAGACCGAGACACTTTCCGAATCCTTCACGCGCCGCCGGTAATCCTTTCCATCGCGGCTGTCAGCGATGTTCTCAACCCAGTCGGCAAACCCGCCCATGAACTCGCGGTAATTGTGCGTGTAGCACGAGGAGAAATTGAACGCGCCGTCCGCGCCAATCGCGCCGACCGGACACGCGGCCACGC
>DASYSD010000099.1:0-16000 GCA_036003745.1 Pyrinomonadaceae bacterium
TACGACACGAGGGCCTTTTAATCCGTCGCCGTCGATTAATGTTTTCGAAACGGGAACATACTCCGCGTCCGCATCGCCTCGACTGCCATTGAAACTAACCGTTACTCGCTGCGTTTTCTGTTTGGAAAAATCAGCTTTGAACTGAATCAACAATGATCTAATCGAGCCTTCGCGTCCGCCTGTTCGCCACGGTTCGAGAGAACGAACAACACTGGATAATTCAGTTCCGCGTTCATCGACTATTCTTATCTTCCGTGGATCTTTCAAAAACCCGAACGGTAGCGGAAGCCCAAAACTTACAACCTCATTTCCAAGATCGTTGGCGCGGCCTTCGAGTGTGATCATTACGCCATCTGTCGTGGTCCAATTCGCATGACGCGAAAGAGGAACAGCGATCAATGACATCAGGCTGTTCTTCAAAAAACTTCTGCGAGTGTTTTCCGGCATAGCTTACAGACCCAACAGTCGAGCCGCGTTCTCGTAATAGACCTTCTTCAAAATCTGCTCAGGCAACCCGATGCCGTAGATGCGCCAGCGACCCTGCGGTGGAATCAGGGCCGGCGCATAGTCGAAATACTCATCTTCGGTCTCAAGAAAACGGTAATAGATCTCATACAGTTCATTGCCGAAGATCTGCTGCGGCGTCTCGACGCCGTGTGGCGTCGCATCGGTGGCAAACAAGATCCTGTCCTGGTACTTGTCAAAGAACTTACGCGACATGCGTGGCTGTCGACCGAGCTCGCCGATGCGAGCGGCGATATCTACATACATGTTCGGATAACGATCGAGGCACTCCGAAACGTATGGCAGATTTTCTGAATTCGCAGTGTGAAGTGCGACAAACTTCGTGCGTGGATGTCGTTGCATCACACGGTTGCGGGCTTCCTGAAGTTCGGTATTACTGGGATAGTCTTTACCATGAAAAGACCAATCGGGATGCGCGCTGAGTTCTTCATAACGCTCGTTAAAACGATCAGTTGGCAGAAAAAACGCATCCGGATCCGACACGTGTATGGCAACCGGCATGTTCAGCGTTCCGGCTGCTTCCCACATTTCGTCAAATCTTTTATCGTCAACCTTAACGAGCGGACCCGTCGTCACGTTTTCGCGAAGATAGAGACCGAGTGTCTTAAGAATTTTTAACCCGCGCGCGCCGGTCTTCTTTGCCGTTTCCAGTTGTTCCGCCTGAAATCTGGAGTAATTCGGCATTGTAATCTTCGCGTACCACGGTTCTGTGAAAACGATAAATCGATCCGGATACGGCTGCTGCCAGTGACGCACAGTTTCTTCAAGCAGGGAGCCGTATCCACCAGTCAGATTAACCATTACGCGAACGTTCTTTGCGTCCATCACTTTTAGGATTTCGGCCGCTGTGGCCAGGTGATTAACGACATCGCGTTGGCCTTTGCGGTCTATCCATGACAGGTGTGTATGAAAGTCGATATTAGGAAAGCGCGAGCGCGGCACATGCGTCTCCGGCACGTGGAGCATACTCTTCGGCTGGTAATCTTTCAGCGCGAGTGGCTGGTCCTGTTTCGTTGTCTGAGCGTGAACGCTGTCGAACAATTGCGACCCGACAGCGCCGAACCCAGCGGTCGCAATCGTCTTAAGCCATTCTCTTCTTCGTAGAGCCATGCCTCGTCTCCATTTTAAGTTTTGAGTTCAAGCTTTAGCTTGTCCGCCAATACAGCAGCCTAAAGGCTGAACTCTAAACGCTTGAAAATTACGTTTTGCAAACTTCATTGATTAGGGTATTGTTTGTAAGCAACCCGAACAAACCCTTCGTTATCATCAGTGCACCGGCAGGGGTCATTAGTCAATCAACTTTAGGGTATGCGGGTTTATAGCACCCGCATCCTAACCTGGCAAAGTATTTTTTTTGAGTACAGCCGCTGCAGTGACGCAATTTCAAACGGAATGAATTTGTCTGACATCAAATCTGCTCTGTCCAGTGTGGCCACTCTCGGCGATTCCGAACTAGAGCAAAAAGTAGTGCGACTGACGAAGCTCGCCAATCTATTTCTTGACCAGTATGGAGACGGGCCCGTTTCACTGCTTCGCGCTCCTGCTCGAATCGGCGTTCTCGGCGAACACATTGATTACGTGTCTTACCTGCCCACTGCTTCGCTGACCTTCGGGAGCCGGGAGCGTGACGCGCTGATGCTGTACAGAAGCTCGCCGGCGCCGGTAGTTCGGTGCATCTCCTCAATGGCGCGATACGAAGCCTCCTCATTTTCTCTTAATCCACGCGTTCCTGAGTTTGGAACGGACGCTGAAGCTGAATGGCTTGCCTTTTTATTCGCGAACGGCACGCCCAAAGCTCATTGGCGAAATTACGTCGAGGGTGCAGTTGCATTCGCTCGTGGAAAGTTTGGCAGACAAGTACAGGCTGGATTCGACTTCGCGCTCGACTCGAACATACCGGCAGGAGGTGGCGCTTCATCCTCATCAGCTCTGGTCGTTCTCGGTGGAGCAGCGATCAGGAACGTTAACGCGGTTTCCTGGACGCCGGAAGAACTGGCGAAAGACTCCGCCCTGGCCGAATGGTTCATCGGTACCCGCGGCGGATCAATGGACCATATAACCATTTGTATGGCCCAGCCGGCCAGCGCGGTGTTGATTAACTATGCCACCGGGCAAACCAGGAACGTTGCCCTTCCGGATGAGCCCTTTGCGTGGCTCACATTCTTCTCGAAACCGGCAGATAAAGGGCGCGACGTCATGATTGGGTACAACGAGCGCGCGGCAGTTTCACGACTTCTCATTCCAGCGGTAATCGATAGTTGGAAATCAACAGCGCCGAGCCGGTATGACGAATGGCGTGACACGTTAGACCTGCCGAATGCTGGTTCGCTCGACGCGCTTGATAAAGCGCAACCTCACTTAACATCTCTGCCCGAAACGATTTCGATCGAGACAATTAGCACGACGTACCCGACGGCTTTCGCTGAGTTGCAGAGGACCTTCCCTGCCCTGCTGCACGAAAAGTCGCGCTGGCCGCTCAAGCTTCGAGTTCGAGCGCTACATCATTTGAGCGAAGTTAACCGCGTTGCACTCGCCACCAAAACGCTGGATTCACTCCATGACAAAGACAACTCTATTGATACGTTCGCGGCAATGCAGTCGATTGGAAAACTCCTCGACGAGTCACACGCCAGTCTACGTGACCTCTACGAGGTCAGCATTCCGGAAGTCGAAGAGTTGGTAAGGATCATTCGTACTGACACTAACGTGCTGGGTGCTCGTTTAATGGGTGGCGGTTTTGGCGGAAACGTCCTCACATTAACCACACGAGAGCACGCACAAAGTCTTATTCAAAGAGTGCAGGAGCAGTATTACGCGCCTCGCGACCGTGATGGTGTTCGCGAGGGATCGGTGATGGTGTCGACGCCGGGTCCGGGATTGGCCCATGTTGATTTCAACGACGTCTGGCGTGACTCCATCGCCCAGATCAGTTTGCAGGGAGCGAACGCCGCGTCACAGATAATCAATCTGCGCACTCTGATTGACGCATCAACTCCCTCGTTCGAGCGAGACGAAATTTGGCCCGTCATCGTCGCCGCCGGAAAAGGTACACGTGCGACAGAAACCGGTCTTACAGTTCCAAAGCCGGTTGCACTTGTTAGGGGAGAGCCTTCAATAGTTCATGTTTTGCGGAACATTCGCGACGCTTTAGGTAAAACTCGGCCGCCTGTAGTTATTGTTTCGCCAGATACCGAACCCGCAATTCGCGAAGCGCTCAAGGGAGAAGACGTGCTCTTCGTCACCCAGGCTGAAGCGCTCGGAACCGGCGATGCAGTTCTGAGCGCTCACAGACTGTTGCACGATTTCACTGGCATGACTCTGGTGGTCTGGGGCACGCAGCCCGTCTTACGTGCGAAGACCTTTGTCCGCACAGCAAAGCTAGCCCGGCTCTTCGAGTCCTACGAGATGGTCCTGCCGACGGCGTTTGTTCAGCATCCCTATGCGCCGATCCGGCGCAACGCATCGGGCGAGATTGCATCGGCGACTGAAACACATCTTGAGGCCGCGCAATCAATCGAATTCGGAGAAACAAACATCGGTCTCTTCCTGGTGAAAAACCAAAGACTGTTCGACGTTTTGCTCGATCTGCAGAGTCGTTATTGGAACGATTCCACGGGCCGCTACGACCGCAGTCGCGGTGAGTTGGGCTTTCCTAATGAAGTTATCAGCGTCCTTGCACAACGGACGATGGGCGTGTTCGCGAGTCCTTTTGCAGACGCACGTGAAGAGCAAGGCATCAAGCGTTTAGAAGACCTGGCGCGTTGCGAACGATTCATTTCCGAACTGGAACAGGATAATGGCCACGACGGTAAATAGCGCGAACGCTTCTGCCAAACCAATCTCCAACCTGCGCTGGTGGATTGGAGGATTACTGTTTGCTTCCACAGTCATTAACTACATAGATCGCCAAACACTTTCTGTTCTGGCTCCCTATCTCAAGGAACAGTACGGTTGGAACAATCAAAACTTCGCGATGATCGTGATCGCGTTTCGTGTTGCTTACTCGGTCGGACAAACAGTCTCCGGTCGTTTGATCGATCGCATCGGCACGCGCAAGGGTCTGACGATCACGGTGATCTGGTACTCAATCGCAGCGATGTTGACGTCGCTCTCCGGCGGGTTACGCAGTTTTGCGTTCTTTCGTTTCTTACTCGGCGCAGGTGAATCAGCAAACTGGCCGGCTGCAACCAAAGCCGTAGCGGAGTGGTTTCCAAAGAAAGAACGCGGCTGGGCTGTGGCGCTCTTTGATAGTGGTTCTTCAATTGGCGGAGCAGTCGCTCCGTTGCTCGTAATCGGCTTGTACAAATACTTTGGTGGCTGGCGACCGGCTTTCATAATCACCGGGACGCTCGGCTTTTTGTGGCTGATCGCCTGGCGAATGCTGTACCACCCGCCGGAGTCTCATCCACGAATTAGCGACTCTGAACGCGAAATGATCCTGCGCGATCGAGTCGAATTGGAGCAGCAAGACGAGCAGTCGACTCAACAGGCTAGATGGCGAGACCTGATCAAACTACCGCAAACCTGGGCCGTGATAGCAGCTCGCACGATGACGGACCCGGTCTGGTTTTTTATAACGGACTGGTTTGCCATCTACCTCGTGAGTAAAGGAATTAACCCCGAGCAGGGATTGCTTGCATTCTGGATCCCTTTTGTTGCTGCCGATCTCGGAAACTTCTTTGGGGGCGGAATGTCGAGCTGGTTAATTCGACGCGGCTGGCCCGTCGTCAAAGCGCGCAAGGCTGTGGTTGTATTTGGCGGTCTGGGAATGACTCTGCTGATCCCAACTATTTTTACGTCGAGCTTGCTCGCACTCGCAGGTCTCTTCGCGATTTCCACGTTTGCATACGCCGCTTTCTCGACGATGGCACTGGTACTCCCGTCGGATCTTTACCGCAGCGAGTCAGTCGCAACTGTCAGTGGCATGAGCGGTACAGGCGCAGGTTTGGGGACCATCGTGTCGACGTTTCTTATCGGCTACGTTTCGGATCATTATTCGTTTGAGCCGATACTGATCACTGCGAGCTTTATTCCTTTAGTGGGTATGGTATTGGTGCTGGTGTTGATTCGTCGACGGGATTGAAGAAGATTTCTCCCGCAACGGCGCAGCGGCGCAGTGCAAACTGTTTAGAACCGCGGTAGCGCTCTGCGCCACTGCGCCGTTGCGGGAGAAATTCTGCTATAGGTCTCAACTATGCGCAGACGAACCTTTATCAAGGCGGGAGCTGCTCTTTCAGTTGCGAGTGCTCTGCCGCAAATAAAAGCGCAGGAGATCCCTACACACAACTGGGACGACTACGACTTCGGCCCAGGACCACAGTCAACTGATCGTTTAAACCAGGGACCATTTGGAATCGAGCAGGACGCAGGCTGGTACACCGTGCTCGTAACTTCACAAGCCAACAAGCCGGTGAAGAATTACGGTCTCGGTCTGGTGGGCTACACCTGGGAAGAAGGCGGCCCTTCACTCGCCGCTCGCGCCGGCCGTGAAACACTCGAGCAGCATGTTGAGAAGATGGCTTCGCTTCCATTCGTCGATCTGCTTTACATTCGCTGTGATTGGCGTGATGTGCAAACAGTCCCGGGCAAATTGAACCTGCATCCGGTTTTCAAGTTGACGTTCGATGCCGCTAAGCATCATCAACTGCGTGTCGCCTTTCGAATTCAGATGTCCAACACCGAAGGCCAGCCAGAACGGCTTGCGCTGCCGGACTTTCTCCAAAAACAAGTTCCACTTGTAAAGATTGGAAAGACCTACGGCGCCAAAGAAGATTTTGTAGAACCTCGTTACGACCATCCGCGATTTCAAAGAGCGTTCAAAGAGCTGAACGAACTTCTGGTCGGTGAGTTTGATAACCACCCGTTACTTGAATTCGTCGATCTCATGATGTACGGATTCTGGGGAGAGGGTCACACGAGCAATTTGCCCAATCCGTTTCCAGACTATTTGACGGCGGCAAAGACGTGTCTGGAGATGACGAAACTGCAGCTGGATCTTTGGAAAAGAGTGCCGCTGGCAGTGAATACTCAGCCTGATATCAGTAGCGTTGGAAACCGGGAAGTTCAGGATCTGTGTGTGCGAGCTGGTTGTTGGTTACGCTCAGACAGCATCGTCATCGAAGAACCCATTCAGATCGAAGCACTGGCGAACCGGCCGCCATGGTTAGCAACCATTATGGAGGATGGCTATTACCGGCAATACAAGGTTGATGCAAAATACCTGCCGGTTGATGAGGCCGGTATCAACGTGCTCGAGAAGTGGATGCTTCATACAATCGATCTCGGTGCGAACTACTGGTCACTCTGGACCGAGTCTGAAAATCTCAAGCGATATTACGAAACTTATCCAAATGGTTTCGACCTGTTGCAGCGGCGACTGGGTTACCGAATTCGACCCTCATGGATCTGGCAACGAAAACGATATGGCACGGATGAAGTTATCGTGGCAGTTACCAACGATGGTGTCTCCGGTGTACCTGGAGTATTGCGTTTGCACCTCGAGAGTCTGGACGGGAAGATTCAACTTGCCGGCTCGCTCGACGCCGGTCATCCACACGCAGGGAAGATCAGACAAGCTTCGTTTATCCTGCCGGAGAATAGCGACGGATTAAAGCTCAAGATTCGAGCCGAACTCGAAACGAAAGGCGGCGTCCGCCGGCCAGTTAACTGGGCTACAGCGCAACCGGCCAATGCGGATGGCTCTATAAGTTTTCAGTTACTACGACGCGACGATCCCAAATGGCGGAAGGGTGTTTGATCCAATCACATGAGCTATTCAATCGGCGTAGATCTTGGCGGAACAAATATCAAGATCGTTGTCGTCTCCACTGACGGCACTGTGCTCGAGTATCTGACCTGTGATACAGGCGACTCCGAGGGTTCGTGGGCACAGACAATCAAGTCAAACCTGCACCAGATCCAAAGCCGGCGTGGTAATTCACCTGCTCACATCGGTCTCGCTGCCCCCGGGCTTGCGGCGAAAGACGGCCGGTCGATTGGATACATGCAAGGCCGTCTAAAAGGACTTCAAGGATTTTTGTGGCAAGACTTTTTGGAGTTGCCCTCTCCGTTAGTGGTGCTGAACGATGCGCACGCGGCCCTGTTAGGCGAAGTCTGGCTGGGCGCGGCCAGGGGTTATCAGAATGCGATCCTTCTGACCCTCGGAACCGGAGTCGGAGGAGCAGTGCTGGTTGGAGGCCGTCTGTTCAAAGGTCACATCGGTCGCGCCGGACATTTGGGCCACGTCTCCGTCAACTCCGATGGTGCTCCGGATATTGTGAACACTCCGGGCAGTCTCGAACAGGTGATTGGCAACTACAACCTGGCTGAGCGTTCGGGAGGTCGTTTCACGTCTACACGCAAACTCGTCGAAGCGCATCTTGCCGGCAACAGTGACGCAACAAAAATCTGGCTTCGTTCGATCGTTCACCTGGCGGCGGCAGTGGCTTCATTCATCAATAGTTTCGATCCGGAGATCGTCATCATCGGCGGCGGCGGCATCGCTCAGGCGGGATCTGCGTTGTTTGACCCACTTCGTCAAAACCTCGATCGGTTTGAATGGCGACCAATGGACCACCAGGTTCCCGTAATATCCGCAGTACTGGGTGAAAAGGCCGGCGCCATAGGCGCCGCCTATCACGCGATTCTTGAAGCACAGGAATAACCCCGCATCGAACAGGAATTGGGCGTAATTCTAGGGGCGGCACTCCCTGACCGCCCCTTCGTTCGAATTCAAGATTTGCGGAGTCGGTCTCCGCCGCCCTGAGAGGGAGCGACTCATTTCGATGTGGATTTGTTTCCGCGAAGGGGCGGCCACGGAGTGCCGCTCCTACAAACAATTCCCTCAGGAAGCATCCGATGTTGACTTTCGTTTACTTTCGTTCGTAAGCTCCGTGCGATGCTGAATCTCGAACGAAGAACAAAGATTCTTGAACTTCTGGAGAAGCACGGCCAGGTTGCCGTTCCGGATCTGAGCAGGCGCTTTAAGACATCCGAAGTGACGATTCGGAACGACTTGAAGGAACTGCACGAGCGTGGTCTGATTCGGCGAGCTCACGGCGGCGCCGTTAAAGCCAGCACGGTGGGCATGGACCCGTCCCTCAAGATCAAGGCAGAACTTCATGCGGACGAAAAGCGCAGAATCGGCGCCGCTGCCGCAGAGATGATCAACGATGGTGATTCAATCATTCTCGACTCCGGTACTACAACGCAGCAGATCGCTCGACAGATCAAGCACAAGAAAGATCTGAAGGTCATAACAAACGGACTGAACATCGCCACCGAACTCTTCGGTGCCAGGGACATTCAACTGATCTTTCTGGGTGGCGTCATTCGACAGAATTCGTTATCTGCTGTCGGCCATTTTGCAGAGGACATACTGGCGCAGCTGTCAGCGGATAAAGTTTTTCTGGCAGTCGATGCGTGCGATCTGGAATTTGGTTTAAGCACGCCGAACCTCGAAGAGTCGCAGGTGAATCAGGCGATGGCGCATATCGCAAGAGAAAAAATCCTGGTCGCCGACTCGAGCAAATTCGGGAAAAGAAGTCTTTCACGAATCATTCCGCTTTCCGAGGTGGATGTGATCGTTACAGACCGTGGACTTCCGTTGGAGATTCAGAACGAGTTGAAAGCACGTGAACTGAAACTCGTGTTGGTGTAACGCCTCGGAACGAGGTATGAATTTCAGCTAATGAATCGTGACATGCGAGACGACACGGCTGATGGCGCCCTGAGGGCTCGGCTCATCGGGTCGCAGGCCTTCTCGAAGAGAAGCAAACAATCCTAAACACTGTCCCACCAGTACAAATACTGGCGGAAGGTATAAGTCGGAAATTGGCTGCGAGAGCTCCAGGAGAAGCGTGTTAGCAGGTAAGTTAGTAAGTGATACGGGCGTAACAATCAGGCCCTTTCTGGTCAGCTTTTTGTCGTGAATCTCGTTAAGCAAATCTATTTCAAATGCTCGCCTTCTCGCGTCACTCGATAGGAACCCAACTACCAGTGTATCGCTGTCAATGACCGACAATGGACCATGTCTTAAACCCAAAAACGATTCGCTCAGACCAATGACGCGACCACTCGTGAGTTCGAGCACTTTCAATGCGGATTCGATTGCCGCTCCCTTCAAAGGCCCGGTTCCAAGAAAGCATACTTTCGAAAAGCCTTCATCGACCAACCATTCACAAATACTCATCGCGGACGGCAGTAACGCTGTTGCACACGTCGCGAGGCTCTCCAGCGTCGAGCGGTAAGAAACGAGCGCGCGATGGTGCGCTAGTGCCTGGGCCACGATAACCATGTTGGAAAATGAGCTGGTCATCGCCAGGCCACGATCGTTCACATCATCGTCGAGCACGAAACTGAATACGTTGCTTCGATGGCCAAAAGATCGGGCCATCTTGCCAGTTTCGTTACAGGTAACAATCAGATGTTTGATTCGCGGATATCGAGTCAGAGCTTCTTCTAAGACTGCCACGCCTTCCGAGCTGTCGCCGGATCTTGAAAAGGAGATCCATATATAATCGCGATCCGGCAGGACATGATCTTCCATGCTCGTCAGGAGATCAGTGCTCGGAACGGCCTGCACATCGCACCGCCATTCCTTCTGCAGTAAAGCGCAGACAGATTTTCCAATATAGTCTGAAGTGCCGGCTCCGACGAGAAGCACGTGAAGCGACGACTGATTATCTGTTCCCAATCCAGCGGTGTTGAGAAACTGTTCGATCGGCTGCGAGAGACTCAGCACTTTCTCGTAGGTCCGTCGCCAAGTTTGTGGCTGCTGCAAGATCTCGCCTAATGTATGAATCAGACCGAGCGACTCGCGCTCGTCGGTCGAGAGGTCGAGAAGTTTAGAAGACGCAGTCATCGAGTGCTGTTTCCCTGCTCGTCAGTTTGAAGAAATTCCTTTTGCAATTCGCTTTGACATTATATTAGAATCCAAAACCATTCGAAAGCAATCGAAATTATTTGAAAGCTTGCCGGATCAACATGAGCAGGTTAGAGAGACCTCAAGTTCTCGTTATCGGTGAGTTGAATGTCGACATCGTGGCGACGGGTCTGCGCAGGTTGCCGGAGATGGGCAGCGAGATCCTCGTCGAAGATTGCGAGTTAACTCTCGGAAGCGCCTCGGCAATTTTTGTGGTTGGAATGGCGAAGCTCGGACATAAAGTAACGTTTGTCAGTCAGGTAGGCAGAGACAGTTTTGGGGATTTCTGCATCACCGCTCTCAAAGATTTAGGGGTTTCAACAAAGAACGTGCTACGCAGAGCGAATGAAAAGACCGGCGTCACGATTGCCCTCAGTGGAAAACGCGATCGCGCTCTTGTCACTTATCCTGGTGCGGCTGCCAGCCTCACCGCAGATCGCATCAACGAGGCCCTGCTCAGGCGACATGATCATCTGCACCTAACCTCTTACTACCTGCAACAAGCATTACAACCGGCGTTTGGTGCGATATTGCGTCAGGCTCAAGCCCTTGGATTAACCACCTCTTTGGATCCCAATTCGGATCCAAGTGACAGGTGGAACAGCAAAATCAATTCTGTCCTGAGTCACACCAATGTTCTTTTCGTCAACGAACGTGAGGCAACCAAACTGACTGGCACAAGCACTGCGAAAGCAGCATTGAAGGTTCTTGGCGAGAAGGTTTCCTGTGCGGTCGTGAAGCGCGGTGCAAGCGGCGCAATGGCAGTGCAGAGCAAAGAACTCTTTACCGACGCTGGCTTCAGAGTCAAGGCGATTGATACTACGGGAGCCGGTGATTCTTTTGATGCGGGATTCTTGTCTGCATACCTGCGAAAGGCGCCGCTAACCGAATGTTTACGAATCGGGAACGCCTGTGGCGCTCTGTCTGCGATTAGCGTCGGAGGCACAGCCGGGCAGCCCACGCAGGCAGAGCTGCACGAGTTTCTGCGGTCGCACACATCCCCGGTGCGCTGAATTGAAAACCAATGAAGAAGCCCTGTGCCAGTCGCCCTTTGCTCGACGCAGCAACACGCGGAGGTAAAGCTATTGCGGCACTAAACTTTTATAACGCGGAAACATTGATCGCGCACGTAAGAGCAGCAAACGCGTTGAATGAGTCGATCATCCTGCAAACCACTGAAGCAACCATCAACTATCTCGGTTTGCGAATGATTGTAGGAATGGCGACCGCAGCCGCAGATCTACTGCAACAACCTGTTGCTCTGCATCTGGACCACGGCAGCAGCTACGATCTGACTGCTCGTTGCATCGATCATGGCTACACATCTGTAATGATTGATGGTTCAAAAATGTCTTTCGTCGATAACTGCGCGCTGACGCGTCGCGTCGTTGATCTGGCACATTCAACTGGGGTTTCGGTTGAGGGTGAGTTAGGCCACGTCGGACAAAATACCGACTCGACTGCCGCAGCCTCTCACTTGTTCACTGAACCCACGGACGCCGCACGATTCGTGAGTGAAACTGAGGTGGACGCGCTTGCGGTAGCGGTCGGCACGGCACACGGTTTTTACAAAGGAGAGGTTCGGCTCGATTTCAGGAGGTTAAAGGAGATCGCTGCAGCCGTTCCGCACACTCCGTTGGTCCTTCATGGCGGGTCTGGCGTTTCGGCAGAGCTTCTTCGCGAATCAATTGCAGCCGGTATTCGAAAGGTAAATTTCGGAACCGAGTTAAAGGATGCCTTTACGAAAGCAGTTAAGACTTCCCTTTCGTCCAGTGATGACATAGATCTGAGACGAACTTTCTCTCCTGCAATTTCGGCGGTGGAAGAAATCTCGAGATCTAAGATTCAGATTTGCGCTCAGCCCGCTTACGAAAGGCAAACTTGTAGCTCATGACGACAAACTTCAATTGGTTGTTGGATGGCAGCATCGTTGGTTTGTACCTGCTAGTGACGATGGTCGCCGGATTAATGGTCCGAAAGTACGTCGGCAAAGTTGAGCACTTCTTAGTCGCCGGCCGGGAAATGGATGTCTATCTCGGAATCGCCTCACTCGCTGCCACCGAGTTCGGCATCGTCACCTGCATGTACACCGCGCAGAATGGCTACGAGAAAGGATTTGCCGGAGCGACTCCCGGAATCCTGATGGCTATCGCGATGGCAACAGTAGGGTTGACAGGTTTTGTGATCAAACCTCTGCGCGATTCAGGTGTTATCACAATTCCGGAGTTACTTGAACAGAAGTTTGGCGGACGGATTCGCTGGGCTGCCGGAGTCGTTATCGTCCTCGGCGGTTTGCTGAATATGGGCGTCTTCCTGAGAACTGGTGGCCAGTTTCTGGTGCTCGTTGCCGGACTCAACGTTCGCTATCTCGAGATCATGATGACCGCGCTTCTCGTAGGCGTGGCCGTCTATACGATTCTCGGCGGCATGCTCTCGGTGCTTGTCACTGACTTTCTGCAATTCGTCGTAATGAGCGTGGGACTGATTCTTGTAACTATCCTCATCCTCATGAATGTTGGTTGGGAAAAACTGGTCACGACTGTAGAAACAAACTACGGCGCCGGCGGCTTCAATCCTTTCGTGAATCCAACGATGGGATGGCAGTACGTACTGTTCAATCTCATGCTGAATACCGCTGCTGTACTCACCTGGCAAACCATAATTGCTCGTGTATTGGCCGCAAAGGATACTCGTACGGGTCGTAGAGTTTACACCGGAACCGCCTTCTTTTTTGTCTCTCGTTTTCTAATTCCGGGAATCTGGGGCATCGCAGCACTTGCCACTCTTGGCCCAGTCGCAAACACACTCGAAGCAATGCCGAGCTACCTCAGCACAGCTGTCCCGGCAGGGCTGATGGGGATTTTGATCGCGGCGATGTTAGCTGCTGATATGTCTACAGACTCGTCATACATGTTGACGTGGTGCAGCGTGATCTACAACGACATTATGGCGCCGCTTCGCAAGAAATCATGGTCAGAACGCAAAGGGCTGTTTTGGAATCGCACCATCATCGCGCTCATCGGAATCTTTCTCCTGCTATATGGGCTCTGGTATCCACTTAAAGGAGATCTTTGGACCTATCTCGGCGTGACTGGAACGATTTATCTGGCAAGTATTTCGGTGCTGCTGATCGCGTGTTGTTACTGGCGCAGAGCGAACAGTTGGGGAGCCGGCGCTTCGATTCTGGTGAGCGCGATCATTCCCGTGTCTTACCTCGTGATGGAGCAGCTACCCTCTACTGCTGCTCTCGCAAAGTCCATCGGTCCATATTATTCGGGTATTGCCACATACATACTGTCAGGAGCGGCAATGATCGTCGGGTCACTACTTAAACCCCAAAACCGTTTAGAAGGGAGACCAGCATAATGCCGAATCACTGGTTTTGGTGGACCCTAACTGTTGCATGTGTGATCTGGTATTCGACCATCACGGTCTATGTCGCCATCAAGGGCGCTAAAGACATTAAGAATATGCTTGCACGTCTCGACGCTACCAGAAAAGAAGAAGCTAAGGAATTGTAGATCCAAACTGCTGAGGCTAGTTCTAATGCTCGTCTGCATCAGTGCCAACCCTGCCATTGATCGTCGATTGCGACTCGAGAGTATTGCGGTCGGCGAAGTAAACCGCGCTCTGTCCACGCAACCCTTTCCGGGTGGGAAAGCAGCTCATGTTGCGATGGTTGCGAAGTCACTTGGCGTTGACGTGATGTGGGTCGGATTTCTCGGTGGTGCTGCTGGAGAAGAGTGTGAATCAGGCTTATCCGCTTTCGGAGTTCCCCTAACTGTAATCCGTACCCAAACGGAAACTCGTGCGAACCTGGAACTGGTTTCCGCTGACGGCGTGGTCACTGAGATCCTCGAACCGGGCGGCGCGGTGACGGAAGGTGAAGTTGAACGGTTGCTCGCAACCTGTCGCGACATTTTTGCGGAGAGTGATCGAGGCACACAAGTGGCTCTATCAGGCAGCCTGCCACCTGGCTCGCCCGCAGATCTTTATGCACAGCTAATTCGTCTGGCCCACCTGCATGGATGTAGAGCTCTGCTCGACACAAGTGGCGAGCCTTTAAGCGAAGGACTCCGTGCGGCACCTGACTTAGTGAAGCCAAACCGGAATGAGGCCTCGAGTTTCGCAGGCTACGCGATTCACGACACAACTACGGCTATCGACGCTACACAACAATTCTTTGACGCAGGTGCAAAGAGTGTTGCCATTTCCCTCGGCGCTGAGGGAATGATGTGGCAACGAAATGCTGATGCCGATCCGTTTATCTCCAGAGCATCAGTTCTGCGCGACTGTTCATCAGTTGGGTGTGGCGATGCAGCTTTGGCCGGATTTGCCGTCGCTTATGAACGTGGGCTGCCCGACGAAGAGACACTACGGTTAGCGACAGCTTGCGGCTCCGCGAACTGTCTCGCAGAGGCGCCTGGTCGAGTTGATCTGCGAGACGTCTTGAGATTGGCGCGTGAAATCTCTGTACAACGTCTGGTCCATGATGAATCAGCCCGACGGATCAGCGTGGAGGCCAAGTGATTCGAATTGCCTTAGCTGGTTGCGGCGAACACTCGAGAACGAGCCACGCTACTCCACTCGCAAGATATGCGGCAACGCATCCAGATGAGATCGAACTGACGGCGGCGTGTGACCTCAATGCGGACAAGGCAATCGAGTTTTGTCACTCGTTCGGTTTTCTTCGAAACTACAGCGATCTCGACCAGATGTTGCAGGTTGAAAGGCCGGACGCCTGCGTCTGCGTAATGCCCATGGACAGGATCGTGGAAGTGGGAATCAAACTTCTTCGGCGCCAGATTCCGTGTGTGATTGAAAAACCGCTCGGAACTTCGCTGCGTGAGATTGAGCAACTGGCCGAAGTTGCGCGCGAGACTCAAACGCCGCACATGGTTTCGGTAAACCGCCGCTTTATGCCCTACCTCAATCGGGCCCGTGCGTGGATGCAGGAACGTGGGCCACTTCGTTATGTGCGCGCATCACAGGTACGTCATCAGCGAAGTGAAGCCGATTTTATTTGGTCCACTGCGATCCATGTGCTCGACGCTTTACGTTATCTGGCCGGTGAGATCGAACGGTTTGAAGTCACCATCCCCGAATCAAATGACGCAACGTGGTACCTGATCTCGTTAAAGTTCAAGAGCGGAACAACTGGCCACGTCGAGATCTTGCCGACGGCCGGCATGGTCGAAGAATCGTATGAGCTGTTTGCTGAAGGCTGTCGCGCATGCGTAACGGCTGGTTCCGGGACACAGCGTTCGCTCGAATGCTGGCAGGACGGCAAGCTTGCAATCGAGTCAAGAGCGTCGGAAGAGGAACCTGAGGATCTTCGCAACGGATCGTATCAGGAAGTGGAAGAGTTTATTCACTCTCTACAAACCGGCAAACGCCCGCAACCGTCGATCGAAGATATTCTGCCGTCGGCGCGAATCAGTTTTGCAATTGCCGAACGGCCCCTGGTTTGCGAGTAGTTTTCTCACGCGGCGGCGCAACGGCACAGCGAAGCCGTGAGAAGTTAGGCTCGCTGCATCTTTCGCTGTGCCGTTG
>DASYSD010000100.1:0-25236 GCA_036003745.1 Pyrinomonadaceae bacterium
AGCAGCCTTTTGAGATCCGCACATGAGCAGCAGTCTCACAAAAGGCTTGAGACGGTCAACATCGCGTTCAAAGGCAAAACCAGCGAAAAGCGCAAAACGCGCTGTTAAAGCGAAGTCGCCATCCAAACCCAAAGCCAAAAGGGCTACCGGTGCCAGGCCATCTACCAGGAAGGCGGCCAGACCGAGTGCGGCTAAAAAAGCGGCTACGAAGTCCAGACCAGCCACAAAAGCCAAGAAGGCTGCACCGAAGGTTGTTGCTCGCAAAGCGGCTCCGAAGAAAGTGGCAAGAGTATCGAGGGTCAAAACGACGCAGAAGCAAGCTGCTGTTCGCGCTATCAGACCTGCGCCAACTCCGCCACCTCCGCCAAGACCACCGACGCAGGATGAATCCGCCGCACTCGTTGCTTTTGAACGGGCGCACAAGGAATTTGTCAGAGGTCGTTTTGCTGAGGCGCGAAATCAGTTTCGAGTACTGGTAGACAAATATTCGCAGGTGTCAGAAGTCGCAGCTCGTGCGCGCACTTATCTAGCCATTGCGGAATCGCGCCTGCGAACCGACAGCATTCTTCCCCGTGATGCTGACTCGCTCTACGATCGCGGTGTGATCGAGCTCAATCGGGGTGAATATGTTGCGGCTCAGGAAATGTTTGAGCGAGCACTCAAGCGCGAGCCTGAAGCAGCACACATTCATTACGGTCTGGCTGCCACTCGCGCTCGACTCGGTTCCATCGATCTGGCGCTGGAGTCACTTGAGAAAGCACTCAACCTCCAGCCAAACCTTCGTGTACGAGCTCAGCATGATCATGATCTGAACCCACTCCGTAACGATCCCGATTTCGACCGGCTGATCTTTAGCAACCCTTCGTAAGCAGTTCCCGCAAAACCGCAAAGTTCTCGCAAAGGCGCGAAAGAGAATTCTAAATTGAACAGTTTACTTTGCTGTCTTTGCGTCTTTGCGAGAAACAAATCGCAAGAATAAAGTATCATTCGGCTTGAGGAACTTCCTTTGCAACAAACGACAACCACAGGCGGTCAGAAGCTCGTAGCCATCGGCGGTGGCACAGGTCTCTCTACACTTCTCGCTGGTTTCAAGTGTCTCGTCGGAAAGACCGAAGAAGAACTCTGGATCGAGAGTCTTTCGGCAATCGTTACCGTTTCCGATGACGGTGGTAGTTCCGGGCGCTTGCGCGACGAGCTGCAAATGCTGCCGCCAGGCGATATTCGCAACTGCATGATCGCACTTTCGGAAGACTCGACGTTGTTGTCGCGTCTCTTCCGTCATCGCTTTCGTGGTGACGGCGATCTGGGCGGACACAGTTTTGGAAACCTCTTTCTCGCAGCCTTAACGGAAGTTACGGGAGATTTCACGGAAGCGGTCCGGCTCTCGTCCGAAGTTCTCGCAAGCAAAGGCCATATCTTCCCGGCGACCATCAGCGACGTCCACCTCGCAGCGGAACTCGAGGACGGAACCGTTGTTCGGGGCGAAACCCAGATTTCTGCGTCCAAAACTCCGATTCGTCGTCTCAGACTTGAACCAGAACAGTGCCTTCCCTTGCCTGAGGCGCTGAAAGCGATTCGTACTGCCAACATCATCACCGTTGGACCGGGTTCACTTTACACAAGCATCCTGCCGAATCTTCTCGTGGCGCAAGTGGCTCGAGTAATTGGTCGCACGCGCGCTACGAAGATCTTCGTCAACAACCTGATGACTCAGCCCGGCGAAACAGACGGTTACAGTGCACGCAAACATCTCGAGACGATCAAGAAGTACGCGCCTGAGATTCATTTCGATTTTGTCGTCGTCAACAATCGACGGATCAGTGACGAGCAGGCAGACCTTTATGCGGCCGAAGGCGCTTATCAAATCGGCATAGACGATCCCATTGACGACGCGCTGGATCAGACAACTGAAATCGTGCGCGCAGACTTGCTGTATGACGGCGAAAAAGTCCGTCACAACTCCGATCGTCTCGCAGAGGTTGTGATGAATTGCAGAAAGCAGGCACTCGCTACAGTCGCTGTCTGAGATAACTTTTGATGTCAAACAACACCGCGTCGCAAAAACCCCTGAACGTTCTGGTCATGGCTGCAGGCCTCGGGACCAGAATGAAATCGAATCGTGCGAAGGTCCTTCATGAGCTTGGCGGCTCACCATTGATCGCACATGTCGTCAGAGCTGCTCAGGCGTTGGATCCGAAAGCCATCATCGTGATCGTTGGCCACCAGGCGGAAGAAGTTGAGAGCGCCGTACTCGCTGAAGCCGGCGAACTCGCTCGCTTCGTGACGCAGGCACAACAACGCGGCACCGGCGATGCGGTTGAGTCGGCGCGAAGCGTGCTCGAGAACACTGACTCGCTGGTGCTCATCCTGTCAGGCGACGTACCGATGATTAAGGCTGAAACGCTACGGAGGCTTATTGACCATCACAATAACGCCGGAGCCACTTGCTCGATTCTGAGTGTTCGTCTCGAAAACCCGAGTGGCTACGGTCGCATTATTCGCGATGAGAACGACTCGTTTCAGAAGATCGTCGAACACCGAGACGCGTCGGAAGAACAGCGTCAGATCAGGGAGATCAACTCGGGCATCTACTGCTTTGACGCAAACGAACTGTATCGAGCTTTGCGCAAAATCGAGCCCGCCAACGATCAGGGCGAGTACTACCTGACTGACGTAGCCGAGATCATCCTGGCGAGTGGTGGGAAAGTCAGTGTTTTTCTGCACCACGACAGTCGCGAGGTTTCCGGAATCAACACACGCGCCGAATTGGCTGAGTTTGAAAACCTTATTCGCCGTTCGGCAATCCGCAAACTGATGATCGAGGACGGCGTGACGTTTATCGATCCATCTCACGCATACATCAGCGTCGAAGCACAGATTGGCCGCGACACGATTATTCATCCGAACGTCTCCATTGAAGGTAAGACGATCATCGGTGAAGGCTGCTTGATCCGTTCCGGAGCTCGCATCACAAACTCGCGTTTGGGCGACAATGTCGTGGTTAAAGATCACTCGATCGTCGTCGACTCGCAAGTCGAGTCGAACTGCGCGGTGGGACCGTTTGCACATCTGCGTATGAATGCGTTCCTCGAGGAGAAAGCTACGGTCGGAAATTTTGTAGAGGTCAAGAAATCGCGGCTGAAACGCGGGACCAAGGCAATGCATCTCACGTATCTCGGTGATGCGACGATTGGCGAGCGAACAAACATCGGCGCCGGAACTGTGACTTGTAATTACGACGGCAAGAACAAACACGAAACGATCATCGAAGACGACGTCAAGATCGGTTCAGACACGATGCTGGTCGCGCCGGTTCGCGTCGGTGCTCGTTCAATGACAGCCGCCGGCTCGGTGGTAACCAAAGATGTTCCCCCCGACTCATTGGTAGCGGGTGTGCCCGCAGAAGTGAAGAAGAAATTAAACTAAATCTGCGTAATCTGTGGATAAGAGGAGTTAATCTCAACGATGTGTGGAATCGTCGGGTATGTAGGAAACAAACAGGTTGTGCCGCTCATCATCGATGGGCTGCGTAAACTCGAATATCGCGGTTACGACTCGGCGGGTATTGCAGTCGTCAACGAAGAACATGATCTCGAGATTCGACGCGCCGAGGGAAAACTGCGCAATCTCGAAGAGACTATCCGTCTGAGTCCAATCGATGGCACCTACGGCATAGGCCACACGCGTTGGGCCACACATGGTCGCCCGACCGAAGAGAACGCACACCCGCATCGCGACTGCACCGGTCGTGTCGTCGTCGTTCATAACGGCATCATCGAAAATTATCTGCAGTTAAAAGAACGACTGCGTAAGTCGGACCACCACTTTGTTACTGAAACCGACACAGAGATCATCGCCCATCTCATCGAGGAATACCTCAAACAGGATTCTTCTTTCGAGCAAGCCGTACGTTCGGCGGTGACCGAGTTGCGCGGAATCTTCGCGCTCTCAATCATCAACGCCGACGAACAAGACACGATCATTGCTGTTCGCCAGGGTCCGCCCGTGGTTATTGGTCTGGGAGACCGCGAGTTTTTTGTGGCTTCCGATATTCCACCAATTCTCCAGCACACACGCGACGTCTTCTTTCTCGGCGACGGCGAGATCGCGGTGATCAATCGGGATGCCGTGCGAGTCACAGACTTCGAAGGCAATTCCGTTCAGCCTTCGATTCAGAGAATCACGTGGGATCCGATCATGGCGGAGAAGGGCGGCTTCAAGCATTTCATGCTCAAGGAAATTTACGAGCAGCCGCGCTCCGTTCGCGACACAGTTCAGGGACGAATCTCGCTCGACAGCGGGCAAGTGTTTCTGGATGAGATGAGCAATATCACCGAGGCGGACTTCAAACGGTTCACGTCGATTAAGATCGCAGCATGTGGCACGTCGTGGCACGCAGGCCTCGCCGGCAAATACATGATCGAGCAGCTCGCACGAATACCGGTCGACGTCGATTACGCTTCTGAGTTTCGCTATCGCAGTCCGGTGATGGATGACAATTCATTATTGCTGGTCATTTCTCAGTCAGGAGAGACTGCCGACACTATCGCCGCACTGCGTGAAGCGAAAGAGCTCGGTGCACGCGTGTTAGCCATCTGTAACGTTCAGGGTTCGATGATCGTGCGCGAAGCGGATGGAACGATTCTCACTCACGCCGGACCGGAGATCGGCGTTGCTTCAACCAAAGCTTTTACAGGTCAGATGATCGCGCTTTACCTGCTCGGTCTCTATCTGGGCCAACTTCGCGGTGCTCTTTCTGTCGACGAAGCTCGTTTCCACGCACAGGAACTGGCGGAGCTTCCAGTCAAACTCGAACACCTGCTCAACGATTCGGATGGTATTGAAGAACTCTCGAAAGAGTTTTTCCGTTCGACGGATTTTCTCTACCTTGGCCGCGGCATTAATTTTCCAATCGCACTCGAAGGCGCCCTGAAGTTGAAGGAGATTTCGTACATTCACGCCGAAGGTTATCCTGCCGGCGAGATGAAGCATGGTCCAAACGCGCTAATCGACGAACGACTGCCCGTGCTCTTCGTCAACACTCGTGAAGAAGGTAACCGATCGTCAGAACTGCGTTATGAAAAGACGCATTCGAATATTGTGGAAGTCAAAGCGCGTGAGGGTATTGTGATTTCGGTGCTGACTGAAGGCGATTCGATCTCTTCGGTAGTTTCAGATCATGTGATCGAGATTCCCGCAGCGAGCGATCTGCTGTCGCCAATACTCTCGATCATTCCATTACAGTTGTTGGCGTATCACATTGCAGTGCGACGTGGGTGCGATGTCGATCAGCCACGAAATCTGGCTAAGTCCGTGACTGTTGAATAATTTTTAGCCACAGATTAACGCGGATTAAAAACGCGGAACTGTGACGCGCCCCTCAAGGGGCAAACGGCTGTTTCGGCACTGCATCCCCCTACAGTGCTCTTGGCTACGAGCCGTCTGCCCCCCGCCTCTCCCTAACGCGCAATTGGTGAGGGAAAAGGGTCTTTGTTCTATTCTGACGTTCGTGCTCCAGCAGTTTCTTCTTCCGTTCGAGTCCCCAGCGATAACCGCCCAGCGTCTTATCTTCACGCACAACACGATGACAGGGAATCACGAGTGCAACTGGATTCGTTGCACAGGCGCGACCGACTGCACGAACGGCGCCTGGTTTGCCCAACGCTTTAGCCACGTCGCCGTAAGAGACCGTTTCACCATAAGGAATCGCACGCAACTGCTCCCATACCTGCCGCTGAAAGGCAGTTGCCTGGATGTCGAGTGGCAGATCGAGACGCGGTTCATTCTTTTCAAGATGATTGAGAATTTTCTGCACGGATTCGCTTAGCCCTGAATCGTCACGCTTGATTTGCGCGTGGGGAAATTCTTCCCGCAGATCCTTTTCGAGTTCTGCGTCGTTGTCCGCCATTCGCACTGCGCACACACCACGTTTAGTGACTGCCACGAGCAAGCGACCCATTGGTGAAGCCGCAATCGTGTAACTGATATTTACGCCGCGACCACCACGACTGTAAGTCGCCGGTGTCATGCCGAGCTCTTCCGAGGCATGTTCGTAAAGACGACTGCTGGAGTTGAATCCCGACTCGTAAAGTGCGCCGGTAACAGATTCTCCTTTACGCACGAGAGTCTTGAAGTTGTCGATCTTACGGGCAGCCACATATTGCCGCGGACTGATACCCATCACTCGTTTGAATGTGCGTTGCAAATGAAACGGGCTGACGCCCGCTTGCGTGGCAAGCTCAGCGAGTTTGGGCGTTTCGCTCTCATTTGAGTTGAGCAAACGGCAGACGCGCTGCACCAGTTCAACCTGCGGATCCATAACGCGCGCGCGTTGCGGCTGACAACGCAAACAGGCGCGGAATCCTGCCTGTTCCGCGGCTTCAGGCAGTTCGAAGAATTTGACCCGCTCGCGATGTGCACGACGTGAAGGACAGGACGGGCGACAGTAAACTCCGGTTGAGCTGACCGCAAAAACAAACTGTCCATCGAAGCGCGCGTCTTTCGCTACCACGGCTTGCCAAAGTTGATCGTTGTTAAGACTTAAATTCATATCTAACATGCCCGCAATTTTATGCCCTGTAATATCCTCAATCTACCCGTTTCTTGCGGTCAAATACAGCCACGGATGACACAGATTTTGTGCAGTTCGTTTGATGTGCTTAAATGCACTCACCGGTGGACTCTGATTTCCTGGCACAACTAAACGAACAACAACGCGAGGCGGTGATTAGCACCGAAGGTCCGCTCCTGATCCTCGCCGGCGCGGGTTCCGGCAAAACACGTGTCATCGCGCATCGCATCGCGTATCTAATCGCCGAGCAGAAAGTTCCGTTCTGGAACATCCTTGCCGTAACGTTCACAAACAAAGCTGCTGATGAGATGCGCCAGCGCATACAAAGATTGCTGCGCACACAAGAACGCGCGAGTCTGCCGCTCGTCTCAACCTTTCACAGTCTCTGCGTGCGCATCCTCCGCCAGGACATCGAAAAGCTGAACGACAAATACACGCGTCGCTTCACGATTTACGATCAGGACGACTCCATTCGTTTGATCAAGCAGTGCATCAGGGATCTTGGCTACGACGAAAAATATCTGGGTCCGCGGGCGACGCAATCGGCCATCAGCTCGGCAAAAAATCGCGCTGAAGATCCGACTGCGTTCGCCGCGCGTGCCGAGTACATCGACGAGCGTCGTGCCGCGATGGCCAAAGTTTACGAGATGTACGAAACGCGCCTGCACGGAAATAACGCGCTCGACTTTGACGATCTATTGATCAAAGCCGTGCGGCTTTTACGCGACGTGCCGGAAGTCAGAGAAAAGTACAACAACAAGTTTCGTTACATTCTGGTCGACGAATATCAGGACACTAATGCGCTTCAATTTGAGCTGATCAGGCTTATAACGGAGAAAACGAAGAACATCGCCGTCGTCGGCGACGAAGATCAGTCGATCTACAAGTGGCGCGGCGCAGATATCAGCAACATCCTGAACTTCGAGAAGCATTTTCCGAACACGAGAACAATTCGTCTCGAGCAAAACTATCGCTCTACACAGACGATCCTCGACGTTGCGGGCGCGGTGGTTAAGAACAATCTCGAGCGCAAAGGAAAGAATCTCTGGACGTCGAATCCGCGTGGTGGTCATGTGGGTTATTACCAGGCTTTCGATGCTGAGGCTGAAGCGCGTTGGGTGGCACAAAAGATTCTCGAACATCGTCGCGATGAGTTTGATATACGCGCCGCAGTGCTCTACCGCACCAACTCTCAATCGCGTGTGTTTGAAGAAGCGATGCGGCGTGCCGGGCTGCAGTACAACATCATCGGTGGCTTTTCATTTTACGAACGGATGGAAGTGCGCGACATCATCGCGTATCTGAAACTCGCGCTGAATCCGAACGATTCGATCGCGCTGGGGCGTGTGATAAATAGTCCGCCGCGCGGAATCGGAAAAAACACGATCGAAGAGATCGAGCGCCGGGCCAGGGATTACGAGCTCTCGTTGTGGGAAACGATTGCAATTGTTATCGAACAACCCGGAGATCTCGGGACACGTGCGATCAGCGCCCTCAAGAATTTCCGTAGCATCGTTAATAAACTTGCGGAGTTGGCCGACGCGCCGGACGATTCGGGTAAGGAACCAGTCTCTGACGTTGTTCGTGCGGCAATCATCGAAACGGGTTACGAAGTAGCCTTGCGCTCTGAGCGCACTGACGAAGCCGAAGGACGGCTGGAGAACCTCCAGGAACTCGTCAACGCGGCAGTCGATTACGACGAACAAGGCACTGAAGGACTGCGAGAGTTTATCGATCACTCCGCGTTGGTTTCCGATCAGGATGATTACAAACGTGATGCGCCGGTGACTCTCATGACCGTTCACTCAGCGAAGGGTCTCGAGTTTCCGTTAGTATTCATTGTTGGACTTGAAGACGGTTTGTTTCCGCATTCGCGTTCGGCAACTGATCGTGCCGAGCTTGAGGAGGAACGCCGCCTCGCATACGTCGCGATGACCCGTGCGGAACGCTATCTCTACGTGACTCACGCAATGAAGCGTCGCGTTTACGGTGAAGAACTCGCGTCCGAACCGTCGCCGTTTTTGAATGAAATGCCGACCGAGTTGCTCGAAGACCTGAGTTTGGGTAAGTCGTGGTTGTCGTTTAAGAGTGGATCGTCGACGATAGACTACGAGCACGGCGAGTATAAAAAAGAACGGAAGAAATACGCCGGGAAGACTTACGACAGCGTCGACTCGATTGCCGAGTTCTTCAAACAGCGTAACCGGCAGATGGGCCAAACATCGGGCAGCCTGCCTAATATTTCGAAAGCGGAATCCACGTCTTCAAAATCCAATGAATTCACACCGGGATCTTACGTCAAGCATTCAAAATATGGTCGGGGTTTAGTTCTGCGCCGTGAAGGTGCGGGTGAATCAATCAAGTTGACGGTGAGTTTCCCGGGTTACGGCCAGAAAAAATTAGTCGAAAAGTACGCAGGCCTGGAAAAGGCATAGCCACGGATAAACACAGATGACACGGATAAAGACATTTGCTCTTATTCGTGTGTATCCGTGTTCATCCGTGGCTGAATACTTAGCTGGCAGTCAATTCAGCAGCGATCTCGTTAGCGCCAAAGACCTTCTTCAACACTTCCAACATTCCACGTGAATCGACCGAGATCGCTCGATTCACCGATCCGTCGTACATAAAGTCGCCGACCAGCGATTGAATGTTGCCGTCGAAGATCAGACCGACGAGTTCGCCGTTCTGATTGATCGTCGGTGAGCCTGAGTTTCCGCCAATGATGTCGTTCGTCGAAACGAAATTAAACGGCGTATTCAGGTTGATCGCACTCTTCTTCTCCGTCCAGCGCGGCGGCAGGTTGTATGGAAACTCGTGCTTGAACTGGTCGGAGCGAGCGTAGAGACCGCCCAGGGTCGTGAACGGCGCAACCTTCTTGCCGTTCTCCGTATAACCTTCAACCGCACCATACGAGAGACGGAGTGTGAAGGTCGCATCGGGATAGAGCTTGGTTCCCTCCGTATCGAAACGCGCGCGCGCAATCTTTGCGTAGTTGGTGCGTTCGACACCAGTCACTTCACTCTCGTAACGCTTGCGCACTTCGCGAGCCTTCGGATCGATCTCACGCGCCACCACGATCATCGGATCAGTGGAAGCATCGATTGCGGCCTTGCCGCCTTTCGCGAGTTCCTTGCGGTATTCCGGATCCTTCAGCTTTGTGCCTGAGATCATTTCCTCAGCGCGTGCTTCCGGAGTCTTGCCATTGAGCACCTGCTTGACGAGCGGGTTGTCGGCGCCCAGCAACTCGACCATGAAACCGAGTGAGTCGGCGAGTTTGCGTTTTTCGAAGTCTTCGTGAATGGGAGCCGGAGAGTAAAGTCCCAGCTCGAGTGAAGCACGACGAGCATCGGTGTACTCTGGCAAGCGTTCGGCATTCGGTTTTGCATTCTCATCCGCGAGGCGCACCAATGTCCTGGCGAAAACGAACAAATCGCTATTGAACCCGCCCATTTGTTCGAAGATTCTTCGCTCTTTTATGAAGCTCGGATAAGTCTGGTGTGCCTTTGCAATCGCATCCCAGGCATCGCCATACTTTTTCTCTGCCTCCGGCTTTGCCGCGATTGCTTTTCGCAGTGCCTGCTCTTCCTGCTTCTTGCGAGACATCAGTGAAGGATCTTTCAAACCCTTCAGCTGTCCGCGATAAACCTTCAATGCGTTCTGTACACTGTTGAGTTCGTTCTGACTCTGGCGAGTCTGTTCTTCACCCATCGCCATGTACTTTTTGAGCACCTCCTCGCGACGCTCAAGCAAGCGGAGGATGATCGGAATACTTGTGTCGCGTAGTTCCTCAAGGTGGGCCACTGTGTCGAGCCTTGATGTCGAACCCGGATGGCCGGTCACAAAAACAAGACTTCCATCTTTCGCGCCGGTGGTGGACCACTTGAAATAATTTTCCGGATGCACTGGCTGATCGTTTTCATAAACGCGAACGAGCGCCATGTCGATGTTGAAGCGCGGGAAGTTGAAGTTGTCAGGATCGCCACCGAAAAACGCTGCCTGGAATTCAGGCACAAATACTAAACGCACATCGGTGTACTTCTTGTAGCGATAAAGATTGTATTGGCCGCCCTGATAAAGCGTGACCACGTCCGAGCGCAGACCGGTGGCTTTCAGCGACTCAGCTTCGATCGCCGAGATCTCGGCGCGTCGTGCGGCAAAAGCTTCAGCGTTCGTGGCGCCGGCTTTCACTGCGCCATTTACTCGCGCGGTGACGTCTTCAATACTGATGAGCTGGTTCAATTCAAGACTCGGCGCTTTGATCTCTTCGGCGCGCGTCTTCGCGACAAACCCTTCCTTTGCGTAATCCTTTTCAGGCGTACTGACTTCACCGACGATGTCTTCGACGATGTGATAGTTCGTCAATACCAGGCCGTTTGGAGAAACGAACGAACCGGAACCGCCATTGTTGAAGCGGACCGAGGCTAGCCGAACTTTATTCAGCCATTCGTCGGTCACCTCAAAACCGTATTTTTTCTTGATTTCCGCGCGCGGGACGTTGTTGAACGTCCACATGCCTTCGTCGGCCAGCGCAGTAATATGGAGTGTTTGTAAACCAAAGAGCGCCAGCAGCAGCGCAGAAAAGAATCTTCTGAATTTCATTTCAATCCTCGATAAAACAGTGTTGTTGGGCAGAGATAGCACAGATTACACCCTGTCCGGGCGATCTGTGAAATTGTCTGATGCACGCTCGGCTACTCGCGCTCGCCGCGGTCCCTGAGACGGATGTATTCGTCGAGGCTGAGGTCGGCGTAGCCGCGTTCTTTCATGCGCTTGATATAGCTGGCGCTGACGCCGTGATCTTTGAGTTGAACCAGTTGTTCGACGCTGGTGTTGTTGAAGCCGATTTCCTGAAGTTCTTTGATAAAGCCGGCGCTGACGCCGTGATCTTTCATTCGCCGTAGATCCTCCAGCGGCAAACGGTCGTAACCGAGCGTTTTCAACTCAGTGACGAACGCCGTGCTGACGCCGTGGTCTCTGAGCGTGATCCAATCGTCGAGCGTCGAACGGTTGTAGCCTGCAGCGATAAATTCACTGATGTACTTTGCGTTGACTCCGTGATCTCTCGTGCGGATAAGATCTTCCGGGTTCATGTTACTGTAGCCGAGACCGGACAATTCGCGAATAAAGTTCAAGCTCACGCCGTGATCTTTCATGCGCACGACCAGGTCGGTGGTCTTGACTGTATAGCCGAGGGATTTCAGTCCCTGGAGATATTCGAGCCTGACGCCGTGATTACCCATACGTACGAGTTGTTCGACGCTGGCAGTATCGTAGCCCTGACTTTTCAGTTCGTTGATAAAGGCCTGACCGGTGTCGCTTAGCGCCAACGACTGGAGTTGCTCGTCAGTAGCTCTGCCAAAGCCTTGTCGCGAGAGTTCAGCTGAAAAAGCGGGATTGGGATTGAAGGTAAAATGGCCCGATCCATTTCCGTCTTTGAACCAGCCTTCGAAATTGAACGTGCCGGCGTCGCGTTTGAGCTGGAAGGTCACGTTCGTGCCGGTAGACGACATCATCTGCTCGCGCGTCAGTCCAACAAGCTGATCGAGAGTGACGCCGAAGTCACTGTTGTGGAAACTGAAGCCGTTATTGCTACCTGCGCCTGCACGCCGGTAACTCATGCTGAGCTGCAGCTTACCCTCTGAAGATCTGTACTCGATCAGCCACTGTCTTGCCTCGAAATCCTGCGGATTTGAGTAACTGATGTTCGTACCGGAATAACATGCCCAGAGCAGCAACAGGGAGCCGGCGAGAACGGCAATGGAAGCAATTCGAGCGGGTGAAGATTTCATTGGCCACCTCCAGGTAAAAGTACTCTTCGGAGTGCAGCGCACTCCGAAGAAATCAAACCTTGCTGGGTTTAATGAAAGAAAAGCAGAATACTAACGTGCTCTGTGAGGTAAACACCACCCGTAATTGTTTTGTGGCAAGCCAGCTTCGTGGCAGGACGAATTAAGCTTAGAATCCAGGCTAATGAGGCTTAATCAATTTCCGCGGATGTTACTTGCGGAGTGGCGCAAGCTCAAGCTTCCGGTTTCTGACGCGACGATCATTGTCGCAGTCTCAGGTGGCGCCGATTCAACCGCCCTGCTGCTTGCCCTCGAAGAGCTCAAACGTCACAGCAGACTCCACTTCTCTATCTGCGTTGCGCACCTCGATCACGGCCTCAGAACGTCCAGTCGCAAAGACGCCAAATGGGTTTCCGAACTCGCAGCAAAGTTGGGCTTTAAGAGCGTGATCGGCCGCAGCAAGGTGGCCGATGACGCACGCGCCACGAGTGACAACCTCGAGCAAGCTGCAAGAGAAGCTCGTTACGTTTTTTTGCAAAGAACCGCAAAAAGAGTTTCGGCAAATTATGTTTTGACAGCCCACACCATGGACGATCAGGCCGAGACAGTGCTGATGCGCCTCATGCGCGGCAGCGCCGGCTTCGGTCTCGGCGGAATGGAAGCGCTGCGACCACTCGCAAAAAACAGCTCAGTCCAACTGGTGCGCCCGCTGCTCTGGGCTCGACGGATGGACACCGAAGACTACTGCCGCCTCCGGAAAACGCTGTTTCTTTCTGACGAAATGAACGACGACCTGAGTTTTGCTCGTGTCAAAGTCCGCAAACAACTGTTGCCGCTGATGAAGTCGTTCAATAACCGGATCGTGGAAGCGATCTCGCGCACGGCTACCCAGTTGCGCGAGGACAGCGCCGTCCTTTTCAACGATTCTGATGCACTGTTACGCCGAGCGGCGGTGTCTAATGAGGAGAGTGAAACCCATCCGCCTGTGTTGGACGTAAAGGTCCTGGCCAATGCGCCGCCCGCCTTGCGCCGCAGAGCGCTGCGGCAATGGCTTTCGGACGCGAGGGGGAGTACACGAAGGCTGGAAATGGTTCATTTGCTGGCGGTGGAAAGGCTATTAGAGAGTAATTCCGGCGGTAAAGTGGTGGAATTACCCGATGGCGGAAGGGTAAGACGACAGCGAAGCCGGCTCTTATTTGAAGCCGAAATTGATTGAAAAAGCGGCTGTCAAACCCTATAGTCGAAGTCACTGAGCGCTGCGTCGAGTGAGGCGGCAGCTTTTGTGTATGGGCTGAACGAGCCGGGGAACCTAAGTTGAAGTTGTGCATCAAAGGAATGGTTGTTTTAGTTAACTTTGATAAGGGATAAACACGTCGAAGCTGGACGGCGACAAATGACGCCCTGATAAGGTATTATCGGGGGTCGGAGGCGTTAATGAATTTGAGTTCTACGGCAAGACAAATCGTATTTTGGCTCCTGATAATCGCGGGGGCAATTCTATTGTATAAGCTGGTTAATCCGCGCGGCAGCACCTACAAGACAGTGTCGCTGACCGAGATGGATCAGATGATCCAGAGCGGTACTCTTAAACAACTAACAGTCAAACAGAGTGAAAGCGTAGCTATTGACGTTAATAACCAGGAATATCGAGCGGCCTTATCGAATGAGTTTTCAAAGGCCGATCTGCTCAAGTCAGCGCGCGAAGTTGTGAATGGCAAGTCGCGGGTGGCTAAGGTTGAAGAAGAGGGGAGCGCAAGTTTCATCTGGCCCATGCTCATCACCTGGGCTCCACTTCTGTTCATAATTGCAATCTGGATCTTCATGCTGCGACAGATGCAGTCCGGCGGCAATAAGGCGTTGTCGTTCGGCAAGTCGCGAGCAAAACTTCTCAATAACCAGCAGAAACGTGTGACATTCAAGGATGTTGCTGGTGTTGAAGAAGCAAAAGAAGAGTTACAGGAGATTATCGAGTTTCTTAAGGAACCGCAGAAGTTTCAGAAGCTCGGCGGACGTATTCCCAAGGGCGTTCTGATGATGGGACCGCCGGGAACGGGCAAGACGTTGCTGGCGCGTGCTATCGCCGGCGAAGCAAACGTGCCCTTCTTCTCGATCTCCGGTTCTGACTTCGTCGAGATGTTTGTGGGCGTCGGCGCATCGCGTGTGCGCGACCTGTTTGAACAGGGTAAGAAAAATGCGCCCTGCATCATCTTTATCGATGAAATCGATGCCGTGGGCCGTCATCGTGGCGCAGGCCTGGGTGGCGGACACGATGAACGCGAGCAGACCTTGAACCAATTGCTCGTCGAGATGGACGGCTTTGAATCGAATGACGGCGTGATCCTGATTGCGTCGACCAACCGTCCCGACGTTCTCGATCCAGCGTTGCTGCGACCCGGGCGATTTGATAGGCGAGTGGTTGTGTCCAGACCTGACGTTCGTGGACGCGAAGGCATCCTGAAAGTTCACACTCGCAAGATTCCGCTTGGTGAAGATGTGGACATTTCCGTGATCGCGCGTGGTACTCCGGGTTTCACCGGTGCCGACCTCGCGAACCTTGTTAACGAAGCTGCTCTCAACGCCGCTCGTTACAACAAGAAGCTCGTCGCAATGGGCGACTTCGAGTTGGCCAAGGACAAGGTGTTGATGGGCGCTGAGCGCAAGAGCATGGTGATTTCAAACGAGGAGAAGCGAGTCACTGCATATCACGAAGCGGGTCACACGCTCGTTGGTCTGAAAGTGCCGAACGCCGATCCGGTTCACAAAGTCACCATCATTCCACGTGGAATGGCCTTGGGTGTGACGCAACAGCTTCCGGAAGGTGATCGTCACAACTACAGTCAGGAATATCTGCTGGGCCAGATCTCGATCCTGATGGGTGGCCGCATTGCTGAAGAGACTTTCCTCGGCGGCATCACCACCGGTGCTTCAAACGACATCGAACGTGCGACTGAGCTCGCCCGCGCGATGGTTTGCGAGTACGGCATGTCTGAGATGGGCCCGCTGACTTTCGGTAAGAAAGAAGAGCAGATCTTCCTCGGACGTGAAATCGCTCAGCATCGTGATTTCTCTGAAGACACCGCGATCAAGATCGATCAAGAGGTGAAGAAGATCGTTACGGCTCAGTACGAAAGAGCGAAGGGGATCATCGAAGAGAATCGCGACACGATGATTCGGCTGGCTGAATGCCTGTTGGAGCGTGAGTCGCTGGATGGAGTCGAGATTCGCAGGATTGTCGCGGGCTTGCCGCTCGATGAGAATCCACCGGCAGTAGATTCCGGTAATGATCAGGATCGTCCTCAGTTGAAGGAACCGACCGCTAAACCGCTGAAGCCGATTCTGCCACCAATAACCGGCGGCAATCCGGCGCCGGCATAAGGTGTTCTAAAGAATGTTTTTGTAGGGGCGGCACTCCGTGGCCGCCCCTTTTGTTTTATCATCCTTCCCTGATGACTCGCTCCTGGCACATCAAGGATCGCTTATTACCCATCGGCGAGCGTACGCTCATCATGGGCATTCTCAATGTCACACCTGATAGTTTCAGCGACGGTGGCCAATTTTTCAGCATAGACGCTGCGTTGGCACACGCCGAACAGATGATCGCGGAAGGCGCCGACATCATCGACGTTGGCGGCGAGTCGACGCGTCCTGGCGGTGAGCCTGTTTCTGCTGAAGACGAGATCAAACGCGTCGTTCCTGTAATTGAAGCACTGGTTCAACGCACCGACACACCCATCTCCGTCGACACCACCAAGTCTGAAGTCGTACGCGCCGCACTCGACGCAGGGGCTGCAATCGTCAACGATATCTCAGCCCTTCGTTTTGATTTCTACATCGCCAATGCCGTCGCTCGCGCCGGGGCCGGCCTTGTATTGATGCACTCCCGCGGAACGCCGGCGACAATGCACCGTCTGCCGCCCGTTGCCGACATCATGCATGAAGTCACACACAGCCTGCGTGCGAGTATCAACATGGCTGAGCGTCGCGGAGTGAAGCGCGAATCGATCGTGATCGATCCGGGAATCGGCTTCGGTAAGAGTCAGGAACAGAACCTCGAACTAATCGCAAAACTCGATCAACTAATAGCCGCCTTCCCTGACTACCCACTGCTTATCGGCACCTCTCGTAAATCTTTCATCGGCCGCATCCTCGCAGATGATTCAGGCACACCCGCCCTCACCGAAGCTCGCCTCCACGGCACCATGGCCACCATCACGGCCGCCATCCTGAAAGGCGCCCACATCATCCGCGCGCACGAGGTGAAGGCAACTATCGAAACAATCCGTGTTGCGGAGAGCATCCGTGATAATCCGCCGCAAATGTGAGAGAATCCAGCGCCGATGACTAAGCTTCTGCGTGTTTCCCTCTTCATCGTAATGCTCTCGTTCGTGTCCGGTTTTGCTGAGTGCTACAAGCCGGTTACCAAGAATCAACTTCCAGCCCGCATCAAGACCGTCGCTGTGCCAGCTTTCCAGATGGAAAGCCAGGCGCTGCGCTATAAGATTGAGTCACGTTTCACGGATGCCGTGATGCGAGAGCTGGTGCATCGCGGTCGCGGGCTACGAGTACAGGGACAACGTGAAGGTGCTGACGCTGTAATCGAAGGGGTCATCAAAAAGTTCTATTTCGGCGGCGTACTACTCGACGACAAAGGCCGCGCGCGTATATTTGAAGTGACGATCGAGGCCGCGGTTACCGTCCGCGATCAAACTGAGAACCGCGTTCTTTACGACAACCAGAACTTCGTTTTCCGTGGCGAGTATGAATTTGCGAGCGACCCGCGCAGTTTCTTCAACGAAGAAGATCCAGCAATTCTCCGGATGTCGCGTAATTTTGCCGAAAGCATCGTTTCAACACTCATCAACGCTGTCCAGATCGAAAAGAAATGAAAACGCTGTCTCGAACTGAGCTCGATCGCTCGTTGCGTGAAGGCTTGCGCCCGCTCTATCTGCTGCTTGGCTCCGAAACCTATTTGCGGCGAGTCGCTGCGCAAACAATCACAGAAGCCGCGCTCAGCCGCACTCTGTTGCGTGAGTTCAACGAATCGGCTTTCAGTTTGGTGAGCGATCCGGTGCAGTCCGCGATTGCTGCGGCAGAGCAGTTGCCGATGATGTCGGACACACGCGTGGTTCGTATTCGCGATTTTGCAAAGCTGCGCGAGGCAGACGAAGATACTCTCATTCGTTATTTAAACAATCCGGCGCCCACAACGGTGATGATCTTCATTGCCGATGAACTGGACAAGCGAAAGAAGTCGAGCAAGGTATTGCTGGATACCTGCACGGTCGTCGAGTTCGCACCGCTCAAGGATGCCGAGACAAAAGCATGGGCCAAGACGCGCTTGAAAGAGCTCAAGGTTTCCGCTGACGATCAGGTTTTAAGTGAGTTGATTCGGTTAGTGGGCACTGACGTGCAAACCCTCTTCAACGAGCTGGAGAAACTCGCTTCAGCAGCGGCGAGTAGCGGCCGGATCACGCTCGATCTTGTCGATGACTTAATTGGACGCTCGCGTGAGTTGTCAAATTTCGAATTGGGAGATCACTTGCTGGCCGGCAATCGTAAGAAAGCACTCGAAACTCTTCATCGCCTGCTTGAAGATGGTGCTGAACCCGTGATGCTTGTTGGGTTGATCGCCGGCAACTATCACCGTCTTGCTCTGGGTAAGCACTTGCTCCAGCGCGGCGGTCGAGACGAGGTTTTCCGCAATATCTCACTGCCGCCATTCAAACGTGAAGCTTACATTTCCACTCTGCAGCGCAGCACCACAGCCAGGATCGCGCGTGGAATTCAACTGACTGCCGCCGCTGATCTCGCGATCAAAACATCTCAAGCCACGCCTCGTTTGCAACTCGAGTTGCTCGTCTGCGAGTTAGCTGGCTAATCCGCGTTCATTCGCGTAAATCTGTGGCCCAAAATCGGAAGATTCCACAATTCGATTGCACTTCTCTACGAGCGAAGTCTCAGCCCCGAGTTCATCCAGTCTTTCAGCCACCCGGTCAATCCAAAAGCTGGTGATTGCCTCGTTGTACTTCGTCCTATCGCCTACGTGGTGGTCGAGAAAGCGCAACAGCCTCGCACGCATACGGTCGAGCGCGGCCTGCCTGTCCATGGTTTGCAAATACCAGATCGCAACCACGAGATGATCCCGATGCTTGAAATCATCCGCACCCGTTTCACACGATTCGAATCCGCGGACCACCTCTGCGATCTCTGCCTCCGACTGGTACGTGTTCATCACAAACTCCTTTCCAAAACAAAAACCGAGGCGGACCGAAATTCGATCCGCCTCGGTTGATCTTTAATATGTCGGCTGGTCTATTTGGCAGCCGCTTGATTCGCGCGAACTGTCAGCCGCGACTTGTAACGAGCGGCAGCGTTCTTGTGCAGGACACCTTTCTGTACCGACTTGTCGATCACTGAAATGGCATCAGGCAGAACCTTCTGCACGTCCCCACTGTTGCCTGAGTCGAGCGCCGCCCGCAGCTTTTTGATGTACGTTCTGACTTTCGTTTTGTGGCCACGGTTGATGGCGCGACGCTTTTCGCTCTGACGCACGCGCTTCTCTGCTGATTTATGATTCGGCATTCAAATCTCCAAAAACTAAGAAAAAACCCACTATTCAGGCGCCATCCACCTTCGGCGCAAGCGACGGAGTATAAGTACCGCCCCAGCATGTGTCAAGCCATGAACGACTTTGGTACTGGGTCAGTCTGGAAAACGCCGAAGGCGTTGGCTAATTTCAGCCCGGGGTTGGAGCGCAGCGACAACCCTGGGATATCAGTCCAAAGTTTGATTCAACCCTGAAAGGGTTCCTCTCACGTTGATCCCTTTTCAGGGTTAATATGCTCTTTTTTATACAGCCCCCAGGATTCTCCCTTGTGCTCGAACCCTCGATTTTGCGCGGAGACTCAGCCAAATAAATCGCATCGAGCGGATCTCGAAATGAAGTTCCTCAATCGCGCAAATCTAATTTGTCATTTATGATCGTTTCTCGCGGACTTAAGAGGGACGGTTCCACAGGCTTTATTCCATCCTTCATCAACTTATACTCCACTGAATCAACCAATCCACGCCAGCTGGCCTCAACAATGTTGGACGATACGCCGACCGTGCTCCACTTGGTCTTGCCGTCACTCGACGTAATTAACACGCGCACAAGGCTGGCCGTCCCGCTCAAGGAGCTATTTATTACGCGCACTTTGTAGTCGATCAAACGCATCTCCGCCAGGGAAGGGTAAAACTCTCTGAGCGCACGCCGGAGCGCTTGATCGAGCGCGTTGACCGGTCCGGTGCCGGTGGCCGCAGTGTGTTCCACCGAGTCGCCGACTTTGATCTTGACCGTCGCTTCGCTCAGCGGTGTTGAAACACCTCGATGCTCGTCAATAACTCTGAATGCGAGCAGCTCGAAAAATGGCTCCGGCTCGTTGCGCAATTTATGGACCAGCAGTTCAAAGCTGGCCTCGGCTGCTTCAAATTCCAGGCCCTCATGTTCCAGCCTCTTCACCTCGTCGAGGATCCGTTGCTCACCCGCAAACTCCAGATTGAGCTCGCGTGCTTTCGCCGTCAGGTTCGCGCGTCCCGAGAGATCGGACACGAGTATGCGTCGTCGATTACCAACCAACTCGGGAGCAACATGCTCGTAAGTCAACGGATTGCGCTCGACTGCCGACACGTGCACGCCACCCTTATGCGCAAAAGCGCTCGCTCCCACAAATGCCGACGACGAAGCGAGCTGAAGGTTCGCGATCTCACTTACGAAACAGGCGGTTTCGCGCAACTTCTGCAGACGCTCTGGACCAATGACTTCACGTCCGAGCTTCAGCTCCAGGTTCGGTATCACCGCACACAGATTCGCGTTGCCACAACGCTCACCATATCCATTGATCGTTCCCTGCACATGACTCGCACCCGCCAGAACAGCGGCCAGTGTGTTTGCGACCGCCAGCTCACCGTCGTTGTGACAATGAATGCCGACCGGAACGCTTAACTTGCTCGTTACATCGCCCGTAATACGTTCTACGTCGCCTGGGAGACTGCCGCCGTTCGTGTCGCAGAGTACGATTCGCGCGGCTCCCGCCTCAGCAGCAACGAGTAACGTCTTCACTGCGTATTCAGGATTCGACCGATACCCGTCAAAAAAATGCTCCGCGTCATAAACCACAAGCGGAACGCGAGCGGAAAGGTAACGCACAGAATCGGCAATGATCTCGAGATTCTCTTCGAGATCAATTCGCAGCGCTTCGCGAACGTGTAGCTCCCACGACTTGCCGAAAATTGTAACAACTGGTGTGTCTGCCTCAATGAGAGACTGGATACTCGGATCGGTTTCGCACGAATAACTTCGACGCCGCGTGGCCCCAAACGCTGTCACGCGAGCGTGACGCAACTTCAGTGAACGCACGTCGTTAAAAAAGGCAACATCACGAGGATTCGATCCGGGCCAGCCCCCCTCTATGAAGTCGACTCCGAGCGCGTCGAGTTCTTCAGCGATTCGGCACTTATCAGCGACCGAAAAGTTGATCGCCTCTCCCTGTGTGCCGTCACGAAGCGTCGTATCGTAGATTTCGATGCGCTTAGTCATCTTTGACCCACTTCGACAGGCTGCACGACAAGGCGGAGCCAGTCTTTATAGCGGTCTTCACGACCTGCCACTGCGGAAAAGAAAACGCGTTGAATGCTCTCGGTAACTGGACCACGTGCGCCGTCGTTAATGGCCACGCCGTCAACCTCACGAATCGGTGTTACTTCTGCGGCAGTGCCGGTGAAGAACGCTTCATCTGCGGTGCCGAGGTCTTCAAGCGTCATTGCACGAGTAACAACGCGATGCCCCAGATCACGTCCGATCTGAATTACTGCATCGCGAGTGATCCCCATCAAAATTGAGTGTCGCTCGTCGTTGGTTATCAATTCTCCATTACGAACAATGAAGAGGTTCTCACCGGATCCTTCAGCCAAATGGCCTTCACTGTTTAATAACAGCGCTTCGTCGAAACCCCGTTTGAAAGCGTCCCGAACTGCCAGGATGGAGTTGAGATATTGTCCGCAGGCTTTTGCGGTCGTCGGCATCATTTCGGAATGAAACTTCTTCCAGGGTGAGATCGTCACTCGCACGCCCTGTTCGAGTCCGACGGCTCCGAGATAAGGCGCCCAGGGCCAGGCAAGTATGACCACTTCCACAGGACACTTGGCTGGATGCACACCGAGATTACCACTTCCGAAGTAACAGAGTGGCCGCAAGTAACAGCTTTCGAATTCATGCAGGCGAATCAACTCCTCGATTGCTTCGGTCAACTGTAACCGGCTATAAGGCACCTCAAGGCCGTAAACATCTGCCGAAGCGTAGAAACGGTCGAGGTGTGTATCCAGACGAAAGATGGCTGGGCCATCGTCCGTTGCGTAGCAGCGGATTCCTTCGAAAACACCGCTACCGTAGTGCAACGCGTGGGTTGAGACGTGTGTGTTGGCGTCTTGCCAGGGAATGATTTCCCCATTGCGCCAGACCCATTTAGATTGGTCGAAACTCATATGCCAAGTGTCCTTTTGAACGCCATAACTAAAAAGCCATCAACTTTCTTCTTGTTGATGGCCGAGTATAGCGACGGAGATTGTCAATTGGGCCATCAAGTCGGTCGAAGCCGAATAGAAATGTAGCTAATTACGATAATGGAGCGCACAGACATGATTAACGAGGCTTTCATATTCAACGGGGAGCCGCGGGGTTCCCTGCCGGCTACTCTACCGCGCTGTTCCTCGATTCCATAATTGATTATTTTTAGCCAGCTATAAATAGGCCGGGATAACGGAAAATATTTTGTGCTTTTTGTGCCCCTTTGTGGCATGGTTCTCTACCTTTTGTGGCACATATTGACACTCGCGAAAGGCTGTAGTAGCGTCAACTTTGCAATCTATGCAAATCATCTTACTGCTCGCCGAAGCCCCACACCTGCATAACCGGTCCTGCTGCGCGAAGGAGAAAGTTAACAGAGTTTGAAGAAGATTGAGTTGCCGCCTCGTGGTCTGGAGACGTTATTTGGTGTTCACGATCAGAACATCAAGTACCTGGAGTCTCTACTCGACGTAAGAATTGACGCCCGCGGACAGGACGTTTCGATTGATGGCGATCCGGCCGACGTCGAAACCGTCCAACGTATCCTCGAAGACTTTTCCGACCTATTCAAGGAAGGAAAACACTTCACCGACAAAGAACTGCGCGAGGCTTTCGCGCAGATCGCGGAAGACCGCGCCTTCAGCCTGCGCGACTACTTTACGAAAGCGCGTTTCAATCCCGCCGGCAAGAAACAGGTCGCGCCCAAGTCGTCCAATCAGCGCAAATACATTCAGGCCATCCAGGAGAAGGACGTCGTGTTTGGCATTGGTGTGGCCGGCACTGGCAAAACTTATCTGGCCGTGGCGATGGCAGTTCAGGCGTTGATGCAAAAACAGGTCAACCGCATTGTGCTCGCACGACCAGCCGTCGAAGCCGGCGAGAAACTGGGTTTTCTTCCCGGTGACTTGCAGGACAAAGTCGATCCCTATCTGCGTCCGCTTTACGACGCGCTGTTTGATCTCATCGACTACGAACGGGTCACTAGACTACTCGAAAAACGTGTCATTGAAGTCGCGCCACTGGCGTTCATGCGGGGGCGAACGTTGTCGGATGCGTTTATCATTCTCGACGAAGCGCAGAACACCACGAGCGAACAGATGAAGATGTTTCTCACGCGCATCGGCTTCGGATCGAAGGCGGTGATCACCGGAGACGTTACTCAGGTTGATCTTCCCACCGGTAAACGGAGTGGCTTGATCGAAGCAGAACGAATACTTTCACACCTTGAAGGTATCGAATTCGTTTACTTCACTGACAAGGACGTCGTGCGACACAAGCTGGTCCAAATGATCATTCGCGCGTACGAAGAGCAAGGCAAGAAGAGCCAGATTTAAGGTTTGGGAGCTTTGAGTTTTGTGCCTGGTGCTTTGTAAAGATGATTGAGGTCGTTAATCGCCAAAAACGTTTCAGACTCGACCCGGACGAATGGGCCACTTTCGCGACTAAAGCTCTCAACGCGATCGGTAAAAACGAATCCTCAGCGACAATTGCCTTCGTCTCAAACAAGCGGATTAGGGAACTCAACCGCCAATTTCGCGGAATCGATAAGGCTACGGATGTTTTGTCTTTCCCAGCTGAAGAGAAGGCGAATCTTGGTGATGTTGCAGTTTCAGTAGAGACCGCCGTCGTGCAGGCTAAGGAAAATGGTTTGTCGTTTGAAAACGAAGTTGCGCAGCTAATCCTTCACGGGCTGCTGCATCTGTCCGGTTACGATCATGAAAGGGATAACGGCGAGATGAATCGTTTGGAGTTGAGGTTGAGGAGGAAATTGAGAATTTAGGAGCTTTGAACTTTGTACTTGGTTCGTAGTTCTTTGCAAAGATCCAAGATCTAAGGACAAAGCACAATCCAGCATTTCCGATTCAACCAAAAACGATTAGACTGGTTTCCCATCGATGGAACTTGAAATAGGGCTTGCGCTGGTTCTGCTCATAGTGCTCTCTTTGCTGGCTACGGTCGACATGGCCTTCGCGCAGTTGAGCGACGTGGGCTTGCGCCGTTTGATTGGCGAGAATGGAGACAAGCCTGAGCCACGATCAAGACTCTTCCTGCGGCAAGCCCTGGAGAACCGCCCGCGTTTTGGCTTCGCTCTCTCGGCGACGATCCAAATACTGCTCGTCGTGGTCGCTGTACTCATCACCTCGATCTCGCTAAACCTGTTTCCGGATCCCAGGCTCGTACTCGTCGGACTCTTCGCCGGACTGATCCTCGCGGGAATCTTTCGTCAACTGATACCGCTATTTATCTCCACCCAAAATCCGGAAGCCACGCTGCTTTTTCTGTTACCAATCGTTCGTCCATTCATTCCCGTTATGACTTTCATCGCCGATCCTTTTCAACGACTCTTCGATCGTTCGCGTCGAAAAGATCAGGTGACTGAAGTCGGTGAGGAAGAGGAAGAAGATGACGACAGCGGCGATCTACAGGCACTCATCGACGTCGGTGAAGCGGAAGGCATTTTGGAAGAGGAAGAAGGCGAACTGATCCATTCGATCATTGAGTTTGGCGATACGCGCGTGAGTGAAGTGATGACGCCGCGTCCTGATATTGTTGCCGTTGCTGAGAATGCAACTGTACGCGAAGCACGGGACATTATCCTGGAGTGGAAATACTCGCGGCTGCCCGTGTATCGCGAACAGATCGACAATGTTCAAGGCATAATCTATGTGAGAGATCTGCTGCAGTGTTGGGCCGATGGTCGCGAAGACGAATGTATTAAATCTCTGGTGCGCCCGGTTAACGAGGTCCCCGAAACGAAACCTGTGGCGACGTTGCTCGAGGAAATGCAAAAAGCTCACGTGCAACTCGCGATGGTGATCGATGAGTATGGCGGCGTCTGCGGTCTCGTTACCGTCGAAGATATTCTCGAAGAAATCGTCGGTGAGATCGAAGACGAGGACATCGCCGGCGAAGAGCTGGAAGATATCGTCGAAGGCGACGATGGCAGTTACGAAGTGCTGGGCTCAATCGAGATCGGGAAGATCGAACGACTGTTTGACATGGAGATCGAGGCTGACGATTTCACCACGATCGCCGGACTCGTCATCAACGAATCAGGAAAGGTTCCGCCCGTAGGTGAACTCCTGACGATCCGCGGACTCGAAGTCGCAGTGCTTGAAGCAGACGAACGACGAATAATTCGTTTGCGCGTAAGAAAAGCAGCGGAAGAGAAAGCAGAAGAGGTGGATCACAAAGAATCACAAAAGGCACAGACCTTATAACAAGACCGTGAGCAGATGGGTAAACAAAAGAGCAAATTCCTTCGCGGTAAA
>DASYSD010000101.1:0-6116 GCA_036003745.1 Pyrinomonadaceae bacterium
TGACCTTCAAAAACCAGAGCGGCGAGATCGAAGGCGTTAACTATTCCCAATTGACGGCCGTCCTCATCAACGCAATCAAAGAGCAGCAGAAACAGATCGACGCGCAAGAAAAGAAATTTCAAACTCAGGAAAACGTTCTACGGCAGCAAGAAGAACAGATTCGTGCGTTGAAAAAACTAGTCTGCCAATCAAATTCGCAAGTCGATTTGTGCAAAGCCTCACAGCTCCGAACAGGTCCTCTTTAGCGACCTGCCGGTGAGGGATGATCTCGGAAGAAAATTTTGCGATACGTCCTGGCAGTTCCTGCCACTACTCAATGACAACCGTCGAATCACGCTAATTCCAAAGGGGACGGACTTCCGATGAAGAGGCCTATTGCAGCATTCTGCGCACTCGCCATGAAATCAGATCGATCTCGAAGGACATCGCGTTTCAAGCGCTCCAGGTGGGTAAGTGTGACCTTTATCTTTGTACTCGCCGCGGCCATGGCGAGCCCGGTTCTCTGGCCGCGCCTCGCCGCAGCGGTCTTCACGGTTGGGCCCTCGGTACGAGTGAGCCCGAACAGCACGATCGAGATTCGTTGGATCGCCGACTTCGTCGGGACCGGAAAGGTAGAAGCCTTCGACAACCCCCAGGGTATCGGAACGCCGGTCGACGTTATCGCCACGCCGGCGAGCCTCGAGCATAAGGTCGACTTGATCGTCGGTCCTGTGATCAAGGCTGACACGAACTATTTCTTCAAGGTCACGCATACCGATCCGAACGGTACCCGCCCCGACACGACAAACGATCCGGCGCCGTATCCACCGTTCTTCACAGGCGTGCAGACGATCGGAAATGTCTTCGTCGATGCCGGCGTGGACCGAGCCCGGATCCTCTGGGATGCGAACGTCATCGGCGTCGGCCGCGTCGATTATGGCACGACCTCGCCTGACGAGTTGTCGGTCGGGGATCAACAGAACGTCACCGCCCACAGCATTGAGCTGACCGGGCTTGTGCCCGGAACGACTTACCACTTCCGCGTCTGCAACCGACACGCGATAGACGGCGACTGCCTCGCCGCCAAGACCGGCTCGTTCACCACCCTGCCCTCGCCACCACAGGTGGTGCAAGCCATTGACGACCTGCGCGAACGGGTCGCCAGCTACGGTTTGCCGCGCGGCACGGCGCGCAGTCTGGATGCCAAGCTGGAAGCGGCGCTCAATACCTGGCAGGCAGGCGACGCCGCTGGAGCGTGCAACTCGCTTTTGGCTTTCCTGAACGAAGTGCGAGCACAAGCGGGGAACAAACTTACTGAGGCGCAGGCACAGCAACTCACTGCGGCCGCAAACGACATTCGCGCCCAAATCGGCTGTTGAGAAAACGCCATGGATTCCATCAGCATAAATCTGCTTGAACCGCGATTCGCGTATAGCAAACAACCGGCGCACGGACGGCGAAAGCGAATGCAAATCCTGTTTGGATCTGCTTTATATGCATTCATTGCCTTCCTTGCGCTGCCCGGCACATCGTTCGCGCAATCAGTCTTGATAGACGATGCGCACACAAGCACGGCGCCGAAAATGTCTGATTCAAACTTCGGCGCCAATCCAAATCTGTTCGTTAACTCAACCGGAAACGTCTATATCAAATTCAAACTATCTTCTACGTTGCCTGCGGGCACACCAAGCTCCGCAGTCGAGCGCGCCACTCTCAAGCTTTACCTTGCCAATATTACGAATCCCGGCAAACTCGACGTCTACACAGTACTTGGACCATGGGATGAGGCGACAATTACAGGACGTAACGCTCCAGTGCTCGGAAACCTGTTCACGACTACGACTCAGATCGAGCTCGACAAGCGCCATGAGTTTCTCGTGATTGACATTACTTCTCTCGTGCGTCAGTGGCTCGGTGACGATGGGCATGGGTTAAATGGAATTCCTAACAACGGCATTGTCATCATCGCGCACCCTGCGGACGCAACCACACCCGAAGTCGCGAACATTACTTTCGATAGCAAAGAAAACTCACAGACTAGCCATGAAGCACAATTGAATTCAGTTGGATAGCACGACGGATGGTCTACAAAAAGTCGAGCACGATGCGAGTCTCACAGGCGAAGGCACTACCGCGATGCCTCTCGGCGTTGCGACGGGTGGAATTAACAACAGCCATCTGGCAAATGATGCAGTGACTGCTGACAAGATTGCGAACAACGCCGTAACCCCATCTGAGTTGGCCGACGGTGCAGTGACATCGCCGAAGGTCAGTGCACCTTTGTCATTAACAAGTGCGGATGCCAACTTCACTCTCTCGGCGGCAAACACAGGGACTGGCGCTGCGATCACCGCGATCGGCGCGATTGATACAACTACGCAATACAACCTTGCCAGCAAACAAGTTTTGAGCGCTCCCGGCACGAACAATTTCTTTGCGGGTATTGAGGCCGGAACCAGCAATACAACGGGCGTAGCGAATGCGTTTTTTGGGAAGAATGCTGGACAAGCAAATACGATTGGTAGCTCAAACTCATTTGTCGGCTATAACGCCGGCGCCGGAAATACCACAGGCCAAAGCAACTCTTTCTTCGGTGATGCAGCGGGCTTCCGAAATGCCGATGCCCACGACAACTCATTCTTCGGAAATCATGAATCTTGATTCGCCACCGCGAATGAAAATAGAACGAGACTCGTCAATATGATTCAAGGCAATTCTATTTTCATAAGAGTCTCTACCGTGTATGGGATTGGAATCTAGAGGCGAGCGACGTATGTAGAAAGGATCTGAACCATCCACACACTGCCGTTTAGTGGGATTTGCCAAGAGCCAGCAGACGTCCTAGTAGAAAAGATCTGAACCATCCACACACTGGCAGCGTGTGGTTCGTTCAGATCCTTTCTAGCTAAACGAGCCCGCGATTGAAGAAGCTGAATCCCATACGCGGCAGCGTGTGGATGGTTCAGATCCTTTCTAGTTAACGAGCCCGCGATTGAAGAAGCTGAATCCCATACACGGCAGTGTGTGGTTCGTTCAGATCCTTTCTACAACCCCGCTCGCTTCATGCTTTTCACTCCCATAACACGGCACTGTATGGTTCGTTAGCTAGAAAGCATCCACACACTGTGCCGTGTATGGGATTGGACCACTTGCACCGTGAAGTTTTTGAAGAAAGGATCTGAAGGAACCACACGCTGCTGAGATAGTGTCAAAATCCCAAGTCGTGCTCCATCTTCGTTCGTGTCAGTTCGTGTGGTTTCGTGGATCGTATTCTTGCTAACGGAAAAGAGGATCCACGAAACCACACGAACCAACACGAAAAGAACCGACTGGTATTCTGAGGGATCCACGAAACCACACAACCAACACGAAAAGAACCACTGGTGATCTGAGTTTTGACAGAGCTTCTGCCGTGTGTGGGATTTCGCTTTGCTGCATGAGCCATAGACATCTCCCTCCGTCGGAGGGAAGACTCGCGACCCTCTGAAGTGAGTTCTCCAGCCCCAAAAATTCTGCGATACGTCAAAACACTTCTCACCACTACTCAGTAAGAAACGATCTCAAGCCGAGCAACACCCGATGATCATCAGTTCCCCCTACTCGATCGTTCAAGAGAGGAGTAGAGAGTCTATGAATAGGTTAGTCGCGAAAGTGTTTTTCATTCTCCTGGTCTCCACCACGACATTGGCGCAAACGAGTGGGTTCACATATCAAGGTCGCCTCACGGACGGGGGAACGCCTGCCAATGGTAATTATGATCTGCAGTTTGCGCTGTGGGACAGCCTGATGGGGGGCGCGCAGGTTGGCTCGACTCAGACTCTGAACACTGTCGCAGTCAGCAACGGTATCTTCACTGTCAGTTTGGATTTCGGCGCGAGCGCTTTTAACGGTGCCGGCCGATTTCTGGAGATCGGCACGCGTCCATCCGGCAGCGGGTCGTTCACCACACTCAGCCCGCGACAACAGATCACTTCAACCCCTTATGCGGTTCGCAGCTTGAGGGCTGCGTCCGCCGACAGTGTGCCGGCGAGCGGAGTACCCGCGGGCAGTGCGAATTACATTCAGAATACCAACTCACCGCAATCAGGGAACTTCAACATCACCGGCAGCGCGACAGTGGGCCAGACACTTTCGGGAAACGTAGTCAGCGCGGCCACTCACTTCAATCTCGGTGGCAGTCGCGTGCTGAGCAACGCAGGTACCTTTAACTTGTTAGCGGGAGTTGGCGCCGGTGGGACCAACACTGGTACGCACAATTCCTTCTTCGGATTTGAAGCTGGCCGAGCCAACACAACTGGCTCAGAGAACTCCTTCTTGGAACTTTCGCTGGCGCTTTTAACACGAGTGGAAACCGAAACTCTTTTTTCGGAACTGATGCTGGTCTGAGAAATACGGAAGGCGAGATCAACTCATTCTTCGGATCTAGCGCCGGAACTTCGAACATGAGTGGAAGAAACAACTCTTTTTTCGGATCACAGGCTGGCGAGAAAAACACGACTGGTTCCTCTAACACATTCTTCGGCAGTGAAGCCGGCTCTAGCATTACTGAGGGCGATTCCAATACGTTCATAGGCGCGTCCGCCGGTCGTCATGGAGCGACGGTCGCGGTCGGCTCCGGGATCACGCTGCTCGGCGCTGGGACAGATTTCACCTCAGGAGTGCACAACTCCACAGCCATCGGCGCTTTCGCCTTTGTGGCGCAGAGCAATTCACTGGCTCTTGGCAACACTTTCACCAGCGTCGGTATTGGCACCGGCGCACCGAAAGCGCAACTTCACGTCAGCACCATCATCAACACTGCCAACGGCTTTTCCACTAACGGCGGCAACATTTTGATTGGAGACGCGGGCTGTGGGTTTGGCTCCGGTGGCATCGGTTTCGGCCTATCACTCTCGGGTTGCGTCAACTATGCGCTACGGGGCGGCGGAGATACCAACACCTACATCAATCGCCCGCCGGGCGGAACGATCATTTTCAGAGAAGGCAATGGTTCCAACCAGGTCGAGATAAGACCCGGTGGGACTATTGGGATAGGCGTACTCGACACCGGCGGCTCTACTCAACTTTGTCGCAACGGCATCGCGGCCATCTCAAATTGCTCGTCGAGTCTGCGCTATAAGACTCAGATCGCGCCATTCAGCGTCGGCATACAGTTAATCAATCGTTTGCAGCCAGTCAGCTTCAATTGGAAGACAACCCACCAACCAGACATCGGCTTGATCGCAGAAGAGGTCGCCAAAGTTGAACCGCGCCTGACATTCAAAAATCAAAACGGCGAGATCGAAGGCGTGAACTATTCCCAATTGACTGCTGTGCTGATCAACGCAATCAAGGAACAGCAGAAACAGATCGAGCAACTGAGAAGGGACGTCAGACAGCTGCGAGGCACCAACGTGTCGCGCGTTCAGAAGCGAAACCGTTGAAACGGTTCAGGAAGAGTCTGCTGGTGCAAGGTCACCGGGCTGAAGCCACGATGAGAATGGGAGCAAGAATTCAAACTGAATCAGCGCCAAAGGTAGTGACTCATTGAAAACGTCAATACCAAATAGCCAAGCCGTTCTGGTCGCGATTGCCTGTGTCGCGTTGACGTCAGCGCTCGCTGGTGCATTTGCCGGATCGCGTGAAGCAGCAACTGGGTTGCAGATTGATCAACTTGGTTCGAGATACAGCACAAATGGGAGCCAACCGCGAATCTCAGAGCCGCTAGCGCCGCAATCGATCGTTTCGCTAGATCGTGGAGTTATCGCTGGGGGTGGCGGAACAAGTAGCGGTAGCGGTATCAATATCGACGGCACGGTCGGTGAGGTCGGTGCTTCCGGTCAAATGACTGGAGGAACGTTTAGTATCAACGGTGGCTACTGGAGTACGTTGAGTTCCCCGCAGGGAACGCCGACACCAACCCCCACTCCAACTCCAAGTCCAACACCAACCCCGACGCCTACTCCAACACCTACGCCGCCGCCAACGCCGAGCTTGCTAATCGAAGAGGGTACGATAAACCGCGCCGTCGCGCTCGATTCGGTGACCTTCGTCCGTGGGCCGTTTCGTGTCCTCACCGATCATAACTTCAGCGCGGATCATCACACGCGGGTGATTCTGTTTACTTCCAACCTTGGATTGAGCCAGCCCGATCCGTC
>DASYSD010000102.1:0-12587 GCA_036003745.1 Pyrinomonadaceae bacterium
TTCCTCCGTGACGGGAGGTGCTTGCCACGCCTCAGCGCGTGGTGGAGGTTCGGGAATCTCGGCCATAGGTCGCCCTTGGGGAACGTCTGGATCGTCAGGGGTGCCTCGTCCTGTTGAACGCTGAGTTCCTCCGGGTCTTCTTCCACCACCGCCGACTCCGTTATTAACTCCGAAGATTGGACCGTTGGAGCAATACATCGCGAGAGAATCACCGTATCCGTAAGCTATCGGACTTGTGGCGTCGACCGTCTTAGTTCGCAAAATATCACCCACTGCACGCAGACGCGTTGATCGCGTGAGTGTTACGCCAGCCGTGAAGCCGAGTTGGACCGCGAAATCGGTCGTGTCGTCAACTGTAATAAATAACCCGCCGTCTTTTACAAACTTAATCAGGTTCTGCAGACCGTTCCAACCAAGTCCTGGCCGCATGTCATCCGTTTCGTCAATACGGCCAAGGTTCGGCGTTAGTGATGTGTTCTTCCAGGGAATGGGATTGCCATACATCGGCAGGCCATTGATGATGTTCAATGTACTACGACTGACAGGGGCAAACACCACTACATCGTATTTGCTCTTAAGATTTGGTTCCTTGGCTACATCCTGAGTGCTGATGTAAGCGAAAGGTACCTGCAATTGATCGAATCCGATGCGATACCAACCCTCGTCCTGAGTCGAGAGCCATGTATGCATGATTGCGACCCGCGGCGCACGAACCGGATGAGTCTTCACCGATGGAGCATCAGCAACAGCGTAGACCTGGATGCCTAATTCGTTGGCGATGTTGCGCAAGTCTGTTTCGGACGCTCTTCGAATAATGAATGAGCCGCGATTGAACTTGCGACCCGCCGCTTCGAAGGGTTCCTCAGCCGCTTCCATGTCGACGTCTTTCAAACGATAACGAAGCGTAACGAGGTTGTTGTCGGCGTTGTGATTCACCACGTATACGGATCCTGTGTTTCCGATGCCCCCGCTCGAGCGTACTTCAGCCGTGACTCGATCCATCTGCGCCTGCAAAACTCTAGTATCGACAACTCGCACAACTTCTACGTTTGCCAACTCACCCATCGTCCACGCAGTGTCGTCGTAGATCGCTGTTTGGGGATCGTTCGGCGCCCAGTACTGGTAATCAAGTAAGGCATCTGCAATGCGACTGTAGGGCTGGTCCATCCGAACAATGTAACTGCCTGCCGGAAACGTGCGATCTTCAGTGTCCTTGCGGCGAGCAGGCGATGCCGCGGGCGATGCAGAAGGTGACGCAGCAGGCGATGGAGATGGCGTTGGAGTTGCAGCTCTTTTTGCTTTGACCGCGACGGTGAAAGGTGCGGTCGCGCGACTAATCTCAACTCCTTGAGCCTGCAAAGTTCTGAGTAGTTCGGCCTGATTGCCAACACGCGACTCGTCACCCGGCAAGACATACGCCGCCGGTCCTTCATTCTTTGGCTTATCAACCGATCGTTTGCTCTTCAGATAAAAATTCTTGAGAAACAACTTGCTGTTGTTGCCGAAGTAGTAAAGCGAAGTAAGCAGCGCCGTTTGCTCATAGTTATTGTTATTACGCTGTGACCATTTCGCTTTCGGAAGCGGCGGATTCTGTTTGTACCAGGTGCGTTCGTATTCGCTTGGCGAAAGTGTTCGATCCAGAGTATCGGCGCCACCGTTTCCAAATGTTTCATACAGCCGGCTGATGCCATTGTGGGTTGCGGCCATGAACATCAGATATCCAGGCGACCAAGTGTCAAAATTTCCGTGAGCAAAGACGCCGGGCATGCCAAACTTCGTCATTTCCGAAACGTTGTTCCAGCCAATCATCTGCCATTCGTCGGTCAGAATCGGATCGACCCACGCGTTGTATGGACCATCCCCGATCGTGTTGTCGTAGAGATATGGGACCGATTCGTGCAGATCGTGCAGCACCTGAGGTTTCCACGAGAGATACGTATTCATTACGTTACGCGTGAGCTTCAAAGAGAGCCCGATCGCATCGCGATTGTTGTCGTGGGCAACGTAGTGACCCCAGTAAACCAACCCGGGCCAGTTTTGATTTGGATGGGCCAGGTGCCAGTTGTAAATGTCGACCATGCGATTGCGACCGTCGACTTCAACAACCGGAGTGATCAATGTCATTACATTGTCGCGAATGAATTTGACGTACGGGCTGTTGTCAACGACGAGACGATAGGCGAGCTCCATCAGTGCTGTTGGTGATCCGGTTTCAGGCGAGTGGATCGTGCCTGTAATGTAATAGACTGGGAAAGAGGATGCCACGAGACGATCGCCTTCGGCCTCGTCCATATTGATTGATCTGGGATCTGCGAGCTTTGTAAGCCGCGCGCGATTTTCATCGAGTTTCGAAATCAATTGCTCGGAAGCGATTGCCACCGCAATCATCTCGCGTCCCTCCTCAGAGGTGCCGATTGAAAACACTTTCACACGCGGGCTGGCGCGCTCGAGCATCCGCATGTACTTGTAAACATCTTCGGCGTACGGCAACTTGCCGGGAGCGCCTGAGACGTCGCCGAGCACCGCTTTCGGTGTTGGGACGTCAGACGAAGCGGGGAGATAGTCTGTCAGAGGAGAGTTGAAATAGGGTGCGGTTGTATACTCACGAATCTTGTTGGTGTAATCCTGATCGATTGGCTGATTCGGATCGCGGCCCGGTTTAATCTGGGCGGTGGCGATTGTTCCGAAGGTTGAAAGGCAGAGAATGTAGAGAAAGAGCGACCGAAGGGGGCGCGAAAGGGTCATATGGTTTTTTCCTCGTCAGGCTTTTAACACAGGTTGCACAGATTATAATCTGTGGGAACGCATGTCAGATCAAATAAAAAAAGAGAAAGTTGCTGGTGGTGTGCCTGCAATAATTGCGACGGTCAAGACTATCTCCAAAGAGATGGGACTGATGCGCGGCGCCCGCACGCTTTTGACGATCAATCAGATCGGTGGAGTCGATTGTCCCGGCTGCGCGTGGCCCGAGCCCGATCAGAAACGCTCACACTTTGAGTTTTGTGAAAACGGCGCCAAGCATGTCGCCGATGAAGCTACCAGCAAACGAGTCACGCCTGAGTTTTTTCAAAAATGGAGCGTCGCCGAACTCACCGAGCAGTCCGATCAATGGCTCAACGCACAGGGCCGGCTCACTCATCCGATGTTGCTGCATCGCGGGGCCACTCACTACGAAGCGGTGAGCTGGGAGGACGCTTTCGAACTACTCGCGGGCGAGTTGAATTCACTCAACTATCCAGATCAGGCAATCTTCTATACCTCGGGGAGAACCAGCAACGAGGCCGCCTTTCTTTATCAACTCTTTGTGCGCCAGTTTGGCACGAACAATCTCCCCGACTGTTCAAACATGTGTCACGAGTCGAGCGGCACTGCGTTGAATGAAACTATCGGGGTCGGGAAGGGAACTGTCACACTCGAAGATTTTGACAAAGCAGAAGCGATCTTCGTTATCGGCCAGAATCCGGGGACAAATCATCCGCGCATGCTTGCGGCGCTGGAACGCGCAAAGCGGAAGGGATGCAAACTGGTCCACATCAACCCGCTTCCGGAAGTCGGAATGATTCGTTTCAAACATCCGCAGCACCTTCTCGGACTGCTCGGCTCAGGAACAGAGCTCGCTGATTTATTCCTGCAAGTGCGAATCAACGGTGATGTAGCGTTGCTGAAGGGAATCATGAAAGCAGTGCTGGCCCATGAGAACGCGCTCGACCGCGACTTCATAACGCGCTACACAAACGGATTCGACCAGTTTGTTGCCGCGCTGCAAGACGTTTCATGGAGTGAGATCGTCATGCAGAGTGGAGTCGCTAAAGAGCAGATCGAAGAAGCCGCAGAAATTTTTGTCACGTCCGAGCGCACGATCTTTTGTTGGGCCATGGGGCTCACTCAACACCGCAATGCCGTGGCAAACATCCAGGAGATCGTCAATCTGATGTTGCTGCGCGCCCAGATCGGAAAACCTGGCGCCGGATTGTGTCCGGTGCGTGGGCACAGCAACGTCCAGGGCGATCGCACGGTAGGTATTTGGGAACGACCAACTGAAGCGTTTCTCGACAGGCTGGGTGAGGCATTTGATTTCGAGCCGCCGCGCAATCATGGCTACGATACAGTCCGCGCTATCCACGCGATGCACGAGGGCCAGGCTAAAGTGTTCTTCGCGCTTGGCGGAAACTTTCTTTCAGCTACGCCCGATACTGAGTTTACTGCTGCTGCGTTACGCCGTTGTCGATTAACCGCACACGTCTCGACCAAATTGAATCGTTCTCATCTGGTAACCGGCGATCGTGCACTGATACTTCCATGTCTCGGTCGCACGGAAATAGACGCACAGTTCAATGGACCGCAGTTTGTCAGTACAGAGAATTCGATGGGCGTGGTGCAGGTCTCGCGTGGTTCGCTCGAACCTGCGTCGTCAGAGTTGTTGAGTGAGCCGCAGATCGTTGCGCGGCTGGCGCACGCGACTCTGGAGCATCGCACAACAGTTAACTGGGAAGAACTTTCCGCTGATTACGACAACATTCGCGATTGTATAGAGCAAGTTGTGCCTGGTTTTGAGAATTACAACGCGCGGGTGCGTGAACCCGGTGGGTTCTATCTGCCAAATGCGGCCCGCAATCGAGTTTTCAATACACGCAGCGGCAAGGCGGAGTTTACTATCCACGAATTGCCAAATCACAATCTTGATCCGGATCAGTTTCTGATGATGACAATTCGCAGTCATGATCAGTTTAATACTTCGGTTTACACTTTGAATGATCGTTACCGTGGAATCAGCAACGAGCGGCGCGTGGTGTTTCTCAATGAAACAGACATCGCCGCGGCGGGCCTGAAGGCGCAACAAGTTGTAGACTTGGTGAGCCATTTTGAAGGTGAAGAGCGAATCGCCCGACGATTTGTTATCGTGCCTTACGATATTCCAAATCGTTGTGCGGCGACTTACTTTCCTGAAGCAAATGTCCTGGTGCCGGTGCGGCACGTCGCGCTGAAGAGCAATACGCCAGTCTCGAAATCAGTGGTGATTAGCATCCGGCCTGCAACGGAGGAATCTGAGCAAACATGACTTCTCGAACTGCGAAGAAAAAACCAGCCAAAAAGAAAGCAGCAACAAAGAAAACCACGAAGAAGCGGCGCGTCGTAGCAATGTCGACGAACAATGCGAAGCCTAAGCTTTATGCGAGTCTCGTCGTGCAGTTGCTAAGCCTGCTTAAAGGTGAGCACGACTTTGTCGCGAACGCGGCAAACTTCAGTGCTTTGCTGTTTAATTCGCTGCCGAATGTGAACTGGGCGGGGTTTTATTTCCTGAAGGGCGAGGAACTGATACTTGGCCCATTTCAGGGAAATCCCGCTTGCGTTCGCATTCCGATGGGAATGGGCGTGTGCGGAGTGGCCGCGCAGCAATGCGAAACGATTATCGTGCCGAATGTGCATGAGTTTCCGGGTCACATCGCGTGTGACGTTGCCTCTAACGCCGAGATTGTTGTGCCACTGTTTGATGGAGAGCGTTTGTTGGGCGTCCTCGATCTTGATAGTCCGACAATCGGAAGGTTCGACGATCAGGATGCAGAAGGATTGAATGAGCTGGTGACTGTGTTTGTGGCCCACGAAGAAGGGTTAGGACTGTAGTCTTAGTTAGACAGGATTTACAGGATGTATTCAGGATTAACATGATTTATCCTGCAAATCTTGAAAAAACCCTGTAGATCCTGTCCCAATGACTCTCCCATCCCCACGCCGCTGGCAAGCTTTAACCCTACTATCAATCGCGGAATTGCTCGGCATGTCGCTGTGGTTTAGTGGCTCCGCTGTGGTCCCCGCTCTTTCTTCTGAATGGCAATTATCTCCATCACAAATCAGCTGGATCGCTATCGCCGTCCAGCTAGGGTTTGTAGCCGGCACGCTCATCAGCGCTACACTTAACCTGCCCGACATCATCAGCACCAGACATCTCTTCGCCGTCTCATCATTTCTCGGCGCCGTGGTGAACGGCATCTTTGGCATGTACGTTCACGATCCCAGCACAGCGATCGTGCTTCGCTTCGCCACGGGCGTTTGTCTTGCCGGGGTTTATCCTCCGGGAATGAAGATCATGGCGACGTGGTTTCGCGAGCGACGTGGAATGGCCCTCGGTGTTTTGGTCGGCGCGTTAACGATGGGAAAAGCGATGCCTTATCTTGTCAACGCGCTGGGCAGTGCCAACTGGAGATCCAATGTGCTCTTCGTTTCCCTGTTCGCGGCAATTGGTGGGTTAATTGTGCTGTTCTTTGTCGAGGATGGTCCATTTGCATTGCCGCCCGCTAAGTTTGACGTTTCGCAGATCGTCCGCGTGTTCGGTAATCGCGGTGTCAGGCTTGCGAGTTTTGGTTATTTCGGTCACATGTGGGAACTCTACGGCATGTGGATCTGGATACCGGTAATGATTCGTGCGAGTCTTGCGACGCAAAATGGAGATCCACGCCTGGCCGAACTCGGATCGTTTATCGTGATCGGAGCTGGAGCGATCGGTTGTGTCGTTGCGGGTTTGATTGCCGACCACGTGGGACGAACGTTAGTGACTTCGTGGGCGATGGCGATCAGTGGTACGTGTTGTTTGGTGATTGGGTTTTTATATGGCGGCAATCCGTTATTGCTTTTGGTGGTCGCGGCGATTTGGGGTGCGACGGTGGTGGCTGACTCGGCACAGTTTTCGTCATGTGTAACTGAGCTCGGCGATCCGCAGTACATCGGCACGGCGTTGACGATACAGATGTGCATTGGATTTTTATTGACGACTATATCGATCGAGCTGGTGCCGAAGGTTGATAACTGGCAGTACGCCTTTATGATTCTTGCGCCCGGACCAGTGTTTGGGGTGATCTCAATGATGAGATTGCGTCAACTTCCGGAAGCGGTCAAGATCGCTCACGGAAAACGGTAACGCAGATAAACGCGGATTGGAGACGGATTGATTTGCGTAAATCTGCGGCTGTGTATTATTCTCAACCTCACAGGTGAAGTGATGAAAGTAATCTTCCTCAAACTGGTAAGGCTGGACCTCGCTTGATTCCTGCGCAGTAGATCTGCGCGGCTGGCATCGGGTCACTTCGCTCGCACCAAACGGCGAGTGAATGAGCGCACGCTCAGCCGCTCCTATTTTCTTCCAACTACAATTCAACATTTTTTGGTTCCAGTGGACCCATCTTTTGGAGATCCACTTTTGAGGTTCGATCATGCAACAACCAGCTATTCAGGTGCGCAACCTTCGCAAAAGTTTCCGCAAGCGAAACGGTTTCAGAAAGAAATCCGAGCTCTGGGCCATCGACGACGTTTCGTTCACGGTCGCTCAGGGCGAGACGTACGGGCTGCTTGGACCAAATGGCTCCGGCAAGTCGAGTTTGATCCGCGTCCTTTCCACACTGCTGATCGCCGATAGCGGTTACGTCAGTATGCTCGGTTTCGCCTTGCCCGAGCAGGCGGAAGAGGTGCGCCGGATCATCGGGCGTGTCAGTGTTGACGCTGCTTTCTACAAGAAGCTCTCCGCGCGCGAAAACCTGCTTTATACGGCGCTGCTCTACGGTCAAAACGCACGCCAGTCAGAACTCCGCGTGATGGAGATCCTCGAGCAGTTGGGAATGGAGAACACGAAGTTCTCAACGCCGCTGGAGGAGATGAGTCGTGGTATGCAGCAGAAGATCAGCATCGCACGCGCACTGATGATCAATCCACCGCTGTTGTTGCTGGACGAACCAACCACCGGACTCGATCCGAAAAGTCGTCGCGACGTGCAGTCGTTCCTGGAAGACCTGCAGTCTCGAGAAGGAACCACCATTCTTTTGACGACTCACGACATGGCGGAGGCGGAAAGGCTGTGCGCGCGCATCGGTTTTCTCGCGCACGGAAAGCTTGTCGCGGAAGGAACTGCCAAACAGTTGATGCAACGTGCGGGCGCCGGGTCGCTCGACGACGCCTTCATCCGGTTAACCGGTGAAGAACTCGCCGAAGAAGAAGAGATGGCACTGGTGGAGGATTGATGATGGAAGCAACACTGAGACAAACATGGGCCTTTCTTTTCCGCGGGTATCACATTACTCGTCGTTACATCGGTTGGGTCGTCGTCTTTAACTTTTACGCGCTTGTGACCTCGGCGACTGTGGCCCTCATCGGCGTGGCGGAGAAAAACTATCAACTGACTCTGACACTCGTCGTCGGAGCGTTGTTGTGGAATTATCTTTCCTGGCTCTACCAGGAGATTGCAATGTCGATCGCGTATGAACGTTGGGAAGGAACGCTCGAGTACACGTTCATGGCGCCAGTCTCGCGAGCCGTGCATTTGCTTGGGGTCAGTTTGTATTCACTACTGAACAGCATTGTGACGAGTGTGATCGTACTCATCGGCTTGATGTTGTTTACAGATTTGAACCTGCGTGGTGCAAATCTGCCCGGTGTGCTGGTGGTTCTGGCAGTGAGCACGGTTGCTTTCGTGGGCCTCGGCTTGTTTGCAGCGGTGTTTCCGGTGATGAGTGCCGAGAGAGGAGCAGAAGCGACACATATCTTTCAGGGCTCGCTTCTGTTAGTTTCCGGAGTTTATTATCCCATCGAAGTCTTGCCAGCCTGGTTACAGCCGCTGTCGGCAATCTCACCGGCGACTTATACGTTGTCAGCTTGCCGGAAGCTGTTTGGAGTTGGTAACAGTGAATCGACAGCTGAACATCTCGCTGGCGCGCCATTATCTGCAGTCTCGCACGAGTTGCTCGTGCTGGCGTTGATGGGAGCGATACTGCTGCCGTTGGGCCTGCTGGTCTTCGTTCGTGTTGAAGCCTGGGCCAAGAAAACAGGAAAGTTGAAACGAACAGGATGATGGCCAAACGCGACAGGTTAGAGGAACTGAAGATCCGTACGCGCGATATTATCCGGCGACTCAAACGGGCCTATCCAGGTGCGAAGTGTTCGTTAAATCACTCAAGCCCGTTTGAGTTGTTGATTGCGACGATTCTGTCGGCGCAGTGTACGGACGAGCGTGTCAACCTCGTAACTGCCGATCTGTTTCGTAAGTACACGAGGCCGGAAGATTATCTGAAGGTTGCGCCGCGAGAGCTGGAGAAAGATATACAGTCGACGGGTTTCTTCCGGAATAAGACGAAGTCAATTCTGGGTACGTCGAAGATGTTGACGGAGCAATATGGCGGGGAAGTCCCGCATACGATGGAGGAGTTGCTGGAATTGCCTGGCGTGGCACGCAAGACGGCGAATGTTGTTCTGGGAAATGCGTTTGGGATCAAGGCCGGGGTCGTTGTCGACACGCACGTGACGCGACTTTCACACCGCCTTGGATTCACGCAGGAGAAGACTGCGGAAAAGATTGAGCAGGATCTGATTGAGATTGTACCGAAGAAGGATTGGGTGATCTTCCCGCACCTGATGATTTACCACGGGCGGAAGATCTGCAAAGCTCGCAATCCTCTGTGCGAGGAATGCACGATCGAAAAACAATGCCCGTCTTCGTTCTTGAAGACGGGTGTGATGCCTGGGAGCTGATCCAGGAAGAATTTCTCCCGCAACGGCGCTGCGGCGCAACGTCGTGCGTATTTTTTTCGTTGCGCCGTAGCGCCGCTGCGGGAGAAACCTACTACTTTGCCGCGGCAAGCATCGCCTGTGCGGCTTGCTGGACCAGAGGAGTGATGATGTCCTCTCCAGCAGACTTCGCCTTGCCTTTGTACTGCTGCGCGAAAGTGGACGTCGTGGCGCCGGGTCGCTCGAGTCGCACGTCGAGTGTCATCTCATCTTTCGCTTTGATGTTCTGCGCCACTGTCGCCGCGACAACTGCATTGGTGGCGACGGCTGCGGCTGTACCCGAGCCATACCCGACGTTGCTCGCGATCTTTCCAGCCGTACTACTCATGAGACTGCCAAAGCCACCCCCACCCTTCTTGTGCGACACGTTCGCAAAGACCAGGTAGTCACACTCTTTCTGCTGTGCTTCCGCTTGAATACCGCCGCTGCCTTCAATCGGAACGGCTTCAACGTTGGTCGCTTTCAAATTCTCAATCAATGTGTTTTGTACCGCGAGAGCCAGTTGTTGTGCGTTCATTCCCTCTGCGACGTTGCCTGGCTTGACGGCGACGACTCCGATGCGGATTACTCCTGCACGTTTCGGCCCAAGTGTAGTCGACGTGGCAGTACTGGGTTGATTCGCACTCGGGTTGACGTTAGCCGCAACACCCGAATTCGCGTTTGACGGTTGTGGGTTTGCGTAGGCGGCACTGAAAGCACTCGCGAAGTCTTCCACCTGACGATAATCGGGCGGAATCTCAAACAGACTCTGATCGAGTGTCGCCTGTGAAATCTCGATCACTTCGTTGATGGTTGAAAAACTCGGTGCGCCATTCGCACCAAGCATCGTCATCTTTTCCCAAACCGGAAATCCTTTTTTCGCTGTGCCAATCGTCTTCGTCTCGTAACGATCACGGCAACCACCGGCGGTTGTTGGTGGTCTGTAGGCGGTGTACTGACGATTGATATCGCAGTCGAGCGCAAAAGTCGCATCGATGTACCAGCCGTCGATCTCCATCTTTGTGTTGTTCTGCGAGCATGCGTCGGGTGACGATTCCATCGACATCGTGGTGATGATGTGACGGGCAGTGTAGCCAAAAATCTGCTTGCGTTCGCCAGTGTCTTTAGTGATGACGGTGGACGTAACAAGGCCGCCTTTCTTCAGTGGGCTGGATGTTGCCGTATGAGTTGTGGTCGTGTTGGCGCTCCTGCTGGACGTTCCGTCGTCGTACGGCTGAATCACGTAGACCTTGGCTGCGGGCATGAGCTGTATGTTACGTCGCAAGTCACACTGCTCGATTGTGACCATCTGGCCGCCATTGTTTTCACTGCGCTGGCGCTTGCCTTTTATATAGCTTGTATTTTCGTAGGTTTGACCGCCGCTGTTTTGCCGCGTCTTAACCTTGGTGTCGGCGGTTGCAATCCCAGTAACCGTCAACAAGCAGGCAATTGAGAGAGCAGTTCTAAGAATCGTCTTTGTAAACATAACCCGTGAGTTCTTCTCCTGGTTGTGGTGTGTGTGAAATGGGAAGACGCTGACAAAATTGAGCACTCATAATAGAACGCGAAAGCTGGAAAGCAAAAGGGTCAAAGCGCAAACCATCCACAGATTACCCAGATATATTCAGGATAATCAGTGTAATCTGTGGATGGTTTGCCCGTTTGCGGGAGAAAACCCTAGAATCTGCACACCGTGAGCTACAGATTCCCCTGGCATCGTCTCAGCGACGAACAGTTGCTTGACCTGCGAATCTGCGACCTCCCCATCAAAATCAAGGGGTCGTTTCTGGAACCTCACATAAAACGGCTCTATAGCGAGCTCAATGCACGGGGAATTCGCTTTAAGCCTCATGTCTGGCTGTCGGAAGAGTGGTTTTCACCGGACCGCGTGCCCGGGATCGCAATTCCGTTTTACCTCGCCCATCCGCGGTTGATGAAGCTCGAACGGAAGCAGATGCTCGAGGTCGAAGGCGGGACTGATACTGAGTGCATGCGGATTCTGCGTCACGAAGCCGGCCATGCGCTCGACACCGCGTTCCGGCTGCATTTCAAGCGCCAGCATCGCGAGCTATTCGGCTCATTCGCGCAGCCGTACCCGGATTTCTACAAACCAAAACCGAGGAGCCGCAGGTATGTGCTGCACCTGCCGGCGTGGTACGCGCAGGCGCATCCCGCGGAAGACTTCGCCGAGACGTTCGCGGTTTGGCTCACTCCACGTTCGCAGTGGCGTCGTCGTTATCGCGGCTGGCCGGCATTGCTCAAGCTCGAGTACATCGACAACTTGATGAGTGACCTGGACGGCACCAAACCGAGAAACAGAACGCGCACCAAGGTTGAACCGCTTTCAGCATTGAGAGGAACACTGCGTGACCACTACCGTCGCAAGCGCGAACGTTACGACTTCGAATGGCCCGCAGTTTACGATCGAGAACTTCATCGAATCTTCTCTGACGATCCGCGACACCGAAACAAACTCAGTGCTGCGATCTTTCTTCGCAAAGTGCGTCGCGAGGTTCGACAGATCGTTGCTGAAGGCACTGGTGTGCATCAATACACAATCGATCACGTGTTACAGAACATGATCGATCGCTGTAAAGAATTAAAACTTCGTGTGGCAACCCCCTTCCGCGAAACGCGCCGACGTGTCATGATAGTGCTGACTGTGCAAGTAATGAACGTGCTCCATTCAGGTTATCATCGCATAGCCGTATGACCTTTGAGCCGCGAAAGAAACTGCGCGTCATCGTGCTGGTCCACGAAGACCTCGTCCCTCCCGATTCGTTGAACGGTCTCTCCGATAAAGAAAAGCTGGAAATCAAAACTGAGTTCGACGTGACCTCGACGTTGAAGAAGATGGGCCACGAGGTCTATCCGATCGGCCTCTACAACCAGCTAAACGACATCGGCAACGCGCTGCTGGAACACAAACCGCACATTGCCTTCAACCTGCTCGAAGAGTTTCACGGATACCCGCTGTACGATCAGCACGTCGTGAGTTATCTTGAACTGATGAAGCAGCCGTACACGGGCTGCAATCCTCGCGGGATGACGCTTGCGCACGA
>DASYSD010000103.1:0-3326 GCA_036003745.1 Pyrinomonadaceae bacterium
GCAACTTCAAAAGATTGGAGCGCGCGATCACGGAAGCCCTTGCTCTCATAAGCGATGCCCAACAGTTTGTTAGCTTCACCTGATTTCGGGTTGATGGCCGTGGCAGCACTGAGTTCGGCAATCGCGCCGTCGACATTGCCGGCCACCAGGAGTTCCCGCCCTTTTTGGATATGAACATCAACTGGTGATGCTGCAACAGCAAATGCATCAGTGGGCGTCGCATTGTCACCGTTCGAAGCAGTTGAAGGTTGGACGCTGCCATCTTTGATCCGGGTGAACGTTTTGCTCTCAAACTTTGACGCGTCCTTTTCACTCGTACGTTTGGCCTGCTGATCATTCTTCTTACCACCGCCAAACAGCCTGCCGAGCGCGCGGAAGGGGGCACCCAGAGCACGAACAAAACCATTGCCCTTCTTTTTGGGTGTGGCGTTGGCAGTGTCGCTGCTGTCGTCGTTAACTTCCGTGGTTGACTCTGACTCATCAAGTGCGACGCTGGACCAATCAAAACCGCCGGCGGTTACCGCGCTGCGACCAGGAAGGAGTACCAGCACCAACATCAGGATCAGACCAGAAGAGAGAAGTGTTTTTTGCATTAGTGGTCTCCTACTTGAGAACGCTACTTCGTGAATAGATCGATCAGGTTTAGAAGTGCGGCGCCAAGGATCACAAGAACGATTACCGGAAACAGAAATATGGTGAGCGGAAACACAAGTTTCAGCGCTGCTTTTTGCGCAGTCTGTTCTGCTCGTTGTCGTCGCTTGGTTCTGAGTGACTCAGCAAAGACGCGAACGGCTTTACCAATCGATGAGCCAAATCGATCGGCTTGAATCAACAGGGCAACGAAACTGCGAATGTCGTCGACACCAGTTCTCTCGGCTAAATTGCGAAGAGCCTCCTCGCGGCTCTGCCCAACACGGATTTCGAGGTTGACCAGCTCGAGCTCCTCATGCAAATCAGGATGGATATTCTTTAGTTCTTCTCCGACGCGATTAATTGCGGCATTCAAGCCCAGTCCAGCCTCGACAGCAACTACCATTAGATCCATTGCATCCGCCAAACCCCAGGTTATTCGTTGTTGGCGACGCGTTGTTTTCTTTATCAAGATGTAGCGTGGTAGGTAAAAGCCGAACGCAGCGCCGATGACTCCCCAGATTAGGAAATTGCTTAGTGGCTGATCCAATATGAAACACAAAGTGACTGCCAGGGTGGGGGCGGCCAGTGTCAGAACAATTTGGATTGCTCGAAAGGCAGTAGCAGCATCCGGGGAACGATATCCGGCCTGAAGCAATTTCTTTTGGAGTTTTTCCGCGTCTACAGCTGAAATTGGAGATATACGATTAAGCGGCTCTGCAACTCGTTCTGCCATTTCCGTGAGCGGGCTATTCTCGACGAATGACAGCGACGGATCCATGCTTTCCAGCCTCGCAGCAACAACTCCTGTTCGGCTAGAAAAATAAAAGTAGACACTGAAGACCCCCAGGGCCAAACAGCCAAAAGTTAAAAGGACGATTAGAAGCAGCATATCAATTGACCTTCCTGATGAGTTTGCCGGAAAACTGGCCTAAACTTTTATGTCCAGGATCTTTCGTATCGTAAGCATTCCAAGGATCTGCAACACCCCTGCGGCTCCCAGCACGTAATGGCCGCGTGGATCGTGGACCAGCACACTCATGTATTCAGGGTTGATGGCATACATCAGAAAAACGACTACGATTGGCAACGCACAGAGAATCCAGGCAGAGCCACGCGCACTTGTGGTCATGGTGCGGAAATCCTCGACGAGCTTAAAACGTTCGCGGATCGTCTGCGCGACCTTCTCCAGAATCTCCGCAAGATTGCCTCCAGTTTCCCGCTGAATATTCATCGCCGTTATACAAATTTGTAAGTCGAGCAATGGAACACGCTCCGCAAGTCGAGCCAGCGCAGTGTTTGTTGATAAACCGAGCTTTTGTTCTTCGAATGTTATGCGAAACTCTGTGGCAATCGGATCGGGCATCTCTGAGGCGACCTGATTCAGTGACTCAGAAAATGCGTGTCCTACAGCAAGTGAACGGCTCAGAAGGTCGAGTGTATCGGGTAACTGGGCGTTAAACTTCACCATGCGCTTATGCCGTTTGCGGGCTATGTGCAAGGTTGGAACGACGGCGGCAATCACGCCGAAGATCACGGCTATAACAAAATCTGCAATTGTGTAAGTCGCAAAGAAGGCCATCAAACCTGCGAGGGCGGAGAAGAACAGTAAACGGCTGACCGTTACGTCGACATCCGCCTGTCTGATCATTTTTTCCAGTTTTTTTACGAAATCGAGTGAAGCCAGCGCGCGGCCAAAAACTTCGCCGCCACCGATGGGATCTCCGCGGTAGATCTCAATTGAAGCATCGGGCGAGACCCTTGGCTCGTTTAGCGCCTCCCTAACGCGTTGCTCCAGGCGTTCCTGTCGCATGTGCGATTTTCGCGTTGCGACCAAGAACAGGGCGTAAGTAAGAAACAGAAAGAATAGAAAGACGATAGTTTGAATCAGCAACTTGACTTACCTCCTTACAAGAACGCCGGCAATTGCATGCCATATTGTTTAAGGCGTTCAGCAAACCGTGGGCGAATACCACAGGACCTGAAACGCCCGATAACTTTACCGGTGGCATCGGTGCCCGTTCGCTCGAATTGAAATATTTCCTGCATTGCTGTCGTATCGCCTTCCATTCCGGTTATCTCCGAGATCGAAGTGATGCGACGGGTGCCATCTGTCAGTCGCGCGACCTGAATAACCAGATCAACTGCTGAAGCTATTTGCTGACGCATAGCACGATCAGACAACCTCATTCCTGTCATTTGGATCATGGTCTCGAGTCGGGCCAGTGCATCCCTTGGTGTATTGGCGTGAATCGTGGTCAGAGAGCCATCGTGGCCCGTGTTCATAGCCTGGAGCATGTCGATTGCTTCACCACCGCGAACCTCACCAATAACTATGCGGTCAGGTCTCATTCGCAGTGCGTTACGAACCAGATCACGCTGAGAAACTTCACCTCGGCCTTCGATGTTTGGGGGTCGAGTTTCAAGTCTGACGATATGCGGCTGTTGTAGTTGCAACTCCGCAGAATCTTCAATAGTAACGATGCGTTCATCGGCAGGAATGTAGGCGGAGAGCGCATTAAGCAGAGTGGTTTTGCCGGCACCTGTACCGCCAGAGATGACTATGTTGAGACGCGCGCGCACGCACATCTCAAAAAGTATGGCAATTTCCTTAGTGAGGGCACCGTACTCGATGAGCGTATGCATCTTGAGCGGATCGGCGCCGAAACGGCGGATGGATAAAACCGGACCATCCA